>JBEGVN010000001.1:0-2748 GCA_041178325.1 Pseudomonadota bacterium
ACGGCATACAATGGGCGCATATGAAAAAAAATAAGACCGCCGGCCTAAATCTCAGAATGTCTCCCCGCTGCAAGTTCAATCTGGAACTTCTTTCCAGAAAGCAGCGCCGGTCGATTTCGTCAGTTATTGAGGACATGGCCACAGCCGCCATGAATTCCACCATGCCGGGAATCGCAGAGAAGCTATGGGCACCTGATGACGCTGGCCGGGTCATCAATATGGCGATTCACTCGCCGGATCTCCTGACCCACGACGAAGAATTGATCGTGAATACGATCATCCATGAGCCGCTGCTGTGGGATGCTGATTTCGGCGCTCTGGTAGATCGCCGAATTGAAGAGGAAAGAGACTTTGCCCCCTGGGAGATTGCATTTCGTGGCGGCTTGCTTGATATGCGCTTGGTGCGCCTTCACTGGCCGACCATCGTTTCGGTAGCCGAACAGGAGCGATATCCGGGTGAACTAACGGATGAAATCCTAAAGGCAGACAAAAGCGACGTTTTAGATGGCGCAGACGCCCCACCCTTCCCCTAAATACCGTCCATGGCTGTCCGATTTCAGAAACTGACGGCAAAGAATCAGAAGGCGCTCAAACCGGGCGAAGTCATCAGCGAACACGGAATAACCCTTGAGCGCCTCAAAAACGGGGATGGGCGCTTCACCATTAATGTCATGGTTGATGGGATCAGAATCCATCGAGTTCTCGGCCTTGAGAGTGCCGGCGTCACTCGTTCCGGGTGTGAGTCATTCATAGAGAAGGTCAAGACTGATAGCCGGGAAGACCGACTTTCACTCCCCAAAGGAAAGAAGGTGGCGCTACGCTTCTCCGATGCTGCGGCCAAGTATCTTGAAAAGGAGGCCGAGCTAAAGGGCTGCGACCTCAAAAGAAAAGCCAGCATCCTCGCCCATCACTTGATACCTTTCTTCGGCTCAATGCCCCTCTCCAAAATTCGGAAAGAACACATTGAAGCCTACATTGCCGCGAGGAAATCAGATAAGTCAGTGCTGGGTGGCGACAGACGCTCTGAACCGTCAAAGATAAAGGGCGGGTCGGAAAAAGAGGTTGCATACGCTACGATCAATCGTGAACTAGCCGTCATCCGGCACCTGATAACCAGATCAGTTGAATGGGAGTGGATCTCCACCAGCCCTCCAATAAAAGCCTTAAAGCTCGATAATGAAAAGCGCACATACCTGACAACTGAGCAGGTGGAACGGGTTATGCGCTGCGCTTCTGCAGATAAATCAGAGGCGATATATCCGTATCTCCTGATCGCTTTTGGAACCGCCATGCGAATGATGGAGATACTTCGGATTCGGTATGAGGACATCGACCTTGAGCGCGGCCTGATAAAAATTCCACGCGCAAAAACTGGCGCAAGAGAGCAGCCAATCACTGCCGATGTTGCGAATTACGGTTCTCTACCGTTTTGTGTGGAAACTGGTTTCACGCTGGTCCCGGATTTTGGAAGGGGCTAGCCGGCAGATTCGACAGTTTTCCTGTCGTCAGGAAGATGATGTTTGTCAGGTTGCGTAGCGACTTGAATCCTCTGGCCCTGACGATGGCCGCCTGAATCTGACTGTTGATGTTTTCGGCTACAGCGTTGCTTGCACCCAAGCGATACGCCGCCAGGATTCCCGGCAGATGGCTTTTAAGGGTCCTTCCCAGACGTTTGAAGGGTTCAAGGCGGCTTCGCTTGGCCCATGAGATCCAGGATCGATAGAGAGGCTCAGGATTTGCCCCGGCCCGACACATCAGATGCAGCTCTTTGTAGCGTTGCTTCATACGCCAGGCCCTAGCGGTCTTGAGGCCTGAACGTTGAAGCCAGTGCATATCGTTGATTTGGGCTCTGGACCAATCCTCAGGGGACTTGAGAAGCCCCCAACGTGAGCCTTTGAGGGAGGCATCCTGCTTCACTTCAGTTCGCCTGACTTCGTCGACGGCATCGTGGACCAACTGAGAGATATGGAATGCATCAAAGCAAATCTCGGCTTTCGGAAATTGTTTCCGAGCTCCTGCCTGAAAGGATTTGGACATATCCATTGTGATGAACTCAATGGCGTCAGGCTGCCCCTGGTGGCACACAAAATCGGCTTTGAAGGTTTCAAAGGTGTCAGCCTTTCGGCCTTCTGCAGTACCGATGACGCGGCGAGTCAGAGGATCATGAAAGAGCGTGAGATAACCCAGTCGGCGACCGACGAATTTCTCATCGACGCCCAAGGCAGTGACTTCGGCATAGGTCGTTGCCTGACGAGCCGACGCCACGTGCACGTTGATGGCGCGCCAGATGCGATTCTCGGAGACCCCAAACATTTGGGCGATGGCGGAGACTGGAAGTTTCTTGGCCAACGTCAGAACCAAGGCATCCATCAACAACGTGAAGCCGCTACCGGGGCGGGCCCAAGGAACCTCAACCTGGGTGACCTTACCGCATTGATTGCACTTTACCCTGGGCAATGACGCATGCAGAAAGGCTTTGAACTGGAAAAAGTGAAGGTGTTGCCAAGTCCGCTGAGATCGATCATGAATCGATTGGTCAGTCGCCGCGCAGGCGGGACAACCCAGTCGCTTGGCGTCACAAGTAAGATCAAAGTGGATCTCTCCTTGATCAGGCTCGAAACGAATCTCAGCAACTTTCCAGGGATCTTGAAGACCCAAGGCGGCAGTGAATAGGGATGTGGAATCCATGCCCGGAATCATCTCAATGCTGGCTCAAAAGGTCCATCAGGTTATGCTGATTTCCACTCA
>JBEGVN010000002.1:0-53802 GCA_041178325.1 Pseudomonadota bacterium
GGGTATTTTACCGAACTTCCCAGTCCTGTCAACCCCCCCGCCGGCTCCCTGCCGGCGTCCCTCACAACCGCTTCAGCCGTGAGGAGCCGCTCATTATGAACACATCCCCGACAACCGTCAATACCTGCTCAGCCTGATTCTGTCATCTTTCTGCAATTGCCTGAACTGGCTTAATTTTATTTGATGGCGAACTTAGCGAACTTACGCTTGCCGACCTGGATAACGCCAGCAGCCCCCCTTTGAAGGTTTATTTTTCCATCCTCAACCTTTTCCCCATCGATTTTGACGCCGCCCTGCTTAATCATTCGAATCGACTCTGAAGTCGAAGCCGTCAGATTCAAATCTTTGAGTAGGTTGGCAATCGGATAACCTTCCTCGGGTGCCTCCAACCCCACTTCGACCAAATCGTCCGGGACGAGCCCCTGCTTGAAACGCGCCTCGAAATTTTCAAGCGCTTTTTCAGCCGCTCCTCGACTGTGGAATCGTGCAATCATCTCCTGCGCAAACTTTACTTTGTAATCCCGAGGGTTGGCTCCTTCTTGGCAGGCCTTTCGCCATGCCCCAATGGTCACCATGGATTCAGCGCTGAGCAGCTCCATATATCGCCACATGAGCTCATCGGAGACTGACATCAGTTTGCCAAACATCTCATCCGGGGCATCGGTGATCCCGACATAATTCCCCAACGACTTTGACATCTTCTGAACTCCATCGAGACCTTCGAGGATCGGCATGGTCAAGACCACCTGCGGCTGCTGGCCATAAGCTTCCTGCAACTGTCGCCCGACTAGAAGGTTGAATTTCTGATCTGTACCACCTAGCTCCACGTCAGCTCGCATCGCAACCGAGTCATACCCCTGAATCAATGGATACAGAAATTCATGAATCGCAATTGGTTGACCGGTTTTATATCGGTTATTGAAATCCTCCCGCTCCAGCATCCGGGCTACCGTGTGCTTAGCAGCCAGTGCGATTAGATCGCTCGGCGCCATGGCGTTCATCCATTCACTGTTAAAAAGGACATCGGTTTTTGCGGGATCCAGAATCTTGAAGATCTGCTCCTGATAAGACTTGGCGTTTTCAAGCACCTCTTCACGCGTCAAAGGCTTTCGCGTTACGCTCTTTCCGGTCGGATCACCGATCATGCCGGTGAAATCACCTATAAGGAACAGCGCCCGATGGCCCAGATCCTGAAACTGCTTCAGCTTATTCAGCAAGACTGTGTGCCCAAGGTGCAAATCAGGAGCAGTGGGATCGAATCCAGCCTTCACCCGAAGCGGTCGCCCTTCGCCCAGTCGCTTGAGGAGGACATCCTCCGGTATGACCTCGGCCGCACCTCTTTTAATCAGCTCCATCGCCTCTTTGGTCGATGCACCCATGTATTACACCTTTCGTCTTAAATGGTTATCTGAGGGGAGAATTCTATCCATGCGATCCCGGTGAGGGGAATGGCAGGCTCAACTTGGTGAAAGTTCATGCTTTGCAAAAGCAAAGGCCCGGTAAAACCGGGCCCTGTTCAGCATTCGGTGAAAGCGCTTAAACCGAGAAGGATGATCCGCAGCCACACGTTGTTTGCGCGTTCGGATTGCGTATCACGAACTGAGAACCTGAAAGACCATCGCTGTAGTCGATCTCTGCACCGGTCAGGTACTGCACGCTCATCGCGTCGACCAGGACGGTCACTCCATTCTTTTCAATCTGGGTGTCATCGTCGTTAACGTCCTCGTCAAAAGTAAACCCGTACTGAAATCCTGAACAACCACCTCCGGTCACATATACCCGCAACTTCAAGTTCGGATTATTTTCTTCCGCGATGAGCTCGCTGACCTTCTCGGCCGCGCTATCAGTAAACCGGATTTCTTCTTCACTCATTCTCAGATCCTCAAAATTCGACACGCTTTCAGGATTATCAATTTCCCCAGCGTTTTGGTCAAGAATTCTTATTACAACAGCTATCCTGCATCGGGCAAGGGGCTAAATACAGCCTGTCCCTGCGCGTCCAGAGCCTGGATAAGGTTTCGCGCATACCCATTGAAGGTCTTGAAGCTGAGGGCCGAGCTGATCTGCTGACCAATCGATGAAAACTTACGATAGCGGATCGGGAGGCTTCCTTCAGAAGGCGCCGCTTCACTCGACCGAACCTCCCAGGACTTCGAACGATAGAGGACGCGCAGACCTGTGGCATTGCGCAAGGCGAGCGTTGAGGGATCGCTAGATAACAACCCGACGTCGATCCAATGCTGGGTCAGATCGATTTCCCGTCCGTATGACCAGATTTCCCGGCGCGCAGCCTCTCCCTCGAACATGAATCGCCAACCGGATTCAAATGAAAAGGCAAACGCACAGTACTCGGCAAAAGCCTCGATCTCCCACAGATCCATAGCGTGCAAATATTGCAACGTCCGCCTCGAAACCGCCCTCGGCTCGGCAATCTCAAGGGCAAGCAAGCGGCCCCACACTTCTCGCTCCACCTCACTGGCGGCATCAGATGAAAGTTTGAGGAATGACTGAACCCAACCTGCATCCGGCCGATCTTTAGGCATTTCTGAGGGCCCTTCCTGCTGGGCAGCAACTCGAAGTACTGCCCCCCTATTTTCGATATGCCTGGCGCACAAGGCAGAGTCAACTTCTGGTGAAAAGTCAAATACTTCCCCCTCGGCCTTTGCGAGGATAGCGTCAGTCCCTAGGATCAGCGCATCCCCCAAAACCGAACCTAATAAATCCCTAAGAGGATTTTTCGGAATCGATGGAGCAGCCTCCTCTGCGGCAGGCTCGGAGGGAAAGAAGAAATTCACGCCAACCGCTCCAGCCCGCCCATATAAGACCTCAATGCTTCCGGCACCATGACGCTGCCATCTGCTTCCTGATAGTTCTCGAGGATGGCAATAAGTGTTCTGCCTACAGCCAAGCCCGAACCATTGAGCGTGTGAACCAACTCGGGTTTCCCCGTTTCGGGGTTACGCCAGCGCGCCTGAAGTCGACGCGCCTGAAAATCCCGGAAATTACTGCAGGAAGAGATTTCACGATACGCATCCTGTCCTGGAAGCCAGACTTCAAGGTCGTAGGTCTTCGCAGATGAGAATCCGGTATCCCCAGCACACAGGAGCATCCGCCTGAAAGGAAGCCCCAAGCGCCTCAAGATTTCCTCTGCGTGCCCTGTTAGCGCTTCATGGGCTAAGACCGAATCTTCGGGGCGAACGATTTGGACCAGTTCGACCTTTTCAAACTGATGCTGACGAATCATGCCCCGCGTGTCTTTTCCATAAGAACCCGCCTCACTCCGGAAACAAGGCGTGTGGCATACGAAACGCAAAGGTAAGGCCGCCGCCTCGACGATCTCATTCCTCACGAGATTGGTAACCGGCACTTCGGCCGTCGGAATCAAGTAGTACGGTGGATCCGTTTCCAACTTAAAAAGATCCGCCTCGAATTTGGGCAACTGTCCGGTCCCTCTAAGACTCTCAGCATTTACCATCAACGGCACATAGGTCTCAAGATAGCCGTGTTGCTCTGAGTGAACATCTAGCATGAACTGGGTGAGCGCTCTCTGAAGTCGCGATATGTGCCCCTTCAGGGTCACAAAGCGAGCACCGGCGATCTTTGTCGCCGACTCAAAGTCCATTCCGCCGAGACCGGCACCAATGGCGATGTGATCCTTGACCTCGAAGTCGAAAACTCTTGGCGTTCCCCAACGATGAATCTCAACGTTCTGGTTTTCATCGCGCCCTTCCGGAACTTCAGCATCCAGAATATTAGGAACACCTAGAAGGATTTCCTCGAGAGCCGTCTGAACTCCTTCAAGCTCTACTTCCATTCTCTTAAGCTCGTCACCAAAGGAATCCACTTCCGCGAGCAGCGGCGCAATATCCTCGCCACGGGCTTTGGCCTGGCCAATCATTTTGGAACGCGCATTACGTTCACTCTGAAGCGTCTGGGTTCGCGCTTGAACGTCGCGTCGCTTGGATTCAAGCACGGCAAAAGCCGCCTTATCTAATTCAAATCCACGGCGCGCCAGCTGGCTCGCAACTTCATCCAATTCACTTCTAACAATCCTAGGGTCTAACATCCGAATTCCTACGAAACATGATTAATTGATCAGCCTAGGGCTTAATCGACCCCTTCAGGCAGTGAGACTTTGCATGGATGCGGCTGTGGGATTCTCGACAACCCCACGTTCCGTAACGATGACATCAATCAAATTTGATGGCGTTACGTCGAAAACAGGATTCCAGGCTGTAATGACGCTTTCCGCTTGCCTGAAACTTTCGGTCAGCAACTCCGAAGGATCCCTCTCCTCAATTTCGATGTCAGATCCATCCGATGTTGCCCAATCAATCGTTGACGTTGGAGCGACCACCATAACGCGAAGACCATGATGCTTTGCGGCGACCGCTAAGGCGTAAGTCCCGATCTTGTTAGCCGTATCGCCATTGGCAGCGATTCGATCCGCACCGACGATCACCCAACCGACCCGTCCAGCCTTCATGAGAAATGCCGCAGACGAGTCCGCGATCAACGTCGCCGGAATTCGATCCTGATTCAGCTCCCAAACCGTTAGACGGGCGCCCTGTGACCATGGGCGTGTCTCCGTTGCAAAAATCTCCAGCCGCGTTTCAGCATATGCACTTCGGATGACTCCCAAGGCTGTCCCATAACCTCCGGTTGCCAGAGATCCCGTATTGCAATGCGTCAGGACACCTTTTGAGCCCTTGAGATATTCAGCGCCCATCGCTCCCATGGCCAGATTTGCAGCGATATCATCCTCAAAGATACGGTTTGCAGCGGCAACCAAGAGAGGAACAGGGTCATCGCCAGAAGCAATTTCACTCATCAATCCGCCCATGCGATCCAACGCCCAGAACAAATTGACCGCCGTCGGTCGAGATGCCGCCAATTCCTCCAAATCCTTTTGGACCAGTACCTTCCAAGCTGTGGGCGACTCTGCAAAACGGGCTTTAGCCGACAGGACGACTCCATAGGCGGCAGCGATCCCAATGGCCGGAGCCCCACGCACCTGCATAGTGCGAATCGCTTCAGAGACCTCATGCGAACTGGCATATGTGTTGAAAACGATATTTCCGGGAAGAAGCCTCTGATCAAGCACGTCCAAACCGACGCCAGTCCATCGCAGGGCTCTTACGGTATCCTGTGTTTGTTTCACTGAAAATGTTCCTGCTATCTTGCGAAATAAGGACTGGCTGATCTTGGACAGCCCTTCGTCGACTCCAGAGGAGCATTCTAATGAGCGCCGGCTCAGGAGGAAATCGATGCTTTGGGGGAGGTTGGTTACCGAATTCTATTTTCGCGCCTGGATGTCCCTACATCCAACGTACCTGATGAAGCTATTGATCCATCTCATCGTCATGGGAGTTGTGGTTCTAACGCCGCTCATTGCTATGAATTGGCATCTTGCAGGTCGAGGCATATGAAGCCTAACTCAATAACTTCCTGACACGTAGAAACAAATTTTCATTTCGTTTTGCGCTGACGAACGGCCTCAAACAACAATACCCCGGTCGCTACAGAGACATTTAGGCTTCCTACCGATCCGAACATTGGTATTTTGACAAGGAAATCGCAATTTTCTCTGGTCAACCGCCGAAGTCCCTTGCCTTCAGCCCCCATGACGATCGCCAGCCCCCCCGTCAGGTCAGCCTCATGATATGAAAGCTCGGCCTCACCCGCCGCTCCGACAACCCAGACCCCCCGGTCCTTCAGGCTCTTGAGCGTTCTGGCGAGATTAGTAACCCGGTAATAGGGCATTGTGTCTGCCGCACCACTGGCCACCTTGGAGACTACCGGGGTAATCCCTGCTGACTGATCTTTCGTGCTGATCACACCATCGACCCCAGCAGCATCGGCACTGCGAAGACAGGCGCCTAGGTTGTGAGGATCCTGCACATGATCAAGAACCAGCAAAAGTGGCGGGCGAGCTAAGCGCTCTAGAGCGTCATCGAGATCATCCTCACCCAAGTCATCCGGGGCAAGATACTCAATCACCACCCCCTGATGCGCCTGTCGATCTGACATCGCATCCAATCTGTGCTTTGGGGTTTCCTGAACCCGAATGCCCGCATCAGCAAACCTCGCGAGAAGACGGGAAAGCCTCGCATCGGCCCGCGACGCATCGACCCAAACCTGAACGATCCGTTCAGGACCGACATCCAGCACCGATTCAACGGCATGGAGGCCAACAACTTTCCTCCGCGATTTCACGAAGTGCGCCGGCGCTTACGTTTTTTTGGCGCTCTGGGAGCTCCCTCTACCACGGAGGGCTCCACCTTCTTGACCAACTCAAGGTCAATCTTGCGGTCGTCGAGGTTAACGCGAGCCACAATCACTTGAACCACATCACCCATGCGGTAGGTAACGCCGGTCCGCTCTCCCTTGAGGCTAAGCCCCGCGGGATCGTAGTGGAAGAAGTCCTTATCCAGATTGGAAACATGCACCAACCCTTCGATGAAAATATCCCTGAGCTCTACAAAAAAGCCGAAAGCCGTCACAGCACTGATGACGCCCGGTAACTCCTCACCCAACTTGTCCTGCATGTACTCGCACTTAAGCCAGGCAACAACGTTGCGAGTCGCCTCATCTGCGCGTCGCTCGGTAAAGGAACAATGTTCGCCAAGCTGCGCCATATCTGAAGCGCTGTAAAAATAACGGCCTTTTTCCTTGCGTTCGATCGCATAACGAATGGCCCTGTGGACCAGCAGGTCAGGATAGCGACGAATCGGCGAGGTAAAGTGAGTGTATCGCTCAAGTGCAAGGCCAAAATGTCCTTTCTGCTCGGGGCTGTAGACCGCTTGAGACATTGAGCGAAGGAGTACCGTCTGAATCAGGTGTTCATCTGGACGGCCATGAATTTCTTCGATCAGCTTTGAATAATCTTGTGGAGATGGTTTTTCGTCTCCGCCCAGATTTAAACCAAGACGGCCCAGCAAGGTTCTCAGATCGGATAGTTTTTCAGGCCCCGGACCCTCATGGACGCGCACCAGATGCGGTAGTTTATGCTTTTCAAGGAATTTTGCCGCCGCGGTATTTGCCGCCAGCATGCACTCCTCGATCAGCTTGTGCGCATCATTTCGAACGACCGGAATAATGCGCTCGATCTTTTTACCTTCTCCGAAAACAATCCGGGATTCCTGGGTTTCGAAATCAATGGCATAGCGATCCTCCCGCGCACGGCGAAAAGCTCTATAAAGCGCATGCAATTCTTCAACATGCGTAAGAAGGGCTTTATTCTTGCTCCTAAGGCCTCGGTCACCGGCCAGAATCGCCGCCACTTCTGTGTAGGTGAAACGGGCGTGGGAATTCATCAACCCGGAAAAGAAAGTCGATTTGACGATTTCGCCTTCAGGGCTAATCGACATTTCGCATACCATACAGAGGCGGTCTTCATGCGGATTAAGTGAACACAACCCATTGGAGAGAATTTCCGGGAGCATCGGGATCACCCGATCCGGAAAATATACCGAGGTTCCCCGTTTCTGGGCCTCTGCATCTAGCGCGGTTCCGGGAACTACATAGGCAGAAACATCCGCGATGGCGACCAACAAACGCCAGCCCTTGGATGTTCTCTCGCAATAAACCGCGTCATCAAAATCGCGGGCATCTTCACCGTCAATCGTGACCAATGGCAGATGACGAATGTCCTGCCTGCCTTCTCGTGCCTCGTCAGGAATCTGTCTTCCCCAGCGTTGTATTTCCTTCTCAACAGTTTCAGGCCACTTGTCGGGTAAATCAAAGCTCCGAATGGCGACCTCAATTTCCATACCAGGCGCTAGATGTTCGCCCAGAACCTCTGCGACGCGCCCAATCGGGTCACGGCTCCGGCTAGGATGTTCGAGAATCTCGACCACAACGATCTGGCCCGACTGCGCTTCACCGAGGTGTTCCTTCGGGATCAGAAAATCGTGAGTCAGGTACTTGTTGTCAGGAACGACATAGTAAATACCCTGCTCTTCATTGAGTCGACCAACGACCCGGCGGGTTTTTCGCTCAAGAACCTGAAGGACACTGCCTTCGCGTCGCCCGCGGCGATCCACACCTCGAACGCAAACCAATGCACGATCATCGTGCATGAGTGATCGCATTTCACGCGAAGAGAGATAAAGGTCTTCACCCCCATCATCCGGGCGAAGAAAGCCGAATCCATCGGGGTGAGCAATGATCCGACCGGCGATGAGGTCGGTCTGATTAACAACACAGTAGCGGTCCTTTCGATTGCGAAGCAGCTGCCCATCTCGCTCCATTGCGTTGAGGCGACGACGAAGGGATTCAAGATCTTCCTCTTCCTTGACGCCCACAAGCTCGGAAATTTCCTCGCCCGTCAGGGGAACTCCTTGTTCTCGCATGACATCGAGAATCAGCTCCCGACTGGCTATAGGGCGTTCGTATTTTTCCGCCTCGCGGGCGGCAAAGGGATCTTTAACCTTGCTCTTCTTGCTTTTGGTGGAGCTCAACGTGTTATCTCGGAATGGAATGAGTTGCGCGTCAGCGCGCAGATGGGCGGAAATCGTACCAGACGGATCCCGCAAAGGATTAAATCAGCAATGTCACCATTCTTAACTATTGACAAGCGAAAGTCGAATAATCAAAATGCCTGGCTCTGGCTCAGATGAGTCACCCCTCATGCCGAGGTGGTGAAATTGGTAGACACGCATGTTTCAGGTACATGTGAGGCGACTCGTGGAGGTTCAAGTCCTCTCCTCGGCACCATCTCAAGATGTTCTTCTTGAGATTCAATAAGATACAGAATTTGGCGCCAAGGTTTTCGTGGGTTCGTACGAAGGTACGATACGTTGCCTTCACGCACTCCCGCATACATCTCTAGCCCCCCTGGCATCTTCACCTTTCAGTACCGTTTTCCGAAACGCATCAAGAGCCTTTGCGCTAATTTCAAACCCGCTCTCGAAACCATAAATGAAATCTAGAGGACCCGAATTTCCAAAATTTTTCGGGGAAGGGTCCTGACTCAGGACTTCATCAGGCAAAGTGCCGTAAAGGGCATAAGGGTGAACAGGATGATGCCAATTTTGTAGATGCTCATAAGAAGATGGTGACTTGAATTGAATTGCTCTTTAGAGATCATGAACCACTTCCGATGCATTCGATAAATGCCATCCCGCCAGAACCAAAACATGAATGCCCAGAAAACCAGAATCCCATAGTTCAAAACAAAGCAGTAAAAAAGAAACTCTTTCCATTGATCAATCGTCATGCTTCCCTCCGAATTTAAATGACTGCTGTCCCTGAGTTCCTGTAATCCTGTGCTACCGGTGAGACCGATACTCCGACATTCAACTGAGTCCGAAAAACGACCCGATGACCTTCAGTTGTCTTGGGTTTGTTTCTAAGGCTCTTGCCCCCTGCCTTGCACGAGCAAGACCTGGCTGTGTTCTTTGGATCAAAAGATCCCGCGTAATAGCTGCAAATCGTCAACAAAAGTCTCCCAGTCGGTGCTAATAGATCCCTTTTGCCTAACTGTAGATCGATGACCTGAATGTTCCGATCCGCATGATTGCGAAGACCTTGAGGAACATCAACTGGATCTCGACCCAGACAATCGAGTTTTGACTACTCTTCTCCCTGAAGGCAGAGAATTCCTAATTCATCGAGAACTGCTCATGCCGTTTGGCGACACAAGCCTAACGCTCTCTCCAAAGGCGAACACCGCAAGTCCTGCGGCTTTGATGTCCCAATCCAAAAGGCTCGAACAGGAAGGGCAGGTCCACTCCCGATAATTCAATGTCAGCGCAAGGATACCCAGCCATTACCTCGCGACGACCGTGCTGTGGATTAGTGAGGAAATAAAGCTTGACACCCTTGCTCAATTACGAGCCCAACACGTAGCCACAAACGTACAGGGAAGACCAGGGAATACGTTTAAATACGTATTTTTCACCTGCGAGCCGAAGAATCATCAATAGTGATGATGTTGCACCAGCCCCAAGGAAGATAGCATCCTCGTATACCCGATTATGGGTGTTCAATGGATTGGCCTGTGATTAGCTCTAACGCATCTATTTTTATACTCGATGAGAACCTGGATCTTCTTGCCGCAAGCCAGACAAGCGATCACGCCATTCGATGGCACGATGCCCTTCAGTTCAAGAACAATCGTCTGGTCGGAATCAATGGGGTGCGGGAATCTAGATTTCGTGAAAATATTTTCAATGGCAGTGCAGACGCAAAGACAATTCTTCTCCGCGCTCCCCATGATGGGGACACGGAAAGTAGGCTTCTACTAAAGGTTACCCCTCTGCGTCGCCCTTCGGACTTAAAACCTAACGTCAACCCTGCCTCTGTCTGCATTGAAGTCCAGACTCTGGATACCTACTACTCGGATGCCGTCAAAAGGGTCGCAGACAAGTACAACTTGACCAAGGCTGAAACGCTAGTACTCAAGTATCTAATGATGGGGCTCTCATCAGATGAGATCAAAGTAAAGATGATGATCGGTACGCCAACACTTCGAACGCATCAGCAAAGACTTCGCCAAAAAACTGGCGAAAGCAGTTCCGTCAAAACCATTCTGACGGCCCTAAACCCTGAAAACCATGTTGATCATCTGATCGAAATTGAAGAATATTGAAGCAGCCTAATCTGACATATTAGGTGTGATCATTCTTCGTCACCCGCTGATGACCGACCGATGACATCGGCCCATCCCTATGAAACCCTGATAATCCCCCGTGTGCAGCATCTAAGCCAGATCCAGAAGTACCCTGCCACCATCAGAATAACCACCCCCTGCCAAACATAGTCATGCATTAACTCAAAGTATGCATGATGCAATTTATTAACATAGTACAGAGAAATGATTCTGGCGAAATTTACTGCCTGGAATAAGGCGAATCCCACCATTAAACCCAAAAATTTATCTTTAATTCTTGATGGATAAACGATGATGGAAGAAAAAAGGATCAGCATCGCATCCGCTCCAAGACATTCATCCGAAATCTTTATTGCGCTAGCTCCTGATGATTCCATGATGACATTGCCATGTCGATAAACACCCTCACCAAGAAACAAAAATGTCCTTTCAATCATTTCCGAAATGAATTCACTCATAAAATTAAGGACGTTTTTCCCTTCTGCATCAGGCTTAACAAAAGGGTTCCCCGAAAAAACCAAAATGACAAACAAAGCAATTCGCAACCACATTATTTTAGATATACCCCGGAACCGATTGGTTATTCGTATAAAATAGCCAATCTCTCCGCGCCTTTCGTCATCAAAAATAATGACGATCAGAAATCAAGCCTATTCCCTTCGCTAGAAATTCAGCGCTAACCTCATCAAAGCGCGATCGAGAGAAGAGAGCGCCGGCGATGTCCTTGGCCTCCCCCCCCTAAAACAAGGCGATAGCAAATCCAAAGTCGTGACACAGGCCGTTTTTCACTTCATAATGATGGGTTACGCAACCAAGGACTGACACTACAGTCCGCCAGCCGATGCCAGAATGAACCAACTTTCTGACGGACAGCCCATCACCCCTGAAAGGTTGGTGATCCAACTTCTGGAATTCACCGAAGCCTCTTGCAAGGGGGCCTATTCCGACTTCGAGGAACGCCTGGAACTCGAATCTGTCGAGTATGGGATTTCCGAAGAGACCCTGTCCGACATCTTTCTTAACCGTAGCGATGAAGATCGTGAAAGGATGTTGGCTTGGTTCATTACGACCAATCTTGCTGTGGGAGGGGTCTACTTTCTCGGTCGATTCAATCGGGACTTCGTTAGGCTAGCCCTGCAGCATCTTAGAGAGATCGCCCTTGAGCGATTCGGGGATAAACTAGGTCCCGACGCCAATCAACCTTTTGATACTGTTCGAAGACTGCTTCGTGAGGGGGGCTTTGATGCTTATCAGGCCGGCGTGGTCACCTTCCTCAGCTTGATCGGTTATCTCGATCACGAGGACGGCACTAAAGCGACCCTGGATACTGAATTTCTCAACCGGTTTCGCATGGACTTCACCAAAAGCATTCCATACCTTCACAAGGCGGAACTCAGTCTCGGCACAAGTTGATAGACTTTGGACCAAGTCTGGCCTCAGACTCCATCCAGAAAATATCGATACCCTTCCCTGGGAGACTTTTGATGTCCGGACACGCAAAGTCAGGTCTTCGCCTCATTCGGACATTCTTGATCAGTGCCTCAGCACTACTCGCCTTCGGCTGCTACGACTACCGTCCGCTTTCCGGCAACTCAAATGGCATTGGAAGTCCATCAGGTCGACCCTCCTCTCAGCAATCAGATGCCGAGGAAAAGGCTGCGCTGGCTGTCAAGAGCTGTACTGACCAGTTTCCGGAAACGACGGGGCACAAAGCCGCTCAGGTCCGCTGCATCGTGACAGCGACAGATGCCATTTGGGATCAGTCACTCCCTGAAGGCATCGAGGCTCGTCACGCCTTAGGAAGTTATGCCATTCAACTTGCAGAGCGCGAAGATCGCGGCGAAATCACCCGTGAGCAGGCCGAGAATCTGTATGTGCAGTTTCTGCGACAGACGCCAGGAATGACTATCCCACCCAAAAACAGCCCTTAGTAAAGCTTCAGGAAATCGCACCATGCGGAAACTACCCTTTCTGATCAGCATCACACTGCTTGGGCTTGCCACCCTCAGCGGCTGCGCTAGCGGCTACTCAGCGTACGGCAACGGTTACGGCTATCGGCCCTACTATGGCTATGGTGGGTTCGGCTACCCTTATTACGGCGGCTATTATGGCCGGTATGGTGGTTGGAATCATGGCTATTATGGTCGTGGTGGCTGGGGGGGGCGAGGATGGGCCGGTGGAGGCTTTCATGGCGGCTTTGGCGGACGCCGTTAGCGGCAACGTAAACTTCAGAGATTCAGCACATGCTAAAAAAAACCAGCGCACTTTTACTAACGATGCTCCTTGTCGGCTGCTCCACTGTTCCTAGCGGCCCAAGCGCCTTGGCCCTGCCCGGTGACAAGGCCACTGAAAGCCAGTTTCGGAAAGATGAAAAAGCCTGTCGGACTTTTGCTCACGAGGAACTTCTAGGATGCTCACACAAGCCTAAGTCCCTTGAGGAAGCCCAGCTCCACTTTGATATCAATTATCTTCAATGCATGTACACCAAGGGTCATCTGATCCCCATTTCGGGTGAGATCCTGACGGACAAAACGGGCACTGGACCAACGATCCCGCAAGGAAAAAGCCCTTAAAGTTGAACCAGACCACCTTTTTCAGCGAGACGATTACCTGTCAATCGGGATAAGAGTTTGATACGATTTCGACAACATGTTGTGGGATGCTTCATTGCACCCACGCGGCCAAAGGCGTGTTGCCCGAAGGCCTGGTGAATCAAAAAATAAGACAAAGACGGGACTTGCCATGACCGAAGAAACGACCCCATTTGCAATCCTCTTCCTCCAGGCTTTTGGAGAAAGCCTCTCGGTCGTCGATGATTTTGGGTGCAGCAACTACAGAAACCATCTGCCCCGCTGGGTCTACCTGCTGATTCTGATCGGGATGACCTACGCGTCACTCTAACCGTGGAGGAGGCCTTTCGGCCTCAAGCAGTTACCAGCCCTCTTCCTGAGCATCCCCCGGTTTACGGGCATAAATCGACAGGATGAATGTAGGCAGCCAGACCAGAACTTCTGCCGTAAACAGGTACATAGAGTGCCGGGCGTTACGCGCCGATAGCAGATGAGCAAAGTCGTAAAAATCGCTGGCAGCAATCACTGCGCAAATCCCTGCAATCAGCCATCGATGCCGACAGCCCCTGGAAAAAGCGATCACTGCAGGAAGCCAAATCAGGGTCTGAATCAAAAGCTCAGGAATTCTCATGTTGCGCACCCGCTCGAGATTAGGTTGGGTGCAGCGGACTGGATTTACCGCACCCCGTTCAGAATAAGGCTTTTAAACCCCAATTGAAATGGTCTATTCCGAGGTAGACTGCGCTTTAGGGGCATCCGTCTTTGGCGCACTATCCCCACCGGCAAGATTCTTCTTCTTGTCCGAAGCTCCCTTGAAATCGGTCTCATACCAACCACCGCCTTTGAGCCGGAAACCGGCGGCAGATATAAGCTTCGAAAGCCCAAGATCACCGCAATTCGGGCATTCTTTGAGGGGATCATCTGAGAGCCTCTGAAAGGCTTCCATTTCATGACCACATGATTTACATCGGTACTCGTAGATTGGCACTGCTCCTCCTTGGGGCCGACGCTAGTTCGAGATATTCAAAATTAGGCCCGTGATGTGGGTCATTCTAACTGCTCTGTGGGGCCACAACCGATGCAAGAGAACCAGATGGACAATAAAGGCTGTAGGGAGAGTCCGATTCCTGCCGTAGGCGTGGGCGGACTCGTCTTTAATGATCAAGGCTTTGTCCTGCTTGTGGCTCGAAAAAATCCCCCTCGCGCGGGCGAATGGCATATTCCGGGAGGGCGCCTTGAACCAGGGGAAAGCCTTACGGCCTGCTGCAGCAGGGAGATCTGGGAGGAAACTGGCATTCGCGCGACCCCAGGAAAAATAGTTGCCATCGCTGACCGACAGATCGACGGATTTCACTATGTGATTATCGACTTTCTGGCTACGCTTTCACCCTCAGAGGATAAAACTGCCGCAACACCAGGCTCCGATGCTCTGGATGCCGGTTGGTTTGACCCCGAAGAGCTCAACGAAATGCCGCTTGTCGAAGGCCTCAATGAAGTCATTGCCGCCGGAAAACGACTTATTAATGAGGAAAATAGGGGGCTTTCGTTGGACAGCCAGCATTCATGGCTCTACGCTTGAAACTTGCAAGAAAAATGGCGGACTAAGATGGAACGCCTTTCGGCCCCTCAGCGAAAAAAGAGAAGCATATGCCAACCAGCACCTTCGAACTCATCGTCACGCACTTCCTGAGCCCACTCCCTGCCATCCACGGAGGTCACGACAGTGAGTCCGGTTTGCTCGGGCTCGTCGACAAACTGCTTGAAGCCGTGATTTCGGCCATGGCAGGAGGATGGTCGCTATTCTCTGGAATCGAGTTGCTTGGCATGAACATTCATCCCTTGCTCGTCCATTTCCCGATTGCCCTTCTGGCTTCCTTTATCGTGATTGATAGCCTCGGAGCTATTTTCAAGCTTCACGGATGGCGCCGCTTGGGGACTCAACTGCTGGGCTTGGGCGCTCTTTCAACGCTTCCGACGATTGCGGCGGGATTCTACGCCGCATTCCATACCCCCCATGACGCCGTGACGCACGCTCTCATGGAACATCACGAACACGCAGGCATCGTGGTTGGCGTTATCTCCGTAAGCCTTGCTCTCTGGCGCATCCTATGGGGGCTTCCAAAAGATCTGATGGCCCGGACACTGAGCAATATTCTTACCGTTCTTCTCGCGGCCGCACTGGCTTTAGGGGCAGACCTTGGCGCCATGATGGTTTATGGTCATGGCGTTGCCGTAAAAACGAGCAACGCGACCGAGGTTCCCGTTAGCCATCTCCACGGCGAAGTCACCCCGACACCACACACCCACCCGTAAGACCCCGCCGGCGACCGCAACCCGAGCGAATGCCCACTCGACGATACCATCCCGCGGTCAGACATTGGTTCGAATCGACCTTTGAAGGTCCCACACCGGCTCAGACTCACGCCTGGGCCGAGATTTTGGCTGGCCATGACACCCTCATCTCGGCACCAACGGGTTCCGGTAAGACGCTGGCTGCATTTCTGACCGCGATCCACCACCTGATTGAGGAGGCGATATCCGGATCACTTCAAGACCAGACCCGGATCCTTTACGTATCGCCACTCAAAGCGCTCAGCAACGACATTAAAAAAAATCTGGAAGCCCCTCTCGCAGGTGTCCTTGAGCAACTGGCCATCGGGGGATGCCATCTCCCCCCCATTCGAACCAAGGTCAGAACGGGAGACACCCCTGCCAGCGAACGGGCCCAAATGGGAAAAACCCCACCACATATTCTTGTCACAACCCCGGAATCGCTATATATCCTGCTCACGAGTGACAGCGGACGCCGAATGCTCTCAGGCGTCAAAACAGTCATTGTTGACGAAATTCATGCCCTACTGGAAAGCAAGCGTGGCGCTCATCTTGCGCTTTCCTTGGAGCGCCTCGAACGGATCACACCTAGTCGCCCTCAGCGGATAGGACTTTCGGCGACCCAGAATCCCATCCAACGGGTTGCCGAATTCCTGACCGGCAGCAAAGTCTGCAGGATCGTGAACCAGGGACATCAACGCAGCCTCGATCTTTCGATCGAAACCCCAGGACTTCCTCTTGAGGCTGTTCTCTCGGCAGAGCAAGCCAGCGATCTTTATGATCGGATGGCCGCGCTCATCTGCGACCATCGCATCACCCTGATTTTCGTGAACAGCCGAAGGCTGTCAGAGCGAATAGCTCGTGCACTCTCAGAACGCATCGGAAACGAGGCGGTCACCTCCCATCACGGCAGCCTTTCGAAAGAACAGCGACTGGACGCTGAAGATCGCCTCAAGACGGGCCAACTCAAAGCTCTGGTAGCCACAGCCTCACTTGAACTGGGGATCGACGTGGGTGATGTGGATCTGGTGTGCCAGTTCGGTAGCACCCATTCCATCTCGACCCTCCTCCAACGCGTCGGGCG
The DNA here is from genome assembly GCA_041178325.1 of Pseudomonadota bacterium. Lineage (GTDB taxonomy): Bacteria > Pseudomonadota > Gammaproteobacteria > Methylococcales > Methylococcaceae > UBA6136. The sequence goes on from JBEGVN010000002.1 coordinate 16,601, forward strand.
ATCCGGCCACTTCCAGGGAGGAAAACCCAAGGGGCGACTGTTCCCAACCAGTCGGGATGATCTGATTGAGTGCATCGCTCTGGTCGATGCGGTATCCCGAGGTGAACTGGATGTGCTCCGCATCCCTGAAAAACCTATCGATGTGCTTGCCCAGCAGATCGTCGCTATCGTGGCCTGTGAAGAGATCAGCGAAGAAGAGCTCTTCGCCCTCGTCTGTCGAGCTCACCCGTATCGGAACCTTTCTCTCGAAGAATTCCAGCAGGTTATCGAGATGCTCGCCTCAGGCTACGCCACATCCCGCGGCCAGCGGGCAGCCTACCTTCACCGGGATCGGATCCACCAAAAATTGCGCCCGAGAAAAGGCGCCCGACTCACTGCGGTCACCTGTGGCGGCGCCATTCCTGATAACGCTGATTACCGCGTAATCCTCGAACCACAGGGGGAATTCATCGGGACCGTCGATGAAGATTTCGCGATCGAAAGCATGGCCGGTGACATCTTCCAGCTGGGCAACGCGAGCTGGCGGGTCCTTCGTCTCGATCAAGGCAACCTCCGCGTCGAGGACGCCCATAACCAGCCACCCAGCATACCCTTCTGGTTTGGTGAGGCGCCCGGCAGAAGCCATGAACTCTCTCTTGCCATTTCGCGGCTTCGAAGCGAACTCATGGACATTTTTGAATCCGGTAAGGACTCTTCCGTCGTAGAAATCGCCGTCGAGAATCTGAGCACCCGCCTCCACCTGCCAAGGAATGCTCTGACTCAGGCGGTGAATTATCTTTTCATAGCCTATCGAACGCTCCGCTGCCTGCCGACATTCGAGACCCTTATCTTTGAGCGTTTTTTTGACGAAGCCGGCGGCATGCAGCTGATCATCCATGCACCATGGGGCACCCGCGCCAATCGAGCCTGGGGGCTTGCCCTTCGAAAACGCTTTTGCCGTTCTTTTAATTTTGAACTCCAAGCCGCGGCGACAGAGGATGCAGTTCTCCTCTCGCTGGGAACGAGCCAGAGCTTTGATCTTGCGGGCGTCTCGCGCTATCTCTCAAGCAAAACCGTGCGCGACATTCTGATCCAAGCCCTTTTGGATGCGCCCATGTTTACCGCCCGATGGCGTTGGAATGGGGTGTGTTCGCTGGCCATTCGTCGCTTTCAAGGAGGAAGAAAGACCCCCCCCTATCTGGTGAGGATGCAATCGGAGGATCTGGTCACCGCCGTTTTTCCGGACCAGTTGGCCTGTCTAGAGAACATCGTCGGAGACCGCGAGATTCCGGATCACCCTCTGGTCAATCAGACCATCAGTGATTGCCTTCACGATGCCATGGATATCGAGCGGCTTGAAACGGTCCTTCGTGACATCGAAGAGGGCCGAATAAAAATCGAAGCCCGAGATCTCAGAGAGCCCTCCCCCCTTGCCGCAGAAATCGTCAACGCGCGAGCCTACAGTTTTCTGGATGGCGCTCCACTTGAGGAGCGACGAACCCGGGCCGTGGTTTCCAGGCGCTGGCTGGATCCCGAAGAGGCCAGTGACCTTACCGTGCTGGATCCCGCGAGAGTTGAACAGGTTCTTAAAAACGTCTGGCCCGACATGGCGACCCTGGATGAAACCCATGATGCCCTGATGACGTTGGGCTATCTGATCGACAATGAAGTGGACGCTTCCACTCACACCCTTCTAAAGCAGCTTCAAAGTCATCATAGAGCGGTACGTCTTCAGCAGGGAGCCCATAGCCTCTGGTTTGCAAGCGAGCGGATCCCCTGGATCAAAAGCGTCTTTAGTTTCTCAGGGACGGAGCTTTTGATGGAACCAGAAGCGATAGAAACCCACCTCCCGGAGGCCCTTTTAAGCCCGTCTCCCAGCCCCGAAGACGCGCTAAGGGACCTCATTCGCGCTCGCCTCGGCGTCTGCGGTCCCGTCACGCATCAGGCGCTGGCAATCCCGCTCTCTCTCTCCTCCAGCGCAATAGAATCTGCGCTTTTTGCGCTGGAGGCCGAGGGCAGCATCTTGCAGGGATCTTTTACCGGGAAAGACACGGTCGAATGGTGTGATCGCAGGATTCTGGCCAGGATCCATCGCACCCGCATGTATGAACAGCGAAAAGAGGTCACCGCTGTCAGCCATTCACAGTTCATGCGCTTCTTGTTTGGTTGGCACCGCGTTCTCCCAGAAAACCAGCCGGAGGGTCCGAGCGGGCTTGCGGCCGCCCTGGAGCAACTCGAGGGATATGAGGTACCGGCTCGATGCTGGGAAGGTGATCTGTTACCCGCGCGACTTGCGCATTACGACCCTGCCTGGCTGGATCAACTCTGCTTGTCCGGCAAGATCGTCTGGTCACGGTTAAGAAGCCCGCGCTCAGGATCCAGCCCCCTTCGGACGACACCCATCGCACTTTGTACCCGCCGTCGACTGAGTGGCTGGCAATCGCAAGGGATCTCACCTGAGCACCAAGGCCTGAGCACAGCCGCAAAGCACATCATCAAGTGCATGACCGAAAAGGGATCTCTCTTCTTTGATGAAATCACCGAAACCACAGGACTTCTGCCCTCTCAAGCGGAGAATACCATCGGGGAACTGGTGGCCCGGGGCTGGGTTTACTCCGATGGCTTCAGCGGGCTTCGGGGTCTCCTGGTTCCAGAGCAGCGTCGTCAAAAATACCGTCAATACCGCTTTGGACTGGATGAGGCCGGACGCTGGAATCTGGTTCAGACGGCCTTACCCCATGAAAAAGCAACGCCGTTTAGCGAACCCGAAATTGACGGATTGGTTCGGACTCTGCTACGTCGCTATGGCGTTCTTTTCAAGGCGCTTCTGGAAACCGAGACGCTCATGCCACCCTGGATGGTCTTGCTTCCTCATCTCAGACGAATGGAGATCCGTGGGGACGTCCGTGGCGGACGATTTGTCGCAGGCGCCTTCGGGGAGCAATTTGCCCTTCCTGAGGCCGTCGAAGGTCTCAGACGGGCTCAAGCCTTTCAGGGGGAGGACGACCTGGTGGTCCTGAGTGCCTGCGACCCTCTTTGCCTTGAGGGGATTGTAACCCCAGGGCCCAGAGTCCCGCGGGTGGCGGGCAATCGAGTACTCTATCGAGGCGGCATTGCCATCGGACATCGAATCGGCAAGCAGATCGAGCTTAAGGAGACCGCAGGTCCTAAGGCTTGGAATTTCAAAAGCCTTCTGATTCGACATCTCGGGCCAGCCACCCTCAAGGGCTATCTTGAGTGAACGTCTGACTTCGGGAGGATCAAAGCCCCAGCGCGGTTAATCCCGGATGCTCATCCGGCCGACGTCCCAGTTCCCAGTCAAATTTCCTCTCCTCTGGCCCAATGGCTAGATCATTGATGCTGGCGATGCGGACCCGCATCAGTCCACTCGGGTCAAACTCCCAGTTCTCGTTGCCGTAGGATCTGAACCAGCGCCCTTCCTGATCGCGCCATTCATAGGCAAAGCGAACAGCAATCCGATTGAAACCAAAGGCCCAGAGCTCCTTACACAAGCGATAGTCGAGTTCGGTCTGCCACTTTCTAACCAGAAAATCACGGATCTCTCCTCTTCCTTCAAGGAATTGAGCACGGTTTCGCCACTGACTATCGGGCGTATAGGCCAAAACCACGCGATCTGGATCGCGACTATTCCAGGCATCCTCGGCCATCCGAATTTTCTGTTTAGCCATACTCTCGTCAAATGGAGGAACGGGGGGGCGGGCTTCAGTCATGTGATTCACTCCCAGGCTGATCAAGTGCATCAAAGTCGTTAAAGTTAACCAATGCAGAGCGCGAATGACTTAGATCCACCCTCCGGTGCGGGATTGTCTCGACCCACTGATCGACCCTTCGCCCGCCTGAATTGAGATAATCCTCGAGCGATTCTTCAAGATCTGTCGAAGCCAACATCAGAAGCGGCTGAAGCCTTTCGCCATCATGGGCGATCAGCAGTGAAACGTCTCCGGATTCCAGGGCAACATCAAGCAATCTTGAGAGAATCTCTCCAGTGACCTTGGGCATGTCACAGGGAACCGTCAGCATCCAACGACTGGAAGCGGCCCGCATTCCGGCAAGGATCCCCGACAGGGGCCCCCTAAAATCAGAATCAGGGTCAGAAACGACCGGATATCCCAATTCCTGATACGCCCCAATGTTTCGGTTGGCATTGACGAGGATCCTATCGGTGTGGGCTCTGAGTGCATCCACTGCATAGAGAACAAGTGCACGCCCTTGATAAGGCACCAGGCCCTTATCCATGCCGCCCATCCTCCGGCCTCGCCCCCCAGAGAGAACCAGCCCTGTCAGCGCTTCCCTCAGCACGTGAGCCTCCGGTAGTGGTAACCTCTGAAAACCATTTGGGGCCGTCTATCCCAACGATGCCGTATCCGATTCATGTTGCGATTTTTTCTTATCCTTTTCTGTTTGATGCTGAGCGCCTGCGCACCCGATGGTGCCTCGATGGCCTATTACAGCAGGGAAACCGAAAAAAAAACTTATCAGGACGTGATGGCGGAACTCGAATTGGCGATTACGGAACGGAATTTCAGGATTACCGGCCACAACAAGATCGGCAGTGTCATTCGCGAGCGGGAAGGCATCGCCTTTCCCGATTACGACACCCTGCAGTTCTGCAACCTGACAGAAGCCCGGGTGATGCTGGAAATGTCCCCAGAAACGGTCGCCTGGATGCCTTGCAACATCGCGCTTCGCATTGAGAACGGGAAGGTGATTGTCACCACACATCTTTTGCCCACCCACAACAAAGACCCAAGACTCAATCAGTTTGCCGAGACCATGAACCAGAAGCTTCGTGAAATCGTTGATTTCGCCGTCGCCGAATAGAACGTTGCGGCGGATTCCATGCATCCCTCGGGTCGATTATCATTCCCCATGACTCATCTGATCGTAAAGAAGCCATGAAAAAAGTCTCTCTCCGCCGCCTCGCCCTGCTCTTCATTTTGCCTGTCACCCTGTCGCATCCCGCATGGGCGGCAAAGAACAAGAAGGCCGAACCCTCAACAAAAGAGCCGGCCGCCTTAGTCAATGACTTTCCCACTCAGGCGCGTGTTGAATATGTCATGCAATGTATGGCCGAGCACGGAGGCAGCAATCTTGATAACATGTACCATTGCGTCTGCGCCATCGACCGGATCGCTGGCCTGATCAGTTTTCAGGATTATTCAGAATCCCTGACCTTTACTTATATGTTCGACACCCCAGGCGACAAGGGTGGCGAGTTCCGCGATCCGCCAAAATCCAAGGAATTACGTGACCGGCTAAAGGGCGCCAAGAAGGCGGCCGAATCCTGCTTCCCCGTAATCCCTGGAACTTCCCAGCCGTCAAAATAAACCATGGCTTAATCGCCCGGGATCGAGGGATCCCAGGGATTGCCGTCATCTGACCAAGCCAAGTCGTCAGGCCGATTGACCCCCAAGGTCTCGGCGTGACGGCAGTTTTCACAGCGAGAAACCCTCGAGGGGCCATGTGCACTCTTCTCGCCCAATTCCATTAATAAACTCCTTCCGGTGAGCACTGCTTACTTTGGGAGCACAGGACTTCTTCTACATGAAATTTTCTTCCCTGGGCCTTGATCCCTGTCTGATCGATGCCCTGTCCCATAAAGGCTATGAGACTCCGACCCCTATTCAGGAGAAAGCCATTCCGAGCATTCTGGAAGGGCATGACCTTTTAGCCGCGGCTCAGACCGGAACAGGCAAAACCGCTGCTTTCACTTTGCCAATACTTCAGCGCCTTTTGACCCGAAAGTCCCGTCCGACCAATGGGCCATCCGTACTAGTCGTTGTCCCAACCCGCGAGCTTGCAGCGCAGGTCAGCGAGAGCATTCACACCTATGGTGCCCAGACCCCCATCACACAGGCCGTTCTGTTTGGTGGCGTTGGACTCAGACCGCAGATCGATGCTCTGAGGCGCCGGCCTGATATTGTCGTGGCAACTCCCGGCCGTTTGCTTGATCTCCATTCCCAAGGAGAAATCCAGCTCAATAGCATCGAAATCGTGGTACTGGATGAAGCCGACCGCATGCTGGACATGGGTTTTATCCGTGACATTCGAAAAATTCTTTCCCTGATGCCAAGGACACGCCAATCACTCTTGTTCTCGGCAACCTTCTCGAAGGATATCCGCGATCTTGCGGCCTCACTCCTCAAAAACCCCCAGAGCATCGAAGTCGCACCGCGTAATGCACCAGCAGAACGCGTCGAGCAACAAGCATATATCGTCCAGAAGGATCACAAGAAGTCTTTACTGATTCATTTGATTACGAGCGGACTCTGGGGACAAACTCTGGTTTTCACCAGGACCAAGCATGGCGCCAACCGTCTGGCGCAGCAACTTGAGCGCGATGGCTTCCAGGTCGGCGTCATTCATGGCAATAAGAGTCAGACTGCTCGGACACGCGCACTGCAGGACTTCAAGGAAAACCGCGTTCAGGTCCTTGTGGCAACTGATATTGCCGCCCGGGGTCTAGATATCCCTGAACTCCCGCATGTAGTTAATTACGAGCTGCCAGATGTCCCGGCAGACTATGTCCATAGGATCGGTCGGACCGGTCGTGCCGGCGCAGGGGGGCTTGCGATCTCCCTGGTTTCAGCCGATGAATCAGGGCGACTTCACGATATTGAAAGGTTACTGGGAAGAAAACTGATCCGAGGCCATGCCCCTGAGGGCTTGAAGGCCGCTGAGCCCCTTCCAGAGGCGCCGCGAAAGCCCCGTCCCGGCCCCAAGAACCCGCGTCGCCCGGGGAACCAGCCGGCAGCTGGGCAAGCGCGGAGGCGCTCTGCCCCCCGGGGTTAATTGCCCTTTCAATGAAGCCGAATGACCGATCCCATTTCTAGTCAAATTGCGATCGTGGGGGGCGGCCCCTCAGGACTGATGGCGGCCGAAATGGCGGCTGCCGAGGGCCTTAGGGTCGACCTTTTTGATGCCATGCCATCGGTAGGGCGGAAATTCCTGTTGGCGGGCAAAGGAGGCTTGAATCTCACCCATGCCGAGCCATTTGAACTTTTCATTGATCGCTATGGCGATAAAAAAGCTCGGCTGGAGCCTTTGCTTAGGGAATTTGGTCCAGAATCCCTGCGTGAGTGGGCGCATGATCTTGGCACCGAAACCTTCATAGGCTCGTCGCAGCGCGTTTTTCCGACCGCCATGAAAGCAGCTCCGCTCCTTCGGGCCTGGATTCGGCGACTCAAAGAGAAAGGCGTCCACTTTCATACCCGGCATCGTTGGGAAGGCTGGACCCCCGAAGGGTACCTGCTCATGAGCACGCCCTCGGGCACCCGCAAAATCATGGCTACGGCCACCGTTCTAGCCTTAGGCGGAGCCAGTTGGCCCCATTTGGGCTCAGACGGCGGGTGGGTCCCGCACTTGGAGGATAAAAGCATTCCGATAACCCCGCTGGAGGCCTCCAACTCAGGATTCAGACGAACCTGGTCTAAAGCCTTCATCGATCGTTTTGCAGGAACCCCAATCAAAACGGTGGCCTGCAAGGTTAAGGGCCAGGACGCGCAAACGCCAGTTCGCGGCGAACTCATGGTCACGGAGCGGGGTTTAGAGGGTGGCTTGGTCTACGCACTTTCTGCCGCACTTCGAGCTCAGATCAAATCCCACGGCTCGGTAGAATTGGTGATCGACTTAAGTCCTGACCGATCCCTTGAACGACTGGAAAAGGACCTTAGCGAAAAGCGGGGAAAGTCGTCCCTGAGCACGCATCTCAGAAAAAACGCAGGTCTTTCAGAGGTCAAGATTGCGCTGCTTCGAGAGGGGCAATCCCTGCTTTTGGCGGATCGGCTTGCCGCCACAATTAAGGCCTTGCCCATCACATTGGATGCTACTTTTCCGATTGCCGAAGCCATTAGTAGTGCGGGTGGCGTTGCCTTTGAAGCCCTTGATGAGCATTTGATGGTTATCCAACACCCCGGCCTTTTCATTGCCGGTGAAATGCTGGACTGGGATGCGCCGACGGGGGGTTACCTTCTGACCGCATCATTTGCGACCGGTAGAAAAGCTGGGCTTTCCGCTACACGCTGGATCGTGGGGAAATCTTCTCCAAAAACAGTCCTATAAGCTCAGGTATACTCGAAACATACTGGATACAGGCTCATATCGACCGTGAAGTGCAGATCCCTCACGCTCCTGATCGCGTTGTGGACTTCCTGGGGACCCGGGTTAGCTAGCCCGCTCGAGGATACGGACGAAAGCTCCAAACCATCAGGGCAAAAAGCAACAAGCGTCCCGGACAAAGCCAGGCATGTGGTCGCCTTAAGCACCCAACAATTGGCCCTTTCTGGACTCATCACGGTCCTCCCCAAAGCGGTAATTCAGAATCAGGAGTATGCCTGCTTTGGGCGTGTTCTCAATATTCAAAACCTTCTTGAGCTTCGAGCCCGACACCGCGAAGCCAAGGCCAATCTGGATGTCCTGAACGCAAGCCTCGCCCTGACCATCAAAAACCGGTTGCGTATCAAATCGCTCTTTGACGCCAGAGTCGTTCCATCCAGAGAGCTAGTTCAAGTCGAAACCCAGTGGCAAGCTGATCAGGCGCGCCAGGAGGCCGCCAGCCTTCAGGAGCAATCCATACGTTATGAAGCGCGTTACCGCTGGGGAGAAGCGCTGGCCGATCTTGCCCTTCAAGAGGACCTGAAACCTCTGGAGGCCTACCTACAGCACCGACTCTCATTGATTGAAGTCGTCCTGCCCAAGGGCAAGACACTGGACGCGCGTCATGACCAAATCCGCGTCGGTAGACATTTTGATCGCTCGCTGAGCGTTCCCACCAAGACCATCTCCCCAGCACCTCAAACCGATGAGGTAGTTCAAGGTGAGGGGTGGTACCTCTCTGCAGCTGGCGACACATTCAGAGCCGGTATGCGCATCCATGCCTGGGTTTCCGACGCCGCCCTGATTGAAGGCGTTGAGGTTCCCTCAAGCGCCCTGGTCTGGCAAGGCGGACGATCCTGGATTTATCTGGTAAGGGGGCCGGGCCAATATGAACGCATGCCAGTCGAGCAGCTCTCCAATACGGGTAATCATGCCACCATCATCTCGGGGGTGGCATCGGGAATCCCTGTGGTGACCGTCGGCGCTCAAACGCTGCTGGCCGAGGAATTCAGGCACCGGATTCCTTCGGAAGATGATGACAAGGAATAGCGTCTTCTCACGGAAGGCCCCCACCACTTCAATCTCCCCTGCCTAAGTTTCGCGATGCTCAAAGCCATCATTCGCTTTTCCGTTCATCACGCAAACGTCATCGTCGCGCTTGCGTTGATGTTGATGGGCTATGCCAGTTTCCAAATGATGCACGCGGGGCTCGACATTTTTCCAGAGTTCTCGGCACCGAGGGTCATCATTCAGACTGAAGCCTATGGCCTGACCTCCGAGCAAACAGAAACTTTGGTCACTCAAAAGATCGAAAAGTCCCTCTCGGGGCTCATAGGGCTTGAGGCACTCCGATCCGAATCCATTCAGGGCCTTTCTATCGTGACGGCCGTCTTTCGCGATGGCACGGATATCTATCGAAACCGCCAACTGGTCAGTGAGCGTTTGACCACCATCAACAGTGAGCTCCCACAGGGTTCCAGCGCCCCGGTGATGGTGCCTCTTTCGTCATCATCCGCCACCATCATGACCCTTGGACTTCGCTCCTCGGAGCGATCACTCATGGAGCTTCGGGATCTGGTCGACTGGAGCATGACTCCTCGCCTTCTGGCGGTGCCCGGCGTTGCAGACGTCAATATCTTTGGCGGCGAAGTTCGTCAACTCCAGATCCAGCCCAAGATCGAACGGCTCAGGCAATATGGCCTATCCATTCAGGATCTCCTCGAGGCAGCAGAACAGGCCACCGGCATGCCGGGCGCAGGCTTTATTGAAAATACCAATCAGCGCATCGCCCTAAATGTCACGGGACTTCCCAATACACCGGAAACCCTCAAAGAAATCGTCGTTAAGCGCCAGGAGGGAAGACATATTTTTCTGGGCGAACTCGCGGAAGTCATTTCGGCGCCAAGACCCCCTATCGGAGCTGCCGAGATCGCGGGGGAGCCAGCCATTGTGCTAATGATCATCGGCCAGTATGGCGCAAACACTCTGAGCGTCTCCCACGCAGTAGAAATGGTCTTGGAGGATTTCAAAGTCCTTTTCCATCAACAGGGGATCGAATTTTTCCCCCACCTTTTTCGACCGGCCGACTACATTGAACGCTCGCTGGGAAACCTCTCCGGCCATTTGCTGCTGGGTGCCGGCCTTGTGGTTCTGGTCCTATTTGCGTTTCTCTATGACCTTCGCATCGCGATGATTCCCACCCTCGCGATTCCCCTCTCCCTTTTGGGCGCTGTCGTCGTCCTGATTTCCGTGGGCGTTAAACTGAATATCATGGTCCTAGGGGGGCTAGCCATCGCACTCGGCGAAGTTGTGGACGATGCCATTATCGATACCGAAAACATCTTCAGGCGCCTTCGGGAAAACCGTGTGCGAACTAGCCCACGCTCCACGCTGCGCGTGGTTTTTGATGCATCGATGGAGGTGAGAAGCTCGGTGGCCTATGCAAGTTTCATCGTCGCCATCGTTTTTATTCCGCTACTTACCCTGGGTGGGGTCGCAGGGCGTCTATTTGCTCCATTGGGTTACGCCTATATCGTCGCCATCTTGGCATCGCTCATCGTGGCGCTCACCGTAACACCTGCCCTCTGTTATCTGCTGATCGCCCAGCGTTATCGAGGGCCGAACGAAAATATCGAGGCCCACGACACGCCTCCCCTGATCCGGACCCTTCAGGCTCCTTACCAAACCATCCTCCACTGGGCAGGAAGCCAACCCCTCAGATCGCTCTGGCTTCCACTGATGGCATCTTTAAGCCTTCTCGCCCTCATTCCGTTGCTCGGGGGAGATTTCCTGCCCAAACTCCGCGAGGGGCACTACATCATTCATACGACCAGCCTGCCTGGAACTGCCCTTGGAGAAACGCTGCGCGAAGGCAGCCGGATAGTCAGGGAATTCCTCAAGATCGACGGCGTCGATTCGGCGTCTCAATGGGCAGGAAGAGCCGAGCGAGGGGCGGATACCTTTGGCAGCCATTACAGTGAATATGAAGTCAGACTGAAAGAGCTTTCCGGGCATGGTCAGGCTGAAGTGCTCGAAAAGATTCGCGGCGTATTGGATGAGTTCCCAGGAATCCTCTCTGAGGCCAACACCTTCTTGACCGAACGCGTCGAGGAAACCATTTCCGGATATACCTCGCCAGTGGTTATCAACCTCTATGGTCATGATCTTCTGGCGCTGGATGACGTCGCACTGGAATTGGCATCGCTCATTCGCAACATCGAAGGAGCCACCGATGTCCAACTGAGGTCGCCTCCCGGAACACCGCTCCTTGATGTCCGCCTGGACCTTCCCAGTCTTGCCAGTGCGGGGATCCGCCCACTGGAAGTGGCCCATATCATTCAGAGCGCGCTAAAAGGCCAGACAGTCGGCACCTATTATCTTGATAACCGGGCCTATGACGTCTCCGTCATTCTGCCCCCAGAACAACGCGAGGAGCTGGCCGGATTACAGGAACTCCCGATCCGAACGCCCGAAGGACAGTATCTTGAACTCGGGCAACTGGCGGAATTCACTCAAAGCAGCGGCCGTTACAATATTTTGCATCGGCAAGGACAGCGGGTTCAGACGGTCACGGCCAATGTCGAGGGGCGGGATCTTGATTCCTTCATGCGGGAACTGCATGAGAAAACCCTGAAAACAATTCAATTTCCAGAAGGCGTCACGCCTGAATTTACCGGGGCTGCCGTTGCCCAATCCGAAGCCAGAGATCGCATGGTCCTTCATGCCCTACTGGCAGGTGTTGGCGTCCTAATTCTTATGGGTATTGCCATTGGCAATACCCGGAACCTTTTGCTCACACTGGTCAATTTGCCATTTTCCCTGGCCGGTGGGATCGGGGCCGCTTTTCTTACGGGCAGCAGCCTCTCGGTAGGATCCATGGTCGGATTCGTGACCTTGTTCGGAATCACCATCCGAAACACGATCATGCTGGTCTCGCATTACCGGCATCTCACTGAAAAGGAAGGTTGGGAATGGAATATGGATACGGCTTTCCATGGAGCGCTGCAGCGCCTGCCCTCCATTCTGATGACCGCACTGGTGACTGGATTAGCCCTTTTGCCCATCGCCGTGGACAGTGACAATCCGGGACGCGAAATCATGGGGCCGATGGCTGCAGTGATCATTGGTGGCCTTCTCACCTCAACCTTGCTGTCTCTGCTATCGCTCCCGGTCTTGTTTGCTCGCTTTGGCGATTTCAAAAAAAGCAGGTATTAATTCCGGTCAACTACTGGCGCAGGGATCTCCGGCTTCGGCACCACGGAAACATTGCAATAAAGCCTTCGCTGGCATGCAGGTTCAGACTCGAACTGAAAGGTCGCATGGCTGATTCTAAAAAGCTCAAGCACTTTCAAAGATAATTCATGACGAATGATGCTCGTGTCGCTAACCGGCAAATCTTCAACTTCGACATGGACCGAGAGAAAGCGAAGACTCCTTGAAAGACTCCAGACGTGAAGATCATGAATACCAATGACCTTGGGGTGAGCGGCAAGCACCCGCCCGACATCCTCAACGCCAACATCCCGAGGCGCTCCCTCCATGAGGATATCCAGCGTCTCACGGACGATTACCCAGGCGTTCCATACAATCAGGACTCCAATTAGAAGACTGGCCAGGGGATCAAGCCAGAGCTTCCCGCTCCAACCGATACCGATCCCGGCAAGGATCGCACCAAGGTTGGAGATGACGTCTCCCAAAAGGTGAAGAAAAGCGCTTCTGAGATTAAGATCATCATGGGATCCATGGCCGACCAACCAAGCACTGATTCCGTTCACGACGAGCGCTAGACTACCCACACTAATCAACGCCTCCCAAGATACAGGAACGGGGGCTTGAAAACGGAACCAGGCCTCAACGCCAATCCCGACAGCAATCACCAGAAGGGTTGCCGCGTTAAAAAGTGCGGCCAGAATACCCCCTCGATGGTAACCGAAGGTTCGACCGGCATGGGCCGGCTTTTCGGCAAGATAGAGGGCGTAACCGCTGATAGCCAATGCCACAACATCCGTCAGGTTGTGCGCGGCATCTGAGAGGAGCGCCAGACTTTGGCTTTGAAGCCCTGCAAGCGCCTCAAAAACGACAAAACCCAAGGTCAGTATCAATGCCGTCATCAGGCGGAACTTGGCACCACGCTCTGAGGCCGGTACATGATCATGATTGTGGTCATGATGGGAATGATGAGCGTGATCGTGCATACCCAAATCCAAGTCCCCTTCCGGGGCGATCCATTCCAAGAGACAGGTTTCCATACTACCATTGGACTGCACTGCCCACCCATTTCCCAACATCCCCATGAAAGACAGCCCCAGACGATTTATCCTTTGCGTTGCGCTTCTGCTGAACGGCCTTTTCGGAAATACCTTTGCTGCCTCAATTGTCGAGTATCGGCTCAAGGTGTCCGGCGCTCCGATCGAGCAACGCCTTGAGATCCAGAATGGCCGCGCCTGGATTAATGGCTTAGGCGGCAATTCTGAGATGGATCTCCTGTTCGATGCCCAGAGCGGCCAGTGGGCCGTCATTGACCGAAACCGTGAATCCTTTACTGCCTTTAGCGAAAAATCTGTCCGCCAGCTTTCAGAGCAACTGGAATTGGTCGCGCCTTTAGTCAAAGGGCTTGGGGAACAGATGAACGGCCTTTCGCCAGATCAGCGGCAACAATGGGGACGTCTCCTTGAAAAAGTCCCGGTTGAGGAAATCAACCGCCTGCAGAAAACTGCAAAAAAAACCAAGCTGATTACATCAGGGAAGTCTCAGCGCATCAGCGGCATTGAGTGCCGCCCATTTAAAGTTGACAGCAGCGCCACTCATCTTGATTTCTGCCTTGCCGAGCCTTCCGCTCTCGCCTTGCCCGAAGAGGATGCCAGAACGCTCACCAGGATGACGGAAAGCAGCCGGGCGATGATACAGAACGCCGGGGCACTTTCAGCCCGTTTTGGCCTCAATCTCGCTGCCACCGACCTCAGCAAGATCTCGGGGCTTCCCATAGCGCTTCGCGAAGGGGGCGCCAAGCCCGGTTTGGATCTTCAGCTCCTGGGCGCAAAAAGCACGTCGGAACCTCTCCATCCACCAGACATTCCTCCCGGCTTCCACCAAGAAAAAATAAAACTCTGGTAACTCACCATGGCCACTGATGATCGCACCCCAGGACTTGAACGTGCCCTGGGTGTTTTTCCCGCGGCGGCCTTACTGGCCGGCACCGTAATCGGGACTGGCATCTTTCTGGTGCCATCGACCATGGCTCGGGAGACGGGTTCGGTCGTCTCGGTTTTTCTGGTCTGGCTATTTGGTGCGGGGCTTTCGGTGTGTGGCGCCCTCACCTACGCAGAACTGGGCGCCGCCCTGCCTGAGGCCGGAGGCGAATATGCCTTCCTCAGAAAGGCCTACGGCCCTTTGTTCGGGTTTCTTTTTGGCTGGCAGCAAATCGTGATCGGAAAAACCGGATCCATCGCCGCCATTGGCCTTGCCTCGAGCCTATTTCTCAGCTATCTCTTTCCAGAACTCAAGAACGACATCTTGACGGTCGGAACGTTGGGGATCTCGGGCATTCAACTAGCAGCCATAGGCTGGATTTTCCTTTTAACGCTTCCAAACCTTCTTGGAGTAGCCAAGGGTGGCGCCCTTCAGTTGATCCTGACCTTGCTGAAAATCCTGGCCATTCTGACTTTAGTCATTCTGGCACTGGGTTATAGCGAAGGAAGCTGGCTTCGCCTCTTAACCGAGAAGGGGCTGCCCAATCCCGATTTTGGAAGCCAGTGGACCGGCTGGGGGGCAGCCCTTGCGGCTGCACTTTGGGCCTACGATGGCTGGAACAATGTGACGCTGGTCAGCAGTGAAATCAAGAATCCAGCCAGGACCATACCCAAAGTCTTGGTCTTTGGCATCCTTGGGGTTGCCCTCATCTACATCCTCACCAACCTAGCCTATTTCTATGTCCTGCCGATCGAAGAGATCCAAAACTCCCAGCATGTCGCTCAGGACGTTGCGACCCGCATTCTTGGAGAAACGGGTGGCAAGGCTCTCACCGTAGCAGCCATTTTCTCGACTCTTGCCGCCCTGAATGGTGCGATTCTCTCGGGTGCGCGGGTTTTTTATGCCATGGCACGCGATGGGCTCCTCTTCAAGGGCCTTTCCCATGTTGACCCCATCCATCACACGCCCTCCCGCGCGCTTGCCGTGCAATCCCTTCTGGCTGCCTTGTTGATCCTTCTCCTAGGACACGATCGTGCTGCATTCGAACGTGTTCTTGATTATGCCCTTTTTGGAACCTGGGTTTTCTATGGCCTCACGGCCATGGCTGTGTTGGTCCTAAGACGCATCCATCCGGACTTGCCAAGACCCTACCGGACCTTTGGATACCCCTGGATTCCCCTCGCCTTTAGCACGGTGGCATTGTTGTTTTGTCTAAACATCGGTTACCGCCGGCCAACGGAAACTCTGATGGGCATCGTCCTTTTGGCCGTGGGCCTTCCGCTGTATCGATTCTTTGATCGAAATGGCCGCGTAAATCGGGAACTTTCAGAGTAAGGTGTTGTCCTTCCATGCGTCGCCCTGCATCGCGACGATTGATATCAATCCATAACAACAAGAGGAATTCTTATGTTCGGAGGTCTGGCTGCGATTTTGATCGCCTTCGGTTTTTACAAGGCCGCGGAGACTCGCCGTCTTCCGGGTTTTCAGTGGGCATTTGGTGGCGCAATCGCCTTCTATATTCCTAACTTCATCTGGAGCCTTTCGATTGCAAAACCAATGATGAACCAGCTTCACTCGGCATCGAATCCTAGCCCCATCGGATCACTTTGGGGGTTCTCTTCCGTCCTTGTAGGTATTGTGGTGGCGGGAATCCTCTATTACTTCACACTCCGCCGCATGAAGGCGGGTGAAGGCCCATGAGCATTTGAATAGTCCAAAAAAAACGCCCGACATGCGGGCGTTTTTTATTGCGGGCTAAAACTCGCTTAGAGCTTGCCAGCGTTCTCGGCAAGATAGGAAGCAACGCCAGCGGCATCAGCTTTCATTCCCTTACTGCCCTTATTCCAGCCTGCGGGGCACACTTCACCATTGGCTTCGAAGAACTGAAGTGCATCAACCATACGGATCAGTTCATCCATATTCCGACCCAAGGGCAGATCGTTAACCACCTGATGGCGAACAAGACCTGACTTGTCGATCAGGAACGTGCCACGGTAAGCCACTGCCGCACCTTCGACTTCGACATCATAGGCCTTGCAAATGGCATGACTGACGTCAGCAATCATGGTGTAACGAACCGGGCCAATGCCGCCCTTTTCAACCGGGGTGTTGCGCCACGCAGCATGGGTGAACTGCGAGTCAACAGAGACCGCAAGGACTTCAACGCCACGGCTCGTCAGTTCATCCAGACGGTGATCAAGCGCAACCAGCTCAGTCGGGCAGACAAATGTGAAGTCGAGCGGATAGAAAACAACGGCAACATACTTGCCCTTGGTCTTCTCAGAAAAGCTGTAGTCGTCTACGATGCTGCCACAACCGAGAACTGCTGCAGCCTTGAAATCAGGGGCTTTCTTGCCAACCAGTACGCTCATTGAATGTCTCCTCGTAATTGAATTTCCGAAGCGGAAGGTGCATTGGAACCTAGCTAAAGGCTCCTATATTG
Organism: Pseudomonadota bacterium; assembly: GCA_041178325.1. Taxonomy (GTDB): domain Bacteria; phylum Pseudomonadota; class Gammaproteobacteria; order Methylococcales; family Methylococcaceae; genus UBA6136. Next base: position 33,327 of record JBEGVN010000002.1, read on the forward strand.
ACTCAAAAATTCTACACCAATTTAGTCGGGATTTCCGTTTCTAGGCGCTGCGTTTAGGCCGGGACCTTCCGCCGTTGGACAACCTTCTCAGCCAGACGCTCTAGAAGAACCTCGCTGTCATCCCAGCCTAAGCAGGCATCCGTGATGCTCTGACCGTAGGTCGGTTGCTGGCCCGAAACCAGCTTCTGACTTCCTGCCACAAGATGGCTTTCGACCATGACCCCAAAGATCCGGCGGTCACCCTCGGCAATCTGCTGCCCCACCTCATCGCCGACCTGAAGCTGTCGATGGTACTGCTTAAGGCTGTTGGCATGACTGAAATCAATCATGATGCGATTCGGAAGCCCTGCCTTCTCCAAGGCATCTGCAACGTGCTGAACACTGATCGGATCATAATTCGGGCGGTCGTTGCCACCTCTTAGAATGACATGGCAATCCTTGTTTCCCGTGGTAGAAAAAATCGCTGAATGACCTGCCTTGGTCAGCGAGAGAAAGTGGTGCGGCCGGCCCGCCGCATGAATGGCATCGATGGCGACCTGAACACCGCCGTCGGTGGCGTTCTTGAATCCCACCGGGCAAGAGAGGCCGGATGCCAGTTCGCGATGGACCTGGCTCTCCGTCGTCCTTGCACCAATTGCACCCCAGGATATGAGGTCAGAGACATACTGGGGGGAAATCACATCCAGATACTCTGTTGCCGAGGGCATTCCCAGTTCATTGAGATCCCTTAACAAGCGTCGTGCCGTTCGAAGTCCCTTATTGATGTTGAAGCTCTCATCAAGATCGGGATCATTGATCAGGCCTTTCCAACCCACGGTGGTGCGCGGCTTTTCAAAATAGACCCGCATCACGATCAGAAGGTCCCGGGCATAACGGCTTTTGAGCTCCAGCAATTTCTTGCCATAATCGACCGCTGCCTTGGGATCATGAATGGAACAGGGACCGATGATCACCAAAAGCCGGTCATCTTCTCCTGATAGTATTTGCTGAATCTCACGGCGGGCCGAGAGCACGGTTTCAGCGGCAGCCGAAGTGATCGGAAACTCCTCAAGCGCCTGAACCGGGGCAATGACCTCTTTGATGCCGGTAATCCGAAGGTCATCTGTTTTGTATTGATTGTGTGCGACCGGAACCGCGTTCTCGGACTGAGTCATGTTCAAATTCCAGAGGATAGTGGCTCGCAAAAGGAGCCCAAGGTGATCGTATTGACCAATATCTTAGCGCGGCATCCCCCCCTGAGGCTACCTTCGAGGCACGCTAGAAGTTAAATCGCCGATTGGTAACGTCCCATTGAAGGTCCAGGAAAAGCGCTTTGCCGCCTTGGATATGAAAACGTCTCAAGACCGTTCCTTCCTTTGAAAAATAGGTTCGGCCATGAAAGAAATGCAACTCATCGTAGATGTCCTGTTGCCAAATCAGCTGGGCTTCAAGGAAGTAATCGCCATCGGCAACCTGATCGAATCGGAACTGGCCATCCCGATCACAGAGAACCTGTCGCGTTGTGGCCAAAAAAACGGGATTGACCCGAATTTCCTTGACCGGTTTGGGGTTCTTCGGGAGGTAGGCAAATTCAGGCGGCGTACTCGGAGCAGCCGGTTGCTGGTAGTAGGTAAGATCCGCCCATTCTTCGGCGTACGGCGTCAAAGGAATCAGACGCGCCGTTCCACCCCCACAGGTCAGCGCACCTCCGCTCGAGAGCCTGAGGAGCACTTTACCTGCCACGTCATTCGTTCCCGGCTCCAGAAACTTTCGCGCCTTTGCCGCGTTGAAGGCCACCGAAGGGGAGACAATTACGGGCGGCGAAGCACAGCCACCCAGAATAGCGAGCTCCAGGAGAACAAAGACCAGACAAAGGAAACCCCGCATCGTCAAGGCGCGCTTAACCAACCCAGACGCGGGCATTCCGGAACATTCTCATCCAGGGGCCGTACTCGCCCCAATCTTGCGATTGCCAGGAGTTCTGGATCGCGCGGAAACAACGTTCCGGATGCGGCATCATGATCGTGAACCGGCCATCACTGGTGGTCAGCCCAGTCACACCACCCCGCGATCCATTGGGATTGAAGGGAAACACTTCGGTGGGTTGTCCCAAACTATCGACATAGCGCAGGGCTACATGCGCATCACCTGAGCTTTGCCCCCGAAAGACGGCCCGACCCTCCCCGTGCGCAATCACAACCGGCATTCGTGAACCGCTCATGCCATTCAGGAAGATGGAAGGCGACTCTTGGACTTCCACCATGACTACGCGGGCCTCGAATTGCTCGGAGGCATTGCGTTGGAAACTCGGCCAAGCGGAGGCTCCCGGTATCAACTCATTCAGATGGGACATCATCTGGCAGCCGTTACAAACGCCCAAAGCAAATGTATCGGAACGATGGAAAAAGGTTTCAAACTCTTCGCGAACCCCAGGATTGAAGAGGATCGAGCGAGCCCAGCCTCCCCCGGCGCCCAGAACATCCCCATAAGAAAACCCACCGCAGGCAACGAGCCCGGTAAAGTCTCTGAGATTCTGGCGCCCCTCGATGAGATCGCTCATATGCACATCGATGGCGGAAAAACCGGCACGATCAAAGGCTGCTGCCATTTCAACATGTCCATTAACGCCCTGCTCCCTCAGAACGGCCACCCTTGGTTTCGACTTGCGATAGTAGGGGGCAGCAACATCCTGCTGGGAATCGAACGTCAAAATCGAGACAAGTCCCTGATCGTTGGCATCCTGAATTCTCTCGAACTCCTGACGCGCGCAGTCAGGATTATCACGAAGCTCCTGCATCCTGAAACTGGTCTCAGACCATAGGGCCTGAAGTGCACTGCCGCTCTGGCTGAAGCAGATTTTTCCCTGCTTCAAAATCCGGATCTCGCCATCGTTTGTGGGTCTACCAATGCGATGCGTCAATGCTCCAAGACCTTGCGCATTCAGATGTTCGAGGACCTGCGAGAGGGCTTGGGAGGAAACTTGAATCACGGCACCCAGCTCTTCATTGAAGAGGACTTCGTGGGTCTCGCCCACCATCGCATCAAGGTCTATCTCAAGACCTGCCCGCGCGGCGAATGCCATTTCGACGACGGTGGCCAAAAGCCCCCCATCCGAGCGATCGTGGTAGGCCAAAAGGAGTCCCGCTTGGTTGAGACCCTGAATGGCCATAAAGAATCGCTTGAATGTATCGACATCATCCAGATCCGGGCAGCGATTCCCCAGTTCACCATAGACCTGCGCCAATACCGAACCTCCCAACCGATGGCGTCCGGCTCCAAGATCGATCAGGAGCAGCTCGGTTTCCCCAAGATCCATTCGGAGCTCGGGGGTCAGCGTCTTTCGGATATCCGTCACCGGTGAAAACGCGGAAACGATGAGCGAAAGCGGAGATCGCATTGCATGCTCGCCATCGGCATCCCGCCAGACAGTTTTCATTGACAGCGAATCCTTGCCCACCGGGATCGCAATGCCCAGCGCTGGGCACAATTCCATGCCGACGGTTTTGACCGTATCGAAAAGTCGGGCGTCTTCGGCAGCTGAGCCAGCTGCAGCCATCCAGTTCGCTGAGAGCTTGATTTGGCCTAGATCAGAGATCGAGGCAGCGGCAATGTTGGTCAAAGATTCGCCCACCGCCATACGACCCGAGGCCGGCGCATCAATCAGCGCAATAGGCGCTCTCTCACCCATGGCCATGGCTTCGCCGGTGTAGGCATGATAGCCCGTGGCTGTCACGCCGACATCGGCAACCGGAATCTGCCAACGGCCAACCATCTGGTCGCGAGCTACAAGCCCGCCTACCGATCGATCGCCGATATGGATCAGGAAGCTCTTGTCCGCCACGGTAGGATGACGAAGTACCCGATGAATAGACTCCTCAAGACTCCAGCGCTCGGGTTGTAGCCCCTTGAGGACAGGACTACTGCGTATGCCTTCACGCTCCATGCGAGGCGGCTTTCCAAACAGCAGAGACATTGGAATATTGACGGCATCATCGCCCAGAAGGCGATCCGCCAATACGAGTTGTTCCTCTTCAGTCGCATACCCCACCACAGCATAGGGGCATCTTTCCCGTGCGCAGAACCGATCAAAATCTGCGAGACGCTCAGGATCTATGGCCAGAACGTAGCGCTCCTGAGACTCGTTGGACCAGATCTGCATCGGTGACATCCCCGGCTCGTCAATGAGGACTTCACGCAATTCGAACCGTCCGCCCCGTCCCGCATCATGGATGATCTCGGGCACGGCATTCGACAAGCCGCCTGCTCCGACATCATGAATCGAGAGAATCGGTGTCGCATCCCCCAGAGCGTTGCATCGGTTAATGACTTCCTGACAGCGACGCTGCATTTCCGGGTTTTCACGCTGAACAGAGGCAAAGTCGAGATCCTCCGCACTTTCACCCGAGGCCACCGATGATGCCGCCCCACCCCCAAGGCCAATCAGCAGGGAAGGCCCGCCGAGGACGACAATTGCCGCACCTTCAGGGAGAGGGTTTTTACCCAACTGGGAACTACGGATATTACCCATGCCGCCCGCGAGCATGATGGGCTTGTGGTAACCACGAAGTCCCTGACCGTCAGGATCTGACTGCTCAAAGGTCCTGAAATACCCGCAAATGTTGGGGCGCCCAAATTCGTTGTTGAATGCGGCTCCGCCTAATGGCCCCTGCAACATGATGTCGAGTGCAGAAGCAATCCGTTCAGGCTTTCCATGATTGGACTCCCAAGGCCTCTCAAAACCCGGGATTCGGAGATTGGAGACCGAGAAGCCGGTCAAACCAGCCTTGGTCTGGGAACCTCGTCCCGTAGCGGCCTCGTCCCGAATTTCACCCCCCGATCCTGTAGCCGCCCCTGGGAAGGGCGAGATCGCCGTAGGATGATTGTGGGTTTCCACCTTCATCAGAATGTGAACCGGCTCTTCGTGGTAGTGGTAGCCAAAGCCCTCAGGCTCGCGAAGAAACAACGGGCTGACAGGCCCCTCGATCACCGCGGAGTTATCACTGTATGCCGAAAGGATGCCCTCAGGTGCCAATTTGCTGGTGTTGCGAATCATCGCAAAGAGCGAAAGATCCTGCTCCTCACCATCGACGGTCCATTTGGCATTAAAAATTTTGTGACGACAATGCTCCGAATTCGCCTGCGCGAACATCATCAATTCGACATCGGTGGGGTCGCGGCCCAGAGCCGTGTAGCTTGTGAAAAGGTAATCAAGCTCGTCCTCTGACAAGGCCAGACCCAGACTGCCATTAGCCCTATCCAGGGCCGCACGACCTTCTTGGCTGATCAAAACCCGATCGAGCGGCTGAGGGCTGTCATGACGGAAAACCAGCGGCTCATCACCCGGCGCCAGGACCTGCTGTGTCATCCGATCATGCAACTTTGCTGTCAGGCGGTTGAGTCTTTGCACATCCTGCTGGCCATCCAACCCGATCAGGGTGAAGCGAATGGCGCGCTCGATCCGAAGCACGGCGTCAAGGCGACAGATATGGGCAATGTCTGTGGCCTTGCTGGACCAGGGCGACCGAGTGCCCAGCCGCGGAACAATCAGCACCTGATAACCTTGAGGCGCTTCAGTCGCCGCCTCACCATAGTCCAGAATCGTTCGAAGACGTGTTTCTTCCTCGCCCTGGAGCGGTCGACTCAGTTCAACGAGATGTTCAAACGAAGCTTGTATCTCGACCAGCCCGGGGCAAGTCGCCTTGAGGTCTTGTAGCAATCGCTCTCCACGAAATGCGGAAAGTGCCTTGGGACCCTTGAGAGTTATGAGCATGAGCCAGCCTTCAGGTTGGGTGTATGGTTTGCGGGCGGAGGAAATAGGTTCTCCACCCGCATAGAGGGCATGGCTGCAAGCCGGTGGCCCTAGAATCTTTCTGCAGGTTATTTTGTCGGCTTTTCCGCCTTCGGGTTAAGCGCCGTTGTCTGCAAGGCCTGATTGAGCTCCTTAAGGAGCTCAAAGCCCTCGCCGCCCTTGATGGTGGCGCCTTCAAAGTCCAATACAAAAATCGAAGTAGCGCCCTTGTATGGCTCAACCTTAATGCGATACTCGTAGGTCTTTGGGGTCCCGCCGTTCCACATGTCCTGAAGATCCCCAATCAATCCACGATCTTCGTACTGCTTTTCATCCTTGCGATAGTGGACGACGATCATGCCATCGGTCTTGTTTTGATCGATGACTTCAAGTCGCATGCGACCCAGAGCCTTGGCAATTTCGGCCCACGCAATGTCGTAAGTCGCTTGGACTTCGATCACGGGAATATTCTGGAGATTCTCAGCCAGAACAGGCTTGGGATGATTTCGCGCAGCTTCCAACTCTTTCGCGCGCTCAGGCGTCATTTCGGTACCCGGGGGTGGCGTTGCCTCACGCAAACTGGCTGAAGCCGGTTTTTCTTCAGTCGCCGCCGACTGCCAGGATTCTCTGTATCCGCCGGTTGCTCCATCAATGGTAGAGGACGTGAGATCGGGTGGGACCTCGAGCGCCGGTATCTCGCTAACGTACTGATATTCCTTGTGTTTATCGGGGAACCAGCTTTTGACCATGGTGCAGCCAGTCATAGCCAGAAGTCCCGTCATAAAAAGAGAACGAAGAACCATTACCGAGGCGTGTCGCAACATCGTGTACCCAATCAAATTGCGCCAGCCTGGCGCATCGCCGAACGCACCGCCTCATCATAAGCCGGTAAGAGCCAGGTCAGTGGTAAGCGAATCCCCTTCTTGATCAATCCCATCTCGGCGAGCGCCCACTTGACGGGAATCGGGTTGGATTCAACAAATAACTCGCGGTGAAGTCCTTCAAGTTGGGCATCGATAGCCTCGACCCGGGGGGCATCGCCATTACGGGCAGCCGCGCAAAGATCATGCATCAGACGCGGAGCCACATTGGCCGTTACTGAGATCACCCCATGCCCTCCAAGAAGGCAGAATGCCCCAGCCGTCGCATCATCTCCAGAATAGAGCTGGAATGAAGGATCGACCTGATCCAGAATGGCCTTGGCTCGATCAAGGTTCCCAGTGGCCTCTTTCACTCCGATGATGTTGGGAACCTTTGAAAGGCGCACCACCGTCTCGGTCAGCATGTCACAGCCCGTCCGACCTGGAACGTTATAGAGAATCTGGGGGATGTCCACAGCTTCGGCGATAGCCCGATAATGGAGATACAGACCTTCTTGCGTCGGCTTGTTGTAATAGGGCGTAACGAGAAGGCATGCATCCGCCCCCAAATACTTCGCCTTACGCGTCAACTGGATGGCTTCGCTGGTCGCATTGGCTCCGGTACCCGCGATCACAGGAACGCGGCCCCTGACCGTTTCGACCGTGAAGCGAATCACCTCACAGTGCTCATCCTCATCCAGTGTGGCGGATTCACCCGTGGTCCCGACAGCGACGATTCCGTCCGTCCCTTCACGAATATGAAACTCAATGAGCCCTCGCAGGCTTTCCCAGTCAACGGAACCATCCGATTCCATGGGCGTAACCAACGCGACCAGACTACCCTGAAGCATGCGATTTTTCCGGCTCTTAAAAGGGCAAATGGTACCGTGCGCCAAACCACCGTGACAACCAGCGTTCTGAACCGATCGCGGCTAATCCCCTGGAACAAGGTGGTAGACTTAACTTCATTCCCGTGTGCCAACCCTATTCTCATGCAGCTAGTCCTTACCGTTCTTGGAAACAACCACCCCGACCTAATCATTGAACTGACCCGGACCATCAAGGAAGCCAAGTGCACCGTGGTTGAAAGTCGCATGACTGAACTCGGCCAACAATTTGCAGGGCACCTCATGGTTGAGGGCAATTGGAACCATATCGCCCGCCTGGAGAATGGTCTTGAAGCGATGGCCGGCCGATTCCAGTTGAAAATTCAAACGATGCGGGCAGAAGAAACCGAGGCCGAAACGAAAGAAGAGCCGGGATTGCCCTATGCAATTGATATTTTTGCAACCGACCAGATCAACAATATCAACGATCTGAGCGAGTTTCTGGCCAGTCGTGGCGTCTCCATTATTGATATCTCCAGCAGTCGTTATCCCGCGCCTTACACAACAGCCCCCCTATTTCTGGCACACATGATCGTCCGGATCCCGCAAGGCATGCGGATCGTCTCCCTGCGCGATGAGTTTCTGGATTTTTGCGATCAAATGAATCTGGACGCCATTTTGGAACCGGTGAAGCGCTGAAAGGTCTGACTTGTATTGATCCAGCGAGGCACTCACATGACGATGACTAAAGGCTCCCCCACACCCGATTTCACTCTTGAGGCCACCTCGGGCAAAACGGTTTCACCAAAAGATTTTGCCGGCCGAAAAGCTGTAATCTATTTTTATCCCAAGGACAGCACTCCTGGATGCACCATAGAAGGGCAGGATTTTCGCGATCTTTATCCGGCTTTCAAGGCGGCAGATACAGAAATTTTTGGTGTTTCACGCGATTCGCTCAAATCTCACGAGAACTTCAAGTGCAAGCAGTCTTTTCCCTTTGACCTGCTCAGCGACGGCGATGAAACCCTTTGTCGTCTCTTTGACGTGATCAAGATGAAGAACATGTATGGAAAACAGGTTCAGGGAATCGAGCGCAGTACATTCCTGATAGGCCGCGATGGAAAGATCGCCCATGAGTGGCGTAAGGTCACAGTGAAGGGGCATGCGCTTGAGGTGCTAGAAATGACCCAAGGCCTCCCTTAGGACCAAGCCACAGGCCCTCTTTATGCTTGATGCGGTTGATATCCCAGCCAAAGCTCCCCACCGCGCCAGTATCATCTGGCTTCATGGTCTTGGAGCCGACGGTCATGACTTTGCGCCTATCGCAAGAGAACTCAAACTCCCTGAATCCATGGGGGTTCGCTTCATTCTGCCCCATGCCCCAAGGCGCCCGGTCACCATCAACGGTGGCATGGTCATGCGGGCCTGGTATGACATTGCCTATACCGACATCGGACGAACTCCCGATCTCGAGGGCATAGCGGACTCACTGAAAGAAGTGAATGATTTCATTAAAGCAGAGAGAAACGCGGGGATTCCCGCTCAGCGCATCCTCATCGCCGGCTTTTCGCAAGGCGGGGTTATCGCCATCGAAGCCATCAGCCAATTTCAGGATACCATCGGGGGAGCAATAGCCCTCTCGGGTTATCTGGCTCGTTCCAACGGGCTCCCTCACGCCAAAGGATCACAACGGATTTTTCTGGCGCATGGAACACAAGACCCTATTGTTCCTTACGAACTTGGGCTAGGCGCGAAACGTGAACTCCAGTCAAAAGGCTACGAGGTGACGTGGGGTGAATGGCAAATGCCTCATAGTGTCTGCATTGAGGAGATTCAGGCAATTCGGGCCTGGATCATTGAAATACTGGCTGACTAACTCGTGCGAATGCCTTTGAGGATCACCCAGCCATCCAATACTTCATTCGGCTCGAACGTCACGACAGATTCGTAGGCTGAACGGACACCAGCAGCCTGATCTTCGAGGATTCCAGAAAGCGCCAATCGCCCGCCAGGTCTAAGGTGACCCAAAATACGTGCAGAGAGGTCAACAAGGGGGCCGGCAAGAATATTGGCCACAACGACATCGCACACTTGGGGGATAGTCGCTGAAGCATCGAGGCATCGCAGGCGATCCTCCACCCCATTTTTAACGGCGTTATCCCGGGTTGCCGTCAAGGCCTGTGGATCGATATCAATCCCGATCGCCTCGGCTGCCCCCAATCGAAGGGCCGCTACCGCCAAAATCCCGGATCCACATCCAAAATCAAGGACCGTCTCTGCTTGCCAATCGAGAGAGTCGAGCCAACGGAGGCACAAGGCTGTGGTGGGGTGCGTTCCGGTTCCGAACGCGAGACCAGGATCGAGAAGAATGTTGACGGCAGAAGGTTCAGGCGGCTCAAAACCCGTCGGGCAGATCCAGAGCCTTTTACCAAACTGCATGGGCTGAAAGTGCTCCATCCAGGCGCGTTCCCAGACCTGATCATCAAGAGTCGTCTCTGACCACCCCACGATTTGGGCACCGAAAACCCTGCGTGCCAGCTGCTCAAGACCTTCGGTTACCGCCTCTTCCTCGAAGAGTCCGGTCACCCGAGTGAGATTCCAAAGCGGCGTTTCACCCGGGGGTGGCTCAAACAAAGGCTGATCGCCAGCATCATCCAGTGATACCGATAGCGCACCCTGGGCAATGAACCAGTCCGAAACGTCCTCGGCCAGAGACTGAGAGACCGTTGCCGCCAGTTGGCGCCACATCCTAGTGCTTCAGCCCCAGCTTCTTCTCAAGATAGTGGATGTTTTGTCCGCCGGCTTCGAAGCCTGCATCGTTAATGATGTCGAGCAACAGCGGAATGTTGCAGTTAATGCCACCAATGACCATCTCATTCAATGCCGTTCGCATCCTTGCAAGCGCACTCTCACGAGTTTCGCCATGGGTGATCAATTTACCGATCATCGAATCGTAATAAGGCGGTACCCGATATCCGTTATAGATATGAGTCTCGACCCTGACACCCGGCCCACCGGGCATATGGAATTGTTCGATCAGCCCCGGGCTTGGGATGAAGGTCTTCGAATCTTCTGCGTTGATTCGGCACTCGACAGCGTGTCCACGAAGCCTCACATCCGATTGGGCAATCGAGAGTTTTTCACCTGAAGCCACCAGTAACTGCTCTTTCACGATATCAAATCCTGTGACCAGCTCAGTTACGGGATGCTCAACCTGGACGCGGGTATTCATCTCGATGAAATAGAACTCGCCATCTTGGTAGAGAAACTCGAAGGTGCCCGCTCCCAGATAACCGATTTCCTGACAGGCTTTAACACAGCGCATGCCCATGGCCTGACGCTTTTCTTCGCTGATTCCAGGCGCTGGTGCCTCTTCAACCACCTTCTGATGACGTCGCTGCATGGAGCAATCGCGCTCACCAAGATGAACACAGTTTCCGTGCGCGTCAGCCAAAACTTGAAATTCAATATGGCGGGGATTCTCGAGAAATTTCTCCATGTAGACCATGTCGTTGCCAAAAGCGGCACCCGCCTCTCCTTTCGTCAATTCGATGGATGCAATCAGGTTCCCCTCGGCATGAACAACACGCATGCCGCGCCCACCACCGCCACCGGCAGCCTTGATGATGATCGGATAACCGATTTTGCGAGCCAACCTAAGGTTCTCATCAGGATCATCGCCCAAGGGGCCATCCGATCCCGGAAGGCAGGGAATCCCAGCCTTTTTCATTGCCTCGATTGCCGCAACCTTGTCGCCCATGACTCGGATCGTCTCGGGCTTTGGCCCAATAAAGGTGAATCCACTCTGAATCACGCGCTCTGCAAAGTCCGCGTTTTCAGACAGGAATCCATAGCCTGGGTGAATCGCTTCAGCATCAGTAACTTCCGCCGCAGCGATAATGGCGGGAACGTTAAGGTAGCTCTCCTTGGACGCTGCCGGACCGATGCAGACGGATTCGTCTGCCAGTCGGACATGCTTGAGATCGCGATCCGCTTCGGAGTGAACGGCGACTGCCTTGATCCCGAGTTCGCGGCAGGCACGAAGAATGCGCAGGGCAATTTCGCCACGGTTGGCTATTAGAATTTTTTCAAACATGTCTCGTTCCTGTTATCGAGATCTGAGGGGTCCATTCAGGGACCACAAACAGCAAAGCCCTACTCGATGATGAAAAGCGGCTGGTTGTATTCCACCGGCTGGGCATTTTCAACAAGGATTCGAGTCACTTTACCGGCTTTGTCTGCCTCAATCTGATTCAGGATCTTCATGGCTTCAATGATGCAGAGGGTGTCGCCCACTTCAACACGCTGTCCGAGATCCACAAACATCTTGGCGCCCGGCGTTGGGCAACGGTAGAACGTTCCGACCATAGGTGAACGGACGATATGGCCCGTCAACTGATCCGCGTCCCCTTTCTTGGCTTCAGCCTCCGCGGCAACCGGGGCTGCAGCAGGTGCCTGCGCCATGGGTGCAGGTGCGTAATAAGCCTGGGGTTGCGGCGCAATGGTGCTGTGCCGGCTGATGCGAACGGACTCCTCCCCTTCATGGATCTCGATTTCGGCGACATCGGACTCACCAATCATGTCGATCAATTTTTTTATTTTGCGAATATCCATTACTTAACGACCCTGGTCTGGTTTGATGACGGCAATCGCTGCATCGAAGGCCAACTCATAACCGAGAGGCCCAAAGCCGAGGATCACGCCTCGGGCAATGTCTGAGAGATAGGAATGCTGGCGAAATGATTCCCGCGCGTGCACGTTCGAGAGATGGATCTCAATAAACGGCAACTTAGTGGCGAGAAAGGCATCGCGCAGTGCGATGCTGGTATGGGTGAAGGCACCGGGATTGATGATTACGCAATCCACGTTCGAACGATACCCTTCATGGACGTAACCGATCAGCTCATGTTCGGCGTTCGTCTGGAAGAAGTGCAGCTCGATCCCGGACTGGCCTGCTTTCTTCCTTAGCCGCCCCTCAATGTCCTCAAGGGTCTCGGAACCGTAGAGACCGGGCTCACGAACGCCGAGGAGGTTGAGGTTAGGTCCATTAAGGACAAGTATGGTGGCCATGAAGATAAAGGAATGCTCCGAAATACCCCAAAACGCGCCCATTTTGCCGAAAATCCGGCGCAATGTCCATGAAATTGCGCAAAAACAGCCACCGACCCGAGGCCTTTGGCTACCCCCTTTTCTCCAGTAATGGCGTCACGATCTGAAGCAATGGATCGACCGGGAAAAGCCCCACGCGGGAATGATGCCGGATCCCCTTTCGATCAAGAATTACGGTAAAGGGAAGCGCCGAAAGATCATTGCCAAGACTGTCCGCCCATGACGGAACCTCTTGCCCACCGACCAAAACTGGATAGTTCACAGGGTAATCCCGAAGGTATGCCCGGACTGTTGCCGGGTCGTCTATCGCGATTCCAACAAACTGAAGGCCTTGCGCTCCCAAGGTGTCATGGACCTTGGAAAATTCTTTCATCTCCTCACGGCAAGGCTGGCACCAGGTGGCCCAGAAGTTAACCACCACAACTTTCCCCCTCCAATCCGAAAGCTGATGCGCGCGACCATCAAGGTCCACCAAAAGGGGTTCTGGCACCGCTGCAGGAGGCGCTTGATGCATCGCACGATAAGCGAAAACACCCAACATGGCCGACAAAAGCCCCGCAATTACGATCAAACTGGTTCGCATCATTATTGGGCCACGCTTTGAAGTACCTTGAGGAAATCCTGAGCGTCCATGAATCCGATGACCCGCCGCTCACGGACTTCCTGACCCTCGGGCGAGAAGAGGATGACCCCGGGGGGACCAACCAAATGAAAGCGCCTGAGGAGCATCCTATCCTGATCCGTATTACCGGTTACATCAGCACGCAACAGGTCAAACCCTTCAAGAAATTTGGACACGGTGGGATCACCAAAGGTATCCCGATCCATTTCTTTACAGGATATGCACCAATCGGCGTAAAAATCGAGCAAAACTGGCCGCCCATGAAGTCGCGCATCGGCCAAAGCAAGATCCAACTCACGTATGGAAACGACCGTTTTAAAAGGATGCGCAAGGGCGATAGGGACCGGCGACTGGTGCATTTGCGAGGTCTTAAGCGGAAACAAGGGATCGGTATGGCCCTGCGCAAAGCCCACCAAAATCAGTACGCCGTAAACCATCACACTGAGCCCAACACCCTTAAAGAAGCGCTTCCATCCCGAAGGCTCGGATATGCAAGGGTCCAGAGCCCCGAGATAAACGGCCGTAACGATCAGGAAACCACCCCACATCGCCATGATGACTGAACCAGGGAGTATCCGAGACAGCAACCAAAGTGCTGTGGCTAAAAAGCCTGCACCGAAGACCGCTTTGACGCCATCCATCCATTTTCCCGCCTTGGGCAGGAGTTTTCCGGCAGAAGCGCCAATCAAGAGCAGGGGAAATCCCATCCCGAACCCGAGAGAAAAAAGGGCTACCCCCCCGAGGATGGCATCACCGGTTTCCCCAATGTAGATCAGCGTTCCTGCAAGCGGCGCGGCGACACAGGGTCCAACGATTAGCGCCGAAAGCGCCCCCATGATTGCCGAACCGCTGAGGGTGCCTCCACGAAGCCCCTGGGAAACCCGGGTCACCTTTTGCTGAATTGCCAGGGGCATTTCAAAATTGAAAAGCCCAAACATCGCAAACGCTAACAGCACGAAAACTCCGCTAAAGGTTGCGATTACCCAGGGCTCTTGAAATAGGGCCTGCAGGTTGTGGCCAAAGAGTCCTGCCACAATGCCGAAGGCCATGTAGGTCAAGGCCGATGAAACCACATAGCTCAATGAGAGTAAAAATCCGCGACCAGACGTCAGCTGATTCCCCTGCCCGACGATAATCCCTGACAGTATTGGAATCATGGGGAAAACACAGGGTGTGAACGACAAAAGGATCCCCATTCCCAGGAAGCTCAAAAGAGTCCATCCAAGGGATTTGTCCTTGAGTTGCTGGAAGACCGAACATTGTTCCGAGAGCCCCTCGGTTTCGATGAAACCCTCTGGCGCTCTGGCGGAACATTCCCCGACCGGAGACGGATTGGATACTGTGGTTTCAGGTGCAGCAGAGGGGACCCCTCGAGCATCAAGCCTAGCCCCTTGGGTCATGGGGGGGTAACACACGCCCCTGTCGGCGCAGCCCTGAAAGCTTGCCGTCAGCTCCACCACTTGATCAGCAGCTAAAGCCCCTTCGAGCGGAACTGTCACCACCAGGTCGTCTCGAAAAATCTCTACGGAACCGAACTCAGCATCCTCGTGGGGGAGTCCATGGGGTAGCTCAAACCGCCCCAGTGAGATCCCATTCTTGGACTCGAGTGACAGAGAAAATTTTTCGCGATAGAGGTAGTAACCCGGCGCAATCCGCCAACTCACCTCTAAGGCAGAGCGATTGAGCAGTCTTGCAGAGAACTGGAAGGCCTTTTCTGCGGGCAAGAGCTCCCGCGAAGGGCTCAACTTATCGAGAAAATTCGAAAGGGCTGATTCTGTGGACGCCGCCTGGGTCAATCCTGACCCCAGGAACAACACCAGAAAGAGGCCCAGCAATAAAAAAAGACGCCTTGGACACCCTAAGGCCGTCTTTTGGGGCAATACGCGACTCATGAACCAATCTCCAGTCCCAGACCTTTGCGCATCCAGGCCAAATAGTCATCCGATCCTCCCTTAAGCGGCAGCACCAGAAATTCCGGCGTTTCGTAAGGAACCAACTCGCGAATTTCGCGTTCCAAAGCATTCAGCCTTGCTTCGTGCGTCTTGATCAGGAGAAGATGCTCGCTCTCGCATTCCACCAGACCGTTCCATCGATAGTGGGACTCTATGCCGGGAATGACGTTGACGCAGGCCGCAAGCCCTAGCTCCACGAGACGTCGAGCCAAGGTCCTTGCCACATCAGGATTAGGGGACGTACTCAGAACGACACACTCCTGCATAACCATGTCCACCTGTGCAAAAACATCGGATTTTAAAGAATTAGACATTTTAAAGAGTTGAAAATGCCCTTCCCTCTCAAGATTACGCTGATCGTCTTCCCTTTTGTGGAACTAGCCCTCTTGGCCCAGATTGCTGCCGCCTCCGGCTTTTTCCCCACGCTAGGGCTTCTTTTAGTTGCTGCATCTCTCGGCGCGGCGATTATCAGACTTCGTGGTCTTTCAGCGCTGATTCACATGCAAAGAAGTGCGCGATCCGGCCAAATCCCAGCCCGCGAAATGCTGAATGACGGCATTTCCGCCGTTGGCGGCCTCCTTCTGATCATTCCTGGACCACTGAGCGATATCCTGGGCGTTCTCCTGCAGTTACCCCTCGTCCAGAACTCCCTGGCTCAATACCTAATCCAAAAAGGGCTGGCCTCAATGGGCGCTACCAGACATTCGGGCTCTGCGACAATTATTGAAGGGGACTTCACTCGATCATCGGAATCCCGCCAACACCTCAATTCTGATAAAGAATAACGTTCCACCACCACTGACCCTAAAGAGGCCACAATGACCATCCAAGTGAGCGACGTTCTGCCCAGCGGGCAACTCATTGAGTGTGAAGAGTTTGATCCGGCCAACGGTTGCCCGATCAACCCCAAAAAGATCGATCCTGCTTCCGAAGCAAAAGACAAGTGCATTGTGATCTTCGGCGTACCGGGGGCCTTTACTCCGACCTGCTCTCTCCAACATCTGCCAGGATTCGTCTCCCATTTCAGCGATCTTAAAAGCAAGGGGGTTGATGAAATCTGGTGCCTTTCAGTTAATGATCATTTTGTTATGGCCGCTTGGGGACGGGAGCAAAAAGCGATCGGAAAGGTCCGCATGATGGCCGATGGATCGGCTGATTACTCAAAGAAACTGGGACTGGACAGAGATCTGACCGCCAATGGCATGGGGATAAGGTGCCGCCGCTTTGCGATGATCATACAAAACGGCAAAGTTACCTACCTTGGAGTTGAGGAATCAGGAAAATTCGAAGTCTCCTCTGCTGAAGCCATTTTGGCCCAGGTCAGTTGAGATCCTCCCTTATTGATCGATTGCGATAATCCTGGGTACGTGCCTTCCACCCTCGAAGGGCGTATCCAGGAAAGTCTGGACGATGGTCTTTGCCATCTCCGCTGTCACGATACGCTGACCGATGGCAACACAGTTTGCGTCATTGTGAGACCGGGTAAGAAAAGCCGTTTGCTCGTCAAACGAATACCCACATCGACAACCTTTCACACGGTTCGCTACGATGGCTTCGCCATTGCCGCTCCCACCAAGAACGATGCCTCTCTCAACCTCACTCCGAGCAACCGCTTCGGCACATGGGCGTATCCAGGTCGGATAGTCGGTTCTTTCGTCACTGAAACAACCATAGTCGACGACTTCGTGCCCTAAAGACTCCAACCATTCGCGAAGGAGCTCCTTGTACTCAAACCCGGCATGATCCGATGCGATCCCGATTTTCATATTTTTCTCCGTACACCATAGAAAAGGCCGTTGCGTAGGCGCTATGTTGACCGACCCCCCGCCTGTAAGGAAGGGGATTCTTGATTCATTGAGAACTGCTGATGCCAATCGGCGATATTGGCGTTAATGCGGGCCAGCTGGACCACATATTTGCCAGTATGACTTAGATTGCCGGTTTTCTCTCCTCTGTCCGTCTCGAAAAGGTCTTTGATGCGAAGGTCAATTCCCACAGTATTCGGCGTGACACTCACCACCGTCGGGGTAAAACCGCACAGGCAAGAGACGAAGTAGCGTCCTTCCGAGTCCTTGGTCATCGTCAGGGTGCTGGGTGCGGAGGGAAACTCTCGCGACCAGTGAACATCGAGAGGATCCTGACTCTTGGCCATGATGAGCTATCCGTCCCGATAGCTGAAAGCCCGTTGAGTCAATTCTGCCGACTGGCGGCGGTGTTTCTTCTTGAAAGACGGATATTTTGCGCTTCCTTCCCAGAAGCTCGTGAAATCCCTTTGCTGATGGCGAAGGCATTGCTGCAAGGAAACCGACGAGGCCTCATAGAGGCAGACGTATTCCGGAAGCTTCTTGATTTCCGTCAGCCTGGCACTGGCTTTGAAATGATTGATCTTTTCTTTTCCTTTCGGTTCTAAAAGGCAAGACTTCGCCATTCCAGAATCAGGTTGTAGACTTTACGCACGTACCCAAAGGGCTGGAGCAAAAGCACCTCCTGTTCAGGCGTCGGATAGAACCGATATTTGTGGGCGCGTTTTCGCGGGTTTATCGAGAAAACATAGCGCAAGCTCTCTCCAGATTGGAGAGTCCTTTATGCCTCCCGCTCTGAGGGACGGAGTTTCTCGCGCAACATCTGATAAGCGCCCTTTGATCTTAGTTCAACGGATCCAAGCATCTTACTGAGAGGCTTATATGGAAAAAGTTCGGTGGGGCATTCTCGGAGCCGCCCGTATTAATGAAAGGCTTCTACCCGCAATCCTTGCCGTTCCAGAGGCTGAACTCGTTGCCATTGGGAGCCGCCGACCGGGGGCGGCACTCGAGACCCTAAAGCGCGTGGCCCCCGATATCAGTCATGTCAGGGCATACGACTCTCTGGAGGCCATGCTGGACTGCGCGGACATCGACGCCGTATACATTCCGCTGGCGAACGCGGAGCATGCTGCCTGGATTCTCAAAGCCATTGCTGCGGGAAAGCACGTCCTGTGCGAAAAGCCTCTGGCCACTCGCCCCGAAGATATTATCGCGGTTCAAGAGGCTGCGCGCACTAAGGGCGTCAAGGTTATGGAAGGCTTCATGTACCGCTTCCATCCGCAACATCAAAGGGTCCGGGAACTGATCGACTCCGGACTGATTGGTGAAATTCGATCGGTACGCACCAGCTTTTCTTTCATGATGAAGCCGGCCAGACTTTATCGCATCCAATCAGACATTGATGCCGGCGGAGGCGCGATGTGGGATATCGGTTGCTACGCGGTCCATACGGCGAGAATGTGGATGGCGGGAACCCCAAAATCAGTATGCGCCATGATGAACTGCGCCGATTCCGGCGCCGATCTTTCGACCAGTGGCATCATCGAATACGGCGCAGGTCGTCGGGCACACTTCGATTTCAGTTTTGAATGCACCCGCCGGTCAGAGTACGAAATCACTGGCACACTGGGAACCATTCGTTGCCCCACCGTATGGCAATTACCCGGGGATGTCCCGGAAATTCAGTGGCGCACAGAGGATGGACGCCGGGGCGAAGAAAGCCCTCCTCCGTTTAATCACTTCGAACTTGAGGTCGCGGGCTTTTCCAATACTGTCATCACTGGAGGGGAACCGCTACTCTCTCTTGAAGACGCGCTCATGAACTGCAAGGTCATCTCGGCGGCCATTGAGTCAGCCAAAACCGGAAAACATATTGCTATCAAGGACCTAGAACCACCCCATGAGTAAGGTTCCTGACCCAAAATCATATGAATTTTTCCTTGCGACCTGGCAGGTTTATCGAAAAATCGTCGACCGCAACTACATGTATCACCGGGAGATTTTCAACAAAATCCTTGAGATCTTCAGCGAAGAGAAAAAGGTATCGCTCACGATTCTTGACTTGGGCTGTGGTGATGCGGGCACCATGCGACCCGTACTTGAGAAAATTCCCTTTTCAAAATATATGGGGGTCGATGCATCCGAGCCTGCGCTTGATCTTGCGAAGGGGGAGCTGAAAGCTTTTGAGAATCGAATAGAGTTGCGCTGCATGGACATGATGAGTTTCCTTCGGGAAACTCCATGCAATCATTTTGACGTCATCTTGGTCAGCTTTTCACTCCACCACTTTGATAAAGAACAAAAAAAAGACTTTTTGGCGCTATGCAAAAAACGAATAGCCCCTTCAGGTCAACTCATTATTGTGGATGTATTTCGCGATCAAGGGCAATGCCGAGAGGACTATCTGAATGCCTACTGTGAAGACATGACCCACCGATGGACTGATCTGACGCCAGGGGAGCGGCAAATTGCCATGGATCATGTCCGCACTCACGACTTTCCCGAAATACTCGAAGATTTCCTTCAACTCGCCAAAGAGATGGGGCTTACCGAGCTGGGGAAAGTTTTGCGGCATGGCTTTCATGTGGTCACGACCTTTGCGGCCTAAGTACGCCTAGCGGCCCGCTAACTTCTTGTAGTCAATCGATAATTTAAGACCCGCAAACCGGCCCTTAAGACCAAGGATTTCATCTTTGGATGGGTCAAAGTAGAGCTTCGCCTCGGCGATCCTTCGCTCCTCATATTCCGTGTCGATAGGCAAGGAATCAGCCCTGAACCGATACACTAGAATCCTAAGACCGTTTTCATTGAGGATACTCTCGGGCGGGCCCATGACGCGGGTGATGTCAGCCGATTTTGGAAGGACTGCAATCAGTTTGGGAAGATCCTCCGGATCTACTTTTAGCTGTCGTTTCTCCTGATCAATTTTCCCAACCCCAAGAGAACGAATCGAGGCCTCCAGAAAGGCTACTGGGGCCATTTCCACGAATAGAGGTGAAAAATCGAAGGCTTCAAGCTTATGTTCGCGGGTATAAGTCATAGCAAAAGACACCAACTTGGTCTTCTGCTCTGCTGTCTTGGCAGGGTCAAGGTGGAAATCGAGGAACCAGCGATAGCTACCATCGTTTGATTTTTCAATTCGGCTGGGATTGAGCTTGCTGAGGTAAACGAAATCTTCGCTCAGAAGAACCGGCTCTTTGAAGTGCACAATAAAGTGCTTTTCAACGACCTCAATTCGAATGTTCTCATCGAAATCTGCAAGCTGGTTTTTGATTTCAAGCAACCGAAACCAGACACATCCCGTCAGAAGAACAGCCAAAAAGACAATCAAAGCTCGCCTTGCTGAAAATAGCGTTTGAATCATTGTGTTAGAAGAAATGATGAACCGCGACATATTGCACTTTACACCGGCTTTCCTTGCCGATGTGAGCACGGAGAGATTATAATTCCCCGCTTGGAGGGTCGTTAGCTCAGTCGGTAGAGCATTGCACTTTTAATGCAGTGGTCGTGGGTTCGAATCCCACACGACCCACCATT
>JBEGVN010000003.1:0-5391 GCA_041178325.1 Pseudomonadota bacterium
GCATAACCCCTCCGAAAAGGGTGAGAGGTTAAGCTTTCTCATGGAAAACAATGCACTGGAGGAGATTCTTGGGTGATCGTGAACACCCATTCCTGCATCATGAACAGTGATTCCTGCGAAACCAGGAAAAGTGTTCACGATGCGCAAGAATGGCCGTTCACGATCGGCAGGAATATGCAGTAGACGCCACCTCCATATCCTATCTTATTGATTTGTAATGACTTTTTATAAATCAATCGTTCAAGGACGCCCCATGAAGACCTTCATGGGGTTCCGTTTTCCCTGACCAAACTGATTGTCCACGCTCGGTTGCTTTAAGCGTTATCAAACTACGTAGGGCCTCTCATTGACGTGGTCAAGGCATAACAGACGGCGCGAGGTGTCCTCAGTTGTAGATACGCCTAAGGTCGCGGCAAAAGTTCTCATGCGGTCCAACCATCAACAGCTTGATAGTCTGTGGGTGTCTTAAAAACCACCGTTTTGTAGGCAATGGTAGTCGCCGTATAGAGCGGTCTCGACAGCCGATTGACACGTTGCCAGAATGGCATATACATTTAGGCATATACAAAGGAGAGAGTTGCCATGCCTACCCTATCACCGCCATCTAGACCCAAATCGGTCAAGCTGTTTCGCAACAATCGCAGTCAGGCGGTGCGGATTCCTGTCGAGTTCGAGTTTCCTGGGGATCGCGTGCTGATCCATCGCGAAGGCAACAAGCTCATCATCGAACCAGTAACAAGGCCAACGAACATCGTCGAGCTGTTGGCTGAGTGGAAGAAGGAAACGCCGCTTGGGCCGGAAGATCAATTTCCGGCCATTGACGACATGCCTACCGTACCCGAGGACATATTTTGAGCGGATATCTGCTGGACACGAATATCATCAGCGATGTGATCCGCAACCCAGATGGGCATGTCGCCCGTCACATTGAGCGAGTCGGGCCGAAGGCGATTTTCACTAGCATCATCGTCGCATCCGAGTTGCGCTATGGCTGTGCAAAAAAGGGGTCGGCCAGACTGCTCGACAGGGTGAACGGCGTCCTTGAAACAATCCCGGTGCTCTCGCTGGATATTCCGACCGACGCCGAATATGGCGACATCCGCGCCAAACTGGAAGTGGCGGGCCAACCCATCGGCATGAATGATCTCCTGATCGCCGCTCACGCCCAGGCGCTCGGCCTTACGCTAGTCACTGATAACACGAACGAATTCAGCAGGATTCGTGGGCTTAAGTTAGAGAATTGGCTAGAAAGATAGTCATGGCCGGGAAGTGGAAGCCATTTTGTGGACTCATGGTGTTGGCGCCGAGGGAAAATTGACCCTTTAGCCTTAGCAAACAATGAACGCTATAGAACGTTACAGATTGGGAATCTGTGAAAGCCATTTTCCCGGCCTCCTCTCTGTCGGCTTCCGGGAACTCATCGAAAGGGAATCCCCCTCCTCCGACCTCTTCCCCATCTTCGAACAACTGCAGCCTAAATCCACCACCAAGATCCAGCGGGCGAGGCTCAACTTCGTATCGCTATCTCGGCATCTTGTGACTTCTTGTTATTTTTATCTTTTTCCTCATGCTCGCGCTCAAAGGGCCTCAGCCTGACCGATAAAACGGGGGCAACTCCAACCTTTATGGGGTTCCGTACTTTTCAAGAAGGATTTCTATGGGCTTTTTATGGCTGCACCAGTCTGAACGGCCCACTCTTGCAACGGGACAATTTTCGGCTGATCTCTCCGCTCGGCAAGGCTAAGTTCATAATTAGCCTGAAGGTTGACCCAGAAACGTGCCGTACTAACACCTGCTCGCTCAAGCCTTACCGCCAAATCCGAACTGATGCCAGCATGTCCGTTAATGACACGAGAAAGTGAGGTCCTCGACATGCCAAGCCGACGGGCCGCTTCACTCACCTCTATGCCGAGGGGAATCAATACGTCCTCGCGCAACAATTCACCAGGATGGGGGTGGTTATACATCATGATGGAGTCTCCTTAGTGATAGTCCTGATAGTCGACCAACTCAGTGTCGACACCCACAAAGCGGAAGGTCAAGCGCCAGTTTCCGTTGACCCATATTGACCAATGCCCTTCCATATCGCCCTTAAGAGGATGGAGTTTGTACCCCGGATGGTTAAGTTCGGCAGGGCCTGCGGCAACATCCAGAGCTGCGAGAATGCGAGATAGCTTTGAGACGTGTGCGGCCTGTACGCCGCGGGTCGTCCCCAAGCGATAAAAGGCTTCAAGACCTTTATGGCGGAAGCTGATAATCATATCCTAATCGTATCGCGTGCCGCATCGCGCGTCAACCAGATACATCCAATGCTAATCCATTCCCTCCCCCGCTCGTCGGGAGCCAGGGAACGCTTCATCGCTTCCACGCTTTTGAACTCAGGGGCGATCGATCAGACGTGATTTGTGAACGGCTGTTGAATAGTGCGTGATTTTGGCTTTTTAGACGCAGTAAGACATATAGGTCCCTATGGGGCCTTTTTTATTTTCAGGGGGCTTGATCAACGTCAGGAGGTGACAGTCGTGATCGCCTTGGGTACAAGGGTGACTGCCGAATGAGAACGGTCCGCCGCCGCCAATAACTTGCAGGTAAAACGGCGACGGACCCACACCCCACTTCAAGGAAGTGACGCAGGATCACTATCCCACGAGGAGGACAATTCTGTCCAGACTCGTTCAGGGACTCATCGGTTATGGGAAAGCCGATGCAGTCAGCCCGTCTCTACCACTGTGCGCATTGTTATTGCCAGGTTTTGATCTGTAGTCATTGCGATCGCGGCAATATCTATTGCAAACATTGCGCGAAAGCAGCTCGCCGTGAGGCCGTTCTTCTTGCGGGACAGCGCTATCAGAAGACCTTTCGTGGACGTATCAATCATGCAGCCCGAGCTCGACGATATCGGGAGCGTCAGAAGCAGAAAGTGACGCATCAGGGTTCACCGCCGGAGCCTCGGGCTGATCTACTGCGCCAGGAGACTCCTGTGGCCGTTCTGATTCCCTTGCTCCTCATGACGTTGGGGACGCATCGATGTCATTTTTGCCGAAAACCCTGTTCCGACTGGTTCAGAACGATGCCGATCCGGCGAAGGGGATCGGGGGTCTCCCCATCCTGGCACCGGAGAACTCATCATGACACACGCCCCCCATAGGGATGCACAGATCCTGCGGCTTTATCACGCAGAGAAGTGGCCCATCGGAACCATCGCAAGACATCTTGGCATTCATCACCGGACGGTCCGTCGCGTCCTTGAGGATTCTGGCGACCCCCTCATCCGCCAACCGCGAAAGTCCCGGCTGGATCCTTTTCTTCCTTTCATTCTTCAAACCCTTGAGCGGTATCCGGGCCTCACCTCCAGTCGCCTGTACCAGATGATCAAGGAGCGTGGGTACCCAGGAGGCGAAGACTACTTCCGGCACCGTATTGCTCTCTATCGGCCAGCAAAGCCGGCCGAGGCCTTTCTTCGCCTTCGGACACTTCCTGGGGAGCAGGGCCAGGTCGACTGGGGGTTATTCGGTCACATTGAGGTCGGAAGGGCGCGAAGATCGCTGGTGGCCTTCGTCATGGTCTTGTCCTACTCGCGCCGGATCTTTCTGCGGTTTTATCTGGATGCACGGATGGAGAACTTTCTTCGCGGGCATGTCGCTGCCTTTACAGAAATCGGCGGTGTTCCTCGCGAACTCCTGTACGACAACCTCAAGTCCGCGGTCCTTGAGCGACAGGGGGAGGCTATTCGCTTCAACCCGACACTGCTTCATTTTGCAGGCCACTACCGTTATCAGCCCAAGCCTGTCGCCATTGCAAGAGGCAATGAGAAAGGCCGGGTTGAACGCGCGATACGGTATATCCGTGATGCGTTCTTCGCTGCGCGGGAGTTCAAGGATCTGGATGATCTGAACGAACAAGCGACAGCCTGGTGTCGTGGCCCCGCGTGTGAGCGCCCCTGTCCAGAGGACCCCTCTCATCCAGTAGGCGAGATCTTCTCTCAGGAAAAGCCCCGGTTGCTCCCTCTCCCTGAGGACCACTATCCCACGGAGGAGCGAGTGACGGTGTCTTCAGGGAAAACGCCGTACATCCGGTTCGACCTGAATGACTACTCCATTCCTCATACCCATGTACGGAAAACCCTGACCCTGATCGCCAGCCCCAGCGAAGTTCAAATCCTCGATGGAATCGACTGTATCGCGGTTCATCCTCGCAGCTATGACAAGGGGGATCAGATCGAGACCCGGGAGCATATACAGGCTCTGGTTCTGGCGAAACAAAAGGCGCGTTTGCATCGGACACAGGACCGATTAGCCACCGCTCTCCCCACCGCTCAGGACTTCCTGATCGCTGCGGCTGAAAAGGGGTACGTCCTTCCGACCGTGACTCGAGATCTTGAAGCGCTTCTCGACAGCTATGGCGCAGATGAACTCACCATCGCGATGACCGAGGCGCTCGCGGCGGGATCGCCACACCCCAAGACGGTCTATCTGGCTCTCGAGCGCAGACGCGAAAAACAAAATCGCCCCCCACCGATTGCCATCCAGCTTTCAGAGAAAGCGCGGAAACATGACGCCCCTGTTCGAACCCATGACCTTGTGAACTATGACCAACTCACCGGAGACTCCGATGACGAATCCAATGACGCCTGAAGATCTCAAAATGCGAGCGAAGGCCCTTCACCTTCATGGCCTGCTCGCGCACTGGGATGAAATCAAACGGGAGCCTTGGGTTCCGGCTCTGATCCAGTGGGAGGAGGATGCCCGACAAAAACGGAGTCTTGAGCGTCGCATCAAGGCGGCCAAGCTGGGGCGGTTCAAGATGATGGCTCAGTTCGACTGGAACTGGCCCAAGGTCTGTGATCGGGGGGCCATTGAAAACCTGATGGGCCTCGACTTCATCCGTGAAAAGGCCAACATCATCTTCATGGGTCCGAATGGTATCGGCAAGACCATGATCGCGAAAAACCTGACTTACGAGTCGGTTGTTCAGGGGCATACTGCGCTTTACATCACAGCATCCGAGATCCTTGGAGATCTTGCTTCGATCACCAGTGATGCCCTGCTGAAACGGCGTCTCTCCACTTATGCGCGCGTGGATGTGTTGGTCATCGATGAAGTGGGATACCTGTCGTATGGCGACCGACATGCTGATCTTCTGTTCAATCTGATCAACCGCCGCTATGAGGAGAAGAGCACTATCGTAACTTCGAACCGGCCCTTCTCGGAATGGAAAGAGGTGTTCCCGAATGCATCTTGTGTGGTGGCCCTAATCGACCGACTCGTCCACCACGCGGAAGTGATCAAGCTGGAGGGGGACTCTTACCGGCTTCGCGATGCCAATGAGCGCAAGGGCACGCGAGGTCGAAAACGCAAAGAGGAGGATCCGAAATGAAGCATCATCCTAGCC
>JBEGVN010000004.1:0-52926 GCA_041178325.1 Pseudomonadota bacterium
TCGATCATCGAGATTGCTGAAGTCGATGGCGAACATCAGTTTGAAGTACTTTCAACCAATGGTGACACCCACCTTGGCGGTGAAGACTTTGACCTTCGCATCATCGACTGGCTTTGCGATGAATTCAAAAAGGAAAGCGGAATCGACCTCCACAACGATCCTCTAGCGCTTCAGCGCCTCAAGGAGGCCGCAGAAAAGGCCAAGATCGAGCTTTCATCGAGTCAGCAGACGGACATTAACCTTCCTTATGTAACCGCAGATGCGACGGGGCCCAAGCACCTTAACCTCAAGCTGACCCGCGCCAAGCTCGAGTCACTGGTCGAAGATTTGGTCCTGAGAACACGTGCGCCCTGCGAAACTGCAATCAAGGACTCAGGCCTCAAGGCCAGCGAGATCGACGAAATCATCCTCGTCGGCGGCCAGAGCCGGATGCCCAAGGTTCAGGAAATGGTCACGGAAATCTTTGGCCGCGAGCCACGCAAAGACGTGAATCCGGATGAGGCCGTGGCGCTGGGTGCGGCCATTCAGGGCGGCGTTCTCGGAGGACAGGTCAAGGACGTCCTGCTCCTCGATGTCACCCCGCTGTCACTGGGTATTGAGACCCTCGGTGGCGTCATGACCAAGCTCATTGAGAAGAACACCACCATCCCGACCAAGACCGGTCAGGTCTTCTCAACGGCAGACGACAACCAGACAGCCGTGACGATTCATGTGCTTCAGGGTGAACGCGAAATGTCGAAGGACAACAAGTCCCTCGGACGTTTCGACCTCGCTGATATTCCGCCGGCCCCGCGTGGCATGCCCCAGATCGAAGTCACTTTCGACATCGACGCTAACGGCATCCTGCATGTATCGGCAAAGGACAAGGCGACCGGCAAGGAGCAGTCGATCCGCATCACGGCCTCAAGCGGCCTGAGTGATGAGGAGATCCAGCGCATGGTCCGCGATGCGGAGCTTCACGCTGAGGAAGACAAGCGCATCCATGAACTGGTCCAAGCGAGGAACCAGGCCGACTCCCTGATCCATGCCGCTCAGAAAACGGTCAGCGAACTCGGGGATGGCGTCCAAGCGGACGAAAAAACCCAAATCGAGTCCGCCATCAGCGAACTCAAGGAGGCGATTGCCGGTGACGACAAGGAGGTCATCGATGAAAAGACCCAGAAGCTGACCGAAGTCTCCGGAAAGCTGGCCGAGCGCCTCTATGCCCAGAAAGGCGCTGAGGGCGCGGCTCCGGACATGGGTGCAGCCGGCGCATCCTCCTCCGCCGCACACGACGACATCGTCGATGCGGAGTTCGAGGAAGTGAAGGACGAGAAGAAGTAAGAGGCCCAAGGCATCTTTCTCCCTGGGGTGATCCACAAAATCACCCCAGGCCCCTGAAACCCATCATTAAGGAGCCGCGGTCAATGCCGCGGCATTTTGCGTCATGGCCAAAGAAGACTACTACCAACTGCTCGGCGTTTCCCGAAACGCAACCGATGCCGAGATCAAGAAAAGCTTTCGTCGCCTGGCGATGAAGTACCACCCGGATCGCAACAGCGACAACCCGGATGCAGAGGAGCAATTCAAAAAGATCAAGGAGGCCAATGATGTCCTCTCCGATCCGAAGAAACGTGCCGCATATGATCAATTCGGCCACGCAGGGGTAGACCCCTCGATGGGCGGCGGAGCCGGGTTTGGTGGCGCCGGAGCCAACTTCAGCGATATCTTCGGGGACGTCTTTGGTGACATCTTCGGGGGCGGTGGCGGTGGTGGTGGCGCCCGTGGGGGCCGTGGCGGCGCTCAACGGGGTTCCGACCTTCGCTACAATCTCGAGGTCACGCTGGAGGAAGCCGTCGCAGGAACCGAAGTCAAGATTCCGATCCCCACCTTGGTCAGTTGTTCGAGTTGTGACGGCAGCGGCGCAGCCAAGGGCTCAAAAGTTCTAACCTGTACCACCTGCCATGGGCACGGCGCCGTCCGCATGCAACAGGGATTTTTCAGTGTCCAGCAAACCTGCCCCACCTGTCGGGGTTCAGGAAAACAGATCAAGGACCCCTGTAAGAGCTGCCACGGTCAGGGTCGCGTCCAGGAAACCAAGACCCTTTCAGTCAAAATTCCGCCAGGCGTCGACAATGGCGACCGTATTCGGCTTTCTGGTGAAGGTGAAGCTGGGGAATCGGGTGCACCGCCTGGAGATCTTTACGTCCAGATCGCAGTCAAGGAACATGCGATCTTTACCCGGGATGGCGCCAACCTCTACTGCGAAGTCCCGATCAGCTTTCCGACTGCCTGTATCGGTGGGGAGGTTGAAGTTCCGACCCTGTCAGGCAAGGTAACGCTGAAGATCCCTCAGGAAACGCAGACAGGACGCATGTTTCGACTGAGTGGCAAAGGCGTCAAGCCGGTGCGAGGAGGCCCCACAGGCGACCTGATGTGTCGTGTTCGCCTGGAAACTCCTGTGCATCTCAGCAAGGAGCAGATCGAACTGATTCAGCAGCTGGATCAATCCCTGACCGGGGGCGGAAGCAAGCATAGCCCCCAGGCCCACAGTTGGCTTGATGGAGTGAAGCAGTTTTTCGATAAAATCGGGCTTTGATTGAGGCCAGCCGTGAATCTCTCCATAGTGGGCGCCGGGTGCGCCCACTTTTTTAGCTCATGACGGAAAAAAAACCATGACCAGAATTGCGATCCTCGGTGCCGATGGCCGGATGGGCCATGCCCTGATCACTGCCTGCCATCAGGCCGATCATCTGACCCTCGGTGCGGCCATTGAACGCCCTGGAAGCCCATCTCTTGGAACCGATGCAGGGCTCCTGGCAGGAATCGGTGCCTTGGGCGTCAGCCTGACCGATCGACTGGATCAGGTCATTGACCATTTTGATGTCTTGATCGACTTCACCCGCCCAGAACCTTCTCTGGAAGCCTTGAAGATCTGCGTGGAAAAGGGCAAGCGCATGGTGATTGGAACTACTGGCTTTTCAGCCGCCGAAAAGGCTTTGATCAACGAAGCCGCCAAGACCATACCGATCATGTTGGCCCCTAATATGAGTGTGGGTGTCAATCTCTCCCTGAAGCTTCTGGAAATTGCTACCCGGGTGATTGGGAAGGACACCGATATCGAAATCATCGAAGCGCATCACCGCCACAAGGTCGATGCACCCTCCGGTACGGCGCTTCGTATGGGAGAAGTCGTCGCTGCCGCCTTGGGACGTGATCTTAACGACTGCGCCGTCTGGGCACGCGAAGGACATACGGGCGAACGAGAACCAGGCACAATCGGTTTTTCCGTGATCCGAGCCGGAGACATCGTTGGCGATCACACCGTAATGTTTGCCGATGAAGGCGAACGGGTTGAGATCCGTCACCATGCTTCAAGCCGCATGACCTTTGCCAAGGGTGCCATGCGGGCAGCCCACTGGCTCTCGTCGCAAGCCCCTGGTCTTTATGACATGCAGGACGTCTTGGGACTAAAAGACGCCACCTGATCCCAGACCATCATGCGGGTGCAGCTAAAGACGCTCGGGTGCAGGCTGAATGAAGCCGAACTCGAGACCTGGGCCAGGGAATTTCAGGTTGCCGGCTACCGCGTGGTCGACGATACGGAAGAAGCCGACCTTCTGGTCCTCAACAGCTGCGCCGTCACCCAGGAGGCCACCCGTAAATCCCGGAGCCTGATCCGAAAGCTCGGCCGGGAAAACCCCGGAGCCAAGATCATCCTCAGCGGCTGTTATGCCACACTGGAACCCGATGAAGCGGCGACCCTCGGCGTCGATCTGGTGGTCGATAATCAGGAAAAGCATCGGCTGGTCGCTTTAGCCCAGGAAAGACTGCCACCGGAAACCATGCCGGCGCACTCCACGGATCCGGAAGCTTCGACCTTGTTCCGGCTGGGTCGCCATCGGGCCTTCATCAAGGTGCAAGATGGCTGTCGTTACCGCTGCAGCTATTGCATCGTGACTCTGGCCCGCGGGGAAGAGCGAAGCCGATCTGTCGAGGAGATCGTAAATGAGGTTCACGCCTTTGAAGCACAGGGGATTGGTGAAGTCGTCCTGACCGGAGTCCACCTTGGGGGGTACGGCAGCGATACCGGATCCCACTTAACCCAGCTGGTTGAGTCCGTTCTGAGACAAACTCAGATTCCCCGCATCCGTCTGGGATCACTTGAACCTTGGGACCTTCCTGACGAATTTATTGCACTGTTCGAGAACGAGCGGCTGATGCCGCACCTTCATCTTCCTCTGCAATCGGGTTCGGATGCCGTCCTTAAACGCATGGCCCGACGCACACGGCGTGCTGATTTTCTCGATCTTTCAGCACGACTTCGGGATGCGGTTCCTGGCATCAACCTGACCTCGGACATTATCGTCGGCTTCCCCGGCGAAACGCCGGAGGAATGGCATCAGACGCTGAGCCTGGTCCAAGACGTGGGCTTTGGCGATCTTCATATCTTTTCTTATTCTCCAAGGCCTGGAACTGCTGCGGCAGGCATGAGGGAGCGAGTCCCCGGCAACCTCCAGTCGGAGCGAAGCCGTGAGCTCCACACCATAGCCAAACAACAAAAACAGCACGCTATGCGGCAATGGATCGGTGCAACACGCCCCGTTCTCTGGGAGGGGCATCGGAAGATCGAGGGGAAAATCTGGATCAGCGGCTATACCCCGGAATTCCATCGCGTTGGCCTTTGGGTCGATCCTGATATAGCGACGTCGCTGCCATATTCGATCCGGGAAACGACCCTCACCGGCTATGATGCGGCGCAGGAATGCCTTACGGGTCACCTGGAAGAGACACCGCATGCGTAGGGGCCGAACGGATCTTCTTGCCCTTACCGTTCTTTTGGCATTATGGGGGTGCATTGCAGGCATGCTTGAATCCCCCCTGCTCCCCTCTCCCGTGCGCGTTTTTGAGGTTGGGCTTAGAGAACTTCAGAATGGAAAGCTGCCCTATCACCTCGGGGTCACCCTTCTTCGATTGGCGGCAAGCTTCACGCTTTCCATGCTCATTGGCACCAGTATGGGCATTCTCCTCGGCCAAAAAGGAAGTCTGGATCGTTTCTTTAGCACCTGGCTTACGATTGCCCTCAACATTCCAGCACTGGTCAGCATCATCCTCTGTTATGTCTGGTTTGGCCTGAATGAGTTCGCTGCAATCTTTGCGGTATTTCTCAACAAGGTCCCCAATGTCATTGTCACCCTTCGAGAAGGGACCCGACAACTCAACCGGGACTTGATGGAAATGGCGCAGGTCTATCGCCTGGGCCCCTATAAGACTATTCGCCATGTCATCTGGCCGCAGCTTTTTCCCTATGTGATGACAGCCGCTCGTACCGGATTGGCGCTGATCTGGAAGATTGTTCTGGTGGTCGAGCTACTGGGCCGAAGCAACGGCATGGGCTACCAGCTACACCTTTATTTCCAGATGTTTGACGTGGCGGGCATTCTGGCCTACTCAATCGCCTTCATTGCGCTCGTACAATGCATCGAGTGGATGTGCCTTGCCCCATTGGATCGGGCTGCCCTTCGGTGGAAAAGATGACGAGCATCCGCATCCACTCTCTCGGCAAGCAGCATGGCGCAAAAGAGGTTATCCGCGATCTGAATCTTGAAATTCGCACGGGTGAATTTGTCGCCATCGTGGGACCCTCAGGGTGCGGCAAAAGCACTCTGCTGCAAATTCTCTCAGGCCTTGACCAGGCCTCTCAAGGCAGCTTTTCCTTTGGAAAGAAGGATCCGCGCGTCGGTGTCGTGTTCCAAAATCCACGCCTTTTGCCTTGGCGAACAGTTCGGGAAAATCTGGAGCTGGTGCTTGATGCGGCCATCGATCCCCAATCGGTGGAGGACTGGATGACCCGAGTCGGTCTTCCCGACATCATGGAGCAATACCCCGAACGGCTCTCTCTTGGCATGATGCGGCGGGTTGCCCTGGCCCGGGCCTTTGCCGTCGAGCCTGACCTTCTTTTGATGGACGAACCCCTGGTGTCGCTGGATGCGCCCACGGCCAGAAAAATTCGGGCCCTTTTGCTCTCGCTGTGGGCTTCGCGCCCACATACCGTCGTCTATGTAACACATGATCTGCGCGAGGCGATTGAGCTGGCGGATCGACTGGTGTTTGTCGCCACTTCGCCCATGCACGTGGTGGCGGATCTCAGGGTCCCTCTCGCAAGGGGTGAGCGCTCACCTGAGCAGATTGAATCGCTCGTCAGCAAACTCAAGTCCGGGCACCCGGATCTTGCGCCGTTAATCTAATCCTTCCCCAAAAACTCGCGGTAGACGGAAAGGTTACCCTCAACCATTCGATCTGCTGAAAATCCGTTCTCGACCCACTGACGCCCTGCCTTTCCCAACTGGCGACGGCGCTCTGGATCTTCGAGGAGTCCGAGGATGGCAGCGGCAAGACGATCTGGATCCTTGGGCGGAACCAGCACCCCCGTTACCCCATCCTTAACGGCTTCAGGGATCCCACCAACGGCCGTTGCCACGATCGGGACCTCGGCCAGCGAAGCCTGCAGAAGGGAAACCCCCATGCCCTCCCGATGAGCCGGATGAACCACAAGATCGAGGCAGGGCAGCACCCGTTCGAGATCATTGCGAAAGCCAGCCAAATGGACACGATGCTCAAGCCCCCGCTCCCGAATTGCCGCATTCAACGCATCATCCAGAGGACCCTTCCCGAAAAAGAACACACGGGTTTCGGGAAACTGGGCAAGAATTTTCGCCATTGCATCAATCAACACCGAATGGCCTTTTCGCTCAATCAATTGAGCGACCACACCGAGCGCATGCGCGCCCTCGGGGATGGCAAAGTTTTTGCGGAACCAGGCCTGATCCGGATGATCGACTCTGGGCGTGATCTCAACGGCATCCTGGACGCAGCGAAGCTTGGATGCCGGGAGCCCCTCACTCAGAAGGATATGTCCGATGGCTTCAGAAATCGCAATCACCCGATCATGCAGTCGATATTTCAGCGCAACGGCCATCCGGGATTCGGGATTGTCCTGACGTCGGGAGTGAATGACCGGAACGCCGGCAAGTCGGCCTGCAATACCGCCCATGACATCGGCACCAATGCGGCTATGCAGATGAACGACGTCAGGGCGACTTAAACGGATGACCTGGTAGAGTCTTCGGATCAATCCGACATCAAGATCGCCCTCCATGCGAATCGCATGGACCTCAGACAAAGGCGCGGCAACTTTCGCAAGGTCACTGCCGGTCCGGCAGGCGAGGGCATTTTCGATTCCTCGGGCCTTGAGGCCTTCCATGAGAAGAAGGATCTGGTGTGCTCCGCCGTAAAAATTACGGCCGCCCTCAACGTGGAGGATCTTCACGGCAGGCGCTTAATGGCGATAAAAAGACCTACTGGACCAGGGCTAGCAACACACCGGCTGCAACCGCTGAACCAATCACGCCGGCCACATTCGGGCCCATTGCATGCATCAGAAGGAAATTGTGCGGATTTGACTCCTGACCCACCTTGTTGGCCACACGTGCCGACATCGGAACCGCAGAGACGCCCGCAGCACCAATGAGGGGATTGACCTTGTTCTCGGGCGATATCACATTCATCAGCTTGGCCATCATGACGCCGGAAGCCGTCCCAAAACTGAAAGCCAGCGCACCCAAGCCCAGAATCCCAAGCGTTTCTGCCCGAAGAAATTGGTCCGCGCTGAGTTTTGATCCAACAGATAGGCCCAGGAAGATGGTGACAATATTGATCAATTCGTTCTGTGCTGTCTTGCTCAACCGATCAACTACCCCACACTCCCGGATCAGGTTACCCAAGCAGAACATCCCGATCAAAGGAGCTGCAGAAGGCAGAAGCATCGCCGTCAAAATCAAAAGGATGCTGGGGAAGATGATCTTTTCAAGACGGCTGACATGTCTAAGCTGAGCCATTTCAATCAGACGCTCATCTTCCGTTGTCAGCAGACGCATGATGGGAGGCTGGATCAGAGGAACCAGAGCCATGTAGGAGTAGGCGGCCACAGCAATGGCCCCGAGGAGTTCAGGTGCGAGTTTTGACGCCACATAGATCGAAGTTGGGCCGTCGGCCCCGCCGATAATGGCAATAGCAGCCGCATCCTTGAAGGTAAAGTTGATGCCCGGCACAAGATTCAGGGCCAGCGCTCCAAACAGGGTCCCGAAAATACCGAACTGGGCCGCAGCCCCTAGCAGCAGGGTCTTGGGATTGGCGAGCATCGGACCAAAGTCGGTCATGGCACCCACACCCATGAAGATCAATAGCGGAAAAAGCCCACTTTTGATTCCAAAGTAAAGGTACGACAGAAGCCCGCCCTCCTCGGCAATTCCTGCCACCGGGATGTTGCTCAAGACAGCACCGAATCCGATGGGCAAGAGCAGCAACGGCTCAAATTCCTTCTTGATGGCAAGGTACAAAAGACCAAAGCCCACAGACATCATCACGGCCTGATCGGCCTGGAAATTCGAAATTCCGGTGCTGGACCAAAGTTGCAACAAGGCTTCCATACGATTCTCCTATTCGAGCGTCAGGAGATCATCCTGCGAGGCGACGGTCTCGCCAACCTTCACAGCAAGGGTTGCCACAATTCCGCCGGTCCGGGTGCGGATTTCAGTTTCCATTTTCATTGCCTCCATCACGATCACCACGGTGTTCGGTTCAACATGCTGCCCGGGGGCCACGTTGATCCGGAGGATATGACCGGCCATCGGGGCTTTCACGACCTCGCCCTCACCCTTGGCTGCCGTGCCCTGGACAACTGGCTGCTGTCCGGCGGCGGCCACATCGACCTTGTAGTTGCGGCCATTGACCGTCATAACGCCCGCGCTGGGGATTTCGACGCGGAAATTCCGGCCATTAACCGTGACATCGTAGTCTGTACCCTCCACGGCCGGACTTCTGGAAGGAGCGGGCTCTTCGAGCGTTGGCACAGGCTCGAAGGCCGAGGCATTTCCCCGGTTTTCAAGGAACTTGAATCCGATCTGGGGAAACAGCGCGTAGGTCAGAACGTCATCGATTTCATCCTTGGCAAGCGAAATTCCTTGTTTCTTGACGAGCTCTTTCAGCTCAACCGTCAGTTTTTCGAGCTCCGGCTCAAGAAGGTCTGCCGGACGACAGGTGATCGGCTGATCCTTGCCGAGAACCTTCTTCTGCAAGCGTTGATTGACCGGTGCCGGTGTTGCGCCATATTCGCCGCGAAGAACGCCCTGCGTTTCCTTGGTAATCGATTTATAACGCTCGCCCATCAGAACGTTGATTACCGCCTGACTCCCGACGATCTGGGAAGTGGGTGTCACTAATGGCAAATAGCCCAGGTCCTTGCGGACCTTTGGAATTTCGCTGAGAACAGCATCGAACTGATCAAGCGCACCCTGCTCCTTCAGCTGACTTTCCATATTGGTCAGCATGCCTCCGGGAACTTGAGCGACAAGAATCCGGCTGTCGACACCACGCAAGGTGCCCTCAAACTTGGCGTACTTTTTCCGAACCTCACGGAAATAAGCCGCAATTTCCTCCAGAAGCTCAATATCGAGCCCGGTGTCTCGAGGTTGCCCCTGAAGTGCGGCAACAACCGCCTCCGTCGCGCTGTGCCCGTAGGTCATGCTCATGGAGGAAATCGCCGTATCCACATTATCGATGCCGGCTTCAGCGGCCTTGATAATGGTTGAGGTGCTCAGTCCCGTCGTGGCATGGCACTGCATGTGGATCGGAACCTTTACCGCCTTCTTGAGGCGCGTCACCAGTTCAAAGGCATCATAAGGCTTCAAAAGCCCTGCCATATCCTTGATGGCGATCGAATGGGAACCCATGTCCTCTAGCCGCTTGGCCAGATCGACCCACATTTCGATCGTATGAACCGGACTGACGGTATAGGAGATGGTTCCCTGCGCATGCTTGCCACAGGCAACTGTTGCCTGAATGGCCTTTTCGAAATTCCGCGGGTCATTCATCGCATCGAAGATGCGGAACACATCAACGCCATTGACTGCGCAGCGCTCGACGAACTTTTCGACCACATCATCGGCGTAGTGGCGATAACCCAAGAGATTCTGGCCTCTGAGCAGCATCTGGAGAGGCGTCTTGGGCAATGCCTTCTTAAGGGCCCTCAGGCGCTCCCAAGGATCTTCTCCAAGATAACGAATGCAGGCATCAAAGGTTGCGCCGCCCCAACACTCCAGCGACCAAAATCCTACTTTATCGAGCTTGCTGCAGATCGGCAGCATATCGTCGAGCCTGAGTCGGGTGGCAAGGAGCGATTGATGCGCATCCCTCAGCACGACATCGGTAATACCCAGAGCTTTGGCCATAGTGTCGATTCCCTTTGAATCCTTTAGCGATAAACCGGCAGAGCAAGCCGCAGATTGCGTCCCGTTCCCTGAAAGAACCGGACTCTTAATGCACCCCTAGCGTTGTTCCCGCTCCAGAGCGGCCGCAATCACGGCAACCAGCTCAGCCTCATCCGGTTCGACGGCAAGACTGGACTTGCGCTCCTGATTGGCTTGCGGGTTAAAAACGCTGACCAACCGGGCCGTAATCCCGATAATCCAGACCAGCAGCGCCAGAAACAGGTAGACGATGCCCATGCCTATCAGCATGAGCTTCAACCCGGGGACCAGTAGTTCGGTGATCGAGGATTCCATGTCAGGTCAGATCGTTTCCAAAGCGCGCAGGCGCATGTACAGCATGGGCCATGATAATTCGGTGTTCAGGGAAAGTCGAACCCCACGATCTCAAGCGACCAAAGGCAACCGCTTAAAGCCGACCAAAAATCGCCCCAAACCCATCATCACCTATGGACCACCCAAATCATAAGAAATATTTATTTAAAATACAAAAAAATATATGTAAAACTTATATCCAATCTCAACAGAACACCGACAGGTTTCCTCCTGTAACCTCCAATCGGCAGTTCTCCTCCTTCAGCGACCCCTTTGGTCGCTTTTTTTTGGCAAAAAAAAGCCTGCATGCGCAGGCGTTTTTTACTTGTTGTTTTTATGACAGCGCGCTTCCAGCGACTTGCTGTGACTTTTCTTTTTTTTCTGGTCGGCCTTAAAGGCCTACTCTCCTCCTTCAGATTCCGAAGGACGCCCCGAAGGCGTCCGGCTAGTCTAGCGAGAAAACGGCCTATGTCTACATTTTTTTGGCTGGCTGGCCCGCCTCGATTTTCGACATATTCGATTCGATCCATTCCTCAGCTTCCCGGTTCAACTCCTGAGCTGAGAGTTTCGCGCCATCCAGAGGGGAACCCACAATGATTCGAATCGTCCCGGGATACTTTAGAAAGCCATTTTTACCCCAGTAACTGCCGGCATTATGGGCCACCGGCACCAGAGGACAGCCCACGCGGGCAGCCAGAAGACCGCCGCTGGATCCATAGTGCCCTCGGACCCCTGGCGCAACCCGTGTGCCCTCGGGAAAAAGAACGACCCAACGACCAGAGCGAATTCGCGCTTCACCATCCCTTAAGACCTGCTTGAGCGCCAGAGACTTGAGAGAACGGTTGATGGCAATCGGCTGGAGTGTCGCCATCGCCCAGCCCCAGACGGGAATTCTGAGAAGTTCGCGCTTAAGAATAAACACCACCGGCGGAAAGATGACCTGCAGCACCAAGGTTTCAAATGCCGACTGATGCTTGCAGAAAATCAGACCACTGCGCCCTTTCGGGATATGTTCCTTGCCTTCAACAACGTAGCGCAGACCACAGGTTACTCGCAGCCACCACAAATTCAGGCGAACCCAGAGGTTGGCGGCCCCGTAACGCAGCTTGAAGGGAAACAACCACAACAAGGTCATGATTGGGCCGATCAGCAACGTCGATGCTACCTGCCCCGTCAGGAACAGTAAGGATCGAAAGACGACAACCGCCTTATGTGAGGAGAATGTGCTGGACCGCTTCATAGAGATTAGAGAAAACTGGAACATCCAGATCCGGATGGTGTTTGAGGGTCCTAAGGCCCTTGCCGGTCTCGACCAAAAGCGGAGTAGCTCCGGCAGCACGAGCGGCCTCCAGGTCCCTGAAGGAATCCCCGATGGCTGGAACGCCCGTTAGGTCCAGAGCATACTGGTCACGCAGGGCCTCAAAAAGTCCGGGCTTTGGCTTTCGACAATGACAAAAGTCTTCAGGGCCATGCGGACAATGGAAAATGGCCTCAATCTGGCCGCCCCTTGCCTCGACGAGGGATCGCATTTTCTGGTGGATGGCATCGAGGACGTCCGCATCAAAAAAACCACGGGCAATTCCGGACTGGTTGGTGATAACAAAGATCCGATAACCCCGACGCGTGAGCAATTCGATGGCTTCAAGACTCCCAGGAATGGGCTCCCATTCCTCGGGTGACTTGATGTAGTCATCCGAATCCTCATTGATAACCCCATCTCGATCCAGAATGACAATCCGTTCGCTGACTGCACCCACGCGGTTATCCCTGAAGCCTTGAGATGTCGGCGATATCAAGGAAGAGTCCCTCAATGATTGACAAAAGACCGATGCGATTGGCCTTGAGGGCGGGATCATCGGCCATCACCATCACCCCTTCAAAGAACGCATCAACCGGTTCACGCAGACTCGCAAGACGCTTCAATGCCGCGCCATAGTGGCCTTCCGAAAGCAGTGCTGTGGTTGCCTCCCGTGCATCACGAGCTGCCTTAAGCAGGGTCTTTTCCAGCGGGTCCTGCAAAATGGATTCATCCACATTGGCAACCCGAGGGTCTTCGGATTTTCGAAGAATATTTCGGATTCGTTTGTTTGCGGCTGACAGACTCTCCGCTTCGGGGAGCAGACGAAAATCACGGACCGCCGCAAGCCGGCGCTCGAAATCGACCAGGCTTTGCGGGCTGACACCGAGGACTGCATCAAATTCATCCGGACGAGCACCCCGCTCCACCAGATACCCCCTAAGCCGGTCATGTATGAAGTTCACAACCAGTTCACGCGTTTTTTCACGATCAAACGCATGGGTCAGCGGGGACAATGCCCCGGAAACCCAATACGCTAAATCAAGATCCAGCCCGCACTCAATGGAGATTCGAATCACACCCAGTGCGGCACGTCGAAGTGCATAGGGATCCTTGTCGCCAGTCGGAATCAATCCAGCAGAAAAAATGCCCGTCAGTGTGTCCAACTTTTCTGCTAGGGCCACGACCTGTCCGACCGGCGTTGCCGGCAAGTCACCGCCGGAGACCTTCGGAAGGTACTGCTCCTCGATCGCAGCGGCAATCGCGGAAGGCTCCCCCTCAGCGGCTGCATAATATCGGCCCATGATCCCCTGAAGTTCCGGGAATTCGCCGACCATCGTCGTCAGAAGATCTGCCTTGGCAAGGCGGGCAGCTCTTTCTGCCAGCGCGGCATCAACGCCCTGCTGACGGGCAATAGCTCCTGAGAGGTGAACCACGCGGTGGGTTTTGTCGAGTAGCGATCCCAGAACTTTCTGGAAAGTCACGTTCGCAAGGTCATCCACCCGGCTTTCGAGCGTTCGTTTTCGATCAAGATTCCAAAAGAACTCTGCATCCGAAAGTCTGGGTCTGACGACGCGTTCATTGCCCTCCCGCACGGTCTCGAGCCGGGAACTGGCGAGGTTGCTAAACGTAATGAAGTGCGGCAAAAGGCGGCCATCAGCGGCTCGGATAGGGAAATATTTCTGATTCGCCTGGAGCGTCGTAATCAGGACCTCGGCAGGCAGACTCAGGAAACGCGCCTCGATGTTGCCAAGAACCGGCACCGGCCATTCGACCAAAGCCGTGACCTCATCCAGAAGGTCTGCATCAATGACGGCAACCCCCCCCACGGAGGCCGCAGCCTCCTCTGCTTGACGCCGAATAGCCACCCGTCGTCGGTCGAAATCGGCAATAACGAAGCCTTCATTTTCGAGCGATCCCAGATAGTCGGTCGGAACCTTAAATTCAATCGGGGTCTTGCAATGGAACCGGTGTCCCCGGCTGGTGCGGCCCGTCTGTACGCCCAGAATTTCTGCCGGGACAATCTCAGCACCAAAAAGCAGAACCACCCAATGGACGGGTCTGACAAACTCTGCCGTGCCATTGCCCCAACGCATGCGCTTGGCAATGGGAAGCCCCGCCAAAGCCTGACGGAAAAGGTCCGGCAAAAACTCCCGGGTCTCAACGCCCTTAACAACCTGGCGAACAGCAACCCAAGCGCCCTTGTCCGTTTCCAGCGTGAACAAATCATCTACGCTCGCGCCTGCGCTTTTAAGAAAGCCCTCGAGGGCTTTGCTCGGCGTACCGTCGGCCTGGAATGCGACGTTTGCCGCAGGTCCCCGGCGCTCAACTTCCTGATCGGGCTGAGACACCGCCACTTCACGAATCAACAGTGCAAGCCGCCGAGGCGAGGCATAGGGCTCTATGCCACCATGACGGATTCCCGCTTTGGCAAGTCCTTCATCGACCAACTGGCAGAGTGATCGACTCAGGGTCAGGAGGGATTTAGGCGGCAGCTCTTCGGTGCCCAACTCAAAAAGAACATCACGAAATTCGGTCATCTCAGCGAACCTTTGGATTCAGCATGGGGAAGCCGAGGCTTTCCCGACGTTGGTAGTAGGCCTCCGCAACGGCACGGGCCAATTCACGGACGCGCAAGATGAAGCGCTGTCGTTCGGTCACCGAGATGGCCTTGCGGGCATCGAGAAGATTGAAGGAATGGGACGCCTTGAGCACCATTTCATAGGCTGGAAGCGGAAGATCCAGCTCAATCAAGCGCTTGGATTCCCGCTCATAGGTGTCGAAGGCGCCAAAAAGAAAGTGCGTGTCGGCGTGTTCAAAATTGAAAGCCGACATTTCGACTTCGTTCTGGTGATAGACATCGCCATAGGTCACGATGCCCTGAGGACCGTCAGCCCAGACCAGGTCAAAGACGCTGGCCTTGGCCTGAAGATACATCGCGATCCTTTCAAGACCATAGGTAATTTCACCGCTGACCGGGCGACAATCCAGACCACCCACCTGTTGGAAATAGGTGAACTGCGTCACTTCCATGCCATTCAGCCAGACCTCCCAGCCCAGGCCCCAGGCCCCAAGGGTCGGGGACTCCCAGTTATCCTCGACAAAACGAATATCGTGCTCCTCAAGATCAAATCCGAGGTAGGCCAAAGACCCAAGGTAGAGATCCTGAAAGTCCGCGGGTGACGGCTTCATGATCACCTGGAACTGGTAGTAGTGCTGCAGGCGATTGGGATTCTCCCCGTAGCGACCATCGGTCGGACGCCGGGAAGGCTGGACATAGGCTGTATTCCAAGGCTCAGGTCCAATCGACCTCAGGAAGGTGGCGGGATGAAAGGTCCCGGCCCCAACCTCAAGGTCCAGCGGCTGAAGAATGACGCAGCCTTGGGCTGCCCAATAGTCTTGCAGGGCCAGAATCAGGCCCTGAAAGGTTGAAACATCGCGTTGTTTTGGGGACACGCCGGCCGCTCCCTATGGCATGCAGAAATAAAGGCCGGATTATAGCCCAACCACGGCCTGGCCCGACTCGAACGAGTCGAGAGCTTCAGATCATGCAGCGCGCCGCATAATCCGCCGCCCCCAAAAGGGCAGTATTGGGATTAAGTGCCACGCGCACGGGCAACTCCTTGAGGAAATGTGAGAAACGGCCCTTGGCCAAAAACCCGGCCATAAACTGGCCATCTTCCACCAGCGCATTGAGGATCTTGGGCGCAATACCGCCACCAATCAAAACGCCGCCTCTGGAAAGGCACTTCAAGGCCAGGTTGCCCGCCTCGGCACCATAGATACGTGCGAATCGTCGGAGCGTCTCCCGCGCCAAAGGATCCTGATATTCGAGCGCATGAAAACTGATTTCCCGCGCCGGGTCTTCCGCTGTCTTCAAGGCCGCAGCAAGAGCTTCGGATTCCGGCAGAATGCCTGTCGAACGCATGTACCCGTAGAGCTCTGCAATCCCGGCGCCCGAGAGGATCCGTTCCATGCTGACATGACCGGAAAACTTTTCCCGGAGATAGACCAAAAGCCCATCTTCAAAAGCATCCCCTGGAGCGAAGTCGGTATGACCACCTTCGGTCGCGATGGGGTGATAGTTCATGCCATCCCAGAACAGAATGGCCTCACCCAAGCCAGTCCCCGCAGCCACAACGGCCCGATTGCCGATGCGAGATTCCGCGTGCGGGTTAAGTTCAAGCCACTCTTCGGGGCCAAGTCTCAGGAGCCCCAGCGCCATAGCCTGAAGGTCATTCAGCAATTTCACTCTGGGGATCCCGGCGGTCTTCGAAAGAACCTTCTCATCAATGATCCAGGGTAGATTGGTAATCCGGGAGACCCCGTCAAAAACAGGTCCAGCAACCCCAAAGCACGCCGCCTCAACGGAAACGCTCTGGTCACTGAGAAACTCCTGAACAATTTCCTCAAGGGAGGCATAGTCGGCGCTGGGGAAAAGTCGCTCGCGAACCCGCTCCAGTCCGTCGGTATTTTTCTCGTACTGGGCCAAGATGGTCTTGGTGCCACCGATGTCTCCGGCTAAAAGCATGCGAACCCCTGATAATTGCTGGC
The DNA here is from genome assembly GCA_041178325.1 of Pseudomonadota bacterium. Classification (GTDB taxonomy): domain Bacteria; phylum Pseudomonadota; class Gammaproteobacteria; order Methylococcales; family Methylococcaceae; genus UBA6136. The sequence goes on from JBEGVN010000004.1 coordinate 16,471, forward strand.
AGTAGGTCCTAGACTACACCGTTTTTGAATCGCCGCCCCACTTGATGCACGGGGGCTTAAGGCTCGGGATGGTCCTTCATCCCGGCAAACCCTGCGGAATCTCTTTTCCGGGCGCCGATTTTGAGAGAAAATTGCCTGTTAACCTTGCCTTGAGCAGGCCCTTCTTGATTCCGCCCGTCCCGCTGATCAACGCTGAAACCCTCATCGAACGCTACGACGCGCTGTTCTTTGATGCCTATGGTGTTCTGCTCCATCGGGATGGCCCGCTACCCGGCGCCTGCCAGCTTCTGGAAAGACTGCATCAACTGGGAAAACCCTATTTTGTGGTCACCAACTCAGCCGCCCGGCTCCCCGAGCATGCGGCTCTTCGTTACCAAGCGTTTGGGTTTCCACTTGAAGCCCACCAAATCATCACAGCCGGCTCACTGATAGCTCCGCACTTTAAAGCCAACGGCCTTGAAGGGAGCCGCTGTGCGGTCCTCGGCCCGGAAGACAGTCACCGATTCGTTGCAAAGGCTCGGGGCATTCCCGTTCCCGCCACCGAGCCTTTCGATGTCCTGGTCATCGGAGATCAGGTCGGGTTTCCTTTTTTGGAGCATATGGATGCCGCCCTGAGCCATCTGATCCAGCGCTTTGATGCAGACCGCCCGGTCGCGCTGGTGCTTCCCAATCCGGATCTTATCTACCCGAAACCCGAGGGGTTTGGACTGACCTGTGGCGCCATGGCCACCGTGATCGAGGCCGTCTTGGCGCAACGTTATCCCGAACGCATGGACACCCGGTTTACCATCCTTGGAAAGCCCATGCCTACGCTCTTTGAGGAGGCGGCTCGCCGCGCAGGCACCCGCAATGCCGTGATGATCGGGGACCAAATTGGAACCGATATTCGCGGGGCACATGCTTTTGGCATTGACTCTGCGCTGGTCACTGGTGGCGTGGCTGAGCTCAGCTTCTTTGCCGAAGATTTACCCTACCCGCCGACATACCGACTCCCCAACCTGCTTCTTTGACCCTATTCACCGCGACCCGGCGATAGTCCCTGCATACCGACTCGCAGGCCAGCCTATGGGCAGCCCCCCCTTGAATATGCGAGAATCGCGTCATTTTTTACGTGGAGACGTTGCGATGCGAGTCATCCTCCTTGGTGCGCCCGGCTCGGGCAAAGGCACCCAGGCACAGGCCATCACTGAGAAGTTCGATATCCCGCAAATTTCGACCGGCGACATGTTACGCGCCGCGGTTCGGGATGGAACGGAACTCGGGCTTGCTGCTAAAAAGATCATGGATGCCGGTCTTTTGGTCTCGGACGACATCATTTTGGGCCTAATCAAGGAACGCATCACGGCGGATGACTGCCGCAATGGCTTTCTTCTTGATGGTTTTCCGAGAACCATCGCGCAAGCTGATGGGCTTGAGGCCTTGGCCATCACGATCGATGTTGTCATCGAATTCGTCGTTGACGATGAAGAAATCGTTCGCCGCATGAGCGGCCGCCGGGTGCATCCTGCATCCGGGCGCTCGTATCACATCGTTTTCAATCCCCCCAAGACAGAAGGCATCGATGACATCACCGCTGAAGCGCTCATTCAGCGCGACGATGACAGCGAAGCCACGGTTCGCAAGAGGCTCTCGGTCTATCATGAGCAGACCAAGCCTCTGGTGGGGTATTACCAGACTAAGGCCGAACAGGGATCTGTTCGGTTTGCCAGTATTAATGGCATCGGCAGCGTGGACGCCATCACTCAGAAACTGTTCGAGGTCCTGGATGCCGCCCACTGAGGCGGCCCGACCCCTTTCTTCCTAGACCCTTTACCGAGACCTGAAGCCTATGGCCGGCAAAACCCTTTATGACAAACTGTGGGATGCTCACGTCGTGTGCACCGAACCGGATGGTTCAGCCCTAATTTACGTCGACCGCCAACTGCTGCATGAAGTGACGTCACCGCAGGCCTTTGAAGGCCTCAGACTCTCCGGACGCAAAGTCTGGCGCAAAGGCGCCAATCTCGCGACGGCCGACCACAACGTTCCGACCAAGGACCGTGCCAAAGGCATTGCAGACCCTATCGCAAAGCTCCAGATCGAAACTCTAGACCGTAATTGTGAGGAATTCGGCATTCTGGAATTCCCCATGGGGGATGTGCGTCAGGGCGTTGTTCATGTCATGGGCCCTGAACAAGGGGCCACCCTCCCCGGCATGACCATTGTGTGCGGCGACTCGCACACTGCGACCCACGGCGCATTTGGTGCACTGGCCTTCGGTATCGGAACCTCCGAAGTGGAGCATGCGCTGGCCACCCAGTGTCTGGTTCAACGAAAGTCGAAAACCATGCTGGTCAAGGTCGAAGGTAGCCTCGGCGAAGGTGTCACGGCGAAAGACATCATCCTGGCAGTCATCGGACGGATCGGAACAGCGGGCGGCACGGGGTACACCATCGAATTTGCAGGATCGGCTATCCGCAGCCTGACCATGGAAGGTCGCATGACCCTTTGCAACATGGCCATTGAAGGGGGTGCACGCGCTGGCCTCGTTGCCGTGGACGACACCACGATCAATTACCTCAAGGGTCGCCCAATGGCCCCTACGGGTCGCCTCTGGGATGAGGCTGTGATCAACTGGAAGGACCTCAAAAGTGATGCAGATGCTACCTTTGATCTCACCATCGAACTGGCTGCAAAAGACATCAAGCCCCAAGTCAGCTGGGGTACCTCCCCTGAAATGGTGCTGCCGGTCGATGCCAAGGTCCCGGATCCTGCACAGGAAAAGGATGCCGTGAAGCGGGACGGGATGGAACGCGCACTCCAATATATGGGCCTCAAGGCTGGCACGCCAATCAGCGAAATCAAGCTGGATAAGGTCTTTATCGGTTCCTGCACCAATGGGCGCATCGAGGATCTGCGGGCCGCTGCTGAGGTAGCCCGGGGCCGTAAAGTGGCCGGCAACATCAAACTGGCCATGGTCGTTCCCGGTTCAGGCCTTGTGAAACAGCAGGCTGAAGATGAGGGGCTCGATAAGATCTTTGTGGCGGCAGGTTTCGAATGGCGTGATCCTGGCTGTTCCATGTGTCTTGCCATGAATGCGGATCGACTGGAGTCGGGCGAACGTTGTGCTTCGACGTCAAACCGTAACTTTGAGGGCCGTCAGGGCTTTGGGGGCCGCACCCATCTCGTGAGTCCCGCCATGGCGGCAGCGGCAGCTGTCACCGGGCACTTCATTGATGTCAGGTCCCTGAAACCTGTTGCTCAAGCTCCGACAAAAGCCACCAGCGAGCCTGTGAAAGAGCCGGCACCGCTTGTTGTCTCCGTAACCGCAGAGACTGCTGCGCCCGCCCCCCAGAAGGACCCGGCGCCCACGATCAAGACAAAGGCACCGAAAACCACGACAAAGAAGCCGGTCTCGGATGCTCTCGTTGAAGTGAAAGCTCCTGAGGCGAAGCCCGCAAAGGCGAGGATTCCGGTCAAGAAAGCCGCCGCGGAAAAGAAAGCACCTGCCACATCGAACCCCAAGAAGCCGGCACCCCGCCCGGCGGGATCAACCTTGCGTAAGAGGTCACCCAAATCATGAGATCTTTTCGTTATATCAATTCTCGGGTCATCCCATTGGATCGCGCCAATGTGGATACAGATGCGATCATCCCGAAGCAGTTCCTCAAATCCATCAAGCGCAGCGGCTTTGGTGTCTACCTCTTCGACGAGTGGCGTTACCTTGACCGCGGCGAACCAGACATGGACTGCACCAACCGCCCACGTAACCCGGATTTTGTCCTCAACAAACCCTCGGCTTATCGCGCCCGAATTCTCCTGACCCGGGAAAACTTCGGCTGTGGTTCCTCTCGCGAACATGCGCCATGGGCCCTCGAAGACTATGGCTTTCGTGTCCTCATCGCGCCAAGTTTTGCGGATATTTTCTACAACAACTGCTTCAAGAACGGGATCTTGCCGATCATTCTTGATAGTGCCACCGTAGATCATCTCTTTCAGGAGGCAACAGGCATCGGATACCAAATCGAAGTCGATCTCCCCAGCCAGACCATCACGACAAAGTTCGGCGAAAAAATTCACTTCGAGATCGAACCCACGCGAAAGCATCGCTTGCTGAATGGACTCGACGATATCGGCCTGACACTTCAACGTGCCGAAGAGATTTCGGCTTATGAGGCGCGTCGAAAAAAGGAAGCGCCCTGGTTGTTCAGCGACGTGGCCTAAGGCAACCACTGATCCCCAATACAGTTGACCGTGCACCGGGCGTGAAAGCGTCCGGAACGCACCCCATTCTTACCACCCCCTGGATAGCAAAGATCGATAGGAGAAGCGAGAATCAGGGCGCCTCATTGCGTGCGCCGCGCTATCCCTCCCCGCCAGTTTGAATCGGGGCTCTCGCATTACATGATGACGAAAAAAATTGCAGTATTACCCGGCGACGGGATCGGAACCGAAATCGTTGCCGAAGCCCTAAAGGTGCTGGATGTCCTTAAAAGTGACTATGGCCTCAAGGTCGAGACCGAAGAAGCCCTGATTGGTGGCGCGGCCTATGATGCAACGGGCACGCCTTTTCCCGAAGCGACATTGAAAGTCTGCGCCGCCGCGGATTCAGTCCTTCTCGGTGCCGTCGGTGGTCCGAAATGGGAACCCCTCGATTATTCCGTTCGCCCTGAACGGGGTCTTCTGGGCCTTCGCGCTGAACTTGAACTCTTCGCCAACCTTCGTCCTGCGCTCCTTTACCCGCAGCTCGTAGCCGCATCAACCCTGAAGCCCGAAGTGGTTTCAGGCCTCGACATCATGATCATTCGAGAACTCACCGGCGGCATTTACTTTGGTAAGCCCCGTGGACGCAGGGTCAATGACCAGGGTGAGCGCGAAGGCTTCAATACCTTGATCTACACGGAATCTGAAATTCGCCGTATCGGCCATATCGCGTTTCAGACCGCCCAAAAGCGTAACAAGAAGCTGTGCTCTGTCGATAAGGCCAATGTCCTTGAATGCACCGAGCTGTGGCGTGAAGTCATGATCGAAGTCTCGAAGGACTACCCGGACGTCGAGCTCAGCCACATGTACGTCGACAATGCAGCCATGCAGCTGGTCCGGGCTCCGAAACAATTCGACGTCATGGTGACCGAAAACATGTTTGGCGACATTCTCTCTGACTGTGCCGCCATGCTGACCGGCTCTATCGGCATGCTGCCCTCAGCCTCTCTCGACAAGAATGGCAAGGGCATGTACGAACCCATTCATGGCTCGGCTCCTGACATCAGTGGCAAAGGCATTGCCAATCCGATCGCGACGATCCTGTCCGTTGCGATGATGCTGCGCCACAGTTTCAATGATGCCGTGAATGCAGACCGGGTCGAGAAGGCCGTCATCCAGTCTTTGGATGCGGGTTACCGCACGGCGGACATTTACTCCGAGGGCACCCGAAAAGTCGGCACCCAGGAAATGGGTGCGGCGATCATTGCGGCCCTGCGCGGCTAGGAGCTTAAGATCATGCGAACCTTCAACGTTGCCGTCCTGGGCGCGACGGGCGCGGTCGGTGAAACGATGCTGGAAATCCTCGAACAGCGGAATTTTCCTGTCGGTCAGGTTTTTCCTTTGGCGAGCAGCCGCTCAGCGGGCCAAAAGGTCAACTTCCGTGGCGAGGAGCTGACGGTTCTGGATGTCGAGAGCTTCGACTTCAGCCAAACCGAAATCGGCCTTTTTTCAGCCGGGGCTTCCGTTTCCGAGGTCTACGGTCCGAAAGCGGCCGCCGAAGGCTGCGTCGTCATCGACAACACCTCGCGCTTTCGATACGAAGATGACATTCCTCTCGTCGTACCAGAAGTCAATCCGGAGGCGATTGCCCAGTACCGGCACCGCGGGATCATTGCCAACCCGAATTGCTCAACGATCCAGATGCTGGTTGCGCTGAAGCCGATCCATGATGCCGTTGGCATCGAGCGAATCAATGTCTGCACGTATCAGGCAGTATCCGGGACTGGAAAGAAGGCCATTGAAGAACTGGCCCACCAAACCACCCAACTCCTGAGTGGAAAGCCGGTAACGCCCTCGGTCTACCCCAAGCAGATCGCCTTCAACGTTCTGCCCCAAATCGATGTCTTCCTTGAAAATGGATACACCAAGGAAGAAATGAAGATGGTTTGGGAAACCCGAAAGATCATGGGTGATGAGAGCATCGAAGTGAATCCGACCGCCGTTCGGGTTCCGGTGTTCTATGGCCACTCTGAAGCCGTCCACATCGAAACCCGAGAGAAAATCACGGCGGACGAAGCCAAGGTCCTTTTAGGAAAAGCGCCAGGGGTTGTCGTTGTTGATGAGCGCCAACCCGGAGGTTACCCCACTGCTGTAACTGAAAGCGCGGGCCAAGATCCGGTATTTGTCGGGCGCATCCGAGAGGACATCTCTCACCCTCGCGGCCTCGACTTGTGGGTCGTTTCTGACAACATTCGCAAAGGCGCAGCCCTGAACAGCGTCCAGATCGCCGAAGTACTGATTCGCGACTACCTCTGACCCAAGGATTGAATAAGGAGCCGAAAAAGGCCCGTACTTGCTTTACCGCAAGCTGAACGGACCCCCCGAGGTTTGACACACGTCCAACCTCGGGGGGTTTAGTTTTTATGGGATTGGCTTTTGGGACTGGTTTTCCATCAGATGCATGCCCACCAGACGCGCGACAACCACCGCGACATACATCTGGCCGATCAGGGCCTCCACAGAACACAGCATGCCGGCAAAGGGATTGACCGGGGTAATGTCTCCGTAGCCCAGCGTGGTCAACGTGATCAGACTAAAGTAAAGATTCCCCCCACTCCTGAGATAAAAGGTGACATCGCCGCCACAGAGGGTGGGAGTGCAGTCGAAGGCATTCGGAATAATCAGGGCAGTGAGCGTGTACATGCTTCCAAAAAATGCGCTGATCAAAAGATAAATCGAAACAGCGCCATAGAGTCGGTCTGATGTCCTGACCCTCGGAGACAGAAAGACATGGTGGGCCATGACAAAAACGACCCGGGCAAAAAAGAGGATAAAGATGGATTCGCGGGTCAGGGCCAGCCAACGGACCTCGCGATGCATTTCCTCAAACGTCCAAAGGATGAGCACCAGAAGAGCAATCAGTACCGTGCTGATGTGCCTTTTTTTTCGCCCTGCGGACAGGATAAGACCCGCGGCCAATAGACCAATCCCTAAAGCAAGCTCCAGAATATTGCCCCAAAGCCCCTGCAAACTCATCAGGGGAAAAGAAACCAGATAGGCCATCTGAAGCAGGAGAAAATTACGATAGATCGTCGATGGGGGCATGGCGGCTCCGGGCGCAATGATGTTCCTTGGAGCTAGCATACCGAATCCTGTTCAATCGTGTCCCTGAAAGCCCAGCTGGCGCCAGGCCTCGTAGACCACAAGCGCAACGGCATTCGAGAGGTTCAGACTGCGGCCGCCAGGCCTCATGGGGATCGTAAGACGCTGAGATTCCGGCAGGGCCTCCAGCAACTCACGGGGAAGCCCTCGGGTTTCAGGCCCAAACAGGAAGGTGTCCCCAGGCGCAAACGCTGGATCGGCATACGAACAGGTGCCACGGGTCGACAAGGCAAACACCCGCCGCGGTCCCGCGGCATCCAGGTAGGCCTCAAGACAAGGATAGGTCCTGACCCGCGCATACTCATGATAGTCGAGACCGGCCCGCTTCAATCGGGCATCATCCAGACTGAAGCCCAAGGGCTCAATCAGGTGAAGCTCCGCGCCCGTATTGGCACAAAGCCGGATGATGTTACCGGTGTTCGGGGGGATTTCCGGCTCGTAAAGAACAACGTCAAGCACTAGGCGTCAGGCGCCGGGATGGCCTTGAGCTTCCAGATCTCTGCGTTGTACTCAAGAATGGTCCGGTCGGAAGAAAATTTTCCAGCAGCAGCGGTATTGAGAATGCTCATCCGCGTCCAGGTCTTTTCATCCTTGAAGGCCGCAGAGACCTTGCGCTGGGCTTCAATGTAGGCAGGAAAATCTTGCGCCGTCATCCAAGGGTCGCTAGGCGACTTGATGGCCTCGACGATGGGTTCAAAAATTCCCGGTTCATCCGGATTGAAGAATCCGGCCTCAAGGAGCGCAATCACGCGGGAAAGGTCTTCATGGCCGCGAATGATTGCCGCAGGATCGTAGTGCGCCCGGGTCGCCTCGACTTCCTCGGCGGTCAGGCCAAAAAGGAAGAAATTCTCTTCGCCGACCTCTTCGCGCATTTCGATGTTCGCCCCGTCCAAAGTACCGATGGTCAGCGCACCGTTGAGCATGAACTTCATGTTGCCGGTTCCGGATGCTTCTTTGCCGGCGGTCGAAATCTGCTCTGAAAGGTCCGTTCCTGGACAAATGGTCTCCATCGCCGTAACCCGATAGTTCGGCAGAAAGACCACCTTCAGGCGATCGCCCACAAGAGGATCGGCATTGACCCGAGCGGCGATATTATTGATGAGCTTGATGATGCGCTTGGCCATCTGATAGCCCGGCGCCGCCTTGCCGCCGAAAAACACCACACGAGGAGTCCAATCCGCGGTGTCGCCCCGTCGAATTCTGTCATACAGGTGGATTACGTGAAGGGCATTGAGAAGCTGTCGCTTGTACTCATGGATCCTTTTGACCTGTGTATCAAAAAGGGCATCCGGATGAAGGGTTATCCCCGTTTCTGCCTTGGCGTAGCGCACCAGCCGTTCTTTGTTGAGTTGCTTGACCTTGCGCCAGGCTTTCTGGAAACCGGGATCGTCGGCATGACGTTTCAAACCCGAGAGTTTGCCAAGATCACGGGCCCACTCGGGACCGATGGTGTCATCCAGCAGTTTGGCAAGCTCAGGATTCGAGGCCGCAAGCCAACGCCTTGGCGTAATCCCGTTGGTCTTGTTATTGAATTTCCAGGGCCAAAGATCATGGAAATCACGGAACATGCCCTTGACCAAAAGGTCTGAATGAAGCGCGGCCACGCCATTGACAGAGAAACTGCCAACAATTGCAAGATAGGCCATGCGGACCTGCTGCTCCCAACCCTCTTCAATCAGCGACATCCGGGCCAAGCGATCGTTATCCCCCGGCCAACGGGCCGAGACTTCGCGCAAAAATCCCGCATTGATTTCGAAGATGATCTCAAGAAGACGCGGCAGGAGCTGCCTGAACAGGCGAACCGGCCATTTCTCAAGCGCTTCGGGAAGCAGGGTATGGTTGGTGTAGGCCATGGTCGAGCGCGTAATTTCCCAGGCCTGATCCCAGGGCAAACGATGTTCGTCCACCAGAATCCGCATCAACTCTGCCACGGCAATGGTGGGATGTGTGTCATTGAGCTGGAACACATTTTTTTCGGCGAACTGACTGAAATCCTCGCCATGAACCTGGATCCAGGTCCTTACAACATCCTGAAGACTGGCGCTGGCCAGGAAGTACTGCTGCCGTAACCTGAGCTCCTTTCCATTTTCGCTGGCGTCATTGGGATAGAGCACCATCGTGATATTTTCAGCCCGATTCTTGGATCGCACTGCCTCTGTATAGTCCCCAGCATTGAATTCACTCAAACTGAACTCATCAGTGGCAGCGGCTTTCCAAAGCCTCAAGGTGTTGACCGTTCCATTGTCGAAACCCGGCACCGGAACGTCATAGGGAACCGCAAGCACATCCTGCGTATCAACCCACCTAACCCGTTGCTCGGCATCCATCTCAGTTCGGCCACCAAAGCGAATCCTCGTGGTTAATTCAGGGCGCTCAAGCTCCCAAACGTGGCCATTGCGAAGCCAATGATCCGGTTCCTCGAGTTGGTGACCCGACTCAATCAACTGCCGGAACATGCCATATTCGTAGCGAATACCGTATCCCGTCACCGGTAACTGGAGGGTTGCACAACTGTCGAGGAAACACGCCGCAAGCCGGCCCAACCCGCCATTGCCGAGCCCGGCATCATTTTCGATTTCTGCAAGCTCCTCAAGATCAAGGCCCAGCTGGTCCAAAGCCTTTTGCGTGGCTTTATCGAGGGCGAGATTGAGCATGGCATTTCTGAGGGTTCGCCCCATCAGAAACTCAAGCGAGAGGTAATAGGCCCTCCGACAGGTCGCCGCACGGTAAGTTTGCTGGGTATGCTTCCAGCGCTCCATCAGACGATCGCGAACCGTCAGTGCAAGCGCGGTATAGCTGTAGTGACTGGATTTACAGAAACGGTCACGACCTAGGGTATAGGTGAAGTGCTGGGAGACCCCAGAGGCAATATCCTTGGCCTTCATCCCAAGAGGACGGGTTTCAGTCAGGGCTTCACTGGGTTCACTGCGAATGAGATGTCGGGTGGGCATAATCAGGCTTCTGTCTTGGACTGTGAGGACGGCGGGGGCCATCAATTGATGGTCTCGTCGATCCCGCTGAGGGCCCGACACCCCGCCCACCTGAGTTCTAAGGCACGATACGCGTGCCCCGACTCAGGGAACTGCGTCCATTATCGCATTTGGGGCCGCCAATTTTGACGCCAGAAAGGCAACCCCGAATTTCACAAATCGATCAGACGTCGAGGTTGAGCTCGGCAATTTTTCGCGTCAGGGTGTTGCGCCCGTAACCCAAAAGCTTAGCCGCTTCCTGCCGACGCCCGCGGGTGGCCCCCAAAGCGGTCCGGATGAGGATGCTTTCAGCCGACTCAATGGCCTCCTTGGCAATATTGACATGCCCTTGACGAAGCTCATCCTGAATCCATTCGCGAAGGGAATCCTGCCAGTTGCCATCGCCGGTCGGGACCGGCAGGTCCCTGCCTGTCTGCAAAAGTTCCGGCGGCAGATCATCGAGATGAACATCCTTACCTGCTGCCATAACCGTGATCCAACGGCAGGTATTCTCCAATTGGCGAACATTACCGGGCCAATCGAGCGTGCAAAGGAAGTCCTCGACATCAGCCCGAAGCACTTTGGTTTCAGCCTTAATTTCGTGGCTGGCCTCGTGCAGGAAATGTTTGAGGAGCAGGGGAATGTCCTGACGGCGCTCCCGAAGGGGCGGGAGATGAATCCGGATAACGTTGAGTCGGTGGTAAAGATCTTCGCGGAAACGTCCCTCAGCCACCAGTTGATCCAGATTCTGATGGGTCGCCGCAATGATGCGCACGTCCACCTTCACGGGGGCATGGGCACCAATCGGGAAAAATTCGCCATCGGCCAAAACGCGAAGAAGTCGGGTCTGAAGCTCAGCCGGCATATCCCCGATTTCATCGAGAAAAAGGGTTCCTCCATCCGCCTGCTCAAAACGCCCCGCCCTTCGGGCCTGAGCACCAGTAAAGGCGCCCCGCTCATGACCAAAGAGCTCCGACTCCAGGAGATCTCTCGGAATGGCTGCCATATTCAGGGCGATAAAGGGCTGAGCTGCTCTTGGGCTATGGCGATGCAGCGCCTTGGCCACGAGTTCCTTGCCAGTGCCCGATTCGCCGTTGATCAGAACGGTGATATGAGAGCGCGCCAAACGGGCGATGGCACGAAACACTTCCTGCATGGAAGGCGCTGCGCCAATGATTTCGGGGGTCGCCTCGGAAGCCATTACCGGCTCCCGCTGGAGCCTCAGGTTTCTTGCCTGCGCGCAGGCACGCTGAACACGGTCAACGGCCTCATCAATATCAAACGGCTTGGGAAGGTACTCGAAGGCGCCGCCATGGAAGGCAGAGACTGCGCTTTCAAGATCCGAGTGGGCCGTCATGACAATCACAGGAAGCCCCGGATAGCTCTCCTGGATGCGCTTAAGAAGACTCAGGCCATCCAGGCCTGGCATGCGAATATCCGTAATGATGGCATCGGGAATAATCCCGTTCAGCTCCTCCAACAGGAGATCAGCATTTGAAAAACTGCGAGTCTTGATGCCCGCCTTCTCAAGGGCCTTCTCGAGGACCCAGCGGATCGACCGATCATCGTCGACGATCCAGACCTCATCCACCTTGTTCATGGGCAAGCTCCAACGGCAAATAAATGGAAAAAACGGTATGACCCGGTTCGCTCGTACACTCGATCAGTCCACCATGCTGATTGATGAGGGACTGCGCAATTGAGAGCCCGAGTCCCGTACCCTCGGCCCTCCCGGTGACCATGGGGTAGAAAATTTGCCCCATCAGCCCTGGAGGGATACCGGGGCCATCATCGTGGATCTCAATTTTGACGGCCATTCGATTGCGTCGATGACCAATAGTGACCTGACGGTCAATCCGGGTTTTGATCTGAATCCGGCCGCGTACCCCGACCGCCTGAGCCGCATTGCGAACGATATTCAGGATCGCCTGGATTAGGAGATCACCATCACCCATGACCGACGGAATACTGGGGTCATAGTCGCGGTCAATGATGACTCCGGCAGGTGCCTCGACCTGGACCAGTTGGCGAACGCGCTCGAGAATCTTGTGAATATTGATCGACTCCATGGTCAGCGGCTTATTGGGACCGAGCATTCGGTCCACCAGCGACTGCAATCGATCGGATTCGTCCATGATGATGCGGGTGTATTCGCGCAAATCCGCATCTGGAAGCTCGCGTTCCAGGAGCTGGGCAGCCCCCCGAATCCCTCCCAGAGGATTTTTGATTTCGTGGGCCAACCCCCGCAGTAACATGCGCCCGGCATTCTGCTGAGCAAGAATCTGCTCTTCCATGGAAATGCGCAGATGCCGATCCAGCTGCTCAATCTGGACGAGAACCATGTCGACCTGACCGTTCTCCTGGACCGGCACAACAGTGAGATTGACCGTCACCGGTTGGGACGGTGTTCCCAGCGTGAGGTTCCGCTTGGTGAGCGTTTCGCCTCGCAGCATCGCTCGCTTGAAATCCGCTTCAATAGCCCGGTCACTCAGGCCGAAAATAGACCGGGCCCGCATTCCCTGAACCTGGCGGGCACTCACAGCGAAAAGCATCTCACCGGCCGAATTGATGTAAACCAACCGATTACCGGTATCGAAGACCAGAACAGCATCGGTCAGATGATCCAGAATCCTAGGATTTTGATTGATCGGGAGGTTCGCGCTCATGTCGACTCATAAGCAATAAAGGGGCCAGAGCGTACACAGCGGACCCCCGGACTCAGGAGATCCCAAGGCCACCTCATGATGCACCATTTCAGTGCGGTATGGTGAAACAAAAAAGCCCCAAAATGGGGCAATCAAAAGGTCAGATCGGAATAAGGGGAGGTTCTGGGGCAACGGCACCTTTCTGATGAAGGTCCCGCATCAAATCAGCACCGAACCCCAAGACCTTGGACGCATCGGGATGGCCGATTTCGCGCGCCAACTGCCCGAGAATCTCGGAGAGCTCATCTTCCCCAGCGGATTCCAGTGACTGAAGAAGGCGATGTGTCACCGGATTAAGCTCAAGAAAATGGACCAACTCATCACGCCCCCGGTAAACCAAAAGCTGAACCGGATTTTCATCAGGCACTTGCGGTTGATGATCCGGACCTATTGTTTGGACCGGATAGGGATAACTCAACAGCCAAGCGACTTCGGAGACCCTGGGCCTAAAACCCAGAGGATTCTCCATGAAATCCAAATTCAGAACTGGCGGATCGGATTCTCGAACAGAGAGGGCCAACTCAACCCACTCGTAATGAGCCAAGGCCTTAAGAAAGGGTAAATCTCCCGGACGCGTTCCGCGCTCTGAAACGAGATAGGTGACAAATTCGCCGGCAATCTCAACGAAGAGCGGGGTTGTGGCAACGTGCTCCCGGTAGAAATCCCTGACCAAAGCAGACCATCTTGGCCCCTCAAGAATCGCATGCAGCACCGGAAAACCGGTACGCATGAAACTCTCAACATTATTGAAAAAAAGCTCCCGATAGACATTCATGCGATCAGACGACACATCAGAAGGCTCGGGCACCCCCTCCGGATTGCGGATGTGAGCCGCAAAGGCCTTTTGAATCTCGTGGAGAGAATCGCTGCTCATCTCTCTTGAACTTCTGATGAAGAATGCCGCATCTGAACATCACGGATCGATGCCACCTCCAGCAACAACTCCTCCAGAGGGGGAAGGTTGAAGTCACGCTCGAGCAAGGTCGGCAAAACCCCCATGGCACCATAAACCTCATCCAAAAGGGTCCAAACCGGATCTACCAGGGGAGCGCCGTGCGTGTCGATGAGCAAATCCTCAGCTTCGACATAGTGACCGGCCACATGCAGCCCGACAATGCGCTCTATCGGCATTCGGGCGAGAAAATCTCTGGCATCGTAGCGGTGGTTGACGCTGTTGACATAAACGTTGTTGACGTCCAGAAGAAGGCCACAATCCGCCTCTTCCAGCACGGCCCGTACAAACGCAGCCTCGTCCATGGCCTGCCCGGGCGCCGCATAGTAGGAAACATTCTCGATGGCAATTCTGCGCCCGAGTATGTCCTGGGTCGTCCGGATTCGCGCGGCAACATGCCGTATCGCCTCTTCGGTAAAGGGGATAGGCATAAGATCATAGAGATGACCCTGATCGCTGCAGTAACTTAAGTGCTCGCTGTAACCTAGGATTCCATGATCCTCGATAAAAGCGCGAAGTTCGGTGATGAAGTCGGTATCCAAAGGATCCTGACTTCCAAGGGAGAGAGAGAGACCATGGGCGACAAAAGGATGCCGCTCCGTTAGATGTCGAAAGAGGCGACCAAGTCGTCCGCCAACCCGCATCCAATTCTCCGGCGCGATTTCAAGGAAATCGACCGGCAGGAAATCCCGCTCGGCGAATTCATCCAGATGGGCTCGCCTGAGCCCGAGCCCGACACCCTGAAGATGTCGGGAATGGCCGGATGTCATGGTCCGAACGGGCAATCCGGAAGCAGCTTTACTTAGCCTGCTGAGGAGCAGCAGGGGCTGCAGGCGCCTGTCCACCCATGTTCATGCCGGCGCACTTGCCTTCCATAGCCTTCTGGGGCTCAGCAGGAGCGGCCTTCTGCATCATGGCACCGCAGTTCATGCTGCCAGAATTCATCTTGGCGCCGCCACACTTGCCTTCACCACAAACCATTTCCTTGCCGTCCTTGCCAGCTTCAGCCAGTTGAACGTAGCCGCTTGCGAGCTCCTTGAGGGCAAAAGGATTTTCGGAAGCCTGCGCTGATCCGGCCAGAGTAGATGCAACAGCGGCACCAATCAGGGTCGTCATCGTGGTCTTGTTCATGTTGTGACTCTCTATTATTGAAGTGGACAAATCATGTGCGGTGTTATTTGAGAATCCCCGGCAGGGATCCTCACAGCACGAAGAACGCGCCATTTTCACATAATGGCAGCCACGCTGTCTCCCATGACCGTCGATGAACACCGAACTCCGAGCCTTTGACCTTTCGAAATGGAAACCGTTCCCGGCTTCCGCTATGCTCTAAGGGCAATAGGACTTGTACGCCGAACATCGGCAAACCCTGAACCCGAAGAGGCTACTGATGTACTGCCGCCACTGTGGACATGAAGTAAAGGACAAAGCGGTGATCTGCAGCAATTGCGGGACCCCGATTCACGATAACGCAGAACCTGTCGAGAGAGACACCCCTCGCTGGAACTGGTTCACAATGTTTGTGACGCTCGGGGTCGTGATGCTGCTTCTGCTGATTGCGATTATTGCCGGACTCTGAGGACGACAGGGCCTCTATACCCTGAGGAAATGCTGACGGTAATAGCGCAATTCCTCTATGGACTCCCGGATATCATCCAGCGCCCGGTGGCGTCCCGTCTTTTGGACCCCCTGAGCGACCTGCGGAGCCCATCGGGCCGCAAGCTCCTTGAGCGTGGAGACATCCAGGTTTCGGTAGTGAAAATATTTTTCCAATTGAGGCATGCCACGCGCCAAAAAACGGCGATCCTGACAGATACTGTTGCCGCAGATGGGGGATACCCCCTCGGGAACCCAGGACTTCAAAAAGTCGATGGTTTTTTGCTCTGCGTCTTCTACCGAAACAGCACTGGAGAGGACCCGATCAATCAGACCGGAGCGGCCATGATGAGCCTGATTCCATTCATCCATGGCATCCAGAGCAGCCTTGGGCTGATGGATAGCAAGTTCAGGCCCTTCCGCGAGGACATTCAGATCAGCGTCCGTGACGATGGTCGCAATTTCAAGAATGACGTCGGTGAGAGGATTAAGACCGGTCATTTCAAGATCGATCCAGATCAAGTTCTGGGAATTTAGGGGCATGGTTTGGAGTCAAAGAGTCAAGATTGAGGCCGAAACTTCCCCTGTAGGGAATTCGGATGACACAAAAGGCACATTGTGCCGGGAAATTAAAAACGATGAATGATTTTACTGTTTTGTTCCTGATCGCCCTAGCCATCTCTTTTGCAGTCGAGTATTGGCTGTCCCGTCGACACGTTCAGCATGTCCTTCTCAACCGAAATAAGGTCCCTGCCGCATTTCGTGAAACCATCACAAGCGAAGCACACCAAAAGGCAGCGGACTATACGGTCGATAAGGCGCGACTTGCAGACTTTGATCGCATTCTCGGCGCAGGCGTCCTGATCGTTTTCACCCTCGGTGGAGGAATCGCAGCGATCCAGAAGCTCTGGGAAGGATTCGCGCTTGGCCCGATTGCCACGGGCGTCGGTATGATTCTGACCACGCTACTGGTCGCTCAGCTGATCGAGCTGCCCATCAGCCTTTACCAGACTTTCGTCATCGAGGAGCGTTATGGTTTCAACAAAACCAATGCGCCCCAGTTTCTGAAAGACCTCGGCCTTCAGACCCTGCTCAGCTTCCTCCTCGGCGCACCGCTCATCGCCCTGATCCTTTGGGTCATGGAGAGTACCGGCACCTATTGGTGGCTATTGGCCTGGAGCATTCTGATCAGCTTCTCGATTCTGATGAGTTGGGCCTATCCCACCCTGATCGCGCCGCTTTTCAACAAATTCACCCCCCTGCCTGACCCCGAACTCAAGTCACGAATCGAATCCTTGCTGGATCGTTGCGGCTTCCAGAGCAAGGGGATTTTTGTGATGGATGGCTCGCGACGCTCAGGCCACGGCAACGCCTATTTCACCGGTGTTGGCGCCAGCAAGCGCATCGTCTTTTTCGATACGCTCGTCGACTCCCTCGGTCACGATGAGCTCGAGGCAGTTCTCGCCCATGAACTGGGACATTTCAAGTGCCGGCACGTCATCAAAATGCTGATTACCAGCTCTGCGCTCTCCCTTGTGGGTTTTGGCATTTTGGGTTGGGTCAGTCACGAAGCCTGGTTCTTCGAAGGCTTGGGTGTTCCTGCGCCCGGTACAGCCTCCGCTCTTCTCCTGTTCATGCTGACTGCGCCGGTCTTTACGGTCTTTCTCAAACCCATGATGGCGGCCTTCCAGCGGCGCTTCGAATTTGAAGCGGATGACTTTGCATCGTCTCACAGCGAAGCGCGCCATCTGGTGAGCGCCTTGGTTAAGCTCTATCGTGAAAATGCCAGCACCCTGACGCCAGACCCTCTCTATGCGGCTTTCCACTACAGCCATCCCCCAGCTGCCATTCGCATCGACCATTTGAACCGCGCACGCTAGTCACGGGGCTGACCTTCGGCATGGCATCACCCTGCGACCCGAACAGCCCGTCGGAGGGTCTGGTCCTGAGCCATCTGGGTCAGGCCCTGGCCGTCGAGGATGGCTCCGGCGAGATTCGCCTCTGCCAGACCCGACGGCAGGTCGGCGCCATAGCGGTGGGGGATCGGGTCACATTTATCCCGGCCGGCGAGGGTCTGGGCCGCGTCGAATCCCTGCTTGAACGGAAAAGCCTTCTGACCCGACCCGCCCACGCCGGACGCATCAGGCCGGTTGCGGCCAACCTGGATCAGATCATGGTTGTCGTGGCACCCGAACCGGAACCCGACTGGCTTCTGGTGGATCAATACACGGCATCCGCCGCCCATCGCGGAATTGATCTTGCCATTGTGATCAACAAGATTGACCGCTTGCCAGATCGGACCCAACTGGATCACGAAATGGCCCATTACCGCGAGATGGGCTATGCCTGCTATCCGGTAAGTGCCAGAACGGAAGAAGGCTTGAATAGCCTCAAGGCTGCCCTTAAGGGCAAGACCAGCATGCTTTCGGGACAATCCGGCGTCGGTAAATCCTCACTGACCAATGCACTTCTTCCTGGAAAGAACCTCAGAACTCGCGAACTATCGGAAAAAGCCGGCCTGGGGCGCCATACCACCACGGCGGCCATGCTTTACCATCTTCCGGATGGCGGTGATCTGATCGACAGCCCGGGTGTTGCCGTATTTGGCCTTGCGGAGATGACCGCTGAACAACTGGCCTCCGGCTATGTTGAATTCCGCCCCCTTCTGGATCACTGTCGCTTTAACGATTGCAGGCACCGCGAGGACATGGGCTGCGCCGTTCGCGAAGCGGCAGAATCTGGAGCCATTCACAAAGCCCGCTACCTCCGATTTCTCAAACTGATCGACAAGATGCACCTTCGCTAACAGCAACAAAAAAGGCGCCGCAGCGCCTTTTTTGTTGGATCGCGGAGCGCATCAACCCCGTTCGAGAAGACTTCTCAAGTCGATGGTTGCGGCATTCGCGCGCGCGATGTAATTTGCCAGAGTCAAAGAGTAATTGGCGAAAAGACCAAAACCGCTACCATTCAGAATCACAGGACTCAGATAGCTCTCCTGACAATTCTCCAGTTCCCTCACGATATGCTGGAGTGAAACCTGTGCAGTCTTGTTACCCAGGATATCTCGAAAATCCCATTCGATGGACTTGAGAACCAGCATGGCCGCCCAGGTGTAACCACGGGCCTCGAAGAACCGATCGTCAAGCTTGAGCCAAGGGGTGCGCTCCATGTCAGCGTGCCGCTCCTCGACCTCATCATTCATGCGATCAGCCGTACTGGCACTCAGTCGGTTAGAGTAGTCACCCAGACGCTTTTCCAAAACTTCAAGGTACTGGCGCAGGTTATCGGCTCGCGCATAGAAATTTGCGCCACGCTTTCTCAGCCGCTCACGATAGGCTTCGAGCGACTCAATCCCCTTTTCGTATTCGGATTCCGATGAAGGCAGCTGCCAGGAGCGGTAATCAAAGTAGAAAAAGGGCTCGCCCTTCGCCAGATCAGGATCTTCCTGCGACTGGGTCTGGGAACGGGCAATATTGTTACGGAGCTGAGTAGTCGCATCACGAAGCGCTATGAGCGCACCCAATTCCCAATTCGGAATATTGTCGAGAAAGACACTGGGAGGGAACACGTCGTTCGAGAGGAACCCACCTGGCTTATGCAGCAGGGTATGTGAAATCTCGATTAAGGTTGTCGAATAGGTGTACCCCAGAGGCATTTCCTTGGGATTTTCCACATGCGCTGCATGGGCCCCTTCCTCGACCACATCGAAAGGTTTGGGCTCCTGGCTCCAATAGAGGGCCAAGCCATACATGACCAATGCGATAACCAGTAAACCCGTCCCGAACCTGCGGAAACCCGGCTTTGCAGTGATATCACGTATACCCGCCTTACCCTTGCGGGGGGCGTCGTCGGCCGTTTCGATCTCGCTCTCTTCAGGTTCTGACATGCGGGGGTCCTAGACTGGGCATCAGCCGTTGAGTATACAACAGACCCCTTCTGACGTCCCCGTCTCGAGGTTCTCCGGACGTCCTGTCCAACTTCAACGCTCGCCCTCCTTCTTCCGTTTAGCCCGTGGATGGGCTTGATCGTAAACCTTGGCGAGATGTTGATAATCGAGATGCGTGTATACCTGGGTTGTACTCAGGTTGGCGTGACCTAGCAGCTCTTGGACCGCCCGAAGATCGCCGCTGGACTCCAGAAGGTGACTTGCAAAGGAATGTCGAAGCATATGGGGATGGACGGCCGTTCCTCCACCTTGCTTGATCTGCCAACGACTTAGCCGGGACTGCACGCTTCGGGGCGAGATCCGAAGCCCCCGCCGACTAGTAAAAACAGCTGACAATCCAGACCCCGGCCAGGTTTCACGCACTTTAAGCCAGTTTTCAAGGGCCTCGCGGGCACAGCGGCCAACCGGGACGTGACGGGTTTTTTGACCCTTACCCTCCCGAACCAGCAAGCTGCTTTCACGAAAATCCAGGTCCTCAAGGTCGAGGGCGACTAATTCCGAAAGGCGGAGTCCAGAGGAATAAAATAGCTCCCACATGGCAAGATCTCGGACTTCCTGAGGGTCTTCCGGCGGGGCCTCCAACAAGCCCACCATGGCATCCACGTCCAATACATTCGGCAACGCTTTAGCCGCCTTGGGCGCTCGAATGCCCTGGGCCGGATTTTGCGCCATAAGGCCCTCCCGAATCAGGGCATCGAAAAAACCACGGATCGCTGAAAGTTCGCGCTGAAGACTTCGGCTGCCCAACCCGTTTCGATGGCGATCGGCAACATAGGCCCGAAGGGTCCTTGGGTCAACCTGACTCCATTGGGTAATCTCGCGCGGGGTCAGAAATGTCTGGAGTTGGTCAAGGTCGCGGCGATAGGCCAAAAGGGTTTGCGGAGAGAGGCGTTGCTGGACCTGGAGTCGCTCCAGGTAACTCTCGAGCTGATCGAGCGCCTCTGGCCCCATCCGTCAGGCCTGGGACAAGAGGCTGGCCATGCGACTGGCGAGGATCTCACTCATCTGGGTCAAAAACACAAATCCCATGTCGGCTCGGAAACGCTCAGGATCCCGACTACCGATGGCAAAAAGGCCGCGAAGTGCCGCATGATTCAGGCGGATGACGGCATAGGACCCCACCTGATCTGCAACATCACCAAAGAGATAGGCCGCATGGGCAGGATCGGGCTTACCGCACAGGGGTTGTGAAGCCTCGGCCCGTTCCTCAGCCCAAGGGCGTGAGGGGTGGTCCTGCGCCGTAAAAAGCTGCAGAACCGGGCTTTCAAACTCAGGATGGAGGAGCCGCACCACAACAAAATCGGCCTGAAAATACTGGTGTAAACCCCAATCCAGACTGGCCAGAACATCCTCGAGACTTTTCGCATCCAGAAGCGTTAAGGTCAGTTGGTGAATGCGTTGATAAAGCGCATCATTTTCGCGAGCGATTTGAACCAGATCGTCGAGTTGCTCGACAAGCCGTTCGTTCTTTTCCCTCAGAACATCAATTTGCCGGGCAACCAAAGACACGGCGGTCCCACTGTCATGGGGGAGACGCAGCGACTCCAGGAGGGGCAGATGCGCCGCAAAAAAATCAGGATGACGAGAAAGATAGGCTGCGACCTGCGCCGCATCACTCGTTTCCTCAGGGTTCGGGCTTGGTTCTTGTGCACTCACAGCTCAATTTCTCCCTCAAAAACAGTGACCGCTGGCCCCTGCATCATCACAGGAAAACCCCGCCCTTGCCAGTTGATGACCAAGTGCCCGCCGGGCAACTCGACATCTACTGGACTTTCAAGAAGCCCCTGTTCAATGCCCACTACCGCAGCAGCGCAGGCTCCGCTGCCGCAGGCCAGCGTTTCACCAGATCCCCGCTCATAGACCCGAAGACGCGCCTGATGGCGACTCACGACCTCGAGGAACCCGACGTTAACGCGCTCGGGAAAGATCGGATGGGATTCCAGAAGCGGTCCCAAGGATTCAACCGGCGCCTTCGCGGTACTTTCAACCTGAAGAACGGCATGAGGGTTCCCCATCGAAACCGCAGCGAATTCAACCTGTTCGCCCTCCAAATCCACCGTGTATCGATTCGCTTCCATGGTCGCATTCAGGGGAATCTGATCAGGAGCATGGCGGGGAACCCCCATGTCGACCAGCACTTCGTTGCCGGCGACGAGATTCAGAACCAGCTGACCGGACCGGGTTTCAACCCGAATGGTGTCGTGATCGGTCAACCCTTTGTCATTGACGAAGCGGGCAAAACAGCGCGCGCCATTGCCACACTGAGCCACTTCCGAGCCATCCGCATTGAAGATCCGGTAGCGAAAATCCGCATCGGGGCCCTGCGCCGGCTCAACCACCAGAACCTGATCACAACCGATGCCAAAATGGCGATCAGCCAGCCGGCGTATCCGCTCAGGATCCAGCGCAACTGACTGGCGGACGGCATCAATCACGATGAAATCGTTACCGAGCCCCTGCATTTTGGTGAACGCGACACGCATATTCACGCGGGAAGAATGCTTTCAAGGGCAAAAAGCCCCTCGACGGTCTCGCGCTGCCGAACGACATGCGCGCGCTCGCCATCCACCAAAATTTCAGCGGCACGGGGACGGGAGTTGTAATTGGAACTCATCGTGAAGCCATAGGCGCCTGCGGAGCGGACCGCGAGCAGGTCCCCTGGGACAATCGCAAGTTCTCGATCTTTGCCAAGAAAGTCACCCGTCTCGCAAACCGGGCCGACAATGTCATAGCTTTGCGTCTCCTTCGACGTTGGCACTTCCACAGGGAGAATGGCCTGCCACGCCTGATAGAGCGAAGGGCGAATCAGGTCATTCATGGCCGCATCCACAACCGCGAAATTTTTTTCACCGTTGGACTTAAGGTAAAGGACGCGGGTTAACAGAACGCCTGCATTTCCGACGATCGCCCGTCCAGGCTCCATGAACAGGGATACGTTGCGCCCCTTCAGTCGATCAATCACGGCTGCCGCATATTCTGCTGGCTCAGGCGGGGTTTCTTCGTTGTATCGAATCCCAAGCCCACCGCCAATATCAATGTGCTCGAGAAAGATACCTTCCGCAGCGAGGCGATCGACCATCCCCAACAATCGGTCAAAGGCATCCAAAAACGGATCGATCTTGGTCAGCTGCGAGCCAATATGGCAGTCGATGCCCACAATCTTCAAATGCGGTAGCGCTTTCGCCCTAAGGTACTCCCCAAATGCAGCATCCATCGGAATACCGAATTTATTCTCGCGAAGTCCTGTTGAAATGTAGGGGTGAGTGTTTGCATCGACGTCAGGATTGACCCGAAGGGAGATGGGCGCCTGAACGCCAAGCTCCCCGGCAAGACGATTCAGGATATCCAATTCGTCCGGAACCTCGACGTTAAAGCATCGGATACCCACCTCAAGCGCATAACGAAGCTCGTCCTCTTGTTTGCCCACGCCTGAAAAAACCACCCGGGAGGGATCACCACCGGCGCGCAATACGCGCTCCAATTCGCCTTTAGAGACAATATCAAAGCCTGAACCCAAACGGGCCAGCACGTTGAGAACAGCCAGATTGGAATTGGCTTTCACCGCATAACAAATCAGGTGTTGCGTTTCCCCAAAGGCATGATCAAAGGCGCGATAGTGCCGTTCAAGGGTTGCTCGAGAGTACACATAAAGCGGCGTGCCATACGTCTCGGCGATTGTCGTCAGGGGGATTTCTTCGGCATAGAGCCGCCCAGAGCGTTCGTTGAAGTAGTCCATTTAATTCGGTGCTGATGGGGCCAATGCTGGCATGTTGTCTTTCTCGCTTGCTTCAGGCGTCTCCTCTCGGGGCGACCCCAACTGTTGAGCCCTCAGGGCATCTTCGGCCTGTTTGGCCTGCGCTGCACGTTTCTTTTTGGCAACCGCCTTTTGCGAAGGAGGTTCGTGCCCTTCCATATAAAGCGGCCCTTTCTGACCACACCCTGAGAGCGGAAGGGCCAGCATCATAACCAGGCCGAACAAGGCCCGGTCTTTGAATCGAATTAAAAACATGAAAAACCCGTTGATTCTCGGTGGGCGGGGATTTCGGTATTGTAGTCGAACCTCGAATGTACCGTCAGACCGAGCGCACCCTGACGGCAGGCGGGTGTTAGAATGGAGCCTATGCGAAAGCCTTGAATCAGGGCCTTTTCCCCCTCCTCTGGACAGCAACGCGCAACGTGATTGAGATCTTTAAGTTAGGCGGCTGGATGATGGCGCCACTCGTCATCTGCTCCATTGTCTCCATGGCCATTGTGCTGGAGCGGTTCTGGGCCCTTCGAACCGATCAGGTCATGCCGGCCGACTTGATTCCCGAGGTCTACCGCCTGCATCGCGAAGGCCGCCTCGACACCCGCACCCTAAGATCGCTCAGAATTGGCTCGCCCCTTGGCGCCATTCTGGCTGCCGCGCTTGCTACCCAGGCACAAGGGCGTGAGCCCATGCGGGATGCTGTCGAGCATGCCGGCCGGCAAGTTGTTCATACGCTCGAACGCTACCTCAACACCTTGGGAACGATCGCCTCGGTTTCACCTTATCTTGGACTCTTGGGAAGTGTCCTTGGCATGATGACGGTGTTTTCCTCTTTTTCGAGTGCCGGCGCCCAAGGGGCGATCCAGAACCCGGCCCTTCTGGCTGGAGGGATCTCGGAGATTCTGATGTCCACGGCAGCAGGACTTGCGGTGGCCATACCCAGCCTGATTTTCTATCGCTACTTTCGTGGGCGCATCACGGAATTGACCGTCCGAATGGAAGAAGAGGCGGTCCAACTGATTGAGAGCCTCGATTCAAAAGGCAACTCTGAGCCCTCCTCATGAATTTCAGGCCCCATGATCGGGATGAACCGGAACTTAACCTCATTCCCCTCATCGATGTTCTCATCATCCTCCTGATTTTCCTCGTGATGACGACCACATTCGCCCAACAAAAGGGACTCGAAATCCGATTACCCGAAGCCAGCATTCAGTCGCCCCTCTCTCCGGAAAAACCCTTATCGATCCTCATTGATCCTGAGGGTCGTTTCCTGATCGGCGGCCAAGCGGTTCGGGGAGGGACGACCGATGACCTTAGGACCGCGCTCAAGGCTGCCGCCGGTGAGCAGAAAGACCCCTTGATCCTGATCGAGGCGGATCGAGACTCCCGACACCAAGCCTTGGTGTTGATCTTAGAGGCCCTTGAACAACTCGGCTTCCAAAGAATCAGCTTCGCCACACTCACGCCCTTATCCCATTAAACCCAATCCTATTTATTGTTGAGGAATCCATGGACAAGAAATTGCTGGAAATCTTGGTCTGTCCGATCTGCAAGGCCGACCTCGTTTTTCTCGAACCCCAGGAAGAGTTGGTTTGTCGCGCAGACAAGCTGGCATTTCCAGTCCGTGACGGCATTCCGGTAATGTTGGAAGTCGAAGCCCGACGCATCAGCCTTGAGGAATACGACGCACTGCCCAAAAAGACTACGCTGGTCGAATAAACGTGACCCCATTCAAAATCGTCATCCCGGCACGCCTCGGATCCAGCCGATTGCCGGGTAAGCCGCTGCTGGACATTGCCGGCAAGCCGATGATTGTTCATGTGTGCGAGCGGGCCCTTGAGGCCGGCGGGGAAGTCTTCGTTGCAACCGACGATACCCGCATCATGGCGGCTGTTGCAGGACTTGAGGTGAAGGCCCTCATGACGCGAGTTGACCATGCCAGCGGTACCGACCGCATCACGGAGGTCGCAGAAATCGAAGGCTGGCCGGATGAAACGCTCGTGGTCAACCTTCAGGGCGATGAACCACTGATGCAACCCGCTTTAGTCCGAGAACTGGCAGAAACCCTGGCAGAAGATCGGGAAGCGAGTGTTGCAACACTCGCTGCACCGATCGAAGAAGCCCACGAAGTTTTTGACCCCAATGCGGTCAAAGTAGTCACCAACCGTTATGGGCACGCGCTCTATTTCAGTCGCGCACCCATTCCCTGGCACCGGGATCGCTTTCGGAACATCAAAGACGCCCTGCCGCCAGAGGGTCCATGGCTCCGCCACATCGGGATCTACGCCTATCGCGCCGGATTCTTGCGCCGCTACGTCCGCTGGGCGCCCTCTGAACTGGAACAGATTGAAGCGCTAGAGCAGCTTCGCATTCTCTGGCACGGAGAAAAGATCAAGGTCATGACGGTGGCGCAGCCACCGCACGCGGGGGTCGATACGCCAGAGGACCTGGCGCGGGTAAGCCGAATTCTTGCCGGCTAGCGCAGAACCAGGAAACCGGAATCCAAGGGGGCTTCGGGTGGATCGAGGACATCCACGCGATCCACCCGAGCCATCAAGGGGCCACCTGCTTGACACCAATGGAGCAAGGCCTCCACGCGGGCAGCCTCCCCCTCAGCAACCCATTCAACGCTGCCGTCCGCAAGATTTCTGACCCAGCCCGAAAGCCCTAACTCCAGCGCTTTTCTTCGGGTGGACTCACGAAAGAAAACGCCTTGTACCCGGCCTGTCACGATCACCCGCGCGCGGGCCATTTTCGCCATCCTGACTGCTCCCCTCAAGCCGAACCCGAACGCAGAATCCAACCCATGTGGATCCGCGGGTTTCTCTCAAAATCCTTTGGAAGGGTTTTGGCACTGATATCCTCTATCGCAAGATCACCCAGGGCCTCTCGGTTCAATTTGAACTTCCGCTGGTTGGTCGTAAATACCAGACTCCCGCCGGGAGCCAGAATGGCCATAGCGGCCCGGATCATCCCGACATGGTCACGCTGGATATCCAACGTTCCGGCCATTCGCTTGGAAGTCGAGAAGGTCGGGGGATCCAAAAAAATCAGATCAAATCGCTCAGGATCCTTTGAAGCCTGATCAAGCCATGCAAGACAATCAGCGCGAAGGTATCGATGCGAGCCCCCGGTAAAGCCGTTGAGTGCCATGTTGGCCTCAGCCCAGTCGAGGTAGGTGTTCGAAAGGTCGACGCTGAGCGTGGACGATGCCCCCCCCGCCGCGGCGTGGACCGTTGCCGATCCAGTGTAGGCAAACAGATTCAGAAAGCGCTTCTTGGAAGCCATGTCCCGGATCAGACTTCGGGTAATACGGTGATCAAGGAAAAGACCTGTATCCAAATAATCTTCGAGATTGACCCGGAATTTGAGGCCAGCCTCCTGTACAGCCAGAAAACGCCCCTTCTCGGACTGTTTTTCATACTGATTTAAACCCTTCTGGCGTTTTCGAACCTTGAGAATGACTTGTTCGGGGGGGATTTCAAGGACGGCCGGCAAGGCTGCCATGAATTCGATCAGCCGTTGCTCGGCTCGGGCCGGATCCACGGTCGAGGGTGCCTCGTACTCCTGAACATGCGCCCTGAGCACGCCTTCACAGGCGTAAAGATCAACCGCCATCGCATATTCGGGGAGATCGGCATCATAGAGCCGGTAGCAGGTGATATCGTTCTGACGCGCCCAGCGGCCCAGGTTGCGAAGATTTTTACGCAGCCGGTTCGCAATCATTTCGGCGCCACCCGAAGTTAAATCCACCTCACGGAGTTTCCGAAGCCACTTTCGTTGCTCGCGCTCCTCCGGAGTCAAAGGTCCTCCCTCGGCGGGAGTGAAATGACGCTCACTACTGATTTCGAAATTCAGTAACTTGCAAGGCAAACTGCCGTTGAATAAGGCGTACTGTTTTCGGGCCCGGATCCCGAGCTTGAATGCCAGTTCCGGATTAGCCGTGAAAAGGCTGGCGCGATAGCCCTCGAAATGGGTCCTGAGCGTGTCCCCAAGAACACGATAGAGGGGCACCAGTGATTCCTCATCACCCAGGCGCTCCCCATAAGGCGGATTGGTCACCACCAGACCTGCTGGCCCCTCAGGCCGGACATCAGCGACGGAGCCCAGCGTCAATGAGACCTGATCGACAAAGCCAGCACGTTCAAGATTGGCCTTGGCCACGGTCAGCGCCCGACGATCGATGTCCGAACCCCGAATCAAGGGCATCGACTCCCGCCCCCTGCGACTGCGCTCCTGCGCCTCATCGCGAAGATTGAGCCAAACATTAGGGTCATGATCCGGCATCGCCATAAAGCCAAACCAGGATCGCAGAAGACCGGGCGCTGTATCTGATGCCATCAGTGCTGCTTCGATAGGCAGTGTCCCCGAGCCACATAGTGGATCCAGAAAAGAGCCTCCGGCTTGGGCAATCTCTGGCCAGCCCGCACGAATCAGAATGGCGGCGGCCAGATTTTCCTTCAGCGGCGCCTTGCCTCCCTCCAGGCGATAGCCTCTTCGGTGAAGGCTGTCTCCGGACAGATCAAGACTCAAGGTCGCCTGGTCACGATCCAGGTAGAGGTTGATTCTGAGGTCAGGATTGGAAAGGTCGACCGAGGGCCGCTTGCCACTCAAGTCCATAAAATAGTCAACGACAGCGTCCTTGACCTTTTGAGCCCCGAAAAGGGTATGTGTGATGGCGGATCGGCTGGAGGCAAAATCCACTGCAATCACGGTATCCGTATCGAGATAACATGACCATGGGACCGCCCGAACCCCGTCGTAGAGTTGTTCGATAGTTGCAGCAGGAAAACGGGCTAAAGGCCATAGAATGCGATTCGCCAACCGACTCCATAGACAGGCACGATAGGCCGTTTCAAGGCTACCCTCGAAAGCCACGCCAGCACGACCGGGCACCACTGCACTCGCCCCAATCGCCGTCAGCTCGTCGGCCAAGAGAAGTTCGAGCCCCAAAGGCGTCGTGGCATGAAAGGCCGTGATGGCCTGCCCGGGATGAGTGTTTTCAGTTTCTTGCATAGTCTTCATCAAATTCGCTACGGCAACCGGCCAACTGCCCATCGTAACGATGCGCTGTCCGGGCCACATTTTTGGCCACATCCATCAGCCAGCCTTTTTGGCGGTAACTCCCCCGCGCATACCCCGATGGCCCCTCGTGATAGGCCAGATACTGACGATAGGCATCATGCGTTGGTATGCCCAATTCACGGGATGTCTGAAAGACATACCAACCCACAAAGTCGGCGGCATCCTCAAAATCATCCCGGCTGGCACTCCAGCGCCCGGTCATCCGAAGATATCTCTCCCAGGTTCCATCGAGCGCCTGCGAGTAGCCATAGGCACTCGAAACTCGCCCCGTAGGGATAAACAAAAACCACGTTCTTGGTGGCTGCGCATCTGAAACAAAGGCCGACTCATGGCGAATGATGGCCATTTGAACCGGTATCGGCACATCCCAACGCGCTTCGCTGGCGCGTGTTCCCGCATACCAGTCGTCTTTTTCCCGAAAAATTGCGCACAGGTCGGAAGGGTTCCTGGGCGGTGCCGTTGCACAGCCCGACACCAAGAGGGCGCCAAGAAATGCAGAGACTACAGCTCGGCTCAACGGAGTGCCTCAGGGAGGGTGGGATAAAGGGAGAAGCATACCACCTCCAACGGCTTCTCCCCGGCAGGTCAGTTGGTAATAATGGGTGACCTTCTGTTTGACGAGAATGATCGATGGCCTCCACCTTGTTTCCGCCAGATTTTATCTGGGGCGCAGCCACCTCCGCCTTCCAGATCGAAGGCTCCCCCCTCGCCGATGGGGCGGGCCCCTCCAACTGGCAGGCTTTCTGCCACGAACCTGGACGGGTCATCAACAACGATCACGGGGACCTTGCATGTGATCACTATCGACGCTATCCCGAAGATATCCGACTGATGCAGGAGATCGGGCTTGGTGCCTACCGGTTCAGCATCAACTGGGCTCGCATTTTTCCTGAAGGGCGAGGTCGACTCAACGTCGCTGGACTCGATTTTTACAAGCGCTTACTGGATAAGCTGGAAGTCGCCGGTATAACGCCTTATGTCACCCTCCACCACTGGGACTACCCTTTGGCTTTGAGTGAGCGGGGGGGCTGGCAAGAGCGGGACTCCGCGCCTTGGTTTGCGGACTATTCTGCAGCTATTTTTCAAGCACTCGGTACGCGCATCTCGCACTGGTCAACCTTCAATGAACCCTGGGTTATGGTCCACGAGGGTTATGTTGCAGGGTCTCACCCCCCGGGCGTGACCGACATGACGAAAGCACGTGTGGCGACCCATAACATTCTGAGAGCCCATGGCATGGCCGTACAGGCTTTTCGGGCCGAAACTCAGGGAGAGATCGGGATCGTGGTCAACCTAGAACCCAAGGATCCCGCCAGCGATAGTGCTTTGGATCTTGCAGCGACCCGTCGTGCTGATGCCTGGATGAACCGACAATTCCTGGACCCCCTTTTGCTCGGCCATTATCCCGAGGAACTTGAGGAGCTTTGGGGCAACACAGGGCAGCCTATTGCCGAAGAAGATTTTCGTCTGATCCAGACACCGATCGATTTTGTCGGCATCAATTACTACAGTCGCTCAGTCGTTAGGAATGCCCCCCAAAACGCACCTTTCCGGACCGACCGGGTCGAGCCATTGGCCGAGAGAACGACCGACATGGGCTGGGAGATTTTTCCTGAAGGCCTCACCCGCTGCCTCCTCTGGGTCAAGGACCGTTATGGCGAAATCCCCCTCTACATTACCGAAAATGGGGCAGCCTTCGATGATGGACCCAATGCTGAAGGCCGTATTACCGATCAGCGCCGGACGAACTACTTCAGAAGCCATCTCCTGGCTGCCCACAAGGCTATTGCGGCCGGAGCACCTTTGAAGGGGTACTTTGCCTGGTCCCTTTTGGACAATTTTGAGTGGGCTTTTGGCTATGCCAAACGATTTGGCCTGATTCACGTCGATTTTAAGACGCAGACCCGAACACTCAAGGACAGCGCCCATTTCTATCGAGAGGTAATCCAGACCGGGGGGGCCAACCTCGAGGAGTAAGCAGTCCAGCAGGAGGCCAACCACGCCATAAGTGAAATAGGGTATTGATTTCGACTCAGAACTGTTTAGGATGCCCAAAAATAGTTTCGTGTCGATCTCTTAGGGCGGGCACAGCCTGTCAGGAGCTATCCCTATGCGCACTTTTCTCCATTTTTTCCTCTTGATCGGGGGATTCACCCTTGTAACCCCCGTCATCGCAAAACTTCCGGATCTGCCCGAAGAGCAAGCCGGGCGCTGCCGCGCCCTCGGGGATGTCAGCGCAAGCTCCGGCTATGGCAAGAACCCCAACTGGCAACCCATTGCTCGCACCTATGCGGAGAAAAAAGCTGAGAATCTTGGCGCCACTCACGTCAGCTCCATCCAGTTCATCGCAGGAGGGAGCTTCAACGGCGAAGCCAGACTTAAGGCCTATGCATGTCCTTAACCTCTATTAGAAGTGGTATCCCTTGCCATTGTGCGAAGAAAGATCCAGCCCTTCTATCTCCTCATCGGCTGACACCCGAAGGCCGATGATCCTGTCCACGAGCTTAAGCAGCCCAAAGCTGATCGCCACACTCCATCCTGCTGACACCAGGACGGCGATAGCCTGAATGCCGGTCTGTTCGGCAACGGAATGACCTCCTGGAAGCCCTGTCCCGCCAAATGCCGAAAGGCTGAGGACGGGAAGCAAAAGCGCACCAACCATACCGCCAACCCCGTGGACGGGAAAGACATCGAGCGCATCATCGATGCCCAATCCCCGCTTGATGCCACCGATCGCGAAAAAGCAGACCGTTCCCGCCACAACCCCCAGTAACAAAGCGCCAAACGGCCCGATAAATCCAGCTACAGGAGAGACAATGCCTAAGCCTGCAATCAAACCCGTAGCAATCCCAAGTAGCGTGGGGCGGCCATAGCGAATCCACTCCACGCCCATCCAGACCAAGGCGCCTGCTGTGGCCGCGATATGGGTCGTCAGCATGGCCAATCCTGCAGCGCCATTCGCCATTAAAGCGCTGCCTGCACTAAATCCGTGCCAGCCCACCCAGAGGATGCCGGCCCCCGTGGCGGTCAAGGTCAGGTTATGGGGCGGGACCAGCATCCCAGGATATCCCCGCCGCGGTCCGAGTAACCAGGCAGCCGTCAGCGTTGCAGCCCCAGCAGTCGTATGCACAACAATCCCCCCGGCAAAATCGACGACACCCCACTGAGCGAGCCAGCCGCCGCCCCAGACCCAGTGGCACACCGGCACGTAAACGAACATCAACCAAAGCCCACTGAACATCAGTAGCGATGAAAACCGCATGCGCTCAACCACACCGCCGATCATGAGCGCGGGGGCAAACACAGCAAAACTGAGGTGATACATGCAAAACACCGACTCCGGAAGACTCCCAATCAACGCCTGTGCATCCAGCCCCCTGAGAAAGAGCCGATCCATACCTCCGATCCAAGGCTGCAGCTCGTCATTGCCTGTTAAGGCCAAGCTGTAACCCCCAACCATCCATAGAACCGAAACCAAAGAGGTCACAGCAAAGCATTGGATGAGGACGGAGAGGACATTTTTCGTTCGTACCAAGCCGCCGTAAAAAAGCGCGAGCCCCGGGACGGTCATGAACAGAACCAAGCCGGTGGAGGTCAGAATCCATGCCGTATCGGCAGGATTGAGATGGCTCCCCTCATCCGCCAGCAAAGGCATGGGGCAGACAGCAAAAAAGGCAGGGATCAATACACGATTCCACTTCCGCATGGTCAGGCTCCTTGAATCGAAAAATGAAGCGCAGATAGTATCGTTACGATACGTTGTGGCCAAGTCTTTTTCGAGGCGATACCATATGCCACCCAAACCCCTATTGCGGCAGGGGCGGGTTAGACTAGCGCTATGCTCGTCGCTCCAATCCCTCTAAGCCTTTACGTTCACATCCCCTGGTGCGTTCGAAAGTGCCCCTATTGTGATTTCAACTCCCATGAACAATCGGGAGGCTTGCCCGAAAAAGGCTATGTCGCGTCCTTGCTGTTCGACCTCGAAAGTCAGATAGCGGGGATTCAAGACCGAACGATCGAAACCATCTTTATCGGAGGCGGCACACCGAGTCTCTTTAGCCCGGATAGCCTCGAGGCTTTACTCAAGGGCATTCAGTCTCGCGTTCCTGTAGCCCGTGATGCCGAGATCACCATGGAGGCTAACCCGGGAACCGCAGAGTCCGGGCGATTCAGTCGTTATCGGGAGATTGGATTGACACGATTGTCGATCGGGGTTCAGAGCTTTGATCCCGAAATCCTCACAAAAATCGGACGCATTCATGATGGCCAAGAGGCCATCGCGGCCGCACGAATGGCCAAAAGCGCCGGATTCAAGGAATTCAATCTGGACCTTATGTTTGGCCTTCCCGGGCAAACCGAAGCACTCGCTCTTCATGACATTGAAACGGCTATCGGCCTGGAGCCAACACACCTGTCTTTCTATCAATTGACGCTGGAGCCCAACACGGTCTTTCACAAATACCCGCCCATCCTCCCAAACGAAGAGGACACTTGGAGCATTCAGGAACTCGGGCAATCACACCTTCGCAAAGCGGGCTTTCGGCAATACGAGGTCTCGGCCTATGCCCAAGAGGGTT
The DNA here is from genome assembly GCA_041178325.1 of Pseudomonadota bacterium. Lineage (GTDB taxonomy): Bacteria > Pseudomonadota > Gammaproteobacteria > Methylococcales > Methylococcaceae > UBA6136. The sequence goes on from JBEGVN010000004.1 coordinate 49,393, forward strand.
CCCGTTGTCGCCATAACCTCAATTACTGGAAATTCGGGGACTATCTCGGCATCGGTGCCGGCGCGCATGGCAAAATAACTTCCTTGAATACTGGAGTCATTAAAAGAACTCAGCGCCTCAAGCAGCCTCTCAGCTATATGAAAGCTGCTGAGGAAAGGCATACTCTGGGGACCGAGTCCGAGGTTACGCCCGATGAGATTCCATTTGAGTTCCTGATGAACGGCCTGAGGCTCCGCGAAGGCTTTGAGATGAGTCATTTCAAGTCAAGAACAGGCCTTGAAATAGACCGGCTGGAACCCATCCTGACGACATTACTGAATGAACAGCTTCTCGAAAGAACCTCGACCCACATTCGCTGTAGCGAACACGGATTTAATTTCCTCGATTCCATTCTTCAGCATTTCCTGACCAGCCCATGTTGAACATCCATCGAAAGCCCCGTGATACTGAGGACCCAGAGGCTGTCATTCGACCGACACTCGATGACCTCATCCGGTTAAATCAACCTGCAAAAAGCGTCGAACTGGCGCGATCAACAGCAAGGGCTCTACAAAGTGGACAATATTTCTCGGCTTTCAAAGGCCGGGGCATGGAGTTCGATGAAAGTCGGCCCTATGCGCATGGGGATGACATTCGGAGCCTGGACTGGCGTGTTACCGCCCGCACTGGCAAAGTCCATACCAAACTCTTTCGCGAAGAGCGGGAAAGGCCTGTTTTCCTGAGCGTGGATCTTAGGGCCCCCATGTTTTTTGCAACCCGGGGCATGTTCAAGTCCGTTCTGGCGACGCGTCTAGCTGCATTGATTGCTTGGAGCGCATGCCATCACGGTGATCGAATCGGTGGCCAGATTTTTTCAGAATCGGGCAGTACAGAGTTCAAGCCACTGGAGGGACATTCGGCCGTGCTCCGGATCCTCAAAGGACTCGCAGAACAGGCTCAGGCACCCAAGCCCCAGAGCCATCAACACCATGCTCTGGATCAGGCTCTCAATGAACTGAATCGCCACATCAAGCCGGGCAGTCTCGCTTTCATCATCAGTGACTTTCGGGACCTTGGCGCCGCTGGAGCATCAAATCTGGGTCGACTGGCGAGGCAGAGTACCGTGGTCCTCATCATGATTTCAGACCCGATTGAGCGGGATCTGCCTCAAGGGCTTCACCGCTATGGTGCCCCCGGCGAAGACCGGATGATTCTCGGCGATGAAAAATCACGCCGACTGCATCTCGAAAAATTTGAAGCCCGCGAAAATGAAATCAGAAAACTGGCGCGAGGCCACAGGATGCGGTTCGTCTCAGGATGGACGAATGAAGAACCCGTTCTGATCCTCGAGCGCGCCTTTCGCTCAAGAACATTCTAGCGGCCTTTCATTCCCCCCTCATTTTCTCATCAGCGAGATTCAGCTATGCCATCACTTCCCCGCCCTTGGGTTTTGTTTTTAAGCCTCATTTTGATGGCCGCATTAGGAATCACCAGTCTGGCTTTCTACAGCAGTGGCCAGGTTGAAACCGGACTCAAATCCCTGGCAGCCCATACGCAGTGCAAGGGGCTTTTTACCGTCCGAAATTTGGTCCACGACCGCGGGCTTTTCTCCTCTTGGGGAACCGCTGATCTTGATATCAAGCCGGCCTGCGGCAATGGTTCGAAAGCCGCGGACCCGGCGCTTTTGAGTTTCAAGATTGAATATCAGGTCAACCATCTCCCCTCTCTCGCCGGCATGAGTCAATTCCACTGGATCGGAAAACCGGGAAACGATGCCCTCATCGATTTGAGCCAATTGGCGTCATCTGGCGCCATCATGGAGGGTCAGGGCAAACTGACCTACGGACTTAAAACCGACTCGACCATCACCATGGGCGACCTTGAAATCGCCAGCGACAGCGATCGATTGAACATCAAGGGTATTCAGGGGGCCATTCTGGCGGGCGGGGATGAGGTGCGGGTGGAGCTCCAATCCCAAAAGTTACTCGTGCTGTCCAGCGATACTTCGCTCGAGGCCGAACATCTCAACATCAAGGCGGACATTGTGGATTGGCGAACGGCGAATGGAACCACCGAACTCCAGATCGACTCCGTCACGATGCCATTGGGCGCCCTGAAGGGACTCAGGCTGGCGAGTCAATCCTCTGACAACGGCACGACCCTCTCTTCCGCTACCCAAATTGGGATTCGCGAAATCAATGCCTTAGGGCAACGTATCGAAGGCCTGGAACTCGATCTGGCGCTTGAAGGGTTGGACAAAAAACACATCGAGACCTTGACCCAGGTGATGGAATCCCTGACTCAGGAAGGAACACCCAACCCGCAATCCATTACCCAGGCCTGTGAAGCCGGAACCGGCCTCATTCATAAGGGCTTTGCCTTCAAAATCACGAAAATTGCCGGCAAGAAAGCGGAGGGGGCCCTCAGCGGGGATCTTTCCCTCGAGGTTCGGCCTGCAAAAAGTGGCGCACCGTATCGCGCATCCAACCAAATCGCATCAAGCGGAAGTCTCTTGATGAGTCATCTCCTGGACCCCCAGGAAGTCCAGCAGGCTCTGGCCACCGGCTATGTCAGCCAGAGCCCCGAGGGTTTACGCGTCTCCTACCTGCTTTCAGATGGCATTCTCAAAGTCGGGGACCGCATGGTCGATACCCCTGAGATCCGCACATTCTTCAAGGAACTCGATCAAAACGTTTTGGAAGTTTTCAACAACTGCTCAAGCGCCTTATCGGTGGTTCAACCAACCCATGAGGTGGCAAGACAGGCGCAGGCCATTCCGGAGCCTGAAGTACCGGCAGAAGACATTCCTGTCGAGGAAGAGAGTGCGGGCGATATGACTCAGGCGACTCAGGGAGATCTTTCGGAACTGAACCGATTCAGAGCCAAGGAGACCATGGAAAAGGCCGATGCCGCGATCAACCAGCTCTGGAAATCGGCTCCAAAGGAGCGCCGCCAGGCGGTCCTCAAAGATCAACGGGAGTGGCTGAAACTCAGAGACAAAACCTGCCGTGATGCCGCACAGGCCCTAGGTGACAGCGATGATCTCTTGAAAGACACCACTCAGTTCACCTGTCTCGCTGAAATGACCCGAGCACGTATCGAAACCCTCAAGGAGATTTTTGCGGCCCCGGTGAATGGAACTCCCTGAGACTTCTTTGGCCCCATTTGGGCGCTTAATCCAGACCCGTTGGGGAGCGCCCCACACCGAATAAACCATTAAACAGACGGGGATCGTCAACCCTGGCGACACCGACTTCGCGGTGGCCGCCTGCAGTCGGAACAGCTGCGTCAGCAGCATAAAGGATGACTTAGATTCCTGATCTTACTTGGGGGATATGGAACCAGTTGTCGTTGCACGTAATTGAGTTGAACGCGCCCAACGGACCCTCCGATCCAAATAATGTTCCTCCGGCCCACTAATCACCGGGGTCATAAACAAACCCCACCCCATAGATGGATCGTATGGGGTCATAATCCGGACAGAGGTCGGAAATTTTTCGGCGAATGTTCTTAAGGTGACTATCGACTGCCCTCTCACTAATTTCTAGATTGTCC
>JBEGVN010000005.1:0-5072 GCA_041178325.1 Pseudomonadota bacterium
GTGAGCTTAACCCTGATGATGGGGCTTCCTACCATTCGGGAGGAAGCCAGAATTGAAACTTTGAGCGTCTAACCAAACCCTCTGAGGGTCCGGCAGATTAATAAGGTTACCGCCTTGCCGAAGCGGCAACTCTCATACCGCTCCTTACGTGATTTTAGATTTACCCGTGCGAAGGCTTCATTACGCGTCAACCGCAGTGCACCGCTAGCTATGACCCATCTCGATCCAGTTTTCACAGGGCAAATAAGGCACCCTACCTAGCTCTTTGAGATTGTTACTCACCAGAACCAGTCCCCGACTTCGAGCATGAGCTGCAATATGGAGATCGTTCACCCCAATAATTTCTCCTCTACGCTCTAGTTCAGCTTTGATTTCACCATAGTGTCGAGAGGCATGTTCGTCATAACCCAGAACGGGCAGCAAACTTACAAATTCTTCTATAGCTTCCAGGTTTTGAGCTACTTTTTGGCTCTTTTCCGCCCCATAGTAAAGCTCTGCTAGGGTTATGCTCGATATGGCCATCCTCTGAGCATTGTCGTTAAAGCGAAATTTGATCTCGGGAGGCCTTCGCTTGAGAACATAGATGACGATGTTGGTATCTAGCAGATACTTCAGCACTAAAACGACTCCCGCTCTCGCTCCTCTTGAGGCCCCCTGTCTTCAAGAAAGTCATCCGAAACGCGGGGACCATCAAGAAAGAATTGATCCCACGTATGCCCGACCGGGGCTATGATCCTCTCGGATCCACGTATTCGAACAGTAACCGCTTTGACACCCTCGGGCATGCGGGCATCTGCAGGAAGCCGAACAGCCTGGGAGCGATTGTTCGTAAACAGCGTGGTAGTTTTCATGCATTAACCGACCTTGAGTAAAACGCAAGGGAAGTGTATATCCCTTGTGCATATACATCAATCTTGAGCCCTTCAGAGAGAGCGCCATTTCTTATCAGCCAGGGGGCTTTTCTCCCGCGCCCGGAGCATACCCCGTCAGCTCGACGTATCCTCGCCCCAGATTTCGTCCGGTTTCCGCATCCGTTACATCGACAGCTCCCTCCCAATAACGGGCATCGTGACGAAATTCCTGATCGGAGAGCACGGGTTTAACCCTCAATTTTTGGCCGGTCTGGACCATCAATAATTGCCAGCTTGCGGGGTAGTCATATCCTGCGGGGCTTCTCCACTTTGAAAGCGAAGTCAGCTTCACATCTTCTCGATTCAGATGGCGGGAGGTTCCATCCGGGGCGATCCATGCGCCCGAACTGAGTGGATCCTCTTCTCCATTTTTGCGGCGCATCCGGAAATACATAAGATCCTCCCCGCTATCCAGCTGAAGGGAAAACCAATCCCACCCCGCCTGATCCGGGGCTAGCATGCTGGTGCTCCACTCCCGATCCAGCCAGGCCAGACCACTGACAGGCATCGGCTCATCCTTCACTTTGACTCTACCGTGCGCGCGCATCCGTGTCATCGAATAGTAGTAAGAGGCGTTCCCTGGCTCCATACTTTTCTGGCTCAGTCCACGATCTCCCTGAAGAACGGGAACCTTTCCGGGACTGAGCATCAAATCAAGCTCAACGCCCTCTTGTTGGGCCCGAAAATGCCATGGGTTTCCTTTTTCGGGAGAGGCCTCCAGAACCCAATCATCCAACCAGACCTTGAAAGGCTTCGCCTGAGCTCCCGCAAGCCCAATGGCTTCCCTCGAAATCCGTTGAAATGAGTGGTATCGCTGGTTCGCCACATCGGTCAGAGCAAAGTGGGCCATCCAGGCATCCTGCCCTGCCCAGTGAGATTCACCAGGCCGTTTTCCTCGGCGGATGCCATGGCGAAAGAACGTGATTTGAAAACCAAATCGCCGGCCTTTGGGTCCATCCAGATTACCTGTGACATACCACCATTCATCCCGAAAGTTCGGATGTGGCCCATGATCGGCGGGAAACTGGAAAGGGCGGACGGCCAAAGCCCGATCAAAGCCTGTGGTATTTGCCTGATGCAAGGTCGCCGTGACCCCGCCGTCTTGTTCTACAGGCTGTTCACACCCCACCAAGGCACCTGCAAGAAACATGAGGATCAGACACAGCCCAGGATGTGTCATTTCACTCCTCCCGTAACCCAAGGGCTGGTGGAGTGCGCATCACCAAACGAGCCGGATAGGAACCCGCCAGAAGTGCTGCAACAATAGACAGCAGCACCGCCACGGCTAATGGAAGTGGAGAAACCGTCAAATTCATGGTCCAGCCGAAGGATCGGAGATTGATAACTCTAACCAAGGCTACCGCGACCGCGATGCCTAAGGGTATGGACATCAGCCCCGCCATCAGCCCCATAAATCCTGTCTGGAGCAATATCAAACTGCCCGTCTGAACAGGGGTCAATCCGGTGGCTCGCAAAACGGCCATTTCTCGCCTTCGCTCGTATTGAAGGGCCATGAGTGCACTGACGATGCCGATGAATGCCACTCCGACCGCAAGCAGGCGCAGCACCTGGGTGATCGCAAAGGTGCGCTCAAAGGTCTCGAGAGAGACCTCTCGAATTTCCTTGTTGGATCTTACGGAAAGGGGTTGGCGACTCTCCACCAGACGCCGATCAAGCTCGCTTCGGACCACCGCAATATCTGCGCCCTCTTGAAGGTATAACCCCAGGGAGGTGTTGGCATCATCCTGCCAGAGCGTGTTGTAGAGTTTCCGATGCATGACAATCAGTCCCTGATCGGAACGATAGTCAAAGAATATCGCTTCGACCGGAAGTCTTACGGGTCCAGTCCCCGTCATAATCTCAACGAGATCTCCAACATTAAGTTGGTGCCTTTGGGCATAAGGTTCTGAAATCAGAATACCTTGCAGCTCTGGAAATCGGGCCCACAGCTTCTGACCATCGATCGACTTGAATCGAAAACCCGGCTCAGTGAGATATGGGGGATCCAAAGCCAGAACTTCACTCTCCCCTTTCGAGGTCGAGACAAAAATCCGCCGACCCGTTCCGATGCGATCTACCCCGGGTATAGAGATCAACCGATCCTTAAGGTCACCCGGAAGGATTGGCGTCGATCGGGGTGTGGATTGGGGCATAGCGATATAGATATCGGCCTGAAGGATCTGATCCAGCCACTCCGCAATCGATCCGCGGAAACTTTCAATCATCGTTCCCACACCGACACTGACGGCGATCGCGATCGTAAGAGCCGCTATAGCCAGCCCCGAGCGACTGAGCGTTGCGCCAATCCCTCGGACGGCCAATCGCAAAAGCCACGTGCCCGACAAAGGAGCCAAACTCCCCACCAGACGTACTCCGCCCAGAAGAACCATTGGACAAAGAAGGCCATAACCCAAGAGCAAGAGGAATACCCCGGCGATGGCGGGTACGAGTCCTGATAGATCCGACATCAGAAGTCCCGCCGATAAGAACAAGGTGATGACACCCGCCAGAGCCACCCAGGGAAGGACTCGTCTTGCAGAGCCCTCAACGCCAGAGCGCGCCCGGGTCATGATCGGGGACGTCAACGAAGCTTCAATGGCTGGCCCCAAAGCAGCCACAACAGCAACCCCAACACCCAAACAGACGCCATAGACCATGACCCATGGGTCAATCAGAAACTCTGTTACGGTGAGCACAAAATAGATGTCATTAATGGTCTGGGTCACCATGTGCAATAGCGCCCGCGCCGCCAGAATACCCAAACCCAGTCCCAGAAAGCCTCCGACCAATCCCAGAAGGGCGGCTTCAAGGAGCATCTCCTTGAGGAGTTGACGGCTCGTAGCCCCAAGTACGCGGAGTGATGCGAGAAGCTCCCGTCTTTGAAGCACAGAAAAGGCCATGGTGTTGTAGATCAGGAAGGAGCCCACCAGAAGAGCCAACAGGCTCATTGCCCGAAGGTTGAGCTCAAAGGCTGCCGTCATGTTTTGGGTCGCGCTCTGCCGCCCCGCCGCAGAAGTCAGCTCAACCCCGGGAGGCAAGATGGACCTGATTTTCTCTTCAAGCAGCGGGGCATTCCGAAGGACAAGATCAATCCGATCCAGACCGCCAATCCGACCCAGCACTTCTTGCGCAGTCGCCATATCGGCAAGGATGACACCTTCAAGCCCCGGATCTGCGGGCAAGCTGCCCTCTGCATACCCCACCAGCTGGAGTGCATAAGGACGTGTATCAATCATTACATGAAGGGTGTCACCTGGCTTCACACCTAAACGCCCTGCCGTGACTTTAGATAACAACACCGTGTCAGGCTCGGTCAGAAGACGCAGGCCCTCTTCCCCTCTCGCCGCATTCACGAAACGGCTACCGAGGTTTTGCTCTGAGAAGACATCAAATCCAATCAGGCGAAGCGTCGATTGCCCAAGGCTTAAGTAGCCTTCGACTGAGGGTGCAGATTCTCGGACTCCCGCCTCAACACGTAACCGGGTGAAGAGCGATTCTTTAAGCCCCTCGGGTCCACCACTGAGATGATGGGTGTAACGGCCGGTCAAGGCTTCCATTGAAAGTGCAAACGCACGATGGGTGCTTTGAGCGGCAAGATCAATTGAAACCACCATCGCGACACCCAGTGCCACGCCCAGAACTGCAAGAAGCAACTGCACGGGATGGCGGATAAAATGCCGCCGATTTGCCCTTGCGAGCAGGCTCATGAAGGGATATCCGGAGCGAGTTTCCCGCCCACGAGCCGCACAACGCGATCTGCTCTTCTAGCTACCTCTGAACTATGGGTCACGAGAATCAGCGTATGCCCCTTGGCTCTTACCAACCGGTCCAACAAGTCCAGGACCTGCTCACCTGTAGCCGCATCGAGATTACCGGTCGGTTCATCGGCTAAAACCAATTGGGGCTGATGTATCAATGCCCGAATAATGGCCACTCTTTGCTGCTCTCCACCCGAGAGCCGGTCAGGGTATGTCTCAGCACGGTCTTCAAGCCCCACCTCTTTGAGCAAATTTAAGCCATCCGCGCGCGCCACCCCTTCCGAGACACCATTCAGCTCAAGAGGAAGCAGGACATTCTCGATCACGGTCAGGGTGGGAATCAGATTGAAGAATTGATAAATAAAACCGACATGCTGGCGCCGCCAGAGCGTTCGCTTTGGCT
>JBEGVN010000006.1:0-9598 GCA_041178325.1 Pseudomonadota bacterium
AGTTCTCATGCGGTCCTCATTCATTCGGATCTGCCAGCCCTTTCCTTTCGACTTAAAGGCTTCAAACAACTCATCGTCGGAAGGGACTGCCACCGATCGCTTGGGACTCTCCAATGAAGGCCTCCTTATCCATTTCAGCGATACCAATTAACGGTGATACGGATCGTTCCCCGACTCTCCATTCGGCATAATCAAAAAAGCCTTCGGTCAACTCCGGCGCATCATCAGAGTCAACCCAATCTGGTTTCGAATCTCGCGCTTTCCCATTCATTTGCTTTCCCTGGTCAGAATTGAGGGGTTGTTATCTGTGGGGCATCTGCTAGCTCTCGAAGACATGGAAGACATAAGCAGCCTTCATAAGTCTCCGCAAGTGAGCACTGAGCCTCCCTCGAAAGCTGCACCTTCATGCAGTCGCACTGGGAAATACGATTGCACTTACACTCGAAGGCAAGTCGGCATCGAGGGCAGATACTGTTCTCGTGTATGGGGTACCGCATGATGAGTTTTTCAGGCCTCAGATTCTGAGTAAAACATCACACCGAGCTTGATCCTTTCTCGCACTGTCACCAACCTATGTTTATTGCTTTCCGGGAGCGAGTAAGCACAACCACAATACTCCTGCTGATTGAAGTTCTCGCGCTTACTGATCTCGATCATTTGGGCTGAACCACCACCCTTTGGCCAGTTGCAGTCCCAATAAGTCAGACGAGGATACGGCGCGGTACTCCGATTGCCACATTCGTTGATCTGCTGCATGTTTTTCCGGCGTGAACTCCCGAAAAAACTGGTCATGACGGGAAACTGATTTTCATGGGCGTAAATGCGATCCATTCGAAACACATAACGAAACACATGGTGCATCAAATGCCGTGCTCAGGCTCCTGCTCCATTCCTCTGGCTCATTCAAACCAATTGTCAAGATCATCATCCACATCGATGAAGGGCACTCCGAACTGCTCCGCAAAGCGAATGTTCTCATTCTTGCGAAGTTCATACTCCCGTCGAGGATGGATATTGGGATTGGAGAAAAAGATGGTGGATTGAATCCCAGAGGCAACCATCGCTGCCATGACTTCACCGCTGCAGGGCGCAAAACAGGAAAGCAATAGCACTCTATCCTGTCCATCAGGCAATGGGGGTGCTTCACACTGAAATACGGGTTTATCGTCCATGATGTGCTATTTCCTGATGGCCAGCTGCAAGATTCACAAATGCACGGAGATAATTGATAGCCGAATCCTCGGTGCGATAACCGAGGAAAATCTGTTTGGCGATCCCATTCGGGCCTAATTTCACCGGATGGACGTCAAATCGAGCCGATTGTTCACTGACCAGCCATCTCGGAAGCGCAGCCACACCCCGGCCACTTGCGACCATTTGCAACATGATGTCCGTACTTTCGATCGACTTTTGCCGCCTTGGAGCTATGCCTGCCGGCGTCAAAAATTGTGTGTAGATATCGAGACGATCAATCGCAACCGGATAGGTAATCAGGGTTTCATCCTTGAGGTGGCCCGGCTCTGCGAAAGATGACCTGCATAACGAGTGATTCGGGCCCACGACGAGCACTTGCTCGTAATCAAACACAGGTTCATAGGAGAGGCCGGGCTTATAGAGAGGATCTGGGGTCACGAGCATATCGATCTCATAACCGAAAAGTGCTCCGATGCCCCCAAACTGGAATTTTTGCTTCACATCCACTTCAACATCGGGCCACGATGTGAGATAGGGACTGACCACCTTCAGCAGCCATTGGTAACAGGGGTGGCACTCAATCCCGATCTTCAGGGTGCCACGCTCCCCGCACGCGAATTGAGAAAGTCTGGCTTCTGCATGGTCCAGCTGCGGCAGAACACGATTCGCAACTGCAAGAAGATATTCACCGGCCTGGGTAGGTCTCAGCCGACGACCTTCCCGATGCCAAACCGGAATCCCGAGGCTGTCCTCCAGCTTCCGGACGGTATGGCTGAGTGCTGATTGGGTGAGATTCAGCTCTCTCGCTGCTGCGGTCAGGGAGCCGAATTGATCGACGGCACGGATGACTTCGAGATGAGCGCGTTCGAGATGGGCCATGCGAAAACTAATTCATGAATGCAGGTAATGGATTAATGAAATACTAACGCTTTTTCTAATGACCAAGAATGAATACCATTAAAACCAGTTCCCCTTTTGAGCTTTTCAGATGAGTCTGTCCCCAGAAATAGAGGCCCTTCATCATGCCGCATGTGAAGCCGCATCCGAGACATATGTTGATCCTGCGTCGGGTTATCTGGTTCTAACGCGATATGCCCACCTTAAACGGGGGAGCTGTTGTGGGAATGGTTGTCGACACTGCCCTTACCCCAAGAATCAAGACGCTGAGATCACCCGGACAAAGGATTCGCCTGGAGAGGGATGGATCAACCCCAAGCCCCTTAAGGGGCGAGTGGACGTTCTCTTCTGGTCTGGAGGTAAAGACAGCTTCCTCACGTTTATGCAATTGAGGGTAGAAACCGAGAATTTCGTGCTTCTCACAACGACGGATGCATTGAATCGGTTCGTACCCCTCCAGATGATTTGCACCGATGACATCGTTCGTCAGGCCTTTGCCTTGGATGTTCCATTGTTCCTCCTTCCTCTGCCTCACGGACAGGACTACAGGACTCTCATTGTCAGCACGCTGCAAGACATTGAAAGGACACATGGAATCACCATTGGACGACTGGTTTTTGGTGACCTTCATCTTGAGGGGATCCGTAATTGGCGAAAAGATGTGCTGAGTGATTACGAAATCCACACTCCCCTCTTTAATCAACCCTATTCATCTCTCCTCGAAACACTCTGGAAACACATGGAGCACATGGATCTGGAGATTCGATTGTCCACGGAGGTGACACTTCCCACGCGAAGACTCCCACGAGGAACACCTTTCACACCATCTTTGGTCGAAGAGCTCAAGCGCCTGGGTATCGATGAAATGCTGGAAAACGGTGAAGGCCACACCATCGTGTTGCCGAAATCGCATGGAACGCGAGAGACGACTTGACCGAACACATTCTGTTTTTGACCGGGAAGCTTGCCGAAAAACAGTTGAGGAACGTCCTTGAGGACATGGAACCTGAGTTCCACTACACCGTTCACCAAATGGGTTTGACCGTCGCTGCGCTGATGACCGCGGACATGATTCAGCGTCGCTTAAAAGATACGTTCGGAGCAGATCGAGTGATCGTTCCGGGGCGATGCCGAGGGGATCTTGATGGCTTGTCTGAAGCTTTGGGTATCCGCTTCGAGCGGGGTCCCAACGAACTCCGTGATTTACCTGAATTCTTTGGAAAGAAAGCCAAAAAACCCAGTATGGACAACTATGACCTTCTGATTTTTGCAGAAGTTACTGAGGCGCCCAAGATGGATATCGACGCCATCTTGAGACAGGCGCGCGATTATCGGAAGAATGGTGCGGATGTGATCGACCTCGGTTTCCTGCCCGCGACCCCGTTTGATCATCTGGAAGCTGCCATTGAGGCCCTGAAGCAGGAGAACTTCCGAATTAGTGTGGATTCCCTCGAGACGGAAGCGCTAATCCGAGGTGGAAAGGCTGGAGCTGATTATCTTCTGAGCCTTCAAGAGGACACGCTCTGGATTGTGGATGAAGTCGAATCAACCCCCATTCTGATCCCGTCAAAGCATGGTGATCTCGATAGCCTGGACCGGGCCGTTGAGGCGATGAAAGTGAAAGGTCGCGCATTCATTCTGGATCCGATTCTCGATCCCATTCATTTTGGATTCGCGGACTCAATCGTTCGCTATGTCGAAACACGAAAGAGACATCCCGACGCCGAAATCATGATGGGCATTGGGAACCTGACAGAATTGACCCATGCGGATACGGTCGGAATCAATGCAACGGTGCTAGGTATCTGTTCGGAGCTTGATGTCCGTGCCGTCCTTGCAACTCAAGTCAGTCAACACGCACGAAAAGCCATTCGGGAGGCTGACCTGACCCGAAGGGTCATGTATGCCTCCAAGCGAATCAATGCGCTTCCTAAGCACATCAACGATAGCTTGATGACGATCCATGACCGATCACCCTTTCCCTACACGACGGATGAAGTCCGTGAACTCTGGCAACAGATCAAAGATCCGAGTTATCGGATACAGATCAGCCCCGATGGGGTGAATATTTTCAATCGCGATGGATTTCATAGTGCATCCGATCCCTTCGATCTCTTTCCCAAACTTGGGGTTGAGGGGGACGGTGGACATGCTTTCTATTTAGGCGTGGAGCTGGCCCGCGCTCAAATTGCCTGGCAGCTCGGAAAACGATACACCCAGGATGAGCCCTTGAACTGGGGTTGTGCCTTTGAGTCGGTGGAAGAAACGGTTGATCCCCATGCCTTCAAGCCAGCAGGATCAACGCTCAAGAAAGCGGAGGTCTCTGTGGAGTCTGCCCAGCCTCAAAATAATGATGAATAGAATTAATCGAACCATTAGAAAATACCATTTTTATTCATCGCTATTGATTACTACCATGACGTCACTTGTTTTTATCCTCTTTGAAGAATGTCATGGTTACAACGCACAATCTTGGATTTCCCCGCATCGGCGCAAAGCGCGAACTGAAGTTTGCTCTTGAAAAATACTGGAAGAACCAGACCTCGCTCGATGAGCTGAAGTCACTGGCAGCGGAACTCCGCGCAAAGCATTGGCAGAATCAGAATGCCCTTGATTTTGCCCCCGTGGGTGATTTCGCCTTTTATGACCAGGTCCTCGACATGAGCTTCACGTTGGGGAATCTCCCGGAGCGCGTTCAGGGATTCAGGGGCGATGCACTGGATAATTACTTTCGTGTCGCCCGTGGTCGCTCTGCTGAATCGGCAGATCACACCGCCCATTGCTGTGGCGGGGTTGCGGCTGGGGAAATGACCAAGTGGTTCGATACCAACTACCACTACATCGTTCCTGAATTCACTGCGGATACCGAGTTCAAACTGGACGATTCACGCATTCTTGCGCAGCTTGCAGAATCGAAGGCCCAGGGAGTAAAGAGTAAGCCCGTCATCATCGGCCCAGTCACCTATCTGGCTCTTGGAAAGAGCAAGGATGGGAGTGATAAGCTGGCACTGCTTGAGCGACTCCTTCCGGTGTATGCAGAGCTTTTAGATAAGCTCGCGGCAGCCGGTGTCGAATGGGTACAGATCGATGAGCCGATCCTCGTCACCGAGTTAGATCAGAGCTGGCAACACGGCCTTAACACCGCCTATCACCAACTGAAGGGCTCAAAGGTCAAGCTGATGCTGGCGACCTATTTTGGTGAACTCCTCGAAAACCGTTACCTCGCTGTTAATCTTCCGGTTGCAGGCCTTCATCTGGATGCGATCAATGGCCGTGCCGACGTTCAGCCCGTATTGAACCTTCTGTCTTCCCACAAGGTTCTTTCTTTGGGAGTGATTAACGGCCGAAATATCTGGAAGGCGGATCTCACCAGTATCCTCGACTGGGTTGAGCCCATTGCCAAACAAATGGGTGATCGTCTCTGGATCGCCCCTTCCTGTTCATTGCTCCATGTTCCGGTGGATCTTGAAAGTGAAGAACGTCTGGATCCGGAAATCAAATCCTGGCTCGCATTTGCTCTTCAAAAGCTCGAAGAAATTCGGATTCTTGCCTTAGCCCTGAATCAGGGGCGCGATGCCGTTCAATCGGAATTGGCGGCCAACAAAGCAGCGATTGATGCACGGAAGAACTCGCCACGCGTCAATAATCCGGCCGTCAAGGCAGCCATTGCAGGAATCAACAGTCAACTGGGTCTTCGAAAGAGTGCCTACACAGAACGCGCCCAGAAACAGGCCGCGATCCTAAATCTTCCAAAATTCCCGACGACCACCATCGGTTCCTTCCCGCAAACGGCTGAGATTCGGCAGGCGCGTAGCCAGTTCAAAGCGGGTACGCTCGATGAGGCGACTTATCAGGAAGCCATGAGCGGTGAAATTGCCAGAAGCATCCGTGAGCAGGAAGCCCTTGGGCTTGACGTCTTCGTGCACGGTGAAGCCGAACGTAATGACATGGTCGAGTATTTTGGCGAGCAACTGGACGGCTATGCCTTTAGCCAATTTGGTTGGGTGCAATCCTATGGTTCGCGCTGTGTGAAGCCCCCTATCCTCTTTGGCGATATCAGCCGTCCCAAGGCCATGACGGTGGAATGGATCATCTATGCCCAGACACTGACGTCAAAGCCGATGAAGGCCATGTTGACTGGACCCGTGACAATCCTGAACTGGTCCTTTGTTCGGGATGACCAGCCCCGTTCCACTTCCTGCAAGCAGTTGGCATTGGCCATTCGCGAGGAAGTGCTGGATCTTGAAAAGGCAGGAATCCGGGTGATTCAGATTGACGAAGCAGCACTTAGAGAAGGTTTGCCCCTCAGAAAGTCACAATGGAAGGACTATCTGGATTGGGCCGTTGAATCCTTCAGAATCACTGCGAATGGCGTTTCAGATGAGACGCAAATACATACCCATATGTGCTATTCGGAGTTCAACGACATCATCGCCTCAATAGCCGAAATGGACGCTGATGTCATCACGATTGAAACCTCGCGCTCCGATATGGAACTGCTCGACGCCTTTGACGAATTCAACTACCCAAATGAGATTGGACCGGGAGTTTACGACATCCACTCACCCAATATTCCCTCTGAGCAGCATATTGTCGATCTGATGCAAAAGGCTGCGGAAAAAGTCCCGGCAGAGCGCCTTTGGGTCAATCCGGATTGTGGTCTCAAGACCCGTCAGTGGAACGAGGTCATTCCTGCGCTCAAAAACATGGTAGCTGCTGCAAAAACGCTCAGATCTCAGAAATCTTAAGACCGCCACTTTTTACCCTAGTCAAGAACGCAAGCTAACAGCAGCAGGGTGTCTGCAGACAAGTTCGCAGTTTCCCGCAATTTGTCTGTTTACAAATTCAGTACACCCACGCTGTTCGTTCTTGAACACTCTCGAACGTTTCTGAAATACCCCTCGCCTACCAACGAAATCTGGGGGCAACTTTGGGGGCAACATTTTTTGTTGCGCTTTTAACTTATTGATTTTAAAGGCAATTGAACGTCAGTTCGGTAGACGTGCGTATTCCTGCGATCGTGAACACCTATTCTTGCGTGATGGTGAACACGCGTTATCCGGTGCATGACGTTGTTTGATTTTGTATCTCAGGTGTTCATGATCCGTCAATTTTGGCCATTTTCCTCCGCATGGATTCTCCTTTTAGTTGAAGACGGTGAGCGTTATGCATGATCCGATCAAGGATGGCATCTGCAAGCGTGTTTTCGCCAATCGAGGCATACCACTGATCGGTGGGTAACTGGCTAATCATGATGGTCGACAATGTGGGATGTCGATCATCGAAGACTTCCAACAGATCATTGCGTTGATGAGCCTTGAGCGGTTCTAAACCCCAGTCATCAATGATGAGGATCTGTATCTTGGCCAGACGCTGGATCTCGCTGTGGTAGGTTCCGTCTGCGCGGGCCTGATGCAGCATAAGTAGAAGCCGAGAGACTCGGTAATACCGTGCTGTGAAGCCTTTGAGGCAAAGGTCATGAGCGATAGCGCATCCGAGATAGGTCTTGCCGCTTCCGCAGGGTCCCGTGATCAGGAGGTTCTGCCCACGAATGACCCAGTCCGGGCTACTCAGTTGAATGATCTGTGAGCGCGTGATGTTTCTCGGGTGGTCGTAATCAATATCCTGGACCGAGGCCTTGAGTTTGAAACGTGCCTGGCGAACCAGTCGGTCTTGTTTTCGGTGATCGCGACAGAGTTGCTCCTGACTAATCAGTAGATCAAGTCGTTCGATGAAGCTTAGCGACTGATAGGTTCCCGGCTGTTCCTGCTGGAGCTGGAGGGCACTGGCCATACCGCCGAGTTTCAACTGTCGAAGATGGGTCAAGGTCTGTTGGCTCATGGCATCACTGGAAGTTTTGAGGACCACGGATATTCTCGTGTTCCTGTGGGAGTTCGAGGGGTGAGACGGTCTGCGGAGTGCATTCGTCCTTCCGGTGCTTGAGGAGATTCTGGATCTGATTGACCCGATCCAAGCCCTCCCGATTTGCAATGGCGCAGGCATTATTCAGGCGAGTGGCAACGTAACTACTGCTCAGGTTTAGGAGGGCAAGACAGATACGGTAGGCCTGCTCAGGATGATCTTTCGATTCCAGCTGACCGGTTATCCAGATCTCGACATCCGGACCGATAGTGGCGGCCCAAGATTTCAAGCGCCCTGGAGTCCAACGAAGATGCTTTTCATGCCGGGTGGGCATGTGTCCTGGGGTCGTGCTGGTTCCTGGGTGACGGCGCCGTGGGTGTGATGCAATTTCATGCTGGTTAAAAAAGACTCTCAGAATCTCCTCACCTGCGTGTATTTCAACGCGCTGCCCAACGTGAGTATGCGGGACCGAGTAATGGTGACGCTGAAATTGAACGTGATAGTCGACATTCACCCGCGCAGGTTTGATCTCGACAATCTGGAAGGGATGCAGAGGCAATGACCTGAGTGCGGGTTTATCCAATATCTCGAAGGCCTCGCGTCGGCATCCGGGCAATTGTTTGAAGGGTCGGTTGTTCAGATCGATCAGTAACCGAGCGATCTCAAGGTTAAGTTCAGCCAGTGAGAAGAAGGTGCGATGACGCAAACGGGCCAAAATCCAACGCTGAACAAGTTGCACGGCCCCTTCAACTTTGGCCTTGTCTTTCGGATGACGAGGGCGTGCAGGGATGATGGCGACCTGATAATGGCTTGCCCACTGCTGGTAGCTGGGATTGATGTCCGGATCGTAGCGGCACGCGCGGCTGACGCCACTCCTGAGATTATCGGGAACGATGACCTCAGGACAGCCACCGAAGAATCCCAACATGCGGACGTGACTTCCTAACCAGTCCGGAATGGTCTGGCTCCATGTTGCCTCGGCAAAGGTATAGCTCGATGCGCCAAGAATGCCGACAAAAATCTGAGCGAGACGTGTTTCTCCGGTCGCCGCGCAAACAATCGGAACCGTTGATCCTGAGTAGTCGACAAACGCTTTTTCCCCAGCCTTATGGCTTTGGCGCATTGATCGACGTTGTCGAGCCTTCCATTCGGAATAGTGGTGGCAAAAACGAGAGTAGCTATAGCAGCGGGTTGGATAACGCTGACAATACTCTTCCCAAAGGAGTTGAAGGGTCACGCCCTTAAGCTTCATCTCCTGATGAATATTGGCAAAGTCAGGAGCCTTCAGGGTGCTACTGGATTCCCGACCCTCGGCCGCCGGGTAGAAAAGCTGTGCCAGCTGATCATCAGTCAAATGATCTGGAAGTGGCCAGCTAATACCGAGTTCCTCGGCTTTGGATAGGAACTTTTGAATTCCACCCACACTGACCTTGGTGCTGTCTCGGATTTGTCGAATGGAGAGGTTTGCTGAGAGCCGGAGCCTTAGGATGTCTCGAATTTTTCGCATTGGAATCCTCTGCGTTGGCATAACCCCTCCGAAAAGGGTGAGAGGTTAAGCTTTCTCATGGAAAACAATGCACTGGAGGAGATTCTTGGGTGATCGTGAACACCCATTCCTGCATCATGAACAGTGATTCCTGCGAAA
>JBEGVN010000007.1:0-15056 GCA_041178325.1 Pseudomonadota bacterium
TGGAGGCACGCCGCCCCAAGGTTCGCTACCATGTCACATTTCCGACCTCCCTTTTTGCCGTTCTCAAACGCATCCTCTCCGATCGGGCGATGGATTGGGTATTGAGCAAGATCAACTGACATAAAAAGGCACGCATGTCATCGGTTCCGCTACACGCTGGCCCCACCCCTCCAAGGCATCTCGCGCTTTTTGTTTCCTTCTCAGGGACCGGTGGCGTCGAGCGGGTGACCTTGAATCTCCTTCAGGGGCTCTCGATGGAGCCGAATGTCAGAGTCGATCTTCTCCTGGTGGTTGCTCGCCGCGGCACGCCGCCAGTGATTCCCTGGCCCAATATTCGGGTCATCAATCTGGGTGTTCGCCATTCTCAGATGGCCATTCCAGCACTGATTCGCTACCTTCGAAGCGAGCGGCCAGACGTTCTGATGGTTGCGAAAGATCGTGCCATCCGCACGGCCATCGTTGCACATGCGCTGGCGGGGGTTAAGACTCGCCTGGTCGGTCAGCTGCACATGAACATGCAGGGCTTTCTCAAAAGCAAGTCCTTCTGGACTCGTTGGATGCGCCTTGCCCCGATGCGGTGGCTGTTTCCCTCGCTCGACAGGATCATCGGGGTCTCAGAAGGGGTGGTGGAGGATACCCTTGAGATCACCAGGATGCCCAGGGACCGTGTGATTGCCATTCGCAATCCCGTCATTACGCCCGAGCTTGAAGTTATGGCAAAGGCCGAGGTCACTCATCCCTGGTTTGAAGAGGCGATTCCGATTGTTTTGGGGGCAGGGCGTTTGACCCCTGAAAAGGATTTTCCGACGCTTATACGCGCCTTTGCTCGGCTGCGGGAACAAAGGCCCGCGCGATTGGTGATCATCGGTGAGGGACCACTGGAGGCAAGTCTTCGCGAGCTGACCCGGACATTGGGTATCGAGGCCGATGTCGATTTTCCGGGATTTACCGCCAACCCGTTTGCCTATATGCAAAGAGCGGCTCTTTTTGTCATGTCCTCAGCCTGGGAAGGTTCGGGGAATGTCCTTGTGGAAGCGCTGGCCTTGGGGACCCCTTCAGTTTCGACGGATTGTCCCTTTGGGCCAAGAGAGACGCTCGCGGATGGCCGGTATGGCGCTTTGGTTCCTGTCGGGGATGATGCATCACTCGCGAAAGCGATGGCGGTGACGCTTGAGAATCCCCTGCCGGCAGAGACCCTCAAGGCGGGTGTGCGTGAATTTGAGATCGGCTTCAGTGCCCGCCGCTATCTCGATGTCCTTTTTGCCGAGGAAACGCATTGAAAAGTACCGCTACAGCCGGGTCAGGCGTTCCGGGGCCTTCGACCCGGATCATCGAACTGGGTGTCCTCAGCCTGGTTTTGTCCCTGCTCTTTGCGCGCGGCACCTTTCATCAAGCGCTGGATATTCTTGCCATTGGCGTCCTTCTTAAGGGCATTGGCGCTGAACGTCCCCTCATGATGCCACCCTCAGCGCGCTGGGCTCTGGGTGCAATTGCCCTGATCTGGTGCTGGGGCGTTATCCCCAATCAGGGACAGTTCTGGCAGACCGGCAATGGACTCATCTGGCTGGGGCTCGTCCTGGTCGGTGTCCTCCAGGTCCCTGACCGGCTTTTTTCGAAAGTCGCTTGGCGCGATCTTGCTGATCCTCTGCTGGCGGCCTTTGTGGTTTTCAATGGCGTTGCCGACGGTCTCTATCAGGGACCTCTATTTGAAGGCAGGGGATACCCCGGGCTTTTCAGTAACATTCATTACCTTTCAGAATACGTGGTCCTGACGGCGCCGGCTCTGATGCTGGCTGTTCTGAAAAATCGGGGTGGTTTGCGATACCTCTATCTTGCCGTACTCATCGGGGATCTTTTTTTACTTTTGATCTCGAAGTCGCGGCCGGGTTTCTTGGCGGCCGTCGCCTCGGCTCTGGTGTTGATTCCCTTGGTGGCTCCTGTCGCGCGGCTCATGATTGCAGGAGGCATGACTCTCATTCTCGGAACGCTCTATTTTGGCGATATCGGACATTTTTCCGAACGGGTCGATGACCTTTTCATCAATCTTCGATGGGATGAACGGGCAGAGATTTGGCTTCAGGTCTTTGACATGTTGATCGGCAATTCCCAGATGCAGTGGCTTTTTGGGCATGGGCTGGGTCAGTTTTTGATGGATTTCCATAGCCGAGGCGTTGAACAGCAATTTCGCGTCTTTCTTTCCCCGCACAACTTTGTTTTTGAAATCCTCTACAGCCACGGAATCTTGGGACTTCTCCTGATCATGGGCGCGGTTTTGACGCTCCTTGGTGGTCTGGTTCGAGCGCTGGGGAGAGGCGCGAATGCAAAGGTGCGCCTTGAAGGTTACGTTTTGGTATCGATGCTGACCGCTTCTCTGGTGCATGGGGTCTTTACCATTCCCTTCTTTTCGAGGGATTTCCTTTTACCCTTTGGGATTGTGGTCAGTCTGGTTCTGCTTTACATCGAACGGGCTCGCAAGGCCCCATCCCTTGGACGCTGATGTCATGTCGATTCACCCTCCTGTCAGCCTGATCATCCCTAATTACAACGGCGCAAAGCTCCTGAGAGAAAATCTCCCAACGGTACGCGCTGCGCTTTTGGCATATCCTGGCGGGGGACAGTTGATCGTTGTCGACGATGGCTCGCATGATGAAAGTCTGGAGGTTCTCAAAAACGAGTTCCTGGACGTTCAATGCGTGACCCACACCGAAAACCGCGGCTTTTCAGAAGCCATTCATTCCGGGGTTCAGGCCGCCACAAATGAAGTCCTGATCCTTTTGAATTCAGACGTCCAGCCTGAACCTGACTTCATAGTGCCCCTGGTAGCCCGGCTTCAGCACGGCGATGTCTTTGCCGTTCAATCGGCTATTCGGGTGGATCAACCTGAGCCGCATCCCTACTGTCTCAGTCGCTATGTGTTTCGCCTGGGCGCCTTGAAACGTTTGCCGACACCGGATCTGGGCCGGGAAGGCTGGATGTGTCTCTACGCCTCCGGTGGCTCCATGGCGGTCAGCCGTTCTAAATTCCTGGCGCTTGGCGGATTTTTACCCCTACTGAAGCCTTTTTACTGGGAAGACTTTGACCTTGGGCTTCGGGCCTGGCGCAGGGGTTGGCAAACCTGGCTGGAACCTCGAAGTCTGGTTTTGCATCAGGAGAAAGGCTCGATTCGGGATCATGTCAAAAAGCGAAAGATTCGCTGGGCGCTGCAACGCAACAAGCTTCTCGCTGAATGGATCCATTATCCGGGCTTGAGTCTTTTGTTGACGGCACCTCCCCGCATCTTGATTCGCCTTCTATTAAGGCTGATCTCGGGGGATGTCGGCTATCTTTCGGCTTTGGGGAGCGCGCTTTCAAAATTACCTGAGGTCCTTGCGATCCGTCGGGAAATCGCGGCTACCGCTGCAATGGGTTTTGGTGATGTCTTGGGCGCGATCGAAGAGGAAAATGCAGCGCATACCGAACTCGACCGCAAGGGTTCTGGAGGGTGTTGTGGCGTTTGAAATCCGAAAAGCCCGGGAGAGCGACCGCCCGGAGATCATCGGATTGATTCGTGACGTTTTTGGGGATGAAGCGGCGGACCGTGCGGATGCCCGTTGGGCCTGGCAATGGCATGAGGATCCCAAGCTCGAGGGCAGGGGCTACCAGGGAATGGTGGCGGTCTGGGAGGGGCAGTTGCTGGCGAGCATGGCCACGATCCCTTCAGGACTTTTTGTCGATGGAAAGCCTTTGCCTGATGCGGTCTGGTTCGCTGATGCTCTGGCGCATTGGAGTCGCGTTCGTAAAGCCCTTCGGAGCCTTAAAAAATCAGGTCTTAAGGATGAGGGCCTTGATCTGTCCTCAGGGCTCGTTGGAGCTATCCTCAATCATCCTGAATGTCCGCGTCATCACCTCGGGAAGCATCTGACTGATCCCATGCTGGTCGTGGCCTACAAGGTTGGTACGGTGGATCAACCGGGAACGGGGAGCTGGGCCCGAACCGTCTCCTTGAAAGCCTTGCTGGCCCGCTATCTGGGCCGCCCCTTGGGCTGGTTTTTGGGGGCATTCGCTGATCTTTTCCTGCCGGCGATCCCCAAGCCAACAGCGCCTGTTGGCATCCATGAGGGTCCCTTTGATGCCCGATTCGACGACTTGTTCGAGGACGCACTGCGCCATCATCGCGCGATTACTCGGCGGGATGCGGCGGTATTGAACTGGCGTTACCGAAAAAATCCCGACGCTTCTTATGACGTCCTCAGCGTTTCCGAGGGAGAGATCCTCTTGGGGTATCTCGTGATGGGGCGTTTCGAGCGGCACGGGCAACCTCGAGCCCATATCCTTGATCTTCTGGCGCGAAAAGATGACCCGATGGTGCTCAGAAGTCTTCTTGCTGAGTCCCTAAGACGGCTTCGCCGGGAGGGTGTGACGCGGCTTGAGTGCTATACCGGATCGCGGGTGGTTCAGCAGGTTCTTGGGGACTTAGGGTTTCGCCAACGCCTGCACAGGGGGCAGTCCATGCCTACCTTGGTCCGGCGAATTGAAGTCCCCGAGCTCTACGTCACCCGAGGAGATGGGGATGGCGGCTGAACTCTCTGTCATCGCCCGAATACTCGGATTCGATTGGAGGCGACTGCGGGCGTCCGTTTTTTCAAGGCGGTCTAAAAAAAGGCGTGAGGAGGAGGCTTCGCGCCAGTGGTTCCTTCTGTGCGGCCCGCGTCCGAATGATCTTGCCGTGGCTCCCGACCCGAAGACGCTGGAAGCACTGGTTCCGCCCCCTGATCGCTTTTGGGCAGATCCCTTTCTCTGGTCAACCCCGGATCGACAGCACCTCTTCTTTGAGGAATACCCTTATGCCGAAGGGCGAGGGCGGATCAGCGTCATGGAAATTGATGCCATGGGCAAGCGGATGAGCGAGCCTGAAATCGTTCTCGCGGAACCTCATCATCTCTCGTACCCCTATCTTTTCAGCGTGGACGGGGCGCTTTACATGGTTCCAGAGCAAAAGGCAGCCCGTCGGGTCGACGTCTATCGCTGTGAGGCATACCCTTCCAAATTTGTGCGGGTGGCCACTTGGTTCAAAGGCGTTCGCATGGTCGATGTGACTGTGTTCGAACACGAGGGCCGTTGGTGGCTCTTTTGTGCGGTCAAGACGAAGGGGCTACGCTACGATGAGAGTCTTTGCGCTTATTACGCAGACCATCCGCTAAAAGGCACCTGGACACCCCATCCTTTGAATCCGCTGGTTCGAGATTTTCGACGAGGCCGCCCTGGTGGGCGGGTGTTTTTGGACGCGTCAGGCCGTCTTTTGAGGCCTTCGCAGGATTGTGGAGCCCATTACGGCGCAGGGCTCAACCTTTCCGAAATTGAAGAACTGACGCCCAACACTTACCGTGAAAGACCCCTTTGGCACCTGACCGGTCTTGACGCGGGGGGGTGGCGAGGGCTCCATCACCTGGATGTTCACGGCAACCTGATGGTCATGGACGCCGAAAGAAATCTCCTCTCAGAGGCGATTACTTAGCCTTTAGAAGACACTATATCTTGCCGGTGTTTTGGGGTAATGGGACAATGGACAGCTTGGTTGAAGGGTGGCCAGAGTCTTGCCCAGACGCCCGAACTGAATTCGAACCTATTATTGCGAGGCCCATATGAACAAGCCCTGGATTGCCCCCTCCATCCTGTCTGCCGATTTTGCCCGTTTGGGTGAGGAAGTTGTGAACGTCCTTACGGCGGGCGCTGACGTTGTGCATTTCGATGTCATGGACAATCACTACGTTCCCAATCTGACGATTGGCCCGCTGGTTTGTGAAGCACTGCGCAAGCATGGCGTCACAGCACCCATCGACGTTCATCTGATGGTCAAGCCGGTGGATCGCATCATCCCGGACTTTGCCAAGGCCGGTGCGACCTATATCACCTTCCACCCGGAAGCCTCCGAGCACATCGATCGCACTATTGGCTTGATCCGTGAAGCCGGTTGCAAACCGGGTCTGGTGTTCAATCCTGCAACGCCGATCGACGTCCTCGAGTACACCCTCGACAACATCGACATGGTTCTCCTGATGTCGGTCAACCCGGGTTTTGGCGGTCAGAAGTTTATTCCCTACGTTCTTGAAAAGGCCCGTCATCTTCGCCAGATCATTGACGCTTCCGGTCGCGACATTCGCCTCGAAATCGATGGTGGCGTTGGACCGGCCAACATTCGTGAAATTCGAGAAGCTGGGGTTGATACCTTTGTCGCAGGCTCTGCAGTCTTTGGTGCGGCCAATGCCGCTGATCCGAATCGCTACGACACCATCATCAAGAAATTGCGTGACGAACTGGCCCTGGCTGCGCCGGTCGAAGCCCAAAAGAGCGGCGGATGTTGCGGCGGCGGCCATCACTAGTCCTTTTTGACCTCGACGGTACACTGGTCGACAGCGCGCCGGATCTGGCTTTAGCCGTTGACCGGATGCTCGTGGCTCTCGGCCGTGAGCCGGCCGGTGAGGCCCGGGTCAGAGAGTGGATTGGTCGCGGGCAGCCGATGTTGATCAAGCGCGCCTTGAGCGGCGCGCTGTGGCCTGAGGGCATGCCTGAGGACTTCGATCGGGCTCAGGAACTCTATGTCGAGTTCTACGGCGCGGGCCTTGCTGAGAAAAGCCGGCTTTACCCTGGCGTCCTCGAGTGTCTGGAGGCGCTTCGGGCTCTGGGTATTCCGATGGCCTGCGTGACCAACAAGGATTCCCGCTTTACGGCGAGAGTGCTCGAGAGTCTGGGCATCCTGCGTTATTTCGATGTTCTGGCTTCGGGCGATGAGTTTCCGCGGCCAAAGCCCGACCCCGATGCGCTGCTGGATACGGCGCGCCGCCTTGGAGTTGCGCCTGAAGATACGATCATGGTCGGCGACTCCTCTGCCGATGCGAAGGCAGCCCGTGCAGCCGGCATGATGCTTGTCATGGTCCCTTACGGCTATCATGGGGAGGATACCGTCGAATCGTTTCTGCCTGACCTTTTGCTTTCGGACTTGAATGAACTCCCACGGTGGATCGAAGCGGCTGAATCGAGTGCGCTCCATTGATCGATAACGGATCCCTATTGAAAAAAACATGACGCCCCAGGAATTTGATCACTACGCTCACGAAGGCTACAACCGCATTCCGGTGTGGCGCGAGGTCCTGGCGGACCTGGATACCCCTTTAAGTGCCTATCTCAAGCTGGCCAACCGGCCTTATGGGTATCTGTTTGAATCCGTCCATGGCGGCGAGCAGTGGGGACGTTACTCGATCATCGGTTTACCGTCCCGAAGAGTCCTCAAGGTTCGGGGTTCGGTGATTGAACTCGAGTCTGATGGCGTTGTGGTTGAACACCTCACGGTCGAGGATCCACTCGACTGGATTCGAAACTTCTCGGAAGGATTCAAGGTCCCTACCATTGAGGGGCTCCCGCGCTTCACGGGTGGATTGGTGGGCTACTTTGGCTATGAAACCATCCACTACATTGAGCCCCGGCTCAAAAGCGAAAAGCCGGATCCTTTGGGGGTTCCTGACATCCTTTTGATGGTCTCCGAAGACGTTCTGGTTTTTGATAACCTCAAGGGTCGCCTGATCGTCATCACCCACGCTGATCCTTCAGAGGTTGATGCGCAAAGCCGCGCCGAGAGCCGTCTCGATGACCTCATCCGAAGGCTGAGAGAAACCCGCCTTCCAGAGGTCCAACAGGCTTCGGGTCGAGACGTTGACGAGTCTGAATTTGTCTCAGGTTTTACCCAGGTGGGATTCGAACGCGCCGTTGGCAAGGTCAAGGAATACATTGTCGATGGCGATGTGATGCAGGTTGTTCTCTCGCAGCGAATGTCCATTCCGTTTGCAGCGCCAGCGCTCGATCTCTATCGTGCGCTGCGGTCTCTTAATCCCTCGCCCTATATGTTCCATCTGGATCTGGGCGACTTCCAGATTGTGGGTTCCTCACCTGAAATCCTGGTTCGGCTCGAAGATGACACCGTGACCGTGCGCCCCATCGCAGGAACCCGTCGCCGGGGCCGCACTCCGGAAGAGGACCTGGCACTGGAGCGCGATCTTCTGGCCGATCCCAAGGAAATTGCCGAACATTTGATGCTCATCGATCTTGGGCGGAATGATGCGGGTCGCGTTGCCGAGACGGGGACGGTCAAGGTGACCGACAAGATGATCATCGAACGCTATTCCCACGTCATGCATATCGTTTCAAACGTGACGGGAAGGCTTCTGGCTGACAAGGATGCCTTTGATGTGCTTCGGGCCACATTCCCCGCTGGCACGGTAAGTGGTGCGCCCAAGATTCGGGCGATGGAAATCATCGACGAACTTGAACCCGTCAAGCGGGGCGTCTATTCCGGGGCGGTCGGCTACATCGGCTGGTCCGGAAATCTCGACACCGCCATTGCCATTCGCACGGCCGTCATCAAGGACGGCACCCTCCATATTCAGGCCGGGGCAGGGGTTGTTTATGACTCCATTCCGCTTAATGAATGGGAGGAAACTCTCAACAAGGGGCGGGCTGTTTTTCGTGCTGTTGCCCTTGCCGAAAAGGGCCTGGATCTTAGCTGAACCCAGACGCTGCAAGGGGTTGGCGAGGCATTGATCTCGTCAATCTCTGACTTCCAATTTATGAATTGGACTTGATCTTCCCGTCAAATCGAAAATGCCTCCGAACGTAACGGCACCCCTGTGTGGGGCAGGGGTGTGTTGTTACGTATACAGGATCGAACTGCTTTGATCGATCCTGTTCGTCACGATAACGATCGGAGAATTGACGATGAGGAAGATTGCTTCTTACGCTGGCCTTGCGATGCTGGTGATCTCTGGCAACCTGTGGGCAGCCTGTTCTGATATCAGCTGGACTGCCCTCAACAACGCGGTCTCTGCAGCGGCTGCAGCCGGCGGTGCTACCGGGGGTTATGGCCTCAACATGTGGGCCACGGTGGTTGATCCAACCGGGGCCGTCTGCTGGGTGACCACCAACGGAACTCCTGGCGCGGATGCAGGAAATAGCGAATGGCTGGGTAGCCGCGTGATTTCCGCTCAGAAGGCCAATACGGCGAACGCCTTTAGCCTCGATGGCTATGCAATTTCAACCGCAAACCTTTACAGCGCGGTTCAGCCAGGTGGAAGCCTCTATGGTCTTCAGGCCAGTAACCCCGTGGATGCGACCATCGCCTATGCCGGAAGCCCTGCGAAGTACGGGACGATCAATGACCCGTTGCGAGGCAAGAAAATTGGCGGCGTCAATGTCTTCGGCGGCGGACTTGCACTTTATGCCAACGGCAAGAAAGTGGGCGCGCTCGGCGTATCGGGGGATACCTCCTGCCGCGACCACGCCTTTGCATGGCGCATTCGTTCGGCGCTGGGGATGCAACCGGCTGGCGTGGGTATCACTACGGTGAATCTGGACGCGGCGGGCACCAAGCAGACGCCATTACCCGGTGCCACGGTCGGGGATGAAATGATTCTGGGTACGCCCAATGGCGCGTCTAACTACTGGAATGCGTGGGCACAGCCCTATTGCCCGAATTCCATACCGGCAATCAGTGGTGCGAACGGAACTCTAGCGACTCCTTCGGCACAGTAAGGTGGGGCAAGGATGTCCTCCATCTGGGGGACATCCGGATTGTGAAAGGGGATACAGGTCCGTGCCTGTATCCCCTTTTTTTCGGATTAGATTTTGACGCTGCCGTCGCGAAATCCGGCAATGACCTCGGAGCAAAGGTTGCGAAACCAGCTGAGGGCAGGATCTTGGTTAAAGGAGCGGTGCCAGGTCAGAATCGAATGGTTGGTCAGCTGTTTGAAGGGAAGTTCATACGCTTCGATGGGGTAGCAGTCTTTCATTCGTTGAATAAAGGACCAGGGCATTAAAGCCACAAGGTCCGTCTGGCTCAGAAGCACCGGTACCATAGGGACACTGGGGACCTCGAGTTGAGTGGCCTCTTCGGCTTTGCGAATAAACTCCTGAAACTCGGCCACTTCGGATTCATGAGTGGAGTCGTGAACCCAAAGGTACTTCTCGCGGAGAAGTTCCTCGACGGAAGGGTTTTGGGTGATGCGGGGATGACCCTGCCGAACGGCAATCGCAATTTTGAAATCGAGACAAAATTCGACCTCCAGCATGGGATCAACCACATTCGATTTGGTAATCGCAACATCGATTTTCTGTTCTCGAAGCAGACTTGGAATCTCGGTCAAAGAGTCGACATGCGAGATAGTCATGCGTGCATCAGGAGCTTCCGCCTGAAGGCGTTTGAAAATGGCACCTCCGAGGAGATAACCGCTACCGTAGGCGATGGCGATAGTAAAATTCCGACGCGTGGATTGCGGATCGAAGGCTTCTTTTGCGAAGAACTCGGCCCGTATCAGATCCAGTGCCTGATGGACTTGAACATAGAGTTCGTCGGCCTTGGTGGTGGACTGAATTGATCGGCTGCCATAAAAAAGACGATCGTTCACCAAGTGACGCAATCGGCTGATGGCGTTGCTGATGGCTGGCTGACTCATATACAGCCGCTCTGATGCCTTCTGTTGGCTCCTCTCTTCATAGACCGCTTCAAAGACGGTCAGGAGATTAAGATCCAGCTTTCTAAGACTAATCGAGGACAAGGGGCTTTCTCCCAAGTTGATCCTGTGACGTGGTCGATTGGATACCTAATTGATGTCACAAGTATAAGTCAGTTGGGATGCACTGAAGACCCAGTAAGAAACCATCATCTGATTCAGAATCATTGCAAGGTCTGAGGGAAACTCCTTGTTACTGGTGAACGTCAGGGTAGAGGGACTCCAGGCGCTGTCTGATCTCTTGAAACGTCAAAATACAGGTTTCGCGAAACCAGATCTGACTCGGATCCTTTTCAAAGGCACGGTGCCAGAGCAGGTTGGCGTGGCTGACCACTTTCTGGAGAGGCAGAGGGAATATGACCAGTTTGTAACGCTCGGCCATGATGTCTGCGTGTACTCTGGGGATTAATGCCACGAGATCGGAGCGTTCCAGCACCACGGGAAGCATCAGTGCATTGGGGACCTCCATTCTGGATCGGTTCTTCGAAATCTCCATCAGTTTCCGAAGATCCTGCGTATTGGTGCTGCATGAGAAATCATGCACGGACACATATTCCTCCGCCTCAAGAGCTTCAACTGAAGGGGCGCTTTGAATTCTGGGGTGGTCTTTACGAACGACAGCCACCATCTCAAAGTTAAGGCAAAGTTCGCTCACAATCATCGGGTCATCAAAATCCCTGTGGGAGACTGCAAGGTCAATGCGCTGCTCCCTCAGTAATTTCGGGATTTCATCCTGAGGATCAATGGTTCGGATGGTTAATCTTGCGTTGGGAGCGAGACTATCGAGCTGTTGAAAAATCGGAGATCCCAGAATGAAGCCGCTGGCATAGCTAATCGCAATGGTAAATGTGCGACGTGTCTTTTGTGGATCAAAATGGTCCTTGCTGAGGACTTCGGTCCGTATCAGCGTCAGGGCTTCATGGACCTGCGGATAGAGTTCATCCGCTTTTTGGGTGGTCTGGATCGTTTTATTGCCATAAAAGAGGCGATCATCGAGCAGGGTTCTTAGCCTGCTGATTGCATTGCTAATGGCAGGTTGGCTCATGTAAAGGCGTTCGGATGCCTTCTGTTGGCTTCTCTCTTCATAGACCGCCTCAAAGATGGTCAGAAGATTGAGATCCATGCGTCGGAGGTTGATCGTCATCAATATTCTCGCGAGAACTCCTTATGGCTTGGATCTCTGATTATGAAGGAGCCTTCTGGCCTTGGCGACGCCATCGGTTGACCGTTCGTGTGACCGAGTCAGATTCATCGGAAATTTGACTCCACGCCTCAGAGTATGAGGGATCTTCAGAGCGTGGTCGTTTGGATTCTTCGAGATATTCCAGGGAAACTCGTAAAGGGACGACGACCCCTTCGCCACTAATGATACATTCGCGGTTCCTCAGCGCTGAGACGGTATCAATGTATCCCCGTGCACTGTCGGGTAAGGTCAGTCTGACCCGTTCCTGATCGTTCTCACTGTTCAGTCTCAAGGTGATGTAGGTTCCGCACTGCGAGAGTGCCGTCTCTGAAAGTTCACTTGGTCTTTGGGAAACGAGTCCTAACGAAACGCCGTATTTTCGCCCTTCTTTTGCGATGCGTTCCAGATTTTTCCTGACGTGAAGATTATTGATATGAGGCTGGGAGGAGAGGTAGCGTTGTGCTTCCTCGCAGACCAGAAGGATCGGCTGAATCTTTTCCTCCCGGCCCCAGATTGCAAAATCCAGTATCAAACGCGAGAGGAGCCCGACAACGGTGTAGATGATTTCGGAGGGCATTCCGGAAAGATCAATGATGGAAAGCGGTTTTCCTCGTGCTGGAATTCGGAGAATTCGGGCAATGAACTCCTCCATGGAGGCCGCTGCCAACGTTCGGTCGAACATGAAGCTGAACCGGGAATCCCTCAGCGTTTCCTCGATCGAAATCTTCAGTCGATTGTAGTGGGGAACCAATGAAGACTTCTCAAGCTTACCCATTTCCTGGTTAAGAGCATCCAGAAGATCGCCAATCTGATAATGAAGTGGGCTGTCGACGGTGATTGCGCCCATGCTCATGGCCAAATTGCTTTTTGAGCGCGCAATCAGGAGGCATTTGCCAAGAACATCGCGGTTGATCTCCTTCTCAAACCCCTCGGAGTGAATGAACACGTCACAGTGTTCCTCGAAATTCATTAACCAGTAAGGGAGCCGAATATTTTCGGTGCTGAAGGTTTCACCGAGACCCTCGAAGGCCTTGCTGTATTCACCATGAGGGTCGAGAACCAAAACATGTGCACCGGGCGATTGCTCAAGAATTTTGTGCAAGATCAGCGCCATGGTGGTGGACTTTCCGGTCCCTGTAGAGCCGAGAACTGCAAAGTGCATGCTGAGCATGGGATCGATCAGCAGGGACGCCCGGGTGCTTGTGGTTGGGAAGATGTGTCCGATTTCAATGTGCGGCGCGTCACCTGATGAGAATGCTTTTTCAAGAATCTCAGAGGTTGCACAGTACACCCGATCCCCGGGGCGCGGATATTGGGTGATGCCACGTCGGAAAGACGCAATGCCGTTTTTTGTTGCCGTTCCTTCACCCAAAAAGTCGATGGTCACGGTCAATAACAACTCATCTTGTGCATTGATGGTGATTTCCCGCAGATTTGCGAGAAGGCATCGTCCATCGACATAGAGTCTCAGAATGCTTCCGGGGGCCCCGCATCGCGCAATCGCGGTGTCCTCATGATCACGAAGCAGGTTAAGGATGTGGCCGTCGAGGCTACATGTTGCACTGTTGCCGTCGACGGAACTGAGAGTGCCAATGGCAAACTCATCGTTATCCAAGAACGGATTTTCTGAGTGATGTGGTTCAAAGTCGTCGTCCATGTCGCGCTCAAACAACGCATCATTTTCGGGGTCATGCATGTTGGTCATCCCACGATTAGTTTCAGTCTGAAGGGGGAGGGGTCTTTGTGGCTTGTCGGTAAGCCGCTTTCACTTTGAGCTCGGTCAGGAGCTCTCCAATTACGGGCGATGCAAGCTCTGGATTTCCGTCTGAATCTGCTGATTCATTGGGGTCCTGCTTGTTGAATTGGTTCTTCCGAACGAGGTCGGGAGCGATGAATTCAAGTTCGGATGTGTCTCTGATGCCTGCATGGTTGCCGATATCCGCGGGGCTTAAGCCCTGGTTTTCGAGATGGCGAAGTTGTGGCTCTAAATGGTAATAATCACTCAGTGCGATGACTTCGATGGACTCACTTTTCCATTGTTGATTGAGTCGCTGAGCGACCCGCTCTTGAGCTCTCTGGTTACCGCCACTATCACCCATAAGAAAAATTCGTCGAAACCCGTGGGCTTTCAAGCTTCTTGCCGTATCCTCAAGAACAGCCTCAAAGGTGCTTTCTTGCAGTGAAAGTGTTCCTGAGTAACGCATATGTCCTTGTGGGGGCGCAATTTGGCCTTCGGGTACATAGGCCATTACGGGAGCGATCAGCGTGGAGCCCAGAAGTAGTGCTAATTTTTCCGCATTGTGCGCCACGATCACATTGTGTTTTCCAAGCGCGAGGTGTGGGCCGTTTTGTTCTGTCCCACCGGTTGGAATGATGACCTGATTGATTCCATTTCGAACGGCATCAGCGACCTCTGGGGCAGTCATGTGTTCAAGCCAAATCGATTCTCCAGTGCTTTTCATCGAGACGTCGTGGACGGGCTCTCTGGAAAAGATGAGGCCGCAACTGAAAAGGATCAGAATGGTCAAGACAATTCCGGCAGGACTTGACGCTTTTAGGGTCTCTTTGAATGGCGACCAGAGAAGCAAGAGAAAGCTTCCCCTGTCAGGGCTTTCATTGAGCCCATAATGGAGCGGCTCACGGGATTTGGGGATGAAGAGAGTCCCGAAAAGAAGGTCCCAGACGGCAAACATGTAACCAAAGTTCTTGTCCCGATGGCGACTGTCCAGGCTGTGATGGATCTGGTGTTGTGCCGGACTGATGAAAAGCTGGCTCCAACGAGGGCCATAGTCGACCCAAACATTACTATGACGAAGGTGGTAGCCAAGCCAATAGAACAGCAGAAAGGGAATCGTGCTTCCCTCAACGTGAAGGATTTTGGCCGGCTGCCCGGTCAGAAGATCGATCAGCGTAAGCGTCATGCCGGTCATAAGGCCTATACATAGTGTATTTCCCAGGTAGTCGATGGGGTGCTGCCGATAGGCCGTAAATGGCGTCAATGATTCGGCAGAATGGTGGACTGCATGGAAACGCCACAGTGCAGGGACTCGATGCTGCAGCCAATGCGCCAGAAACAATGCGAAATCGGTGGCCAAAGTCAGCGCAACCGTTCCAATGAGGGCAAGCTTTACGTCACTCAATGCGATCCTGTGTTCACCCCATCCTGCCAGTCGCAGTGAAGAGGCCGAGATTTCCACGGCGCTGGCTAAGGTCGTTGCAAGACCGGCCAGAAGCGTGGCCTGAAGAACCAGCGATAGCCAAGTAAATGCCATATCCACACCGATTTTGGATGGTGACCACGCTGACTTTGGAAAAATAAGCTCTAAGCTTTTGATAAA
>JBEGVN010000008.1:0-26748 GCA_041178325.1 Pseudomonadota bacterium
CCATCACCCGTCAAACTTCCTGCGATCGCTTCGAGCAACACATCAAACTGCCGGGTCAAATATCGGTAGGCATAGGTTCGGTTTTCCATATCGGGCACGAACAGGAAATGATCATCGCCACCCAGTCCCCGTTTTTCCTGATATCCCCGCAAGCGTCGATAGTAGTAAGCAGCACGAGGCAATGAAGTGATGGGCTTGTCATGCTTCTTGGTTTCGGGAATCGGCATGTACAAATAGTCCCCACGAGCACCCGACCGAATCTCAATGTGCTTGTGCTTCATGGTCTTCAAATCTGTTGGGCGTATGAAGCTGTAAACCATGAACGGGATCGCGTACATGATTTCCTCAGTAACAATCACACGGCGAAGTGGTTATCCGGCTGCTTTCTTGCCATCGTCTTTTTGCGAGATGCCATGTAATGTTCCAAGTAAACGATGGCTGGCACGACGCAGGGCAAGGTACTCACGGATATTGAAAAAGCCCCTCGCGTTGTCTTCCTGTTTGATCGTGGGTTTAACGGGTGGAATGTCCAGGAGCTTGTAACGCTGGGCGTAGTTAAGGACTTTGCTGAGCGTGGAGAAGTGGAGTTTGACGGTGCTGTTGGATAGACCCCGGCGAAACATCTCGGTCCGAAAGTCATCCATCAATGCGTAGTCGATTTCCTTAATGTCCCGGTCCCCGAAGTACTCGAAGAGCAGTCCTTTGATGCGATTGTTCTGGCAGGTTACATACTGCTTTGTCACCTCCCCACGCTCTGCCTTCAAAGCGTCTTCCTTCATCACTCCCTCACAGCAAGCAATAAAGCTGGAATTGCGTGTTACCCGACAAATCCTCGTAATCTGGTCAGTCATCAAATCCACGAAGAACTGTTTAGCGAACGCGATGGCCACCCGTTTGTATTCGGATTTGGTACTGCGCTTGTAATGCTTCCCATCGTGCCAGCATCTACACCACCAATAAGGCGATGCGGTAACTTTGAAGATGATGAGTTTGCTTGGATATCCCCTAATGCTTTGAACGGTCGTGGGGATTGGGACAACGCTTCGGGATGTGCGTTTTTGAGAGGTAGTTTCAGTAGCTGCCTTTGTCAACCGAGCCCGTATTTCATTGCGAATCTGGGCTTAAAAGTAGCAAGGTCTTTGGCGTGCTACAACCGAATAAAAAGTTGAGAAATAACCGTTTGAAGTAGCACGGTCTTTTTCAACAAATCCGATACAAAACAAACGCTTAGCGGGCTTACGAATGTGTTGCTCTACCAGCTGAGCTACATCGGCTTGGACCGCGAATTTTAGCGTGTGGGATTCTGACGGGCAAGCGAAATCACTCTGTTGGTAGATCTGATGGTGGGATTGAGATGTTTTTACTGGTCGGGTGA
Organism: Pseudomonadota bacterium; assembly: GCA_041178325.1. Taxonomy (GTDB): domain Bacteria; phylum Pseudomonadota; class Gammaproteobacteria; order Methylococcales; family Methylococcaceae; genus UBA6136. The sequence goes on from JBEGVN010000008.1 coordinate 1,376, forward strand.
TGAGCGTCCGTTCTAATGTTTAGGGTGTGGGAAAAGTCAGGTGGTGCCTCATCGAGAAGGGCAGCGCCCAGATAGAGGACGCTGCCATCGATCGGCCATCAACTGCCAATCGTGCCGGGCAGTCTAGTTACCTCCTCCAAACTGCGGGGCTCCTGCCTTTTTCATGTCTCTCATGGACTCTTCAACAAGTTGAGTGCCTGTGGCGAGGTCGCCATTTTTTCCAGCTTCAACGGCCCGCTTTAATTTGCCGGCAACCCGCTGCTGTGCTGCAGAGTCCGTTTTACCCTTGGCTTCCTTCAGTGCCGCCTCTGCTTCAGTTTGGAAAACGGCCGCATTACCGGCCTTACCGGCTTCAACCGCCTTCTGTGCAGGCACAGCCAGTGATGTCAGATCTTCGTTCATCGGACCACCAGCGGCAAACGTGTTTCCCGATAGAGCGACGGAGAGAATTGCGACAGACAGCGCAAAATTGGATTTCATTAGATTTTATCCTGAATGAAGCTTCCCAGATTCCGGGAGAGCTTGGATGGATGAGGCAGTTTGGGGCTGCACGAGAGTCGCGCACACCCACATATTTCCGACAAAAACTGTCGGAAATGGTTCATGCAATATTTGAAATCTTTTACGAGGCCGCTCAGCGGTACCTTGAAGCTGAAGGGCGAGCCGAAATAAATAGTCCCACGGCCAATTCTTAGGTGCACGGGCATCAAAGAACCTGACCTCGTATTCGGTTGACCCAAAGGCCTGTGAATTAAGAATCCTACTAAGGTATGGGAGATCGGCCCGACGTTGCTTGAGCCATAGTTAATGGCTCAGCGCTTCGTTTCCGGTATCTTTTCATGGTTTGATTCGACCTGACGAAGTCGAACCAGTACTGCTCTTACGAATTCAATATCGCTTCTGAGAGCATAAAACTCGGCGACTAGCCTCTTGTGGACCTTGATTCTCAGAACTTCGGCCTCCATCCGCTCAAGGGCTGTGATCTTTTCCTCAAGCATTGCGGGACTAAAATCGTTTCTTACCTCATTTTCAAGACGTCTTAGTGCGATATAGACGCGTTCAATCCGTTTCCTGGCTCGTTTGATCAAAAAGTCCGGTATGGATTTCAGGACCGGGTAGGCAAACGCCAGAAAGGGAACCAGCAAAAGACCCATCCGATCGAGGAATTCCGCAAGCCAGAAGGGAAGGTAATAGCTAAGAAGTGGAGCCCCTTTCTCAAAATATTGATGAGCGATAGCACTCAGAGGAATAGTGTTGTCCTTGACGGAGGGAAACTCCTGTTCATCGCCAAAGAAACGTTCATGCCCGACGATGGCTGCAGATGCCTCCATGAAAAGCATCTGTATTGCGGGGTGAAGATCCTCTTCGACCACTAGCGTGGTGGTCGTGCTTAAGAGTTCAAGGTCGTGATTAGGGAAATTTCGAGCCAGATCAAAGCCGCCCATCGGGACGTGAAGAACTTCGATATAGCGGAGAAGCTTCGCGTAGGCTCTGGCTCGTGTGAAGTCGGCAACCACCAGTCCATCGAGTCTCAATAACTCTTGAACCAAGGGTGACTCGTAATGTTCGACCAGCAGCATGGCATTGATCTCTTTTCTCTTGAGTGCGAGGACCGCTTGGTCTTCCGGAAGTTCACGCATGCTGCTCGGATCGAGTGCCATCTGGTTGATTTTCAGAAGCTGCAGTGCCTTGGCGAGGGTACCCGACCCGAGGTTGCCGATAGAGATGGATCCCTTGAGGAGTTCGGTCAGCGGCTTTTGAAGGTCATTTGCTTGATCTCCCCAGTAAAAGAGCCAGACGGGCTCATAGGCGATGGAACCCAAGGATAAGAGTCCGATCACATCCCCCGGAGCATCTACAAAACCGCCCTGAATCATGGCGACTTTGATGGCGTCCCGGGTATTTTTCAGATGCTCGAAGTTATCTAGGGCTCCTTGAGTTGGGATCAGGCGAAGCTCGACTCCGTTGCGTGCGAAATACTTAACGTATTGCTGCGCGAGTTCAAAGGAGTAATCGGTCGGACGACCTGCGGCCATTTCGACGATTTTTGGGGGAGAGGGTTTTGCATACCAGAGGACGGTGCTAAGCGCAGTCAAAAGGAGCAGGATGAGGGGCCAGGCATCGCGCACAAGTCTTCTACTGGAGCGAATCACATCTCGCAGGGTTTCTTTCACCGTGCGTTGAAGGTCAAGAAGCGCATCGATCAGACTCATGGTTTAAGGCCTTTCGGTCCTGGGCGAAGGAAGGGGATATCTTCTCATACGTGGTCTTCCCGCCAGAAGACAAAAGGGCTCAGTGATTTTTACTGGCTGCTAGGGCAAGACGGATCAGATCGGAAAACCGGCGGGTACCGGTTTTTTGACGAATTCGCTGAAGATGAGTTCGGACCGTGGGAAGGGAAATTCTCAAATGTTCTGCAATCAATCGGGGTGAAATATCCTCGATCATGAGCGCGAGCACCCGAAATTCAGCCTGAGTCAGTCCAAAGAGGTCGGCAAATGCGCGAAGGCTCTCCGCTGGAGGACTTTCAGAGAGTTCGAGTTGGAGCATGAATCGATCCGGATCTTCCAAACGAAAGTTCCAGCTCGGCACGTTCCGGAGTTTCATGAGTCTTGCGCTGCCTGCTATGGGCAGTCCGCCACATCTTGGGGTGACAAAGGCGATGGCTATGGGTTTCCCAGGATTCATCCGGGCCCACTCATGAGCTGCTTCAAGTGTTGGATTCGCACGTTGACCTAGCTCCATGACGCGTTGATTGCGAATCTGGAGCACGCCCCCCGGCCTGTTCGAGAGAAGTCGTTCAGCCGGCTCATTGAGACTGATGATCTTTCTTTGGCTATCCAGAATCAGAAGGGGTTGAGTGATGCCATCCAGAACGGTGCTTTGGTTCCGGAGGTTCTCACTCAGCTGCGCTCCACTCAGTGTGAGATTAAAAGCACGCCGAAGATGACCGGAAAGGGCGGAGAGTTGATTGAGTTCGAGTGTTCCGAACCTTTCAGCGCGAAGGCTGCGATAGAACGAGAGAACAAGTTTCGGACCTGGCTTCTCAACCGTCCACAGTGTAGTCGTCAGAAGATCTCCCATGTCCTGTGGCCTGAGGGCTTCGTTAAGCCAAACGCTCTTTTGAAAGGCTTCGGTTTCCACCAGCATGGATCCCGAAAGAGTCAGGCCAGGTGCTGCAAGTCCTCGGGACACAGCACCCTGCACCCACGCGTCATGTTGCCACCAGTAATCGCGATAAGACTGAGACCATACAGGGTCAATGTTGCAGGTCAAAAGTTCGGGCTTTTGTCCCTCGGCGGAGGCCAGGGTAAAAAGACTGTAAGCACTCGCGCCAATGCCCTCTCGAATATCGGCGAGAACCTCAGGCCACAGCACAGGATCCAGTGCAGCCTCGTAGATACCGTCAATCAGTGAGTCAAGAGGGCGAGACACCATGAGAGGGGTTTGAGAGTGAACATCAATGCGCCATCCTAACGCCGATCCTCTTGAATTTGTATGGAAATTACCATTTTCGTGCGTCTATCATCAGAAGTGATGATGCATCAGTCGCTAAGTGTGTGTGTAATCACGGGGTAGTTTAACCGCCGGCTTGCACATTCAGTCCGGGTGAAGCTTCGGGGGATTCGTTGACCCCGGGCGTGCAGGCTGGCGACTTACTTCCCCCCAATTCCAGTAGACCATGAATCAGCCCCATAACCCGACTCAGCAGGAAAAGGTCTTGGCCGAAATTCGGCGACTGGCTGCGCTGATTGGCGTCAAAGTCCGCATCAAACAACCCAAACCCAAGCCATAGAGGTTGGCCTCCCCAGGGACTTGAGCGAGAGGGCCTTCAGGGGCCTGAAGTGAGGTGGCCTTGCACAAAGAGAGTGCGCTTTTGCCCTGTGTCGAGGCGATCTTCAGCGTGGCTCGCTGGCAGACGGTTTTAGCTTGAAGCGCTCAGAAAGAACTCGGTCCCGACCACAAACCCCGAAATCAGCAGGATGTTCAAAAGGGTGTGTGCTGTCTCGTTGCTCTTGATCAGCAGATCCAGTGCGCGGTTTCCAAGGTACCAGACGGGCACGAAGATAATCAGGGTAAAAAAGACGTGCAGCGTGATCATGGATGGGCCTCCGTTCGTTGCATCGTGAGAGTGAGACGATTCACTCAATACTTTGCAAGACCCGAGCCAAACTCGGGAGAGGCCCTAGGTGTTCTTCAGCGCGGGGAGGCCGAAGGGCCAAGGTTACGACCGACGGGAGCCGTCCTGGTGCGGTCACCTCGGCTGGCACGGGCGGCGCGAAGTCGTCGCTCTAGTTCGAGAATACCTGTTTCTAGCTGGGCATCCATCACAACGACATTTCCCATCGAGAGGATGATCCTTTGAAGTTCGGGAATACGGGTGCCGCTGGTTGAAACTATGTAGACCGGCTGAATATACAAGACGGATTTCCCGACGGGCAGCACAATGATGCGCCCTCGAAGGACCCGCGATCCCCGTTGATCCCAAAGGGTGAGTTGGCGGGCGATTTCCGGATCCTGATCGATCAAGGCGTTGACCTGTGCGGGGCCGTCGACCTGCGCTTCCTGATTAAAACGATAGATGACAATCTGCCGATTGACGCCGTAGGGCAAGGAGTCATCAAGTCCATCGTCGAAGTTGCCAGCCACCGCTAGAACGCTTAGGTTGCTTCGGCCCACCGGCGTCATCGGCTCAATCATTACAAAGGTATGTCGGTCACTGGCGTAGCCCTCCAGTGCGGTGGTCAAAAAGTAGGGCTTGACGCTGGCATCATTCACCTTAGAGAAGTCCCAGGTCTCAGCCTGCTCATAGAAGAGCTCCGGCTGGGTCTGGTGATAGCGTGCGTAGATCTTCATCTGGTGGCTGAAGAGATCCTTTGGGTAACGCAGGTGCGATTTCAAGTTTGGGGCGATCGTGGCAATGTCCTTGAAGAGCCCAGGATAGGCATTCCGGTAACCTTGGATGATCGGGTCCGAGGTGTCGCTGACGTAGTAGTCAACGTGGCCGTCATAGCCATCGACAATAATTTTGACCGAGTTACGGATGTAGTTGAAATGCTGGTCATGGTCCTCGTGATTGAAACGGCCTGAAATCCGTTTCGAAATGGGGTACCAGTCGGAAGTCGTGTAGGCATCAACGACCCAGTAGACGCGGGTCGGGGTCACGACGATGTAGGGGTCATGATCAAGTTTGAGGAAGGGGGTCAGAGTCTGAATGCGCTCCACAATGTTACGGTGGAATAGGGCGCGGCTTTCACCATTGATGCTGACGGAAAAGAAAAGTCGCTCATCCCTGAAGTAGAGGGAAAACAGCAGCTTGCGGAACAGGGAGTTGATCGGAACACCCCCAGAGCCGGTGTAGTTGAAGCTGGATTGTTCATCCGCGCTGGGAATTCCGACGACCTTGAGCTGGTTGGGCACAATGGCGTAGGTCAGATCCTCTTCACCGTAATAAATATCCGGACGATTGGATCCGGTAAACCCATTGCTGGTCTCCATGCTGAGGTCCTGAAGGTACCAACGCATGGGGGTTTGGCCATTCTGAGAGGCCGGTGTTGCAACCGCGCCATACCCATGGGTAAACCTGAGATGTTCGTTTTCCCAGTTTTGAGCCTCCTTCGGCAGTCGGTGAATATTGACTTCGCGGGCTGCAAGGTTGATCTGCTCTAACCGACCATTGACCAGATAGCGGTCAACGTCGACCTCTGCAAACTGGTAATAAGGGCGAATTCCCTGAAGCTGTTGATAGCTGTCGAAGAGGATTTCAGGATCCCAGACCGGAATATTGTAGAGGTGGGACCGCAGTTCAGGGTCAAGGACATCCTCATCCGGAAGGCCGGGGCTGACGTCAATGTTGGTAATTCGGGTGAGGTCAAACCCTCGCAGGGTCGAATCGATGTTGGCCTGCATGTGGTCCACTTCCGATCGGACGGGATTGGGGTCGACGATAAAGCGCTCAAATGCTTCAGGAATGAAGTGAATGTGTCGAAGCCCGATGCTTAATCCGAAGATCAGTACCATTATGGAAAGAGGCCAGCCCCCCTTGCGGCGATGAAGAAACCAAAGACCCGCAATCGTGGTCCCTAAAAGACTAAGAACCGAGCACCAGATCAGCGGCAGGAAATACGCCGTTTCAAGCAGGCCTGGGCCGAAAAACTGAGGTTCGTGTTCCTCGGTGTAAAGCAGCTGGAATCGCTCAAGTGCGAAGCCCCAAGCGATCAAAAGAGCAACCAGCACGACCATGCCACTCAAATGAAGCTTGGGCCCAAGCGGCCAGTGAAGAATCCTTCCCGCCGAAATTCTGTGCTCGATGAGATAGAGAATGCCCAAAGCGCCCGTCAGAACGACCGAGGCGAGCAACAGTTCCCTTTGAATCAGTTGATAGATGGGAAACGAAAAAAGGTAAAAGCTCACATCCTCTTTGAAGATGAAGTCCTTGACTCCGGAGTCCGGTGCAAAGACAAAGAGAAGAGCTTGCTGCCATTCCTGATAGAACGGGATGGCGATTGCAATGGCCATCACCAGAGAAAGTGGAATATAGGCTCTCATAGAGCCGTTCTGGAAATGTTGCAGGATGCGCTGCCTGCGATTGAATTCGGTCCGGTCGACCCGGGCCATTTCCTCAATGTCGACCCCAAGGTAACGGGAGGCCGCAATGAAGTTAAAGAGGAAGATCAGGAAGAAAAAGAGGGTGGCCCCTCCCGAGAGGATGTAGCGGTAGAGGATCTTCAGCCAGAAAAATTCCTGGTACCCAAGTTCTGAGTGCCACCAGAAATCGACCACGAAATCGGTAAAGACCACCCCAATGGCGAGGGCAAGAGCCCCAAACCCGGTAATGGCAGAAAGTACAAGGAGGATGAGTCGTTTCCAGCTTTTCATCAAAATCTCGGCTAAGGGAGGTCAATGCGCGAGGGTGTCGAGGACCCATCGAAAGGTCAAGACCTTCGCCAATTGTAAGGCATTCCATCGATAGCGGGCCGTTGTCAATGGAGCTCTTTGGGGGCCACCTAATCCCATAGGTCGTGTATGGGATTCAGTTGAGGCTGTTATAGTCATTCCATTGTCCCACGGAGCCGCACTATGGACCCGATTGCGCCCCAACCGCTGATGTCCATTTTGGCGAAACACCCGCGCCAAGATACCGAATTGCTTCAGATTCTTCGTGAGGTACAGGCCGAATACCGTTCGGTCTCCCGGTCCATGATGAGTGTTATCGCCCGTCATCTCGAGATCCCGTTTGCCAGAGTTTTATCCGTGGTGGAGTTCTACAGTTTTCTCTCCCAGGAACCATTGGGTCAGTATGACCTCCGCTTGAGTGACTCCATCACGGATCACCATTTGGGAAGCCTTGATCTGGCCCAAAAACTATCCGAGCGCCTCCGGGTCAATTTTGGAAAAACTCGTGAAGATGGGCGAGTAAGCCTTTCCTATACCTCCTGTACAGGACTCTGTGATCAAGGCCCTGCGGGCCTTATCAATGGGAAACCCTTAACCCGGTTGGATAAAGTTCGCATCGAAGCTTTGGCAGATTGCATCGAAGCGGGAACTCCCCTTGATCAGTGGCCTGCGTCCTGGTTCGAAGTCGAGGATCGGGTGTATCGGCGAGATCTTCTTCTTGAGGGGGACCTTCTGCCGGGGACAGCTCTTCAACACCTCATCCATCAAGACCGCAAGGACATCCTTCAGGAGATTGAGCGTTCTGGGCTTCGAGGCCGCGGTGGTGCAGGTTTCAAGACGGCATCCAAATGGCAATATTGCTATGAAGGTCCTGAAGGGAGCATCCCAGGCGATGCTTCCATTCCTCGCTATGTGGTTTGCAACGCGGATGAGGGAGAACCCGGTACCTTCAAGGACCGGGTGATTCTGAGCCAGAAGGCCCATGAGGTCTTTGAAGGAATGACGGTTTGCGCCCGTGTGATTGGCGCCCGAGAGGGATTTCTTTACCTTCGGGGGGAATATGCCTTTCTGAGAGGCACCCTTGAGGGCATTCTGACGGCACGCCGCAATGCGGGTCTTTTGGGGAAATCGATCCTCGGGCTCGATAATTTTGATTTCGATATTCGGATTCACCTGGGGGCGGGAGCCTACATTTGCGGCGAGGAATCTGCGCTGATCGAGAGTCTTGAGGGAAAGCGCGGTCATCCCCGAAATCGGCCGCCTTATCCGGTGACTTCGGGATATCTTGGGCATCCGACCGTTGTCAACAACGTCGAAACCTTTCAGGCAGCCGCCCGGATTACAGCGTATGGCGGCGACTGGTTTGCCTCGGTGGGAACCCGCGAATCCAGGGGAACCAAGATCTTGAGTGTCTCTGGAGACTGCGCGCAACCGGGAATCTATGAAATTCCGTGGGGAACCTCTGTCAGGGACGTGGTTGCTCTGGCCGGTGCGAGCGATGTGTTGGGCGTTCAGGTCGGTGGGCCTTCGGGAGCCTTCATCGGCGCTCAGGAGTTGGACCGCCGGATCGCTTTTGAGGACCTTGCAACAGGTGGGTCGCTCATGATCTTTGATTCCCGCCGCGATGTGCTGGAGATCGCGCGCAATTTCACCCGGTTCTTTGCTCACGAAAGCTGTGGCTTTTGTACTCCCTGCAGGGTTGGAACTTCACTGCTGAGAAACCAGTTCCAGAAAATTTGCGAGGGCCATGGGACGGCCAAGGATCTGGTGGAACTGACGGAAATTGCACGTCTGGTTCAGGGCAACAGTCATTGTGGGCTGGGGCAGACAGCGGCCAACCCAATTCTTTCGACGCTGGAACGCTTTCCGGATCTTTACCAAGAGCGACTTAAGGCTCTTCACTTTGAGCCAGGCTTTGATCTGGATGGATCACTGGCAATCGCCCGGGCCATGACCGGGCGAGATGACGCTCGGGCTCATTTGCATCAGGAGGACTAATACCATGTCCCTAAATCGCATCCGCATTGATGGACGGGAAATTTCCTATGAGCCGGGGCAGACCCTGATAGAGGCGGCACAGGCCGCCGGGATCTATATCCCGCATCTTTGCCATCATCCTGAATTCACAGCGCACGGAAGCTGCAAGCTTTGCACGGTCAAGGTAAATGGTCGGACGTGCTCGGCCTGCACCATGCCAGCGATGGAAGGGCAAGAGGTCTTGAGCGATACGGATGAATTGAACGCTACGCGGCGACGGATCACCCAAATGCTGTTCGTCGAGGGCAATCATTTTTGCCCGGGATGTGAGAAATCCGGTGATTGTCAGCTTCAGGCTGTGGGCTATTTTCTCGGCATGGAAGATACCCATTTTCCGCACTTTTTTCCCAGCCGCCGGGTTGATGCCTCCCACCCTGACCTCATGCTGGATCTGGATCGCTGCATTCTGTGTGAATTGTGCGTCCGGGCGAGTCGCGAGAGCGATGGTAAGTCCGTTTTCGAGGTGGCGGGTCGTGGTCTTGAGAGCCGTTTGGTGGTCAATTCTGCGAGCGGCCTTCTCGTGGATACCCCGATGACGGTTCAAGACCGTGCGGCACAGGTTTGTCCTGTTGGGGCTATCCTCGTCAAGCGGACAGCATTTCGTCACTCGATCGGGGATCGTCATTACGATGAGGTTAATATCGCCGAGCAATCGCTCAAAGCGCCTATTCCGGAGAGCCCTCATGGCTGAAAAGCTCAAGGTCGCGACCACCTCATTGGCCGGATGCTTTGGTTGCCACATGTCTTTTCTTGATATCGATGAGCGACTTCTCGATTTGTGTGAGGTCGCCGAGTTCAATCGAAGTCCCTTAACCGATATCAAGCATTGTGAGGGAGGCATCGACATTGGTTTGATTGAGGGCGGCCTTTGCAATGCAGAGAATGTTGAGACGCTTCGTGAGTTTCGCGCCCATTGCAGGATTCTGGTTGCCGTTGGTGCCTGTGCCATCAATGGCGGCATTCCGGCGATGCGCAACCACATTCCCCTCAGGGAGTGCCTTGAGGAAGCCTATCTGGATGCCGTTGGAGTGGTGAATCCCCAAATTCCCAACGATCCCGAGCTTCCCCTCCTTCTGGAGAAGGTTCATCCCATCCATGAAGTCGTGACGGTCGATTACGTCCTTCCGGGATGCCCCCCCTCTGCAGAGGTGTTTTGGTCCTTTCTAAGCGATATTGTCCAAGGCCGTGAACCCTCGCTCCCTCATTCCCTGATTCGATTCGACTGAATTTTTCGAAAGCCAGGGGAATCGTTAGACTTCTTGCTCTCATCATTTTCGAGACGATTCTCATGGCAAACCTTCGTTTTGGCATTGATCTTGGGGGAACCAAGATCGAGCTTTTGGCGCTCTCACCCGAAGGTCACGAAATCTGGCGTGAGCGGGTAGCGACCCCTCAGGGAGATTACGAGGGAACGCTCTCGGCCATGGTCGGGCTCGTCCACCGGGCGGAGGGTGCCCTGGGTGCCAAGGGCACGTTGGGGATTGGGACACCGGGTGCAATCTCGCGGCGCACGGGTCGTCTTAAGAATTCGAATTCCCGATGTCTCAACGATCAGCCCCTGAGGGAGGATCTTGAAGCGAGGCTATCTCGGCCCGTTCGGCTAGCCAACGATGCGGATTGCTTTGCGCTTTCTGAGGCCAGCGATGGTGCGGGGCAGGGCTATCCTGTTGTCTTCGGGGTCATTCTTGGAACAGGTGTCGGAGGTGGCGTTGTGGTCCATGGTCGTCTGCTTCAGGGTCCCAACGCGATTGCCGGTGAGTGGGGGCACAACCCCTTGCCCTGGCCTCGTGGCGAGGAGTGTGGTGGGCCGGCCTGCTATTGCGGCCACCGGGGCTGCATCGAAACCTACCTTTCAGGTCCAGGACTTGCTGCGGACGATCTTCGGGCTGGGGGCGAGGGACGAACTGGGCCGCAGATCGTGGCGGCCGCGAACCGGGGTGAGGCCCTGGCTGAGGCCACCATGGCGCGTTATGAAGAGCGACTTGCCCGGGCTTTGGCCCATGTCATCAACCTCATCGATCCCGATGTGATTGTTCTGGGTGGCGGAGTGGGCCAGTGTGATCGGCTGTACCGAAATGTGCCCAAGTACTGGGGTGATTTTGTCTTTTCCGATGCCGTTGAGACCCTCCTGAGGCCCCCGGTTCATGGGGACTCCAGTGGTGTCCGCGGCGCCGCCTGGCTTTGGCCTCTTGAGGCCTAGGCCTCAAGGGCGCTGGTGATCGATGAGGATAGGATAAACCTTGTTGGCTTCCGGGATCATGCCTGGAAGGGTCCCTTCAATATCGCCACTTTGTGGGGTCGCCTGCCCTGACTTTGAGATTCTGGCTCCGAGAATCAGCTTCGGGAACTTCGAGATCTCAAGCCCGGGACGCATGGCGAGGCTGTCATCCAGTGTCACGCTCAAGGGGAGATCGCGAACCGTCTTCCGGATGACCGCGAGTGGCATGGGGGGGCCATCTGCTGCGCGGGCGAAGACAAAGACAGCATCATCCGGCCGAACCTCCCCTTTGAGTTTGGAATCCAGCGACACTTTGACTTTGACCCCTTGGTTTTTTGTGGCAGCAGCTTTTGTGGGGCTCGTGCTTTCAGGTCCCAGTTCCTGGATGTAGGCATTGATTTCCTTGATCTCAGGGCCGTTGGGCGGGAGTTCCGCTCTGAGCCGTTCCCAGAGTTTCCGGGCGTTGCGCATATCACCGACCTGAGCGGCAGCAAGTCCTCCAAGCCAAAGCCCCATTTTGTGCTTTGGATGATCGCGAACGATTTGCTGGATGATCGCGCCGGGTTGTCCTTCGAGTTTCCCGTCCTGAGCCTCAGCAAGCGCCTCGGCATAGAGCGCCAGAAGGTCAGGATCTCCGGGTGCCAAGCGGGAGGCCGTTTCGTAGGCTTTTGCTGCTTCCTCTGGACGATCGGTGGTTTGCAAGGAACGTCCGAGTAGCACCCAGCCCTCGAGATCATTGGGGTTGGCTGACAGGCGGTCGGCTAGTTCCTGTATTGCCTTACGGGTTTCATGCATCGATTTCAGGGGCGGCGCATCGAGAAGTTCTGGATGGCCCAAGGTCATGTAGCCGACGGTCGCCAGAAGAGGGATAAGAGCGATGGTTGTCCAGAGTGTGATTTTGGCTGCCCTGCTCGGCGATGCTGCCACGGGATCGGATTGTGTGTCGAGATCATCGAGAAGTGTGCGTTCCAGATCCTCGGTTAACTGGGCCGTGGCTTCAGGCGTCTCGGCCTCGGCCTCAAGCTCTCGCCGGCGCTCCTCATGGAGTGCCAGATTCAGTCGTCGGCGATCAACCGCTCCGTTGTCCCGGGACTTGAAAAGGAGCGGCAGGAAGGTCAGAAGACCAACGACCGTGATGAGCAGGGCGGTAAGAATGAATGAAGTCATTTGGGGATTCGTAAGCCGTTCAGTCCGGTGAGTCCTGACGAAGTTGATTGCGCAAGGTCTCGAGGCGATTTTTTTCCTCTGGATCAAGCGGGGGGTGAGATGAATTCACTCTATGGCTTCGAAGGTGACGAAGCGCAAGAAAACCCCCGCAAAGGAAAAGGAGTAAGGGGCCTGCCCAGAGTAAAACGGTGATGCCTTTCATGGGAGGGTCGTAAAGTACAAAATCACCGTAACGATCTGTCAGAAAGCGAATGGTTTCTTCTTCGCTTTCCCCCGATTGGATCCTCCCGTAGACCTCATTGCGAAGATCCCTGGCCAGATCGGCATCTGAATCTCCGAGCGATTGGTTCTGGCAGACGAGGCATCTGAGCTTCTGAATCAGGTTTTCGTAACGCTCCTGCTGCTGAGGATTCGAAAAATCGCGAATTTCGACGGCGTTGGCGAGCGGAATCGAAAACCCGGCCCATAGGCCGATGACGATGATTTGGATTATTTTTTTCAAGGGGTTTTGGCCCTCGGATCGTTGGGGTTTCGAATCAGCGGTAGGAGTTTTTCCTCAAGCACCCTAGGGTTCAATGGACCTGTGTGCTTGTACAAAATGACCCCGTTGGCATCGATCAGGAAGGTCTCCGGTACGCCATAGACCCCCCAGTCAATTCCCACCTTGCCGTCGGCGTCCACAGCGACGGTCTCATAGGGATTGCCGCCATGCGCTTCAAGCCAGGCGCGGGCTTTTTCCGGGGAGTCCTTGTAGTTGAGGCCAATCAGATGAACTTCGCCTTCTCGGGCAAGATTGATCAGGACAGGGTGTTCTGCCCGACAGGCTTCACACCAGGACGCCCAGACATTCAAAAGATAGGGGCGGCCTTTCAGAAGATGAGGGCCAAAGCGGCGGTCTGGTGCCTCCAGGGTCGGTAGGTCGAAGGCCGGGGCCGGTTTTCCAATCAAGGGTGAAGGGATCTCCCGAGGGTCGAGTGAAAGGCCCACGCCGAGAAAAATGACCATAACCAGAAAGACGCCCAGAGGGATCAGGAAACGCATCGTTAGGCTCCACGGGCGGATGCGGGGGCCAGCGCCTTCCGGGAACCGATACGGTAGCGCCTGTCCAGAAGGGAGCACAAGCCACCGCTCATCATCAAAAGTCCTCCGAACCAGATCCAGCGAATGAAAGGTTTGTAATAGACGCGAACGCTCCAGGCGTCTTTATCCAGGGGTTCTCCCAGAGCCACATAAAGATCCCGGGTGAGTCCCGGATCAATTGCGGCCTCCGTCATGGGATTTTTCTGCGACTGATAGATGCGCTTCTGAGGGGTCAATTCAGCCACCAGGCGCTCACCATCATAGACATCGAACCGGCCCTCTTGAGCGTGATAGTTTGGACCCTTGACGGTGTGCACCCCCCCGAACTTAAATCGATAGGTGCCGATGGAGGCGCTCTCGCCGGGTGACAGTTTGACGACCTTTTCCTCGCTGTGGCTCCCCGAGAGGCTGACACCGATTACAAAGACGGCGAGACCCAGGTGTGCCAAATTCATCCCGATAAAACTCATCGAAAGGGCTGACACCCCTTCGCTTAAAGACTTCCGGTGTTGGATACGATTCCAAAGACTCAATCCTTGGGTCGCCACTAGCCAGAGGGCCATTCCGATTCCCGCCAGCGTTGCGATATCAGAGACCCCATCGGTAACCACTGAGAGTCCGATCGTGAGTCCGATGACGGGAAGGACGATCCGTCTGAGAGGACGTAGGATCTTGGAGAGTTGGCCTTCCCGCCAAGGAACCATAGCGGCGATGCCGGCAAGGAAAACAATCGGCGTCATCAGCGGGGTGAAGACCCGCGCAAAATATGGCGATCCCACGGAGATCTTCCCGAGCTTCAGAGCATCCAGAACCAGGGGATAGAGGGTCCCTAAAAGTATGCTGGCTGAGGCGGTGACCAGAAGAATGTTGTTCACGAGGAGGAGACTTTCCCGCGAGAGCAAGGTAAAGCGGGTGCTATCCCGAATGACGGGGGCTCGAAGGCCATAAAGCAACAAGGAGCTTCCAACGACCACTGCAAGGAACACCAGAATGAAAAGACCTCGCGCGGGATCGGAGGCAAAGGCATGGACCGAAGTCAAAACGCCGGAGCGCACCAGGAACGTGCCGAGAAGGCTCAGCGAAAAGGCAAAAATGGCGAGCAATACCGTCCAGGCCTTAAAGGCACCCCGCTTTTCGGTTGCGGCCAATGAGTGGAGCAAGGCGGTCGCGACCAGCCACGGCATGAACGAGGCGTTTTCTACCGGATCCCAGAACCACCAGCCACCCCAGCCGAGCTCATAGTAGGCCCACCAGGAGCCCAGGACGATGCCAAAGGTCAGAAAAACCCAAGCTACCAGGGTCCAGGGGCGTGACCAGCGTGACCAGGCCGCATCAAGGGTGCCACCCAGCAGTGCGGCAATGGCAAAGCTGAAGGCAACGGCTAGTCCGACATAGCCCATATAGAGCATGGGGGGATGAATGGTCATCCCGAAGTCTTGAAGGAGGGGATTCAGGTCATGTCCTTCAGAAGGCATGGGAATCAGGCGAAGAAAGGGATTTGAAGTCCACTGAATAAAGAGAAGGATGCCAAAGCTGATCAGACCCATCGTACCCAGGACACGAGCGCGAAAAATCGGGGTCAGGCCGCTGCTGAAAAGGGTCACGGCGAACGTCCAGCCTGAGAGGATGAACGCCCAAAGCAGCATGGAGCCTTCATGAGCACCCCAGGTGGCTGCGATGCGGTAATACAGCGGCAAGGCGCTATTGGAATGGGATGCGACGTAGAGAATCGAGAAATCGTTCTCAATAAACCCGTTGACCAAGGCGCAAAAAGCGATCGCGAGGAAAATGAATTGTGCGCGACCTGCCGGAATAGCGCTCTCCATCCAGAGTCTCTGGCCGCGGGCAGCGCCTATCAGCGGCAGGGTTCCTTGAAAGAATGCAGTCAAAAGGGCAAGGAGGAGGCAATACTGCCCCAGTTCAGCCGTCATGGGGTTGTTCCTTCGGGGGGCTTGGGCATCTGGCCCGACGCCTTGAGTGATTCGGCCACTTCCGGGGGCATGTAGTTCTCATCATGTTTAGCGAGCACTTCACTGGCCTCAAATACGCCCTTTTCCGAGAGTTTTCCGATCGCGATGATGCCCTGGCCCTCGCGGAAAAGGTCGGGGAGGATTCCGGTATAGCTGACGCCCACGGTTTTATTTCCATCAGTGAGATCGAAATGAACGTCGAGCGTGTCAGCGGCCCTTCTGACGGTTCCTTTGACGACCAGTCCACCAATGCGGAAGGAATGCCCCTTGGGTGCTTCACCCTGCGCGACCTGGCTTGGGGTCAGAAAATAGAGCAGATTTTTCTGGAAAGCAGTCAGGCCAAAAAAGGCAGCAAGACCTACCCCTGCAAGGATCAAGCTGACGACTAGCATTCGACGTCGTCTGGGGCTCATGATTTTTTGCCTCGCGCAATGAAGCGGCGGGCCTTTTCAAGGGCGTCGGCTTTTTTTTTCAGGGGCAACACCACATTCAGGACCAGGATGATGCCCATCAGACCATAAGAAGCCCATACGTAGGTGGCATAGCCCCCCATGGCAAAAAATTCAGACCAGTTCATCGATTGGGGACCGGATATTGATTTGGCCTCGCATTCTATCAGGCCTTCGGGGATACGCCGGCTGTCCCGGCTATAATTGCTGCCTTTTTAAGCGAGAAAACATCATGCTTGAATCCGATCGCGAGGCCCATGCCCTCGAGGCTTTTCTGGTGGCCCGCGAAGGGATGGGTTTCCCTGAGGAGGGGACGGTCTGGATTCAGCGGGCCGTGGATGGAGCCTATTTTTCAAGGCTCAAGCGACGCTTTAAGCCTTGGGTGTTCCAAACCGACCATCGATGGGCTGCCCCTTTCATTGAGCAAGGTCTCGACCCTTTGGCGGAGCCTGGGGAGGAGTGCGATGTTGCCGTCATCTTTGCCACCAAGCACCGTGAGGAGGTGCTATTTCATCTGGCACGGGCTGCAGCAGGACTCAAGGCCGGAGGCCATCTGGTCCTGACAGCGGCCAACGACCTGGGTGCGGGATCTCTCGAAAAGCGTGTACGGGAGCTTTTTGGGACGTGCGATGCCTTTTCCAAGAACAAATGCCGGGTCCTTCATGCGGTCAAGCAAGGTCATGCGCTGGATCACGAGCTTCTCGCGCGTTGGCGGGCCGGGGGCGAAATGCGGAGGATGGCTGCCGAGGGGCTCCTTGGGGCACCGGGCATGTTCAGCTGGAAGCGACCCGATGAGGGCTCCCGGCTTTTGGCGGGATTCATCCCCCGGGGGCTTGAAGGCCATGGGGCGGATTTGGGTGCTGGAAATGGTTATCTGGCGCGAAGCCTTCTGGAGCGGAATCCCAAGATCCGGTCGCTCGCGCTTTTTGACGTTGAAAAAAAGGCGTTGGATGCGGCTCAAGGCAACCTTGAAACCTATCAATCCCCGGACCTTTGTCTGGGTTTTCACTGGTCAGATGTGACCCAGGGAACCGGGATTTCAGATCTCGATTTTGTCGTAATGAATCCGCCCTTTCATACCGAGCGCGGGAGTCTTCCGGTCTTAGGTCAACGCTTCATCGCTGAAGCCATGAAGACACTTCGATCGGGGGGGCGGCTTTTCCTGGTGGCCAATCGCCATTTGCCTTACGAGGCGGAAATTTCCAGCACGGGGGGTACCTTGGTGCGCCGTGAGGAGGCCAGTGGGTATAAGGTTCTGGAAATCGTGAAGCGCTGATCTTGTGTCCCTAGAGGCTGCGGGACTCCATGTACTCAATGCGCAGCTGGACTGATTTTCGACCCCGAAAGTGGTTGATATCCAGGCGGTAGGCCAGCTTGAGCATTCGCGCGCGAAGCCAGGCCCCTGGATTTTCGACGTTGAAGGCAATGGCATCCACGGGGACTCCCCCTCCTTCGGGACGTAGGGTCAATTTGAGGTGGCGCTCTCCGACGATCCTTTGGTCCAGAACTTCGAAATTTCCATCAAAAAGGGGTTCTGGAAATCCCTGTCCCCAGGGACCGGCCTCAAAAAGGAGTTCTGCGGTGGGGAGGCTGATCTGGTCGGCGGTGAGTGCTCCATCGGACTGGAGGGCGATCGCGGTCATGCGGTCATCGCCACGTCGGCGCATTTCATCGATGACGGCCGAGGTGAAGCGCTCAAGCTCCGAACGCGGCAAGGAAAGGCCAGCGGCCATGGCGTGCCCTCCATAACGGGTCACAAGGCCGGGGTAGCGTGTGGCGACGTCCGCGAGGACATCCCGGATATGGACGCCAGGAACTGATCGGGCAGAGCCCTTGAGTTCGCTCGGGTTGAGCTCATTGATGGCAAAGGCGATCACGGGGCGATGGGTTCGATCCTTGATGCGGGAGGCAACGATCCCAACGACCCCCTGATGCCAACTGGCCTGAAAGAGGCACAAAACCGGTTGGCCTTCATCAGCGAGGGTGAGGCGATCCAGCTGCTGGAAGGCTTCATTACGCATACTCTGCTCAATGACGCGCCGTTCCTGATTCAGCGTTGAGAGCGCCTCGGCCATCGGGCGTGCAGCTTCTTCAGAGGTAGCGATCAGACACTCTATCCCAAGCGCCATGTCGTCCAGGCGCCCAGCGGCATTCAGTCTGGGGCCCAGCGTGAATCCAAGGTCTTGCGCCGAAAGCTCTGAAGCCTTTTTTCCCGCTACGGCGATGAGTGCCCGTATCCCCGGGTGGGCCTGGTCGCACTGAATCCGCCGAAGGCCCTGTCGAACCAGAATCCGATTAGTCTGGTCGAGTCCCACTACATCAGCGACAGTGCCAAGGGCAACGAAATCCAGAAGGTGCCCCAGTTGGGGCTCCTTCTGGCCTGAATCCTCAAAATAGCCCATGCTCCTTAGCGTTTGTCTTAAACCCAAAAGGACATAGAAAAGGACCCCAACGCCCGAAAGTGCCTTGCTGGGGAAAGAATCTCCCACCAGATTGGGATTGACGATGGCGTCGGCCGCAGGAAGGTCTTCGCCTGGAAGATGGTGGTCGGTGATCAAAACCTTTATTCCGGCCTTTCGTGCCGCGGCCACGCCCTCATGGCTGGAAATGCCATTGTCCACGGTCAGAAGGATGTCGGGCTTACGCTCTCCGGCAAGGCTGACGATCTCAGGGGTGAGTCCATAGCCATACTCGAAACGATTGGGCACTAGATAGTCGATATGACGAAGCCCCAAAGATCGAAGGCCCAGCAGGGCCACTGCCGTTGCAGTTGCCCCATCGGCATCGTAGTCGCCAATCACCAGAATCCTGAGATTCTTGAGGATGGCATCGGTCAGAATGGCGGTCATGGCTCCCATGCCAGAGAGCAGCCGGGGATCCGGCAATTTCCCTAAAGAAAGGTCCAGTTCGCTGGAAACCCCGATCCCGCGATGACTATAAATGCGGCTCAGCAAGGGGGGCAGCGATCCTAGGGAGTTTAAAGGCGCAGGCGAAGCCCTGACGATCGACTGTTTCAGGGGGTGATGCAGCATCAGGCTAGAGTCGGATCGGCACGTAATGGTCGATCAGGAGCGCTGAAAAGATGCCCGCAAGGTAAAACAGAGAAAAGCCAAAGGTGCGCATGGCGAGTCGATTGTCCTTGGCTCTTTTCAGCCGGAAGGCGTAGCTGAGGAAGATGAACCCAAGAATCAGAGCGCTGGCCAGATAAATGAGGCCACTCATGCCGGTTAAGTAGGGAAGAAGGCTCGAGATCAGCAAGAGGATCGTGTAAAGGAGAATATGCAGCTTGGTGACTTCATCCCCGTAAATCACGGGTAGCATCGGCATATCGGCGAGTCGATACTCATCCTTTTTCGCCAAGGCAAGCGGCCAGAAATGCGGGGGAGTCCAGATGAAAATCAGCAGAAAAAGAAGCAGAGAATGCGGTTCGATGGTGCCGGTAATGGCACACCAGCCCAGAACCGGGGGCGCAGCCCCTGCAGCCCCGCCAATCACGATATTCTGCGTCGTGACCCGCTTAAGATAGCGGGTGTAGATCACGGCATAACCGATCAAAGAGACGAAGGTCAAAACCGCGGTCAGGGGGTTGACCCAAAACCAGAGAAGGAGCATCGAAAACAGCCCCAAAAGAAGGGCAAAACGATTGGCCGATTGAGGCGTCAGTTGCGATTGAGGCAGCGGTCGGTCCTCCGTACGACCCATCTTGCGGTCAATTTCCCGGTCGTAGACATGATTCAGCGCTGCGGCCGAAGCCGCAGCGAGGCCAATGCCGATCGCGCCCGCAATGCTCTCGATCAGGGGCGGCAAGCCGGGTACGGCCATGAACATCCCGATGATGGCGGTAAACACGATCGCTCCGACAACCCGAAGCTTGCAGAGTCCAAGGTAGGCTCGCCAGCGGGGCATCGTGGGCTTGGGTGAGGCTCTTTCGGTCATGTTGGCCTGAGTTTTTGACGTCAACGGAAATATTCGAGGGAACCTTTCCCCCGGGGTCGCGTGTCTATAATACGCGCTTGCGCTCGGTCACGGCCCCCCAGTGACCTTCCAAAGCGCCCTTCATAATTCAAAAGGACTTCAGGGAGAACGGCAAAATGCGTGTCCTCTGCATAGGAGCAGCCCTGATGGCGCTGCCCATGGCCATTGCGGCCTCAGAGCCCAAGGTATTCGAAGCGCGGCTCGATAACGGGCTCAAGATTCTGGTCCAGGAGGACCATCGGGCACCTGTGGTTGTTTCTCAAGTTTGGTACAAGGTTGGCGCCAGCAGTGAATATGCGGGTGTGACGGGTGTTTCTCACATGCTGGAACACATGATGTTCAAGGGCACCGCCCGGCATCCAGCGGGTGAGTTTTCGAGAATCGTGGCCGCCAATGGAGGTCGCGAAAATGCCTTCACCAGCCAGGATTACACCACTTATTTTCAGATGCTGGAACGCTCAAAGCTGCCCGTGAGCCTAGAGCTGGAGGCGGATCGTATGCGCAACGTCCGCTTCATCGAGGCTGAATATGCAAAGGAGCATCAGGTGGTGCTGGAAGAGCGAAGGCTTCGCACCGATGATCAGCCTCACGCCAAATTGCAGGAACATTTTGATGCGGTGGCTTACACCAATAGCCCCTATCGCAATCCGGTCATCGGCTGGCCGGATGACATCACGCATCTTTCCCTGGACAACGTCAAAAAGTGGTATCAGCTTTGGTATTCGCCGAACAATGCGACGCTGGTGGTCGTGGGTGATGTACATCCGGAGGATGTCGTTCGTGAGGCCCGGAAACAGTTTGGCGGTCTAAAACCCAGCGTCCTGCCGGTGCCCAGAGTCGAGCAAGAAGTCGAGCAGCTCGGTATTCGCCGATTGACCGTTCGGCTTCCGGCAAAACTTCCGCATCTTCTGATGGGCTTCAAGGTGCCCTCACTGAAGACCGTTGAGAATGAGAAGGAGGCTTATGCCCTGGAAGTGGCCGCCGGTATTCTGGATGGCGGTAACAGTGCTCGATTTTCAAAAAATCTTGTGCGTGGTCAGCAGATAGCTGCCTCAACCGGGGTGGGGTATGAGCTTTATGCCCGCCTACAGACTCTTTTTATGATTGAAGGCACGCCATCTCAAAGCCAAACCATAGAGGGCCTGGAATCGGCTCTCCTGAGTCAGATTGCCCGCCTTCGTGAGGAACCGGTCACGGATGAGGAGCTTCAGCGTGTCAAGGCCCAGGTTCTGGCCAATCATGTCTATCAGCTCGACTCGGCCTTCTTTCAGGCAATGCAGTTGGGCACTGCCGAGACGGTGGGTCTGGGTTGGAAGAAGATCGGAGAGTATGAAGCACGCATCAACGAGGTCA
Organism: Pseudomonadota bacterium; assembly: GCA_041178325.1. GTDB lineage: Bacteria > Pseudomonadota > Gammaproteobacteria > Methylococcales > Methylococcaceae > UBA6136. The sequence continues at coordinate 22,522 of JBEGVN010000008.1, forward strand.
CCGCGGCCGACATTCTAGCTGCGGCCAAGAAATATCTCATTGAGGACCGGTTGACGGTTGCAAGGCTGGATCCTCTGCCGCTACCTGAGGGCGCACCGGCGCCGGAGGCCCCAGCCATAGGGGGGGGTCATGTTCGTTAGTCCACGAGTCAAAATGATGCGATTTTTGATGCTTGGTTTTTTCCTGTTGGCCACAGCTTCTAATGTTCAGGCTGTTCCGGAAATTCAGCACTGGTCGACACCCTCGGGTGGACGGGTTCTCTTTGTCCCGACTGAGGGACTTGCGATGCTGGATATCCGAATGGTATTCGATGCCGGAAGTGCTCGCGATGGCTCTGAATTCGGGATTGCAGCCCTCACCGCGGGGATGCTCGACAGTGGCGCGGGATCCATGGATGCTGACACCATTGCGGAGCGATTGGATGCCATTGGGGCCGTTTTATCCTCGGGAGCGACCCGTGACTCTGCCCACGCCGCTTTGAGGACGCTGACGGATCCTCCCAAGCTCAAGGAGGCCCTTGAGGTTTTTGAGACAGTCGTGAGTCAGCCGCGGTTCGAGACCAAGGATTTTGAGCGCGAAAAGAATCGGGTGTTGCTGGGCATTCAGCAGAAGGGCGAGGATCCCGGCGAAATCAGTGAAATGGCCTTCATGAAGGTGCTCTATGGGATGCACCCTTATGCACATCCGGTCGAAGGGATCAGGGAAACGGTCGAAAAATTGAGCGCAAAGGATCTGGTACGTTTCCATAAGGAAGCCTATACCCGGGGTAACGCCATTTTGGTCATGGTGGGGCAAGTCACCCGGTCTGAAGCCGAAGCGATCGCTGTTCAAGTCTATTCGCGCATTCCTGATGGACCGGCCAAGCCGGCTTTGGAAGATCCTGCGCCAATTAGCGGTGCAGAAACGGTGACCACAGCGTTTCCTTCCGAGCAGACACATGTCTACGCTGGCGTTCTGGGCCTTAAGGCCAATGATCCCGATTATTTCCCGCTGGTGGTGGGAAATCATATTCTTGGGGGCAGTGGTCTGGTCTCTCGAATCATGGAAGAGGTGAGGGAAAAGAAGGGCCTGGCCTACAGTGCCTTCAGCTATTTCCTTCCCATGCGGGTTCAGGGGCCCTACCAGATTGGACTTCAAAGCAAGAATGCCTCGGCCCGTGAAGCCACTGAGATTGCCGTAAGGACGCTCCGGGAATTTGTGAACAAGGGGCCGACTGACAAGGAGCTGGATGCTGCCAAGAAGAACATTATCGGGGGCTATGTCCTGCGTCTCGACAGTAATGCCAAGCTCATAGGGGAAGTGGCGGCCGTCGGATTCCTCGGGCGTCCTCTGGATTGGTTGAATCGCTATACGGCCAAAGTCGAGGCCGTGACGCGCGAGGACATTCAGCGGGCTTTCAAGGCGCGAATTGATCCGGACCGACTCAAAACTGTCATGGTCGGGGGCATCAAGCCGGCGGCGAATGGCGGCCAGTAAGCAGGAAATTCGGATCATCGGGGGGCGGTTTCGGAGCCGGAAGCTCAGGTTTCCGGAGGCCGAAGGGCTGAGGCCTACCCCGGACCGTGTCCGTGAAACTCTCTTTAACTGGCTTCGCGATACGATGGAAGGGGCTCGCTGCCTTGATCTTTATGCAGGCAGCGGGGCGCTCGGTTTCGAGGCTGTTTCCCGAGGGGCTCGGCGGGTCGTTATGGTCGATGCCCAAAAGGCGGTGGCTCAGGCTCTCAAAGAGCACTGTGGCACACTGGATGTCCCGGAAGTTGTCGTCGTACCGGCCAACGCCCGGGATTTCCTCAAGGGTACTGCCGAGGTTTTTGACGTCGTCTTTCTTGATCCACCCTTTCGAAAAGGCTGGCTACCCTCTGCAGGGGCGCTTCTGGAACGAGGAGGGTGGCTTGGTGCAGATGCCTGGATTTATGTCGAGGCGGAACGCGAATTCGATTTTTCGGCTCTTCCTCCCATCTGGCACTGCCTTCGGCAAGGTGTGGCGGGTGATGTGGCCTATCGACTTTATCAACGCCAATCGGCACATTATTCATGAGCATCACAGCAATTTATCCCGGCACTTTTGACCCTATCACCCACGGCCACATCGATCTTGCCGAGCGGGCTGCTCGCATGTTCGCAAAGGTGGTGGTGGCGGTGGCTGAAAACCGGAATAAAGCTCCGCTGTTTACTCTCGAAGAGCGGGTTTTCATGGCCCAAGAGGCGCTTCAGGGGACATCGAACATTGAAGTGATCGGCTTTGATACGCTCCTGATCGAGTGTGCTAGACAAACCGGGAGTGCCGTCATCTTGAGAGGCCTTCGGGCGGTTTCGGACTTTGAGTTCGAATTTCAGTTGGCTGGAATGAACCGGCATCTGGGGCCTGAGATCGAGACGGTTTTCATGACACCCAGTGAACGCTACGCCTTTATCTCATCCTCGCTGATTCGCGAAATTGCTCGATTTGGGGGTGACGTTTCGGCCTTTGTGCCGGGGGGAGTCTGCAAAGCACTTTTGGGCAAAATTAATTCAACGGGCTGAGAACGATGGCGCTTTTAATTACCGACGAATGCATCAACTGTGATGTCTGCGAACCTGAATGTCCTAATGGCGCCATTTCAGAAGGTGAGAAGATTTATCAGATCGACCCAGGGTTTTGTACCGAGTGTGTCGGTCATCACCCCGACCCCCAGTGTTTGAGGGTCTGTCCGGTCGAATGCATCATTCATGATCCGGATCATCCGGAAACGCAGGACGCCCTCTACAGCAAATATCTCAAAATCTCAGGCGCAGGGTCGCGCTAAAGCGTGAGCTCTGAGCTGCCACCTTTATTTTTATCCGCCTCGGCAGCGCCAGGCCCGGAATCCTTGATCCGGTCCAGATGGCCACGCGACTGCTCAATATCGTGCGTGAGTGCATCGACCGTGGTCTGCATGTTGGCGAGGGCCTTGAGTTTATAACCCGCCATCAGGTCCAAGGTGGCGTAGATGTTCGTGAATGCGCCCCGAAGCTGCTCTAAGTCCAGCGTAGCGTGAGCAGCGCTTGCATGAATTGCCCCTGCCTGCGTTTTCATCATCTCGGCCGTGGATGCGATCAGGTCACTCGTTCGGCTGTTAAGCGCTGACACTTGCCCGAGAACCAGGCGCTGGTTGGCCAGTGCTTGGGCCACAATCACTGCGGTTCGGAGCGCCGAAAGTGTGGTGGTGGTGGTCCTGTCAACGCCCTTGATCAGCTCGAGATTGTTTTTGCGAATCATATCCATGGCCAGATAGCCTTGGACAGTCACGGCTAGCTGGGTCAGAAGATCCTGCACTTTCTGGCGAATATAGAAAAGGAGTTCCTCCCGAACGATGCGAGCCTTTTCAGGGTCCGTGCGAGCGATCTCGCTCAACTGCGCTTCCAGCGCAGCATCAATTCGTCGGCCAATATAGATGAACTGTTCCAGGCGTTCCATGATGCTCCAGGCCTGAATTTTCTCTTCCTCGATTGCTGCATTATCCTTGCGGAGTTCGTCCTGTCCGTCGTAAAGGCTTTTCAAGATGGCATCGAGATGGCTCTGTGCTGATTCGAAGCGAAGGAAGTAATCCTTGAGGCGATTGCCCATGGGAATGAAGCCGAGCAGACGCTTGGGTGCAAGGAGGTCGCCTTGCCGGCTGGGGTCAAGGTCCTCCAGCGTTTTTCTGAGTTCCAGCAGCGAGCGGGAGACTGAGGAGTTTTCATCCATCAGGCCTCCTCGGAGAGACCTTGCTGGTTGCTCGAGCAGTCGGTTGGATATTTGCGCGGCGGCGCGAATATCCTCGTGTGCCAGCGTATGAACGCCCTCAACCCGCGTCTTGAAGGCCGCGCTGCCGATGGGTTCATGAAGAATAGCCGTGAGAAAGTGCTCGACCCTTTGGTCTAGGTCGGAAAGCGTATCAGGCTTGAGGCGAATCAGGCCCTCGGCTTCATCGGGTGCCACGCGTCTTTGTGGTTCCGGCGGGGTCAGTTCAATCGGTGTGGGCGAATCATCGGACATCTGCGTGGCTCCCGTAGGCATTCCGCATCGGTGGGTGGGCATTCATCGTTAATCTCGCGAGAAACCCGGCCCTTCAGGACGGGGAGGGATAGCGAACTCTCCGATCCGGAGAGCGGTTGTTAGGGTGGTTAGCATAAGCTATATTCCGTGTCGTGAATACGCGCAAACGGGCCTACAAATATCGGTTTTACCCCACACCCGAGCAGGAGGTTCTCCTGGCTCAGACCTTT
>JBEGVN010000009.1:0-28405 GCA_041178325.1 Pseudomonadota bacterium
GGGCCGATTGGGTGTACACCTATCTCAAGTCCTTCTATGAAGACAACAAGCGTCCCTATGGCGTGAACAATGTCTTGTTGCCTAATGCGGCAATGCCGAATGTCCTGTGGGAACTTCAGGGGCCCCAGGTACCAGTCATTGAAGAGCATGGAGGTAAGTCAGAGGTTACAGGCCTCAAGCTTCAGCATGCTGGTACCCTGACGCCGCGGCAATTTAATGCTGTTGCCAATGATATCGTCAACTTCCTTACCTACGTTTCGGAGCCATCACTCCTTCAGCGGGTGCCTCTGGGTAAATACGTCATTTTCTATCTCCTCTTCCTGACCTGGATTTTCCACCGTCTGAAGAAGGAATACTGGAAAGACATCGATTAATCATGATGCCGGATCTTTCAGGGTCCGGCTTCTTCACATTGGCAGCGAGCGCAGGCAGCGCAAGATTTTTTGACGTTAAGCCATATGACGCCCCTCAAGCCCTATCTCATTCGTGCAGTATACGATTGGATTGTCGACAATCGGTTCACGCCTTATCTTTTGGTGAATGCTAAGGTCCCGGGGACAATCGTTCCGACCAACTTTGTCGAAGACGGACGGATTGTCCTTAATCTGAGGCCTGAAGCCATTCAAGGGCTTGATATGAGCAGTGAGGGCATTTGCTTTAACGCGCGTTTTGGCGGTCAGCCGATGCGGGTTGATATTCCAACCGTGGCGGTTCTTGCGCTCTACGCTCAGGAAAACGGAAGAGGCATGGTCTTCGACGATGAAGAAGATGATGATAATAACTCTCCACCCGAGCCACCTCAGCCTGAGCCGAAGGGTAGACCCGCGCTCAGAGTCGTAAAGTAAGCTTTGTGATTCCAGGGAACTTCGGTGAGGGTCCCGTGCACCAAAGAGCAATGCCCTGAGAGAGATCAGGGAAACCACACGAGAACCAGGAAGTTTTATGACATGGGATTGCTCCTCCTTTAAGAAACCCACCGCCGAAGAGCTTCGGCAATTACTAAGTGATGAACAGTATCAGGTGACCCAGGCCGAGGGTACGGAGCGACCTTTCAAAAACCCCTACTGGAACCATCATGAGGTGGGCATCTACGTGGATGTGGTCTCTGGAGAACCGCTGTTTTGCTCGATTGATAAATTTGATTCGGGTACAGGGTGGCCGAGCTTTACGCGACCGATTTCCCAGGAAAGTGTAGTAACCAAGGCGGATCACTCCCTGTTTAGGGTCCGAACGGAGGTCAGAAGCCGACATGCGGACTCTCACCTTGGACATGTTTTTGAGGATGGCCCAGAGCCTACGGGGCAGCGATTTTGCATTAATTCAGCTGCCATTCGTTTCATCCCGCGAGACAGAATGAGGGATGAGGGTTATGCTGAATTTGAATCCTACTTTGAAGGCGACGTTAACTCGTTTTGACTAAGACGCTGAATTTGTCCACGTCTCTACTGATATTTCTGGTCCCACATTGAGCAGCCGCAAGAAAACCAAATCCTCAGGTAAAACCACACGCTCCATTTTGGCCGAACGCGGTATCTTCTCCGTGGAAGAGCTGGCCAATGCTGACGTTGATCAACTCATGAAAATTCCCGGGCTCGGGAAGTCCAAGGCCAGTCGAATGGTTCGGGCAGCCAAGCATATGGCGGGGGTCGAACGGCGGGGCAGCGTTGCCGATAATTCTGAAACCCGAGCCGCCAATGACAAAGGGCAAATCAATCTCGCAGATGCTTCCCTGTATCTGAATCAAGAGCTCAGTCTGATCGAGTTCAATCGAAGAGTGCTCGAACAGGCAAAGGATGTCAGAACACCTTTGTTGGAACGGCTCAACTTCCTCTGCATTTCCTGTTCGAACCTGGATGAATTTTTTGAGGTTAGAACAGCGGGTCTTCTGCAGCGGGCTGAGTTGGGTGCGACAGCCACGGAACCGGACAATCTGACCCCTCAAGAAGCTTTGCTAGCTATCAGTCAGAGCTGTCATGCGCTTGTGAAGGAGCAGTATCGGGTTCTCAATGATGTGCTGATTCCTGCATTGGCGGGAGAGGGCGTTCATTTTCTGCGCCGCAGTGAGTGGACGCGAGCTCAGAAAGAATGGTTACAGACCTACTTCAATGAAGATCTCTTGCCTATCCTGAGCCCGATCGGACTTGATCCGGCACATCCTTTCCCCCGGATTTTGAACAAGAGTCTTAATTTCATCATTTCTCTTGCAGGTAAGGATGCGTTTGGTCGCGAGATCGATCTTGCCATTCTTCAGGCGCCTCGTTCGTTGCCCAGAATCATTCCTCTTCCCGAGGGAATTGCCTCCGGAAAACATGATTTTGTCTTTCTTTCTTCAGTCATCCATGAGTTTGTCGGTGAGCTTTTTCACGGGGTTAAGGTAAAAAACCTTTATCAGTTTCGTGTGACCCGAAACAGCGAGATGTATCTGGATGAAGAGGAAATCGACGATTTGTTGAGAGCACTTGAGGGTGAGCTCAGTAGTCGTAACTATGGTGATGAAGTTCGACTAGAGGTTGCTGATAATTGTCCGCAAGTCATAACGGACTACCTTCTCGAACAGGTTGGACTGACCGAAGATCGTCTTTACAGGGTGCATGGGCCTGTAAATCTCAGTCGGCTTCGCGCTGTATATGATCTTCTCGATCGCCATGAACTCAAGTACCCAGCATTTATTCCTGGGGGGCCACAGGAAATTGCCGGTGGACATGACCTTTTTGAAGCGATTCGCAAGCGGGATATCCTGCTGCACCATCCTTACGAGAGCTTTGCGCCGGTGGTCGAGCTCATTCGTCAGGCAGGGGATGATCCCCATGTGGTTGCCATCAAGCAGACGCTTTATCGCACCGGTGCGGAGTCTCCGATTGTCGATGCACTCATCCGTGCCGCCAAGGCAGGCAAGGAAGTCACTGTCGTCGTCGAGCTTCGGGCCCGATTTGATGAAAGGGCCAATATTTCTTTGGCGAACCGGTTACAAGAGGCCGGTGTGCAGGTGGTCTATGGGATCGTCGGTTACAAGACGCACGGCAAAATGCTTCTGATCCTTCGTCGTGAAGGCCAGCGTCTTCGCTACTACACGCATCTTGGAACCGGTAATTACCACCAGAGCACAGCGCGTCACTACACGGATTATGGTCTTCTTTCAGCGGATCAAGAGCTGGGGGAGGATGTCAGAAAGGTTTTGGTCCAGCTGACCAGTCTTGGAAAGGTTGGCCGATTTCACAAGTTGTTGCACGCACCTTTTACCCTCCATCAGTCACTGATCAAAAAAATCCAGCGAGAAACGGATCACGCCCTAGATGGCAAACGCGCAAGGATCATTATTAAAGTCAATGCGGTAGCCGAGCCTCTTCTGATTCAGGCTCTTTATAAAGCTTCTATGGCGGGTGTTGAAATCAAGCTCATTGTCCGCGGTATTTGCTCTTTGCGTCCCGGAATTCCCGGCATCTCCGAGACGATAGAAGTGCGCTCGATTATTGGCCGCTTTTTGGAGCATAGCCGGGTCTACTTTTTCGAGAACGATGGCAATCCCGAAGTTTTTGCCTCCAGTGCGGATTTCCTCCCAAGAAACATGTTTCGTCGGGTCGAGGTCTGTTTTCCGATGGTGCAGAAGAAATTGGCGGATCGCCTTCGTGAGGATCTTGAGGCCATTCTTCGGGACAACGTCAACGCGTGGATTCTGCAATCCGATGGAAGCTATGTTCGTGTCGAAGCAACCGCGCACCCTTTCGAGGCACAAACGTCGTTCCTTGAGCGTTTCAAGCGCTGATTACCTGTTAGAACCGGCCTAAATGCTGGAAGCAAACGTTTGGCACAATTTCTGCCCCCAATTTTCTATACCCTTACTCACTTCGGGCCAGTGATGGCTAGGCCCGTAATCCAACCCATCAGGAAATGCCATGTCGATGCTTGAAGAATATCGGAAACATGTTGCCGAACGGGCAGCAGAAGGTCTTGTTCCACAGCCGTTGACCGCTGAGTGGACCAGTCAGCTGGTCGAATTGATCAAGTCCCCCATCAAAGGTGAAGAAGCTTTCCTGCTCGATCTTCTTGCGAACCGCGTGCCTGCCGGGGTTGATGAGGCTGCCTATGTCAAGGCGGGTTTCCTTGCGGCCATTGCCAAAGGCGAGGCGCACTCGCAGATTCTGAGTGCGGAAAACGCAGTTGAACTTCTTGGAACCATGCTGGGCGGATACAACGTTGCTCCCCTGGTTGATCTTCTCAATCATCCCTCTTTGGCCGGCAAGGCCCAGGAGGCCCTGAGTCGGACTTTGCTCATATTTGATGCATTTCATGATGTTGAAGAGAAGGCAAAGGCAGGCAATGCTGCAGCGAAAAGAGTTCTTGATGCATGGGCAGAGGCTGAATGGTTTACGCAGCGCATCAAAGTACCCGAATGCATCACCGTCACGGTTTTCAAGGTGCCCGGCGAAATCAATACCGATGATCTCTCTCCCGCGCAGGATGCCTGGTCGCGTCCGGATATCCCACTTCATGCCAAGGCCATGCTGAAGGTTCCACGGGAGGGGGTAACCCAGGCTGAGTCTCAGATTCAACAATTGAAGGGCAAAGGTTTTCCGGTTGCCTTTGTCGGCGATGTCGTTGGAACAGGCTCATCTCGAAAGTCAGCGACCAACTCGGTCTTGTGGTACATCGGTGATGACATTCCGCATGTCCCAAACAAGCGCGATGGCGGCGTTTGTATTGGAGGCAAAATCGCTCCGATTTTCTTCAACACCATGGAGGATTCGGGAGCGCTTCCAATCGAATGTGATGTAAACGGACTTCAGACCGGAGACGTCATTGATATTTATCCCTATGAGGGCGTGATTAGGTCGCATGGAAGCGGTGAGGAAAAGGTTCGCTTCTCGCTCCGCAACGATATTCTGCTGGATGAAGTTCAGGCAGGTGGGCGAATCCCGTTGATTATCGGCCGTGGACTGACAGATCGTGCGCGTAAGGCGCTGGGCTTGCCGGCCTCTGCTGTTTTCAGGCGGCCGGAGGCGGGTAAGGATTCAGGCAAGGGCTTCACGCTCGCGCAGAAAATGGTTGGCCGTGCCTGTGGCTTACCCGGGGTTCGTCCGGGGGTCTATTGTGAGCCGAAGATGACCACCGTAGGTTCGCAAGACACGACTGGGCCAATGACGCGCGATGAGCTCAAGGATCTTGCCTGCCTTGGGTTTTCTGCAGATCTCGTCATGCAATCCTTTTGTCATACGGCAGCCTACCCCAAGCCGGTTGACGTCAAGGTTCATCACACCCTTCCGGACTTCATCATGAATCGTGGGGGGGTCTCGCTACGACCGGGAGATGGCATCATTCATTCTTGGCTTAACCGGATGTTGATGCCTGACACAGTGGGTACGGGCGGTGATTCACACACGCGCTTCCCGATCGGTATTTCCTTCCCTGCGGGGTCCGGGCTCGTGGCATTTGCAGCAGCCACTGGGGTCATGCCTCTGGATATGCCGGAATCCGTTCTGGTTCGGTTTAAAGGAAGCATGCAGCCGGGAATTACGCTTCGTGATCTGGTCCATGCCATTCCCTATGCGGCTATCCAGCGTGGGCTCCTCACGGTTGAAAAGAAAGGGAAGAAGAACATCTTCAATGGCCGAATTCTTGAAATCGAGGGTCTTCCGGATCTTAAGGTTGAACAAGCCTTTGAGCTTGCCGATGCCTCCGCGGAGCGATCGGCGGCTGCGTGTACGGTGCGCCTCAATAAAGACCCAGTTCAGGAATATTTGACGTCCAATATCAGTCTTCTGGGGTGGATGATTCGAGAGGGCTATGGCGATGCAAGAACGCTGCAGCGGCGAATTGACGCGATGGAGGCCTGGCTTTCCAACCCGGAACTGCTTGAGCCCGATCATGATGCAGAATACGCTGAGATCATAGAGATTGATCTGGATGAGATTCGGGAGCCGTTGCTCTGTTGCCCGAATGATCCGGATGACGTCAAGCCGCTTTCTGAGGTTGCCGGAACATCCATTGATGAGGTCTTTCTGGGTTCCTGCATGACCAATATCGGCCATTTTAGGGCTGCAGGTCATATCCTTGAGAATCACTCACAGCAGGTGCCAGGAAGACTATGGATTGTACCTCCAACCCGAATGGACCAAGCTGAGCTCACTTCTGAAGGCTTTTATGGCATCTTTGGTAAGGCGGGGGCCCGGACCGAGGTCCCGGGATGCTCTCTCTGTATGGGAAATCAGGCGCGAACTGCCGAAGGGGCTACGGTGGTCTCGACCAGCACTCGTAACTTCCCTAATCGTATGGGCGCCAATACTCAGGTTTTCCTGGCCTCGGCTGAGTTGGCATCCGTTTGTTCGGTTCTCGGGAAGATTCCGACGCCAAGTGAATACATGACTTTCATGTCAGGTCTCGCGGCAAAGGCGAACGAGACCTATCGCTACATGAATTTCGACCAGATGAAGGATTACGCTTTGGACGAGGCTTAAACGTTGGGGTGAGAGGGGGACTCGGTCTCGGGAGAGTCCTCCTTTAGCCACTCGCGCCATACGGCGTGGGCAATGGCCAGAATTACAGGGCCAATAAAGAGCCCGATAAAGCCAAAGCTGATCAACCCGCCGACCAGACCCAAAACAATCAGCGCAAAGGAAATGTGGCTGGCGTGGCTGATGAAAAAGGGTCTGACCAGATTGTCTACCCAGCTGACGACAAAGAATCCCCAGGCCAGGAGTCCTAAGCCATGGAGGGGTTCTCCCTGGGACAGAAGCCAAAGTGAACTTGGGATCCAGATCGTCACGGCACCGAAGGGAATCATGGCCATTAAAATTGTGGCAAGCGTGAGGAGGAGCGGCTCCTTGAGCCCTGCGCCCCAATAACCCATACCTGCAACGCTGCCTTGAACCATTGCGGTCAGCACGATTCCATAGAGCACAGCGCGAGCCGTTCTTTCCGCGATTGCAAAATAACTGGTTGCGGCGGGCCCGATCGTTTTATGAAGGCCACGTTTCACCTCCTCAAGCATCTCAACGCCGTCCCGATACTGAAAAAACATCAGAAAAAGGATGAAGCCGACCTGACCGAGAACTAGGCCGATGCTACCTAGCATGGTGATCAGTCGATTGAGCAGCTCCTTGACCTGCGGAGCCAGGTGGTTTTTGAGCAATTCATCACTGCTTTCCATGTGATCAAAAAGCCCAGCAAGTTCCTTTCCAATGAAGGGAATGTGAGGGAGAGTCCGCGCCAGCGAAGGCGGATGCTCGATCAGGCCAGGAATCAGGCGCAAAAGTTCAGATCCTTCCCTTCGGATGACTGAGGAAACACCGATGAGAGGGAGAATGACGACACAGCCCACAAGAAACACCATGATGCCGGCAGAGAAGTTAGGGCGCTCTCGACACAGTATGTGTACCTTGCGGTAAAGCGGCCAGGTACCGAAGCTGAGGATGATGGACCAGACAATCGGTTCTACCAGAGTGCCGAGTATTCGGTAAATCAGGAGGGCAAGCGCTCCAACTACAACAATCAGGGGTAGATTTCGGTTCAAGGTCATGGCTCTGACTCCGGTCTTTGATAAGGTCCATCGTGGTTTTCCACGGCAAAACGTTGAAGGCTCTGATCCAGTCGAATCGCGCTCAGGCTTCCCCCCCAGAGGCATCCTGTATCGATGCAAATCGTCTTATGGCTTTGGTGGAAACCTAGTGTTGACCAATGTCCGTAGATTACCCAGGCATCAGACGGCGGACGGTTGGGATGACCAAACCAAGGAATCAGGTCATCCCTGGAAAGATTGGGGGCGCCCTTTTCCGTTAGATTGATTCGGCCATCGGGTGTACAGAATCTGAGTCGGGTGAGGCAATTGGTGATGAATCTGAGGCGATCAAAACCCTGAAGCGCTTCATCCCATAATGGAGGCTCGTTCCCATACATATGCCAGAGAAAGTCGGCGTATTGGGGCGACCTTAGAACAGATTCCACCTCGGGAGCCAATCTGGCTGCATCCTCAGGTCGCCACTGGGGAGGCAACCCCGCATGGATCAGGTAGAATTCGGCCTCATGATGGAGGAGGGGGAGAGTCCTCAGCCAGGCAAGAAGCGCATCCCTGTCCGGCGCAGCCAGAACCTCGGCAAAGGTGTCTCGATGTTTTGTTCTGGAAATGCCTTCGGCTACAGCGAGAAGGTGGAGGTCATGGTTCCCCAGAACACAGACTGCAGAATCACCCAGCGCTCTGATGAACCTCAGCGTTTCGAGAGACTTAGGCCCGCGATTGACCAAGTCACCGGTGAACCAAAGTCGATCCCTAGAGGGGTCAAATTTTAGCTTCTCGACCAGTCTTAGGAGCTCGTCAAGGCAGCCTTGGACATCGCCTATGGCGTAAATGGCCATCCTAAAAAGAGATTTAGTGGAGCGTTCTGGGAACGGCGAGTGTAAAAGCCGGAATTTTGGCGTCAAAAAGTTCGCCGGAATCGGTGCGCATCTGGTATTCGCCTTCCATGGTTCCAACCGGTGTCTCGATCATTGCGGCGCTGGTGTAGCGGAATGCATGACCGGGTTGGATATAGGGTGTCTCACCCACAACGCCTTCGCCGTGGACTTCCTGAATACGGCCATTGGCATCGGTGATTACCCAGTGTCGGGTCAGTAGACGGGCCGCTTCTTCGCTTTGGTTTCGGATCGTAATGGTATAGGCAAATACATAGCGGTCCGAATCCGGTTCGGATTCCGTTTCGAGATAATCGATTCGGGTATCAATCTTGATGGCGTGCTTTTCGTTCATGGCCTGCTTATCCGTTACTTTCGTTGCCTTCGTCATGCCGGGGCGCTAGTTTAACTGATGCGGCCACCTGACTGACCGATTCTGCTGAAGGTTCTGAGTCTTGGCTTTAAGTTTGCGAGTCAAATAACAAAAGGGGGAGAGGATCGATGCACGTCCATATCATGGGTATCTGCGGCACATTCATGGGAGGTTTGGCTATCTTGGCCCGCCAATTGGGTCACGAAGTCACCGGCTCCGATCAAAATGTTTATCCACCGATGAGTACTCAGCTTGAAGCTCATGGGATCGCTTTGATGTCGGGTTACAGCCCAGCCAACCTTCAAAAGCGCCCGGACCTTGTGGTGGTCGGCAATGCAATTTCAAGGGGAAATGCCGAGATGGAAGCCGTTCTGGACGCCGGCATACCCTATGTTTCTGGGCCTGAGTGGCTCCATGATGAAGTTCTACAACATCGTTGGGTGCTGGCGGTTGCAGGAACGCATGGAAAGACGACCACGACCAGTATGCTCACATTCATTTTGGATCACGCTGGCCGGGACCCCGGATTTTTGGTCGGTGGCGTTCCTCTGGACTTTGGCGTTTCAGCCCGCCTCGGAAAAGGGGATTGTTTTGTCGTGGAAGCCGATGAATACGACACGGCTTTTTTTGATAAAAGATCGAAGTTCGTGCATTACCATCCAAGGACCTGCATTCTCAATAATCTTGAGTTTGATCATGCTGACATCTTTCCCGACCTGGCCGCAATTCAACGGCAGTTTCACCACTTGGTTAGAACAATTCCCGGACGGGGATTGATCGTCGCCCCTTGCTGGGAACCGGCATTGGATGAGGTTTTGCAGATGGGCTGCTGGACACCGGTTGAACATACCAGTCAGGAAGGCTCAGGAGCCGTTGCGACGTGGTCGTATCATCTTCTGGCAAAGGACGGAAGCAGCTTTGAAATCGTACATGACGGTCAACCGGCAGGTCGTGTCGATTGGGGTTTGAGCGGACTTCATAATGTCTACAATGCGCTTGCCGCGGTTGCAGCCGCGCATCACGCGGGCGTCTTCCCAGAACGCTCTGCAGAGGCTCTTTCCCGGTTTTCGAATGTCAAACGTCGCATGGAAGTCCGCGCACAGGTACAGGGAATTACCATCTATGACGACTTTGCCCATCACCCAACCGCCATCAAAACCACCGTTGAAGGACTGAGAGCAAAAGTTGGGGAGGACAGAATTCTCGCAATTCTTGAGCCCCGTTCAAATACAATGCGCATGGGGATTCATGCCGGTCAGCTGGGTGAAGCCCTCGCCGGTGCCGATGTTGCGCTTCTCTTTCAATCTGCCCAGATTGAGTGGGATGTCCAAGCGGCAACAGCCACGCATTCTCAGGTTGAGGTTTTTGGTCAAGTGGCTGATATCGTTGATTGGGTCGCCAGAGAGGCAAGATCAGGCGATCATGTGCTGATCATGAGTAATGGGGGCTTTGAGGGAATCCACCAGCGCGTGGAATCGGCGCTTCAATCGCGTGCTTGAATTTACCGGTGGGGGCCGGCTCGATGGAAAAATCTGTATCCGTCATCATCGTCAACTATAACGGCGGGCCTTTATTGGCCGAGTGCGTCCGTTCCATTCTTGAATCGACTGTTCCTGTCGAAGTCTTTGTCTCAGACAATGCTTCCACCGACAGCAGTCTTATCGAGCTACGGTTGTTGCTGGGAAGCGATTCGCGACTTCGGATTTTTGAAAATCCGACCAACCTGGGCTTTGCTAAGGCCAATAATCGTGCCTTGCCACTTGCTCAGAGCGACTACATTCTGTTTCTAAATCCAGACTGCATTGTGGGGCCGGATACGCTTGCCAAGATGCTGGACCTTTTTGATAAAGATCCCGAAATTGGTATGGCCGGTTGTCTGATTCGAAATCCGGATGGGACCGAGCAGCCAGGCTGTCGGCGAAATATTCCAACTCCCTGGCGAACTTTTGTCCAAATTACGGGACTGGATCGATTCCAAAATGTTGATGCTCGCTTTCGCAGCTACCTTCATGTAGGACTACCAATTCCCGAGACTGCAGAGCCAATTGAAGCCATCTCAGGCGCCTTCATGCTCATTCGTAGACAGGCGCTTAATGAGGTGGGACCAATGGACGAAGGCTATTTCATGCACTTTGAGGATTTAGATTGGTGCCTTAGGTTCCAGCAACATGGTTGGAAGGTGATCTTCGAGCCGCGCGTTGAAATCGTCCACGTCGGTGGCGTTTGCACCGCCTCAAGACCGATTGGCGTGGAGTATCACAAGCACAAGGGAATGGCGCGCTTCTACCGTAAGTTTTTCAGGAACAGAAATAACCTTCTGCTCTATTTGGTTCTGATGCCTGGAATCCTTGCCCGGTTTCTGATGCGGATCCTGCTTCAGCTGTCTGCTCGGGCGGGGATTTACCGTCTCCGTGAGCCGAGGCGGCAGGCAACGATTGTGGCGCAAGAGTTCTCTGCATCCCACCATGCAAAATCCACTAAAAGTCAGGATAGGCGACGTATCGTTGTGACCGGGGCAACGAGTCTGATCGGCGACTATCTTTTGCCAGTTCTGACCAATCGAGGCTATGAGGTCCATGCGATTAGCCGTAATCCGCCGAGTTATGGGGGAGAGGCTGGATTGGTCTGGCACAGCGCAGACATTAGTTGCGAGGTTCCGGAGGTTATTCGCGGTGCAGAGGTGCTCATCCACCTAGCGCCTTTAGCGACGCTTCCTGCGATTCTTGAAGCTTTGGGTCCTGATGCGCCGAAACGGGTGATGGGGTTTGGTTCAACGAGCCTTTTTACCAAGGCGGATTCAGCTCTCGAACAGGAGCGGAACTTGGTTAGGGGGCTTGGTGATGCCGAAAATCGCATTGCCAGATTTGGCGAACTCTACGGCGTTGATTGGACAGTCTTCAGACCCACGCTCGTCTATCATCTTGGGCGTGACAAGAACATCACCACAATAGCGGTGTTTCTCAAGAAATTCGGGTTTTTCCCGCTCGTGGATGGATCGAAAGGGAAACGGCAGCCTGTGCATGCCGAGGATCTGGCTCAAGCCACCCTCGAAGCGATGGATAATCCCAGTACATTCCGGAAAGCCTATAACCTTTCTGGGGCGGAGACCCTCCCATACCGCGAGATGGTCAGCCGGATTGCGAAATCCCTTGGTCTTCGCCCAAGGATGATCAATATTCCGCTTCCCGTTCTTCAGTTCTTTATCGTGATGGTCTCGAAGATTCCGCGTTTCAAGCATCTCAATACCGAGATGGCAACACGTATCAGCATCGATATGTGCTTCGAGAATCGTGACGCTCGGGATGATTTTGGATTTTCACCCCGAACGTTTCTGGAGGCTGAGCCGAGGGCCTGAGCCCCGGCTCAGAATCGCCGACCTTTTTTTAGCCGTTCGATGCAGGAGCCGCTGACCGCAGTTCCTTTGGAAGCGAGAAGACGACCTTTTCCTCAATTCCCTGATGCTCCCTGACAACCTTGGCACCCCAGGCATTCAGGTTGGCAACGACTTCTGAAACCAGAACTTCCGGCGCTGAGGCTCCGGCTGTTACACCAACGCTTCGGACGCCCTCAAGCCATTCCCGCTTCATCTGGCTGGCGTTATCAATCAGGAATGACTGACAGCCCAGTTTTTCTGCAATTTCCCGCAGACGATTGGAATTTGAGCTATTGGGGGATCCAACGACCAGAATCAGATCACAACTATCCGCAAGCTTTTTGACTGCATCCTGGCGGTTTTGCGTGGCATAACAAATATCGTCCTTCTTAGGGCCGCAGATTTCTGGGAACTTGACCTTAAGAGCAGCGACTACGGCTTGAGTGTCATCAATCGAGAGCGTGGTCTGGGTAACCCAAGCGAGGTTCAGCGGATTCTTGACCTCGAGACTTGCGACATCTTCGGGTGATTCCACCAGATAAATCCCACCTTCGGGATTATCGTACTGACCCATCGTACCCTCGACTTCAGGGTGGCCAGCGTGGCCGATAAAAACGATTTCCCGCCCTTGGCTGGCATGATGATGGACTTCGATGTGTACCTTGGTGACCAGAGGACAGGTGGCATCGAAAACCTGCAGGCCTCGTTCTTTTGCTTCAGCCTGAACTTGTTTGGAAACGCCGTGCGCACTGAAAATCACCGTAGAGTTTTCGGGAACTTCCGAAAGTTCCTCCACGAACACAGCTCCTCGTGCCCGAAGGCCGTCAACAACATAACGATTGTGAACCACCTCGTGTCGAACGTAGATCGGAGCCCCAAAGACTTCAATGGCTCGTTCCACGATCTCGATGGCACGGTCAACACCGGCACAAAAGCCGCGGGGGTTGGAAAGCAGGATGTCCATGTGGCGGTTCCTTTATCTTGAGTAATCTAGTTGGGAATTCTGGCATGGCGCCAGATTGGAATCAATGAGGTGGCGGAGGTGAGGTCATCCGGTTTGGCTCCCATAAGTGCTCAATCCCCCCCTTTCGGCCAAGAACACGGCAAATGACAAAGAGAAAATCCGACAGCCGGTTCAGAAACTTAAGCATTTCAGGTTCGATGTCTTCGTGACGGCTAAGCGCAACGGCCCGACGCTCTGCGTTCCGACAGCCGGTTCTTGCAAGGTGCGCAAAAGCTGCGGCGGGGGTTCCGCCAGGGAGTACAAATTCACGAAGTGGCGGCATCTGGTCATTGAAATAATCCATCCATCCCTCAAGCCATTCACTGTGCTGCGATCGTATGCTGGATCGCCCAGGAATACTGAGGTCGCCCCCTAAGTCGAACAACAATTGTTGGATTTCCTTAAGGCATTTCGTGTATTCATCATCGCCGCAAGCGGCCAAGACCAGACCAATTCGCGCGTTGAGCTCGTCGAGTTCGCCTAATAGTTCAATCCGCGCTGAATCTTTAGCAACACGCGAACCATCCGCGAGACTTGTTGTACCGGTGTCACCGGTTCGGGTGTAAATCCGGGTGAGGCGGTGACCCATGCCTATTCTAGTGGTGATTCACACACGACGATGCCATCTTCGTCTGCGTAGAGGTTATGCCCGTTTCTGAAATTGATGCCGGCAAAGGTGATGAGCACGTCGCGATCACCGGTTCCTCGCTTGTGGCTTTTCAGCGGGTGTGTGTGAAGAGCCCTGATGCCGATCGGTAACTTCTCAAGTGCAACCGAATCACGAATGCAGCCATAGAGGATGATCCCGGCCCAATGGTTGTCTGCGGCAAGTCGGGCAAGATCGCTGCCGAGGAGTGCGCAACGGTGAGATCCGCCACCATCAACGACCAGAACGCGATTGGTTCCGTCTTCTTCCAAGGCGCTCCTGATCAGGACATTGTCCTCGAATACTTTGACAGTTGAAATGATGCCTTTAAAGACGGTGTGGCCTCCAAATGCGCGAAGAATCGGTTCTGCGATCTGGAGGGTTTGTGTGCCTTCATATTCGTCACAGAGATCTGCTGTCCGGAAACTCATGATTAGTCCTCGTTGATCAAAGGTAACGGGCCAGCAGGGCAGTGGGGCCCGGGTCGACAGGAAGTCCGACACGGACCTCCCAACCGCTACCGGGGGCCTCGTTGATGGCGAGTCCTTGCCGGTCCTCTATTGATTCGATCGTGAGGTCAAGGTTCCCTTGAGGGAGAATGAGTTCGAGTTGGTCGCCGACGCAGAATTTGTTCTTGACCAGGATATCCGCCATCCCGGTCGTGGTGTCAAAGCCCGTCACTTCCCCGACAAACTGTTGGCGATTGCTGGTTGAGTGGCCCTGAATATAGTTCTGGTACTCGTGGGTATGGTGTCGCTGATAGAAGCCATCGGTGTAACCCCTTTGAGCCAAATTCTCCAGTTTTCCAAGAAGGCCTGGATCAAATGGGCGGCCTGCAACAGCGTCTTCAATGGCCATCCGATAGATCTGCGCTGTTCGGGCTACGTAGTAGAAGGATTTCGTTCGTCCTTCGATCTTAAGACTGTCGACGCCAATTTCGACGAGCTTTTGAATGTGCTCGACAGCCCTGAGGTCTTTCGAGTTCATGATGTAGGTCCCGTGCTCGTCTTCAAGGACTGGCATCAACTCGCCGGGGCGGTTTTCCTCCTCAAGGAAATAGACTTCATCTGCAAGTGGGTGGCGAACCTGATCCCCGCAATCCGTCGTGTTGAGTCCTCCATTCAGATCGGAAAGACTCAGTCGGAGCGCGCCCGGTGCGTAGTCGCCCTCAGGCGTTTCGGTGGCTGCCTGAAGGTCATATTTCCAGCGGCAGGCATTAGTACAGGTGCCCTGATTCGGGTCGCGATGGTTGAAGTAACCCGAGAGGAGGCAACGTCCGGAGTAGGCTATGCAGAGCGCTCCATGAACGAAAACCTCGAGTTCCATGTCCGGACATTCTTGACGAATCTCCGAGATCTCATCGAGAGACAGTTCCCGCGATAGGATAATCCGTCTGACCCCCATGGATTGCCAGAACCGAACGGCTGCATAGTTGACCGTGTTGGCTTGGACTGAGAGGTGGATCGGCAGATCAGGCCAAGCTTCTCGAGCCATGAGGATTAAGCCGGGATCGGCCATGATCAGGGCGTCTGGTCCCATCGAAACGATGGGCTCCAAGTCGCGAATGAAGGTACGCACCTTCCTGTTGTGAGGGAGAACGTTGGTTGCTAGGAAAAAGAGCTTTCCAAGGTCGTGCGCCTCCTTAATTCCCTTGGCGAGGTTCTCCTCCAGGAAATCATTGTTGCGTACCCGAAGGCTGTAGCGTGGAAGCCCTGCATATACAGCATCTGCGCCGTATGCGTAGGCATAGCGCATGTTCTTCAGAGTACCTGCGGGAGATAAGAGTTCTGGCTTCTTCATGGGGGGAGGGGAAGTGCTAGAATCGGCAATTTTATCCCTTTCTTGACTTCAACGCTCGGGAATTATCGATTGATGTCCAGTCTAGGCCCTTTTAGAACCCTAAAGGACTGTGTAGGGAACACACCTTTGGTCGCCCTTCAGCGTCTTCCAGGGAAGACGAGTAATCGGATTCTGGCCAAGCTTGAAGGCAATAACCCCGCAGGATCCGTCAAGGATCGGCCTGCGTTGAGCATGATTGAACGTGCCGAGGCTCGCGGGGAGATCAAGCCAGGGGACCGCTTGATCGAGGCGACCAGTGGCAACACCGGCATCGCTCTGGCTATGGCCGCGGCTGTCATGGGCTACAAGATGACGCTCATCATGCCAGAAAATATGAGCGCAGAGCGTCGTGCATCGATGAAAGCTTTTGGGGCGGAGATCATCCTGACGCCGGCCAAAGGCAGCATGGAGGCAGCCATTGATCTCGCCCGGACCATGGAAGCCCGGGGCGAGGGCAGGATTCTGGACCAATTCGCGAACCCTGATAACCCGCGTGCACATTATGAAGGAACCGGGCCCGAAATTTGGCGTGATACGTCTGGCACGATCACGCATTTTGTCAGCTCCATGGGCACTACGGGGACCATCATGGGCACCTCGGCTTTCCTGAGAGAGCAGAGTCCCAAGATCCAGATCATCGGAGTTCAACCCGAAGGGGATTCGAAAATCCCTGGGATACGGCGATGGCCTCGTGAATATCTACCGAAAATCTGTGACTTTGATCGCATCGATCGCATCATGGATGTTTCCCAGACAGAGGCCGAACAAATGACCCGAAGGCTTGCTGTCGAAGAAGGTATTTTTGCCGGTATTTCTTCTGGGGGTGCCGTGGCTGCTGCCTTGCACCTCTCAGCTTTGGTGACCGACGCCGTCATCGTGGTGATTATCTGTGACCGCGGTGATCGGTATCTTTCCACCGGTGTTTTTCCCGAATAGCCCTGGAAACAAATCATGGCACAACGTCGTCGTCGCAAGGCGCTCCCACCGCAAGGGGCTTTCAGGGTAGAAATCGAGTCCATGACGCACGATGGGCGGGGTGTGGGTCGAATCGATGGGAAGCCCATCTTTGTCCATGGCACACTCCCCGGAGAGGACATCACGTTCGAATATACGGAAGTTCGACGCGACTTTGCTGAGGGCCGGTTACTGGAGGTGCACACCGGGGCCGCGGCTCGTGCGCAACCAGCCTGCGCGCATTATGGCGTATGTGGCGGTTGTAGCTTTCAGCATGTTCAGGATGCAGAGCAGATTCGACTCAAGCAGGGCTTATTGCTCGAGCAGTTTCAGAGGATCGGAAAACTGGATGGCTTTGCTCTTTTTGACCCCTTGATCGGCCCTTCCTGGGGTTATCGGCAGAAGGCGCGGCTTGGGGTTAAGTATGTCGCGAAAAAGGGAAAGGTTCTTGTCGGTTTTCGTGAGCGCTCTAGCCCCTTTATTGCGGAAATCGATCACTGTCCTGTTCTTGATCCAAGGATCGGGTCCAAGTTGGCGAGCATCGCGGACCTTGTTCATGGTCTGAGTATTCGGGATCGGTTGCCGCAGATCGAAGTGGCCTGCAGTGATCAGGCTGTAGCACTCGTCTTTCGTATTCTTGAAGATCTGAATCAATCGGACCTTGAGCGCTTGAACCAATTTGCAGAAAGGGAAGGCTTTCTGGTCTTGCTCCAGCGGGGTGGGCCCGATACCGTCGCCCCCCTTAAAACCAACGTTCCCGTTGATCTTTTCTATGAGATTCCTGATGCTTCGGTGAGATTCATTTTCAAGGCAACCGACTTTACACAGGTCAACTCTGCCATCAATCAAAAGATGATTTCGCGGGTCATGGAGCTTCTGGATCCCCAGCCAACCGATGTGATTCTTGATCTTTTTTGCGGAATTGGGAATTTCACACTTCCTTTGGCTCGGAAGGCAGCAAAGGTGATTGGTATAGAGGGAAGCGGCGAAGCGGTTGAGCGGGCACAACTGAATGCAGAGCGGAACGGACTCCAGAATGTGGCGTTTCATGTTGCCGACCTCAGTCAGCCCGTTGATGGAGAATGTTGGGTGAACCAACACTTCGACAAGATTCTTCTCGATCCCTCTCGGGCCGGCGCCCTGGAGATCCTTGAGCGAATTCCTGGATGGAACGCCAGCCGAATTGTTTATGTTTCCTGCAACCCCTCAACTCTCGCGCGCGATGCCGGTGTCCTGGTGCACGACCATGGATATCGCTTGGAGGGTGCCGGCGTCATGGATATGTTTCCCCAGACTGCCCATGTCGAATCGCTGGCCCTTTTTGAAAAAGGTCACCAGTGAATCTAGCCCTTCCGGAATCGACCTATCTTCACGTTGACGTCGCCCGTCAGTCGCTTGAATGGATCGAAAAGGGATCTGTGACGCATGCATGGCCAGTCTCTACGGCAAAAAACGGGGTGGGTGAACTCAGGGGAAGTGAACAGACCCCGAGGGGATGGCATCGCATTCGGGCGAAGATTGGCGAGGGGCAACCCTTGAACGCGGTTTTTCGTGGTCGCAGACCGACCGGCGAGGTTTATGGAGATGCTCTAGAGGTGCAGTACCCCGGCAGAGACTGGATTTTGACTCGGATTCTCTGGTTGGGAGGCATGGAGCCTGGATTCAATCGCTATGGTGCCGTGGATACCACCTGGCGTTATATTTACGTCCACGGGAGTCCCGATCACGGGGTTACAGGCGAGCCACTTTCGCATGGGTGCGTTCGGATGAAGAGCGCCGATATGCTGGCCCTTTTTAACCGGGTGCCTGTTGGTATGCGGGTTTTAGTCGCTGGTTGAGTTTCAAGAGATAACGCATTTATGTCCCATCAGGCTTCGGGTATGACCGCGCTGGAACGCCGAGCCAGTTTTTCGCTGGCGGCAATTTACATGCTGAGGATGATCGGCATGTTCCTCATTCTCCCGGTCTTTTCTGTCTTGGCTCGCGATCTGCCGGATGCATCGCCCTTCCTCGTAGGGCTTGCCATTAGTGCATATGGACTGACCCAGGCGGTTTTTCAAATCCCATTTGGGATGTGGTCAGATCGTTGGGGGCGTAAGCCCGTCATCACAGTGGGTCTGATTCTTTTTGTGCTTGGCAGTATCCTCGCGGCAATCTCCCCCTCCATATACGGCATTATTGCCGGGCGTTGCCTTCAGGGGGCGGGAGCTGTCGCCGCCGTTGTAATGGCTTTGGCTGCTGATTTAACCCGTGAAGAGAATCGCACCAAGGCAATGGCCATGATTGGAATCAGTATTGGCATTTCATTTGCCATCTCAATTGTGGCTGGCCCAATTCTCTCCAACTGGCTCGGACTGCAGGGGCTTTTCTGGTTGATTACCGGACTCGCGGCCGCAAGCTTAGCGGTTTTGCACCTCTGGGTACCCAATCCACAGGTCTCGACATTTCATGGCGATGCCCAACTTCGGACTCAAGGGATTCGTCGGGTTTTTGCAAATGGTGAACTGCTCAGGCTCGATTTCGGTATTTTCTGCCTTCATCTCATGCTGACGGCCAGCTTTGTCGTTGTTCCAGTTCTGATACGAGATGGGCTTGAGATGCCAGCTTCAGAGCACTGGTATCTTTACCTTCCCGTCTTCCTGCTGGCCATTCTGACCATGGTGCCATTTGTCATTCTGGCCGAAAAAAAACGCAAGATGAAGCCGGTTTTTGTCTCCTTCATCGCTCTAGTCGGTCTTTCGCTGGTGGGTTTCCTCTGCTTTGGTAACACCTTCTGGGGCGTCTTTGCGTTGCTCTATCTCTTTTTTACCGGCTTCAATTTGCTGGAGGCCACCCTTCCATCGATGATTTCCAAAATTGCTCCGCCCGATCTCAAAGGGACAGCCATGGGTATCTATTCGACAGCTCAATTTCTGGGTGCTTTTGCAGGAGGCACTGGCGCAGGATTCCTGGTTGGGCAATATGGACATGATGCTGTGTTCACCTACTGCGGGGTCGTTGCATTGTTGTGGTTCATTGTGGCCTTGGGCATGAGACCGCCGCGGCATCTCAGCAGTAGGCTTGAGAATGTGCGGGATATTCCGGCCGAGGCGATGACCGATTTTTCGATGGAATTGGCAAAGATCTCCGGGGTGATTGAAGCGGTGGTAGTTCCTGAGGATGGTGTTGCTTATCTCAAAGTTGAGCGAGATCACTTGGACGAAAATGAGCTGGCTGCTTGCCTGTCAAAATTCAGGGGAATAGAAACCCCTTTGGCTCAGTGATCGGGAACTGACGGAATCATGAATTTTGGTTGCGGGACACTGATCGCTTTAGTGTTGTTGGTCGTGGCAGCAGGGAAATTGATTCCCCACGGTTCGACGAAGCCTTCACCCCCGCAGGCATCCCCGGGAGGGATCAAGGGGCAGGGCAGTGGGGTAGACCGAGGGAGTTTCGTTAAACTTCCAGCTAAAGCTTTAGAGGAGCCTCAGGGGCCATCTTTTGAGGCGATGCTCGCTGAGTTGAAGAAGTGGTTGGATGAGAAAGCGTTGGAAGCTGAGCATCATGTGCTGGATCGGGCGGTGTTGCCTGCGGGGCCTACAGCTGAAGTTTTCGCGGAGGTTGGTGAGCAGGCAAAAGCGCTGGTCACCCAGAAGATTGCCGAGGTCTCTTCAACGTCTGTGCCCCCTCCTCAGACGTTTCCCGCTGAAAAAACTTTGCCTAAGTCTGCGACTTCCCGTACTAGTCCTGCCACTCCTGTTACGCCCTTATCTTCAGGAGCAAAGCTGGCGGTTGAGGGGCGTGATCCGGTGTTTAACAATCCTTGGAATCGCGCGGTGGAGCCGGTGGAGCGTTACCTAAAGCAGCACGTGCATGATGCAGCTTCAATCGAGGTTTTGGAGTGGGGTCAGGTCGAAGTGACGAGGGAGGGATACCAGGCTCGCTGCGTTTACAAGTCTAAAAATGTCTTGGGAAAAATGACGACCCAGAGCCGTCTCTTTGTGCTTGACCACTCAGGGAAGGTCATCGATATTCGCGATTGAATTCCTCTAATTTTCAACATCGGCGATGAGTTCAGCCAGTCCTCCCGCCCGATCCAAGGCTACGAGGTCATCATAACCGCCAATATGGGTCTCGCCCGCGAAGATTTGGGGGACCGTCCGCCGGCCTGTGATTCGCATCATTTCGTCCCGTGCCTCGGGGTTCTGGTCAACCCGAATTTTCTCGATTTCATTTACACCTCTAGACTTGAGGTAGCGTTCGGCCAAGTGGCAATAGGGGCAAATACCCGTCAAGTACATTCTGAATTTTTCCATTCGGACGCCTCAAGTTTAAGCACTTGTGAAAAGGCACAAGGATCGTAGAATGCCCGCACCTGCATTGGGGATGATAGCGCCCCTCTCGGCCCTGTAAACAGTCCATCCAAAGTCGACTGAGAAGAAAGGGTTAACGAAAGCCCCGGAGGCTTTAATGAAGAACAGACTGCATTTGATTTTTGAGTATTTTCTGATCGGTGCATTGGGTTTGCTCCCAATTCTCCTCATTACCCAGATCGTTCTCACGGTCGAGAGCCTCCTCAGGGAGTCGCTTGTGGGGGTTTACGGGCGTTTTGAAAGCATCCTCCTTCCAGGAATCCTTCTTTTAGGCTCGATCATCTTGGTGATCTATGTGGGCTACCTGATCAAGCAGGATAAGGCTCATATCCTTTATTTTTTCGAAAAGATCATTAACCGAATTCCGGTTTTGGGCATCATTTATCGGGTCTCTCAGAAGCTCCTCAGGCTTTTTCATGATGGGCATGAGAAGCAGATTACCGATTCGGTATTCATTGAATATCCTCGGCAGGGTTTATGGGTCCCCGCCTATGTGACCAATCGGACGGGCGCAATGTTGGTGGTTTATGTTCCGACATCGCCGAATCCGACATCGGGATTTACGCTGATCGTTCATGAATCCACGGTCAGAAAGTCGCCCATGACAATTGAGGAAGTCTCGTCCTTCATCATCAGTCTCGGGGCAGACTTTTCAAAGTCGAAGGAGGTTGCTGAGTTGCTTCAGGCGAGTGGCGGGAGCAGGGCTGGCGAGGCCATTCCGCACCTGCCAGATTGAAAACACTACTCCAAGGCTAGCCTTGCATGGACAAGGGGCCGATAATCGTCAATTTTGAATCGAAGGGATGTCAATGAAGAAGCTGATCGTATTGTTCCTGGCTGCGCTGGTTCTATCTGCCTGTGCGAAAAAGGAGAAGACTGGCCTGAAGGAAGTGCTGATCCAGCGTTTCAGCGAGGATCAAGATCTGAAAGACTATAAGTTGGATCCGGCTGATGTTGCAGATTGCGTCATTGATGAGATTGCCAGCAGCCTTCCGGGATTTGCCGGCGACCCCCGTCGCGATGAATACTTTAAGGCCTATGAGAAGTTCTTCAACGTGAAATCTGCTGCAGATGCGGAGGCCTCGATCAATGAGTTCGAGCGACTCTTTGGAACGCGTCAGAGAGCGCGTGAAGCGGCCTTGGGAATTACCGATCACATCATGACCTGTATGGGTAAGGCGATCGAAAATGCACCGACCGACGGGCACCGAGCTCAACCGGCCGAACCCACAGATGTAAAGAGCCCCGCACCAGAGGCGCCTTCAAAAAAGTAAACCATCGCACCAAAAAATAGCAAAACGCCCCACTACGGGGCGTTTTTTGTGGGCCGATGCATTTTCTGTTCTTCAACCAATTGAACCGCAAGCAGTTTATTACGGCGCAAATCTTGCTTCATCACCCCTTCGGATAGTCAGCACGACGTCCCGGTTTCCCCGTCTGATTTTGAAGACAGGGCGCCAGACGCGCGAGACCGCAAGAGACGGAACAGAAGGATAACTAGAATGAAGCCGAATCTGATGTACGAGCGAATGGAGCGGATTGCCAACCTGATGCGAGCGAGCCTGCGCAAATCAGGCCATAGCAAAGGTCTCCAACCCGTACAGATGGAAGCGCTACATTACCTGAGTCGCTGTAATCATTACAGTAACACGCCGATGGCCGTGGCGGAGTTTTTAGGGTTGACGAAGGGCACGGTTTCACAGACTCTCGCAGTGCTCGAGGGGGACGGGCTGGTAACCAAAACAGCGGATACCAATGATCGTCGGGTCGTCCATCTGAAGCTCACCGAAAAAGGCAAGGATGCCCTGTCTAGCGCCATTCCGCCCGAAGCACTGAACTCGGCATTGGAGCAACTTACGCTATCCGAGCGCCAAGCCGTTGATTCTGCGCTTCAGACCCTTTGGATCTCACTGCAGAAGGTGAATGGACTCAAGACCTTTGGTGTCTGTGCGAGCTGCACGTATCACCGTCGATCAGACGACGGGAAGGCTTCGTGTGGATTGACCCACGAGGCCCTCATCGAGGCAGAATGCGACAAGATTTGTCGTGAGCATCTTCCCTCTGTCCCATAAGCCAGACCGCCTCTTTAGACGAGAATGCGCTCGATGCCGCCGTTTGAGGCCTTATCGATGTAGTCTCTCATCCACTGCTCGCCTAGGACATTTCGAGCCATTTCGACGACGATGTAGTCGGCATCCAATTCCTTAATGTCATCCCGATAGCGGCTTAGACCCTGAAGGCATGAAGGACATGACGTGAGGACCTTGATTGGGCCCTCTTCGCTCTCCACATCCAATGTGTTCCGGTTCTTCTCAAGTTCTTCAAGCTTTCGAAAACGCACCTGAGTCGAAATATCGGGGCGTGCGATAGCCAAGGTTCCCGATTCGCCGCAACACCGATCAGAGCGCATGATAGGCGCCCCTGAATCCTGTCGCACCAGTGCATTGACAGTCTTCATCGGATCCCTGACCTTCAGTGGGCTATGACATGGATCGTGATACAGGTAACGAGTGCCCTTCACACCATCGATCGAGACGCCTTTCTCGAGAAGATATTCATGGATGTCGATTAGACGACATCCCGGAAATATCTTTTCAAACTCATAGCCATAGAGTTGATCAAGACAGGTACCACAACTAACCACCACAGTCTTGATGTCAAGATAGTTCAGTGTATTGGCGACCCGGTGAAAAAGGACCCGATTGTCAGTTGTAATTTTTTCGGCCTTGTCGTTTTGCCCCGCTGCTCGCTGGGGGTAGCCGCAGCAGAGATAGCCTGGTGGCAGCACGGTCTGGACGCCGACGTGATAGAGCATGGCCTGTGTTGCAAGCCCGACCTGGGAGAAAAGTCGCTCAGAGCCACATCCTGGAAAATAAAAGACAGCCTCCGTTTCGACCCTTGTGATTTGAGGGTCGCGAATGATTGGAACAACCTGATTGTCTTCAATGTCCAGAAGAGCGCGAGCGGTCTTGCTCGGGAGTTTGCCGGGCATCTTCTTATTGACGAAGTGTATGACCTGCTCACGAATCGGGGCGCGTCCCAGCGAGGCCGGAGGGTGCTGTGCCTGGGATTTCCCCCACGGTGCAAGAAGGACGCTGGCCATGCGTTGGGCCCGATAACCAAAATCCACCATGCCCGCGCGCAGTAGTTTGATTGTCCCCGGCGTTGTCGCATTCAAGAAAAGCATTGCGATGCTTTTGGTTGGGTTGAAGCTCTGCTTGCCCATCTTGCGCAGCAGGTTGCGCATGTTCATCGAAACTTCGCCAAAATCGATGTCGACGGGGCAGGGGTTGAAGCATTTGTGGCAGACGGTGCAATGATCCGCTACGTCTTCAAACTCCTTCCAGTGGGTGATGGAAACGCCTCGACGGGTTTGTTCTTCGTAAAGAAATGCCTCGATCAGGAGGGAGGTTGCAAGAATCTTGTTGCGGGGCGAATAAGGCAGGTTGGCCTTCGGAACATGGGTTGCACACACTGGTTTGCATTTGCCGCAACGCAGACAGGATTTGACGGAGTCCGCGATCGCCCCAATGTCACTTTGCTTCATGATCAGGGATTCAAATCCCATCAGGCTGAAGGATGGAGTATATGCCCGGGTTAGGTCACCACCGGGAAGTAGCTTTCCCCTGTTGAAGTGCCCATGAGGGTCAACTTTTGCCTTGTAGCTGTGAAATGGAGCGACTTCGTCGGGGGTCAAGAATTCGTATTTTGTGATCCCAATACCATGTTCACCCGAGATTACCCCCCCAAGAGAACGTGCGAGTGCCATGATACGTTCGACCGTTCCATTGGCCTCCTGAAGCATCTCGTAATGATCGGAGTTGACCGGTAGATTCGTATGGACGTTACCATCACCTGCATGCATGTGAAGAGCAACAAAGACCCTGCCACGCAGGATTTCCCTATGGATGGTCTCAATTCGCTCAAGAACAGCCCGAAAATTGTCCCCTTCAAAAATATCCTGGAAGGGACTTCTCAGTTCCTGTTTCCAGGAGATTCGGATCGAGTGATCCTGTAAACGATGGAATAAAGTTGGCTCTTCGGTCCGGTTATTAAATTCACCGGCATGAATCCCCAGAACATCAAATTTGGCCTCGGCTGTTCCAAGATCAAGATCAAGATGATCGTGAATCCACTGCCAGCGAGTGCTGACCCGATCAATAACCGTGAGTGCACGCTGGCGACGTTCTCCGATCAGTTCATCTTTGTCGAGCCCTTCTTCATAAGAGCGGACAGGCAGCTCTCCTGAAAGAAAGGTTCTGAGGGCGTCACATAGGCGTAGCTTGTTGCGTATCGAAAGTTCAATATTGAAGCGTTCAATGCCGTCGCAGTACTCCCCCATTCTTGGCAAGGGGATGACAACGTCTTCATTGATCTTGAATGCGTTGGTGTGTCTTGCAATGGCGGCCGTTCGGGCCCGATCCAGCCAGAAGGTCTTTCGGGTTTCTGGGCTAATGGCCACAAAGCCCTCACCCGCTCGGGCATTACAGATTCTGACGACCTCACTGGTCGCACGCGCTACCGCATCCTCGTTATCGCCGACGATGTCTCCAATAAGAACCATCTTTGGGCGACCCCTCTTCTTAGCCTTGGTTGCATAGCCCACGGCCCGAACATAACGTTCGTCAAGGTGTTCCAGACCGGCCAGCATAACCCGGTCACCGCCCGACTTAGGAAGTCCTTCCAGGAAGTCTCGAATTTCAACAATCGCCGGCACGGCTTCCCTGACCTGCCCGAAGAATTCGAGGCAGAAGGTTCGGGTCACAGGCGGCATTTCATGAAGAATCCAGGTGGCCGAGGTCACAATACCGTCGCACCCTTCTTTTTGAATTCCGGGAAGCCCCCCAAGAAATTTGTCAGTGACATCCTTCCCGAGGCCGATTTTTCTGAACCGTTCACCGGGTATCTTCAATGTTTCCTCACCCAACAGGGTTTGCCCCTTTGGATCGAAACGTTTGAGAAGGAAGTGAACCTCCGGGACAAGATGGATCTTTCCGTAGTTATGGTCGAGGCGTTCAACCTCAAGCCAGTTGCCATCTGGCGTTACCATGCGCCAGGACATCAGGTTATCTAGCGCAGTCCCCCAGAGAACGGCTTTTTTTCCACCTGCATTCATGGCGACATTGCCACCAATACATGAAGCATCGGCAGATGTAGGGTCGCAGGCAAAAACCAACCCCTTCGCTTCTGCCGCTTCCATTGCTCGTCGGGTCACGACGCCCGCTTCCGTATGAAGTAATGGCTTGCCGTTATGCTGCTCACGAACCGACATGCGGAGGAGCTTTTCGGTATTAATTACCGCTGATAGGGGCGTCAGAGGAACAGCGCCGCCCGTGTAACCAGTGCCGCCGCCCCGAGGAATGATGGTGAGCCCCAATTCGATGCAAGATCTCACTAGCGGTGCGATTTCCTCTTCTGTGTCGGGGTAAAGCACTAAAAAGGGATATTCAACGCGCCAGTCGGTCGCATCGGTCACATGAGTTACACGTGCGTAGCCGTCGAAATTGATGTTGTCCCTTCGAGTATGTCGGGACAGCAGCTTCATGGCCTTCTGCCGAAGACGTCGTGTCGTATCGAGTGTTGTTTCAAACTGATCGACCGCCCGATTTGCAGCTTCTAGAAGGGCGAGAACCTTTGGGACTCGTCCTGGATTTTCAATTTCCAGGGACTTGCGGCGCTCGTCCATCTGTTGAAGTCGGTGCCTTAAGGCGCCGAGGAGAGCCTTGCGACGCGAAGCGTTATCGATCAGGTCATCCTCGAGATAGGGGTTTCTCTGGATCACCCAGATGTCACCGAGCACCTCGAACAACATCTTCGAGGATCGTCCGGTGATTCGCTCAGCTCTGAGCTCTTCAAGAATCTCCCAATACTCTGGGCCCAGAAGTCGAATGACGATTTCTCGGTCAGAGTAGGACGTGTAGTTGTAGGGAATCTCCCTCAGCCGATCGTTTCCATCGGGCGCCTTGTTCGACTTCTCGGCAGATGAAAAAACAGTGCTAGGAGTGGTCCCGGCGTTTTCGCCGGGGTGCTCGTTTGAATTGAAGGTCACGGGGGATGTGGAGTC
The DNA here is from genome assembly GCA_041178325.1 of Pseudomonadota bacterium. Lineage (GTDB taxonomy): Bacteria > Pseudomonadota > Gammaproteobacteria > Methylococcales > Methylococcaceae > UBA6136. The sequence continues at coordinate 26,987 of JBEGVN010000009.1, forward strand.
TCAGAGTGCCTGGTCGCCAGTTTCGCTCGTCCGAATTCGGATAACCTGTTCGAGATTGCTGACGAAAATTTTGCCATCACCGATCTTCCCGGTGTTGGCCGCCTTAATAATGCATTCGATGGACTGATCGAGCAGAGCATCGCTGACCGCCACTTCAATTTTGACTTTGGGAAGGAAGTCCACGACGTACTCTGCACCCCGGTAGAGTTCGGTGTGCCCCTTCTGTCTGCCAAAGCCCTTCACCTCAGTCACCGTAATACCGGTGATTCCAAGTTCAGAGAGCGACTCGCGAACATCATCGAGTTTGAACGGTTTGATTATCGAAGTGATCAGTTTCATGTTTCCTCCAGAAGGCGTTGGCAGTGGCATGGTCTGGACATCAAGGCCTCGAATTCTAGCACCTTGGTGAAGACTCAGAGCCCCTTCAATTCTTTGCTCGGTGCGGCCTTAATGTGGCCGCTTACTCAGAAGGCAATCTTTGGCCTGATTGATCCGTGATGCCAGGTAATCCGATCCCCCGCGATCGGGGTGCAGTTTTTGTATCAAGCGTCGGTGCGCTGCGATGATGTCTTCATCCGTGGCATTGGGCTCAAGTCCTAGGATACTAAAGGCCTCTTCTCGATCCATAGAAGGTCCTGGACTGGACCGCGGATTCTCGTGATCGTTCTGCCACTGATGACCAAAGGTACGCTCTATGAACGCTGCAAGCAGTTTGGCAGATTCCTGATCATCCCTTAAGTAGAAGGTATAGAGGTCCACAAGTGCCTTCATAGAGAGTTCGGAAAGCCTCTTGCCTTCATGCGGCCCTTGCAGGATCGTGCCGTCGAGCTGACCGTTATGATGGTCGAGCGTCATTGCAAGGTAAGCAGTTCGCGCTGATGAACTTTGTCGCTCGGATCCTGAAGGTCTCCTTGAGTCTTCCTCGCGTCCTCTCATGCGCTCTAGCCATTCGGGAAGATGGCGCGCAAAGAGCGGGACGATAACAGGGATGAGCCTTGAGACGAGTGCGATAAATGCGGCGGCTACAGCACCAAATAACGGTATCAGCATGCCCAGTTTTCCGGTCAGAGCGAGCAAAAGCAAAACCAGAATGCCGAGGGCAATTAGCGATTGCTGTGTCGGGTTCAGTCGCGCCAAAGGCGTTTCCCGCAGCTTATTCCTGAGGTAAAGGACTGTCGCGATGACGAGCAGGAAGAGGATGGATTGCAACATCGTTCGGAATTAAGAGCACTAAAGGAGTTCGGGCTCAGTGTAAAGGTTTTGGTTCATCCGTTCCTTCGCGAGAAACCCCTTCCTTTAGGGCGGGGAGGGATAGCGAACTCTCCGATCCGGAGAGCGGTTGTTAGGGTGGTTAGCATAAGCTATATTCCGTGTCGTGAATACGCGCAAACGGGCCTACAAATATCGGTTTTACCCCAC
>JBEGVN010000010.1:0-7087 GCA_041178325.1 Pseudomonadota bacterium
AGTGACCTTAAAGGCAAACGGATCGTGATCTGGGCTACACCGGAGGGGAACAGCAAACCCGTCTTCACCCCGGGTGGCGCCAAGGCCTCGCCCTACTCTAACGACATGATCTTCGAGAAAATCTTTACGCTGGCCGGTGTGACACCCGAGAACACCCGCATCATCAATACCTGGCCTGATTCACTGCTATCGGCAGGAAACTGGGACGTCATCATCCACCGGATTCCAGAGGAACTCGAGTCGCCCCATGGCATGAAGAATGAATTCGAGGGGATACCCGACCTGCTGGTTCAAGGAAAGATCGAATTGGCCGCTCTCATCGATACTGAATCGGTAAGTGGCAAACTTCCCATGCTGCGCGCCATGACCTATCCGGCTTCAGGCATTGATGTGGCCCGGGGCATACCGAAAACAGATGTCCCCATCATCGCCTATACCGTAAGTGCCATCGCCAGAAAAGACATCGACGATGGCGTTCTCCTCGCGTTGGCGCATTACCTCAAGAGCCGATATGGGAACAGCGGTTGCCTTCTCGGGGATCGGGGAGAGTTTCCGAACTTCACTAGCCAGGAAGCGTTTAAGCCCAGTCAAATTGCTACCGACTTCTACAACAATGGCATGCCGCTCGGAAGGCAATTCATCCCGCCATCGATCTACGAAATCCTTCTCAAGTCCTTTTATGTTTTGCTTCCGCTCGTGACCGTCGTATGGCCCGTCATGCAGCTCGGTCCCAATATTTACGGGGCCTACTCCCAGTTACGTATCCAGCGTTACTACTGGGAGATGGTCCAGATCGAGCGGCGGTTTCGCACCGTGTCTCCCAAAGAGCAAAATGCCATGCTTGGTCGACTTTCCGTTATTGATCGCGAACTCCTTTCGCTACAGCTTCCCAAGTTTCACGGCGCATTCGTTTCGGATCTCTATGAGGCACGCTCTTACGTTGACCTTGTATTGACGCGTCTAAAAGGATTCAGCAATGACAAAGACACGAGCATCTCATAACCATACGCAATAATAGATATCTACGTAATGATCATTACGGAATATGCTTGTGCGCAAACGGTATGATTCAGACGCGTTCAGCTTGCCATACTGAACGTGTCGATTTGAACTTCAAATCTTCAAACGATCAAACCCTTATTCTTCACGAGAACCGGAGCCCTTATGACCCTTAAGAGTTTTCTTGCATTTGCATCATTGGCCCTGATTTCAAATCTGGCCCTTGCCGAATCCGTTCATCTACCCCAGGCCGTCGAGCACACCAAGGTTGCGATCAAGGAAGGCGAAGCGGGAAAGGCGCCTGCGCTTTCAGAACATGCAGGTGTTGCTCTTGAGCACGCCAATGCCTCAGAAAAGGCGGAGCCGAATCCGCACACCACTGAAGGGATTGTCCACCTTAAGGCCGCCATCGATACTGCCAAAAAAGGCGATGCTGCAGCGGGCACTGCGCACGCCAAGGAAGCCCTCAAGCATCTTGAGCTTGCGGGAGCGCCTGCAAAGAAATAATTTTATGCACCGGGTCAGGGGAAGCCCGCCTGAAAGTCAAAAGACCCTTGCGGACTCCCCCATTACAGGACCAAAGGCGCTCAAAATGAGCGCCTTTTTCTTTAATTGACCGTTAACGCCCGGGAGGCTCTCTCTCCTATAATGCCTTGGCATAGGAATGCATGCAGCTGAGCGAACAAAAAATCATCTTGGCGATTCGAACCCATGACCACGGATACGTTCATTTGAAACGGCCCGGCCGCCCTGTCAGGATTTTGAAAAGCATCACAGTTATCTTCCTGATGCCTGGATTGCTTTTCGGACTGGTACTCTGGAAGCTGGATTATATCTATGAGGTCGCCCTCTTCAGACATTTGGCTCAGGTCACACCATCCCGAATTGAGGCATCTTCGACTCGGGAGATCGAGGAGACCCTCTTCCTTCTGACTACCCATCAGATCTCACGAAACCTTTACATCAAGGGCGAGAAGTCACCTCTGGTTTTTTTACTCAACGGTTTCGCACTTTGCGATCAGCAGGCCAAGACACTTTCTCGGCTCCTCTACTTCAGGGGGATTCCTTCAAGGGCTGTCCCTCTCTTCTTTGACTCCGGCATCAGCAACCACACCATATTGGAGTGGTTCGATGGCCAGGACTGGGTCTTTTCTGACCCCTTCCTCCATCTCCCGCTCAATATCCCGGTGCCCGCCTTCTGCGCGCTGGACACCCAATCAGCCAAAACAGATTCCCAGAGAAACCTGATTCATCGGGCCTACGGGTACTATGCAACGAATCAGGGGCTGCTTCAGGAACTCAAGGAAACCTATACCCACCCCAACCATGCCGTTTGGGATTTCTTTCGAGAAAAACCGGAGCTACGGCTGGTGGAATCGATCCTCTCGGCGCCTCTTGAACTTTGGCCAAATGGATATCTCAATCTTCTCAATACGGCTTATCGCTTCCGCCATTACCGAACGAAACCGCTGATGGATCAGTACATTCTGGCGCGGCATGACGAACTCATGGGGCACTGTGCTGAAGCACTGGAGGGCTACAGAGCCCTCCTGCGAAAAGTGAAGGGCGAGGGCCGCCCGAAAGACCTTCATTTCGAACTGGATCGGGAAATGCTGAAGTGGAGGATGGTCGCGAACCGAAGGTATTGCTCCGAGGACCACGCCATGCAGAGTTATCCCCTTTAACCAAATCGAAAAAAACAGGATGGATTTGCTCATGGGAAGACACGCCTCCGTCATTGATCTCGACCCCTACTCGCCGGTGGCCCTGAAGCTTCTCGAGGCCAGTGACGCCTATCTTGGTGCGCTCTACCCTCCTGAGAGCAATCACCTGAGTAACCCCGACGATCTGGATCAACCCCATGTCCGATTTATGGGATACGAGGAGGGACTCAAGATCGTGGGCTGTGGAGCCGTCAAAACTCTGGAAGACAGCACGGGCCAATATGGCGAAATCAAACGCGTATTTGTGCTTATGGAATTTCGTGGGCGGGGGATCTCCAAAGCCCTCATGAACGCGCGATTGAGTGGGGCTCATTCAGGGAACTCCCCCTCTGCACAGCATTTTTCAATGCATTGCCATAAAAATCCGATCGCTCCTGAGACGAAGGCCAGAACCGAGAGCATTTTGAGGAGATAGAGGCCTGAAATTCCGCCGGCCAACAAGAGCGGCAGGCTGACCAGCATCAGTTTGGATGGCATACGCACGGGCTTTTCCAAAATGAGTGAAAAGTTGGCCCAGTATAGGATTGGCGGATCCTCAAATGGAATCCGTACCTCATTATTAAGCCTCAATTTCGATTCGAATCGTCATGTGGTTTTGGTAGATTGAGCCATAGTGAACAGCAATTGAGCATTGACTACTCCTCTAAAGGACCGGGTTTCTCGCGAGATTAACGATGAACCGATCACTTATCCCCATTTCGGTAGGCCCTGATCTCACGGTCAGCTCCATTTGGTCCGTACCTGAAAACTACACCCAGGGTCAAAGTGATGCCGTGATCCTGGCCCATGGGGCCGGTAATGACATGCATCACCCCTTTATGACCGTCTACCATGAGGGATTGGCCAACGCAGGCCTTCTTAGTATCAAATTCAATTTTCCTTACAAGGAACTCGGGCGCAAGGCACCGGACCGCCCCGCTCTCCTTCTTCTGACCTGGGCGGCTATCGTTCAGGCACTCATGGAACACCCCACGCTTCAACCCCGCCGACTTTTTCTTGGGGGAAAAAGCATGGGTGGTCGAATGGCTTCCATGGCCGTAGCAGAAGGACTCCCCTGCGATGGGCTAATTTTTTTAGGCTATCCCCTGCATCCACCGAAACAGCCCGAAAAGGCGCGGACTGATCACTGGCTCACGATTCGATGTCCAAGCCTCTTTATCGAGGGAACGCGGGACTCGCTCTGCGACCTCGATCACCTTCGCAATGCCCTGCCAAAGCTGGGGGGACCTTCCACCCTCGTCACCCTTGAAGGTGGCGACCATTCCTTCAAGGTTCCCAAAACCAAACAGCCCTACCCCGATGCTATCCATCGCGATGTCATCCAATCCATTACCCAATGGATCAGTTCGAGCCCGCGCCAATGAACTACTCGGAACTAATTGTGGTCTTACAGCGATTGAACAGGTATTGGATACAAAAGCACCATGAGTAAATACATCCCTCTGCAGGCAGCCCTCATCCTGCTGACCCTCTCGGCTCTCCCCCAGCTGGCACCCGCGGACGAATCCGTTGCAACCGAACCCATGAGCCGCCAGACACTCTTGAAACGGGAAATCCAGACGCCACCCGGATCCGCCGAAACCCGGGTCATTCGAGTCACATTCCCCCCGGGATTCAAGACCCCACTTCACACCCATGATGGACAGGGTCCGCGCTATATCCTCAAAGGCAAGCTCCGGGTAGAGGACAGCGGACAGACCCAAGTCTATGGCGCAGGGGATGTCTTTTGGGAAACAGGATCCGCCATGACCATAGAAAATATCAGCGGCAGTGATGCCGAAATGGTGATTTTCGAGATCGCTCCAGCCCACTGATTCAAGCCCCTCAGGAATTTTGAAAGCTCAGGGCAAGGGAGTGATTCACTGCGTTCTTTTTTGAATGCATACTATGGAGCGAATCCAAGGGATGCGGGCGTGCCAAGTGGCGAAGGACTGGTCTTCAACCACCGGAATCGCTCGAGACGGGAAATAATCCTGATCAAGCACAGCATCGGGAGACCGATCTGCCCATCCTAAAAACAATAAGAACAATGGATGGAGAATAATGTCTGGTCGAAGTTCCTTGCGGTCATTTTTTTCGCCCTTTGGCGGCAAGAACCCTTTTCAATCAGTCCTGAGAGGGCTATTCAGCCTATCGGCTGGAAATCACCTGATTGCACTGTTTCTTTTTTCCAGCCCTCTTTTCGCTCATGAACGCTGGATTCTGACCGACAGTCAGATCGCCGATTGGGGTGCCAAACCCTTACCCGAACTCTGGCGGGAATGGTCCTGGATCAATGCCGTCATGATCGGTGGTTTTCTCGCCTTTACGGCGGGCTGGATACGCCTCGGATTCACCGGTGCACGCGAACTCTTTCCTGACCTTCAGGCGCGTCTTTCGTCCTACGGCCACCTCGTTGCGCCGATCATCCGATTTTGCCTCGGTTGGGTTCTGATCTCCTCGGCCTTCGGTCTCGAGCCCCGCTATGGGGTCCTGCCCATGTCGTCCCCGACCCTATTTGCCCCCGACTTGGAGCTGACCCTGTGCTATCCCCCGATGCCTTGGATCAGGTGGCTGGAATTCGGCATTGGGCTTGGGATCCTGCTCGGTGTCTATGTGCGGGTCCTGGCTGCTTCGCTACTGGTATTGACGTTATTTGCAACTGTCGCCTTTCAATCTGCGATCTATGCCTATGCAGGCGCTCTGGTCGGCGTGTCAATCTATCTTCTTTTTCAAGGTCCAGGCAGCTTTTTCTTGCCGCTTCCCACGCATCCAAACTGGGCCGAAATGCAAGACCATCTGGCGGCCTACCCGAGAGCCCGGGCCCAGGCCATCATGCGAATTCTGACCGGCATTAACATCTTTTATCTTGCCGTCACCTACAAAGTTTTCCAGCCAAATCTCACCATTGCCATCCTGACCCTGCATGACATCTCTCTTGCGGGGCTTCCCCCGGAGGTCAGTACCTTGGTGATGGCGCTGGTCGAATTTACCGCCGGCATTCTGATCATCGCGGGAATTCTGTTGCGCCCATTAGCTCTTTTTTTCCTGGGTGCGTTCTTCATGTTTGCGGCCATGCTGCCCGAAAGCTTCATGTCGCACGCCCTTTTCTACAGCGTCATGCTGTCATTCCTTTTCAACGGAGCAGGACATTTCGCCATGCCTGAAGCCAAAGACAAAAAAGCCCGTATCGTCATTCTTGGCGGGACCGTAGGCGGTATTCATGCCGCGATGAAGATCGAACGGCTGATTGGCCAGTTCAGTCATGTGGAGGTCACCTTGATCAGTGACCAGCCCAATGTTCTTTTCTATCCCCTGCTGCCGGAAGTGATTGGCGGCACCATGCAGCCGGGAAATGCCGTCAATCCGATCAGAAGAATCCTGCAACGGACCCAGGTGATATTGGCTGATGTGCGCGCTGTAGACACTCAAAACAGGCAGGTGATGATCCACACGACAGATGACCGTGATCGCCGGATTGATTATGACGAATTGATCTTGGCGCAGTTTCTGGTGCCTAATCTGACTCGTTATCCTGGCCTCATGGCCCACACCAGCCCAATCAATTCAGTCGGGGATGCTCTCCATATCCGGAAGCAGATCATGAACCGGGTGGAAATGGCCGAGATTGAGGAATCTGCCGAAAAACGTCAAAAACTCCTGACCTTTGCGGTGATCGGATCCGGCCAAAGGGCCTGCGGTACAGCTGAAGAAATCTCAGCGATGCTCGAAACCGCGAAACCGTCCTACCCCATCCTTCAGACGGAGGGCTGGCAGATCACGCTCTATGAAGACATCAAAATACCCTTCAGCGATTTTGAAGCCGCCATTCGGCCAAGGGTCGAGGCGGCTCTCGCCAGGGCCGGTGTGCGGATCGAAAGGGAGCGCGAAGTCACCGCCGTGACGAAGGACAGCATCGTCTTTGCCAACGGCGAACGTGATCAAGCCAGCTTCATCGTCAACAGTTGCTTTATGATGCCGACACTCTCGGTCGATGATCACATGCTGACCTGGCCCTTGAAGAGTGACCTGACACTCAAGGTCGAAGGCTATGCGCATCTGTGGGCTGCATTCCCGCCTCAGGCCCTGACGGAAGCTGCAGAGGGTCGTCGTCGCTACACCACCACTTCCGACTGGATGGATCTTGGGCACCATGCCGGCGAAAATGCCTGGGCGGCCTCACAGGGATTTGCACCACGTGCCTTTGCGTTCAAGCAGAGACTGGTAATGGCCTTCAACATGGGAAGACACTCGCTGGCTCGGCTTTTCGGCGTGATGGCCTCCGGACTCCCCGCCTGGTTCTTCTCGCGCATGAGCAATCTCGCCACGATGCCCGGACTCGAACGGAATCTGCGAATTCTGATTGACTGGACTTTGGATGTCCC
>JBEGVN010000011.1:0-5568 GCA_041178325.1 Pseudomonadota bacterium
GTCCCTTCGTGCTTTAGCATTCCGCCTCTTTTGTAGCCCGTGTTCAAGGCCTCTCACCATGAAAAGAACCTATCAGCCTAGCAAGATCAAGCGTGTCCGTACTCACGGATTCCGTGCTCGCATGAAGACCCGTGGTGGTCGCCTCGTGATCAATGCACGACGCGCCAAGGGCCGGAAGCAACTGACCGTCTAACGGCAACGGATTGCCCGCCCCGCGCTTCGACTTTCCCCGTACCCACCGCCTTCTGACGGGACGGGACTATCAGCGGGTATTTGGAGAAGCGCTCAAATCCTCCGACCACTTTCTCACCGTTTTGGCGAAATCCAACGGAAGAACGGGTGCGCGATTGGGGCTGGCGATTTCAAAGCGCAACGTTCGGCAAGCCGTAGACCGCAATCGCGTCAAGCGGATCGCCCGGGAAACTTTTCGGCTCCGTTGGACTGACCTTGGCAACTTCGACTATGTCGTTCTCGCAAGACCGGCGGCCGCGCACGCCGATGCAACCACCCTCTCCCGATCATTACGTAGGCACTGGGATCATCTGGTGAGACAATGCAGCTCATTCTCATCACCCTCATCAAGCTCTACCGCTACTTGATTAGTCCCTGGCTGGGACAGCACTGCCGTTTTGAACCGTCCTGCTCCGCCTATGCTCTAACGGCTTTAGAGCGCTATGGTGCGATCAGGGGAACTCTATTAACGATAAGACGTCTCTCAAGGTGCCATCCATGGCACACTGGCGGATTCGATCCCGTGCCCTGAAATAAGAAACCGGAATAACACAACAATGGACAACGCAAGGTTCGTACTGGTCGTCTTCTTCTTCTTTCTGAGCGTCATGCTTTACCAGCAATGGCAGATCGATTACGGCCCCAAGCCGCAGATCCCCCAAGCGGTAGCCGGCGCGCCAAAGAATCCGGATGTTCCGGCTGGACAGGCCTCGGGAACCGGCGCGGTTGCAACATCAGCCAGCACCGATGACGGCGTGGGACTTCAGAGCAAGCAACGCATCTTGGTTGAGACTGATGTGGTTCGCCTTGAACTTGATACCGAAGGCGGCGATATCCGCGTACTCGAACTTAAGAGCTACCCGGAAAACAAAGACCACCCGGAACAACCCATCCGCCTCTTTACGGATCAGGATCTCATTTTCATTGCCCAGAATGGTCTGATTGGGGATGAGGGATCTGCTCCGAATCACCACACCGTCTGGAAGGTTCAAGCCCAAAACTATGTGCTGGCCGAAGGGCAAGAGGTCCTCCGTGTACCGCTGACCTGGACCAACACCCATGGGGTTGAAGTCTCGAAGGTATACATCCTCAAGCGCGGCAGCTATGACATTGCGCTGGAGCAGACCATCCACAACAACGGCACGGCGCCGATATCGACGCGCCAGTACGTGCAGCTGCAGCGTAAGGATCCTGGCGACAAAAACAAGGACCAGTTTGTCCGGACATACACGGGCGGCGTTCTTTACACCCCGGAAGACAAGTACAAGAAAATAAGCTTCAAGGACATGGCGTCCGAGAATCTGGATAAAACCGCAAAGGACGGTTGGATCGCCATGATCCAGCATTATTTTGCTGCGGCGTGGATTCCACCGCGCGGTGAAGATAACGGCTTTTATACCAAGTCGCTCGCGGATAATCATTTCGTGATCGGTGCATACGGTCCGACGGTCGAAGTCCCCGCTGGGACCTCAAAAACACTCACAGCGGAACTCTTTGCAGGCCCCAAGCTTCAGCACGTTCTTGAAGCCACGGCCCCTGGCCTTGATCTGACCGTTGATTATGGCGCCCTAACCATCATTGCAAAGCCCATCTTCTGGTTGCTTGAGCAGTACCACAAGCTGTTCAACAACTGGGGCCTGGCCATCATTCTGGTAACACTGACCTTAAAGGCCCTTTTCTTCCGCCTTTCAGCCGCAAGTTACCGTTCCATGGCTAACATGCGCAAGCTGCAGCCGAAGATGGCAGAGCTCAAGGAAAAGTACGGTAGTGACCGACAAAAGCTGAACCAGGCCATGATGGAGCTCTACCGTAAGGAAAAAGTTAACCCACTGGGTGGCTGTCTTCCGATTCTGGTTCAGATCCCGGTATTCATTTCGCTTTACTGGGTATTGATCGAGACGGTTGAAATGCGTCAGGCGCCTTTCTTCGGCTGGCTGATGGACCTCTCGGCCAAGGACCCCTACTTCATTTTGCCGGTTCTGATGGGGATTTCCATGTTCATCCAGCAGCGTCTCAGCCCCCCGCCGGCTGATCCCCTGCAGGCACGCATCATGCAGTTCTTCCCCATCATGTTCACGGGCTTTTTTGCCTTCTTCCCCTCAGGGCTCGTGCTCTACTGGGTTGTGAACAACCTCTTGTCGATTCTCCAGCAGTGGTATATCAACAAGACCATTGGGGCACAGGTCGCAAAGGCCTGAGCAACCTGAAGCCTCTCTGATCCCATGAGATCATCATGGGAAGACACCATCGCCGCCGTCGCGACTCCTCCGGGGCGCGGCGGTGTAGGTGTCATTCGAGTCTCAGGCCCAAAGGTTGAAAGCCTGTTCACACCCCTCCTCGGAAAAAAACCCGCGCCGCGTGAAGCGCTCTTTTCCGCTTTCTGGAATGCCGACGGCGAACGCCTCGATCAGGGAATTGCCCTGTATTTTCCGGGACCCCGGTCTTATACCGGAGAATCGGTTCTCGAACTGCATGCTCACGGCAACCCCGTCCTTCTAGATCTCATTCTGGCCCGGCTTTTCGAACTGGGATGCCGTCCCGCGTGGCCTGGCGAATTTACAGAACGCGCCTTTTTAAACAATAAGATCGATCTTGCGCAGGCGGAGGCGGTTGCCGATCTGATCGATGCCGAGACGGATCAAGGTGTACGGGCTGCAACGCGATCTCTCGAGGGTGAGTTTTCAAAACGCATTCACGCGTTGGTCGAAGCCTGTATTCAGCTTCGGCTGTTTGTGGAAGCGGCGATTGATTTCACTGATGAAGACATCGACTTTCTGGGTGATGCCGCGGTAGAGGAGCAAATTCGAGGGCTGAAAGCCAATCTTGAGTCCGTGCTTTCAGCCTCTCGGCAAGGTGCCTTACTTCGAGAGGGAATGACGCTCGTCCTCGCAGGAAAGCCCAATGCAGGAAAATCAAGCCTTCTGAATCACCTATCAGGCCGTGAGAGCGCGATTGTCACACCCATCGCCGGCACCACAAGAGACACCCTCCGGGAACACATTGAGCTTGAGGGAATCCCCCTTCATGTCATCGATACCGCAGGCCTTCGCATGGAGACCGAAGACCCGATCGAGAAAGAGGGTATTCGAAGAGCCCGGGAGGCATTTGAAAAAGCGGATCAGATCGTCATCGTCGTCGATGACCGGCACCCTGAGGATCTCATCGAGATCACGCAAGATCTTCCCGAGGGGTGCTCGTATCTCGTGGTTCGAAACAAAATCGATCTTTCGGGAAATCTCGCCGGGGTTCTAGAAACCCCAATGGGCATTGAACTTAGACTTTCCCTGAAAACAGGAGCCGGGGTAGAGGAACTCAAAAACCATCTGCTCACCCACTCAAGCTCTTCTCAGGCCGGGGAGGGCCTTTTCATGGCGCGGCGAAGGCATCTGGACGCGCTGATGGAGGCTCAGGAAGAAATCGCATTGGGGGAAAACGCGCTGAAAGGTCACCAGCCAGAACTCCTTGCAGAACATCTTCGAGCCGCCCAGGGACACTTGTCTGAAATCACCGGCGCATTCAGTAGCGATGATCTATTGGGAAGGATTTTTTCAAGCTTCTGCATTGGAAAGTGACGCAACGAGCCGGCATTGTTCATGCGCCGAATAGGCGAAACCAAGGCTGTGCCAAAAAAACTTAGGCAGTTTAAAATGCGCGACAACGAGTCGGCAGTGATGCTAAAGGCTTGCTTCTCGGGTGAAGAAATTGTTTTCACGCTCATCGGGAAGACCGATTACAAACAAACGGGGGCACCCATACCGTGAATTTTTCTAAGATCGTACAAACTAAACTGATTACTCTGGCTATCCTGGCTTTTTCAGGAGTCGTTCAAGCCGAAGTGAGTGTGCCGACCATTCCGACAAACGGCCCATCCGTTCCGGGAACCATTCCGACAATTCCGAGCGGAACCCCAACTGTACCAACAACCTCGCCGACCGTTCCTACGAACGTACCTACGATTCCTACCGGTGGTGGAAGTACTCGCAATATTTACACGTTCAGCGGTTTCAAGGCTCCGATCGTCAATAATGGGGTTACTAATACGACCAAGGGAAAGAATCTTAAATTTGCTTGGAACTTGACTGATCAGTCTGGAACCAAGGTCACTAACCCCGCTGTTGTAGTTGATCGTTTTTACAGAGAAATTGATTGCAACACCGATGCCGCAACCTCCGGCCTCAACCCGGCAGGGATTCGATTGACCAATACCATTTGGAGCAAAGGTCGAAAGAATTTGGAATTCGCTTGGAAGGTTCCCAATCTTCGTAAATCTTGCCTCCTTTTCACCGTCGTCTTCGATGACACCCAGACAGCTACAGCAAAGTTTTACGTGAAGTAAAACGAGAACATTCTCCCCCGGGTATCACCGGGGGAGAATACTCACGATTTGGGCGGTTTAGGGTAGCTACTCCACGTTCAAGTCGTTGTACTGCTCCTTCTCATCGGGCCCTGCGTAAGGCCTCTCTAACCGCGCTAGCTGTCATTTACGGCTTTACGGCCCACGCATCGATCTCGCGCCGCCATTAGCCGAGAGGAAAGCGTTCTTTGCGAGCCCCATCGTGGCAGGGTATACGACCCATTTGATTGGCTCCTTCATCAACGAGAGAATCACGGAAAAAAGTCGATATTTCTTGGAGGCATTATGAAATCGCGATTCATGCTTGTTTGCTTGCTACTGTTCACTGGCGCCTGCGCAGCAGAGACCTTTATCATCGATTCAAACCATACCCTTCCGGTGTTTGAGGTCAATCATCTGGGCTTTTCAACCCAGAGAGGAAGGTTCAATGATACTCAGGGCGCGATTGAACTCGATCGCAAGGCGCACCGGGGTCACGTCAAATTCATCATCGCAGCGAATTCCATCGATATGGGCCTTCCCAAATGGGATGAGCACATGCAATCCCCGGATTTCTTCAATACCCTGCAATTTCCAGAAATCACCTTTGAATCGAGCCAATTTGTTTTTGAGGGCGAAAATCCTGTGGCCGCCGAAGGAACATTGAATCTCCTTGGAATAAGCCGACCATTGCGCCTCGCCATCCAAGGGTTCACTTGTGGAGAGAACCCGATCGTGAAGAAGCCGATTTGCGCAGCCAACATCGAAGCACATTTGAAACGCTCAGATTATGGGATGACCAAATACCTTCCCGGCATCAGTGATGAGGTTCGTATCCTTATCCCCGTCGAAGCCTTCAGACAATAAATCGTTTCCAGGCCGACCCTCCTCAGCCCGAAGAAAGTCTACGTAGCGTTACGTAGTAAATTACGGGGATTCACCCGTTGCAGGCTATCCCATGGAATATCTATCATCCACCTTACCAAGGATGGTGTGTCTGTATC
>JBEGVN010000012.1:0-14310 GCA_041178325.1 Pseudomonadota bacterium
ACAACTACGAAGCAACCAAGCTCTCTATCAAGCGCGCTGTTGCGGGTGAGCCGAAGGCTGCTGACGTTGTAAAGCAGAAGGGTCAGTCTGAGCACCCCTTCGCTGCACACAAGTAAGCGAAGCTTCTGAAAAAACGTCGTCCCGGCTCGGGACGGCGTTTTTTTATGCCTCAAGATCAGCGGAAAGCATAAAGCGCTGAAGCGTTATCCCATCCAAAGCGCCTTGATGCAGGGCGGTCGCAAGAAGAACGCCTGAAACCCCTAAAGCAGCAAGATCTTCAAGATCTTGGGCATGACGAATCCCACCGGCAGCAAAAAGCCGGATTCCAGGGTAGGTGGATCTAAATTCATGAAGGCGGGAAAAATCGGGCCCCCCCAGACTTCCCACCAACGAAAGGCTCATCACAATCACGCGAGAGGGCCAGCGCTCCGTGTGACTCAGAATTTCTGCCCCCCCAAGCAAGCGATTGTGGCGATAATCCAAGGAAAGGATGCCCTCGTTCGGTAGCGCATCACCCAGACCGCGGGGCAAAGACTCACTTCCGACAATCATGGAGATCCGCTCTTGGAGTTGAACCGGGGGAGGAAAGCCCGCTGCATCAACCCAAAACCTCAATTTCGGAAAATTCTCCGCTAGACTCTCGATCAATGCCCACTGCGGTGGCTTTCCGGTCAAGGCATCGAGATCTGCAAGGTAGAGGGTCTTGAACGGCGCTATCGCCAGATAGGCCGCAACGACCGCACTGGGTGTCCCAAGGCCATCACCAAAGGAAGTTAACGGGCGGTATAGGTGCCTCAAACCCATTTGGGCATGCACGCAGCAGCCGCCCTGAAGATCAATGACAGGTATCAGTTCCACAGACAAGGACCATGCACATTCTGGTTTATGAGTATCTTACCGGCGGTGGCCACAATGGAAACCCATGTGCCAGCCTGATCGAAGAGGGCGAGCGGATGGTGATGGCTCTGGTTCGGGATCTTTTGCATCTGCCAGAACATACCGTGACCCTTATTCGGGATGCGCGGCTTAATCCCTGCCCTTTCGACGATCACAGGCTAAAGCTTCTCTGGGTTCAACCCCACGAAGATCCCGAGGTCCTTCTGTCTCGTTCCTTAGTGAACGTGGATGCCGTCTGGCCCATCGCTCCTGAGACCGGGGGGTGCCTTGCCGCCATTTGTGCCCTTATCGAGCGCCATGGCAAACGCCTTTTGACGACCCCAACCGAGGGCGTGCTTCTCGCCACCAGCAAAAGTAGAACCCTGAAAAGCCTCGCTCAGCATGGGGTACCCATTGTGCCCACTCTTGTACTGGAAAATCCCGGCTTCAAAGCCGAATGGGATTATCCTTGGGTCTTCAAAATCGACGATGGCGTAGGCTGCGAGGATACCTTCATCATTCAAGGACCCCATGAACAACGGATGTTCGATGAAAAAGAGGATTCAAGAACCTGGGTGGCGCAGCCACTTTTGGAGGGAGAAGCCTTAAGCCTTTCGGGAATTTTCTACCAAGGGGAAGGACGACTCCTCTGCTGCAACCGTCAAAACATTTGTCAAACCCAAGAGGGCTTTCGCTTGCTAGGCATCACGGTGCATGCTCGGCCCGATCCTGAAGGGATCTTCAAAGCGCTCCTTTCTCGCGTCGCCCGCGCGCTTCCTTCGCTTTGGGGGTTTGCCGGAATCGATTTTATTTTGGGGCCCGAGGGTCCGAAGGTGCTTGAAATCAACCCCAGGCTGACCAGTGCATACCCTGGAATCAGGGCGGCCACGGAGTTAAATCCAGCAGCACTCGTCCTTGCCCTAGCGCAACATCATGCACTTCCCTTGCTGCCTGAACCCCTGCCAGGAGCCCCTGTGGAATTGAATTGGAGTCTGAACTGATGCAGATCTTAGGATGGGATATCGGGGGCGCTCATCTAAAGGTGGCCCAGCTCACCCAAAAAGGTCAGCTCATCGGAGTCCACCAAGTCGCTTGTCCCCTCTGGAAAGGCCTTGAGCAGCTGGACCGGGCCATTAAAGATCTTCAAATCCTGGCCGCTGTCTCACCTGAAGATCGGCATGCCGTCACTATGACCGGAGAGCTTGCAGATTACTTCGAGAATCGAAAGTCAGGCGTGACCTCCATTCTTTCCCAATTTACCCAAAGTGTAGATTCATCTCAGGTTCAGGTCTTTGCAGGACCGAGAGGTTTTCTCGGGGTCCAAAATCTTGGAAAAGACGACTGGGAATGGGTGGCATCTGCCAATTGGCTTGCGAGCGGGGAGTGGGCCGCGCGCAAGGTATCTGAAGGCCTTTTCATCGATATTGGAAGTACGACCTCGGATTTCCTCCTTTTGTCGGAGGGCAAAACCCAAGCCCAGGGGTATTTCGATCATGAACGGATGGGCTATGACGAACTGGTCTATACCGGATTAACGCGAACCCCCATTATGGCCCTTGCAACCCGTGCTCCCGTCCTTGGCGCCTGGTCCAGCCCCATGGCAGAATGGTTCGCGACATCGGCCGATCTTTACCGAGTCACTGGGGAGTTACGCGAAGAAACCGACCAACACGCAAGCGCAGATGGTGGCCCCAAGACATGGAAAGCCAGCGCAAGACGGCTTGGGCGGCAATTTGGTGTCGATTCCGAAACCTTGCCAGCCGGGTCGATAGAAGTCCTTGCAGACTTCCTTCGGGAACAACAAATCCAAAGACTTTACAATGCCTTCATGCGTCAGATTTCGCGTGGGAAGATTGCACGAGATGCGCCCGTAATTGGTGCAGGAATCGGCCGGATTCTGGCCCGGGACTTGGCGCAACGATCCAAGCGCCCTTTCATCGACTTCAAGGATCTGTTCGAATGGATGCCTAGCGGAGCGCCGTTTGACGCCGCGGACTGTGGTCCGGCAGCAGCCGTCGCCGCCTTGAGCCTTGCATGATGGAACCACGAATCGAAGAACTCCCCTATTTTGAGGATAGCGCCGCACTCTTTTTGCCCTGGGCAGAAAGACCCTGGTCCGTTTTCCTTGACAGCGGTTTCCCTCACAGCCGGCAAGGGCGATTTGACCTGATTGCCGCAGAACCCCAGGTCACGCTGATCACACGAGGAGACGTGACGGAGATCCGAGAGGGCGATCACGTGGAGACCTCCAAAGAGGACCCCTTCGCGCTGCTCGCCCGCGTGCTGGGGCCCCAGCAGCCGGGCATCCCTGGACTCCCCTTTGCAGGCGGTGCGATCGGCTATCTGGGATATGACCTTGCCCGTCGAATCGAGCGCTTGCCGGTGAACGCCCAAGACGGCGAAGCCATTCCTGAAATGATGATGGGCATCTATGGTTGGGCTGTGGTCGTCGATCACCTCGCCCGAAAAACATTCCTGGTCGGCAAGCCCGACAGCCCGGGGCTGGCTACCCGATGGCCTCATCTTGTTCAGCAATTCAGCCAGATCCAGACTCTTGGCTGGCGCATGGGCGACTTTGAGATCATGGACGATGTTCGCCCCAATCTGGATCGCAGCGCCTACGGCAAGGCCTTTGATCGGATCAAACGCTATATCACAGAAGGCGACTGTTATCAGGTCAACCTGGCCGTACGATTTGAGGCCCCATCGCAGGGTCATCCCTGGATGGCCTATCAGCACTTGAGGACCTTCAATCCAGCCCCATTCGGCGCTTATCTTGGCTATCCCGGATTAGAAATACTGAGCTCTTCACCCGAGCGATTTATCAAGCTCACCGAATCGCGTATCGAGACCAAGCCTATCAAGGGCACCCGGCCCCGACTCAACGATGTCATCGGTGATGCAACCCAGGTGCTCGCCCTTCGCGACAGCCTCAAGGACAGGGCAGAAAACCTGATGATTGTGGACCTCCTTCGAAATGACATTGGAAAGAGCGCTATCCCAGGCTCGGTGCGTGCCCCCAAGCTCTTTGAAATCGAGAGCTACGCTACGGTGCACCACATGGTCAGCACCATCGAAGGCGAGCTCAAACCTGAATTAGGTCCCCTGGATCTCCTTCGTGGCTGCTTTCCCGGAGGATCCATCACGGGCGCTCCTAAAATTCGTTCCATGGAAATCATCGAGGAGTTGGAACCTCATCGTCGGGGCGTTTACTGTGGATCGATTGGGTATATCGGCTTTGATGGCAGCATGGACAGCAACATTGCCATTCGAACGCTCATCCACTCGGGCGATCGTATTCGCTTTTGGGCCGGAGGGGGGATTGTGGCCGACTCGGAAGCGGATTCTGAATATGCCGAATGTCACCACAAGGCAGCCGCTATGCTGAGATTGGTGGAGGCCTGGAAACCGCGTGTCGAAAACATCAATCCGCTGGGTTATTAAGTTCGGCGGCAGCCTCTCTCAATCAGCGTCCCTTGCGACCTGGCTGAAGACGCTCGCTGAACTCCCCTCTGTCATCGTGGTTCCTGGAGGTGGCCTCTTCGCCGATGCCGTCCGAACGGCACAAAATAGCCATGGTTTTGATGATCTCCTCGCCCATGACTTGGCGATTCGTGCGATGGCTCTCTATGGCCGCATGCTCATAGGAATGGAACCCCGTCTCAACCCGGCCCTGACCTTGACCGAGCTGATCCCAAGAAAACAGGCGAATAGCCCGTGTCTGTGGTTGCCCGATCCCAAGGATCCCTGTCTTCAAAATCTCAAGGCCACCTGGGATGTGACTTCGGACACGATTGCCGCGCAACTGGCCCTGGAACTTGAAATCCCGGCTCTGCTTATGGTCAAGTCCGTGGATCCGGGGAGAGAAGAACTGAGTCTCAAGGTCGCGATCGATCAGGGGTTGGTTGATCCCGCCCTCGAAGGAATCGTTCGGAAAAGAGATCTTACGCTTTGGATTAAGGGGCCAAATCCTGAGGGACTGGCAAAAGCCCTTGAGGATCCGGTATCGTCTTTGACACGACTCATCGCATAGAACTTCCTGAGGTTTGAGAAAGCATCATGGCTATACGAATTCGTTATTTTGCAAGCCTTCGCGAAACGATGGGGAGGACAGCGGAGGATATCAATCCCGAGGGGATCGCCACGGTTGCCGATCTCTGGAAAGTGCTGGATGAAGGGCGCCCGCTACCCGATCGGGTCCTTTGCGCGGTCAATCAAGAACATGCAACGCCCTCGACAGAAGTCCATGACGGCGATGAGGTGGCCTTCTTTCCCCCAGTCACCGGCGGATGATGGAGTTCATCTGCCTTCGGGATCAACCCTTTGATCCCTATGCCGAACTTTCTGCGTTTACGGCCCTTTTGGACACCGAGCGCCAGAACTATGGGGCAGAATCGCACTTCATCGGAACCATGCGAAACTTCAATGAAGGCGATGCGGTTTCAACGCTGTGGCTGGAGCACTATCCCGGCATGACGGAGCATGAAATCGCCCGCATTGTCTCGGAGGAACGAAAGCAACTGAACTTTGGGCCTGCCTTGGTCATTCATCGCATCGGTAAACTTGCGCCGGGGGAACCCATCGTCTTGATCGCTGTTTTCTCCGCCCATCGGCGTGCAGCTCTTGATGGGACCCAGCGCATCATTGAGCGCCTTAAACACGAAGCGCCCTTTTGGAAAAAAGAGCACACCCCCGATGGAGAACGATGGGTCGCCTCCAATACGAAAGGTTAAAATGGGAGGCGTTGCAGGATAATCGACAACATGCGATGCATCCCGCATCATGATACCCCCAACGGACTTTGCCTTTCCCCCAATGAGCGCGACCTACCAACTCCTTGAAATTGTCGGAACATCCAACGTGAGTTCAGACGATGCCATACGCAATGGCATTCGCAAGGTATCGGGGCCTTCGCGTCAGATTGAATGGTTTCAAGTAGAGGAAACCCGCGGGCAGGTCAAAGAGGGGCAGGTCGCTCAGTTTCAGGTCACCCTCAAAGTCGGTATCCGGCTTGAAGATGGACCCCAGAATCCTGTTTCTTCCCATCGCTAACGATCCCATCTTCCGATGAAATTTCCTTTCTCGCCCCGCCGCTCTTTTTTTCTCGGATTTCTTGGATCCGCCGGTTTAATGGCAACCGCGTTCTATTTCCAGTTTCAGGAAGGACTTGAGCCTTGCCCCCTCTGTATTTCCCAACGCCTGGGTGTGGTCCTCGTCGGCTTGGTCATGCTGATCGGGGCGATCCACGCAACACGGATGTCTCGGGTTCGGGTTTACGCTGTGCTGGGGGGACTGGCCGCCTCCCTGGGCGCTGCGATTTCCCTTCGTCATCTCTATATCCAGCATCTCCCGGAAGATAAGGTTCCAGCCTGTGGGCCTGGCCTCTCCTACATGTTCCAGTACTTCCCATTGGGTGACACGCTCAAAGCCATGGTGACTGGAACCGGGGATTGTGCCCATGTCGACTGGACGTTTCTGGGATTCAGCATGCCCTTCTGGGTGCTGCTTGCCTTTTTGGGGCTGGGAATCTGGTCCGTCTCCCAATGGTGGAATCTCACCGCGTCTTCGCGGGATCACTGAAGGGTTCGATGGACTCCTGGCCCGGGATTCAGAGGCTTTATGACAAGGATGTCATCCGATGATTAACCCCTGGCGCTCCGAAACCCCTTTGCTTTTGATCGTCCTCCTGGTGGGGATCTTTATTGGCAAGGTTTTTCCGCATCCCCTCATCGTTCTTCTCGGAATGGTGCTGCTCTACCTGGGCTATCATCTTTTTCATATCCGCCGTCTTTTCAATTGGATCCGAAGTGGGAAAACCAATGAGTTGCCGCAGGGGCTGGGGATTTGGGAGGAGATCTACTACCTTATCTTCAGGTTGCGCCGACGCAATCGGCGACGCAAAAAACAGCTGATTCGCATGTTGGAGCGTTTTCGGACGGCAACCGCGGCGCTACCGGATGCCACAGTGGTATTAAGCCCCCGGGATGAAATCGAATGGTTCAATGAGGCCGCCGGAAGCCTCTTGGGTCTTCGGCGTCAGGATGTTGGACAGAATATCGGTAATCTGATCCGTTACCCCAAGTTCGCCGAACACCTTCGAAAAGGCGACTACCACAAGACGGTCGGAATTCCTTCCCCCATCACCGAATCCACTCAACTCGACATCCGGGTCGTTCCCTACGGGGAGGATCTCAGGCTCCTGGTCGCGCAGGATGTAACGCAGCTCCGCTTCATGGAAAGAGTCCGAACGGACTTTGTGGCCAATGTCTCGCACGAACTGCGGACCCCTTTGACCGTGATTCGAGGAACCGTTGAATCCATGATCGATCAGTCGGATCGACTGCCAGCACCTTTTGCTCGCGGCCTTCATCGCATGGAGGAGCAGACACTTCGTATGCAAACCTTGATCGATGACCTCCTGACGCTTACCCGACTGGAGTCTCCTTCACACCAGATCACCCGAAATCCGATCGATGTCCCAGAACTGCTGCGCTCCATCGTGGAAGAAGCACTTTTGATTCCCCATGAATCACGCCCGGATCTCGGGCTTGAGATCAAAACACCAAAAGGGCTGATTGGCGGTGAGAAGGAAATCCGAAGCGCTTTTACGAACCTGATCGAGAATGCCCTCAAGTACTGTGAGGCCGAACATGCGATTACTGTCTCTTGGAAAGACGACGGGCAGGGAGTCCGGCTGGACGTCAGCGATACTGGGCCCGGCATTCCAGCGGAATACCTGCCCCGACTGACGGAGCGTTTTTACCGGGTGGACGCAGGTCGGGGGCCAGGGGGCACCGGTCTTGGGCTTGCCATCGTTAAGCACGTGCTCGCCCGACATGATGCAGAATTCCAAATCACCAGTCATGTCGGGAAGGGAAGCTGCTTCAGTTGCCGCTTCCCGGAAGAGCGAGTCGCATCCATACCACAACCTAAACAGCGCTGATTAAGACCCTCAAGACCCGCAAAACCCCCCGAATATAGGGGCTTTCACGGGGTCTTGCGCAAAAAGCAATTTTTTGGTTGCAACACCCTAAATGGATGGCTATCATGCCCACTGTTGCGGATTTCTCAACATTTGTTGTTTTAGGGTTAAAAGGGAGCCAAAAAACATGTTTAAAAAGACTCTGTTGGCACTGAGCCTCGCTGGCTTTGCTGCCTTTGCACAAGCGGGTGAAACGCCGGCTATGGAATCATCCACGTCAAGCGAATTCACCGATGACCGTTTCTACGTTGCTCCGTTCGGCACTTTCGTCGAGCCTGCCGGTTCACGTAACACCACCGCTGGTTGGGGTGGTGGCATGGCGATCGGCAAGATCATCAACGAATACTTCAATGTCGAAGTCAAGGGCTTCTGGCAGGGTTGGAACCAGAATGGTCTGGCCGCTCCTGGCTCAGCTCTGACCCCCCCGGGTGCTTACAAGACCGGTCGCACCGACTTTACCGGCGGTACGATTGACCTGCAGTACTACTTCTTCCGTGATGACTTTTCACCTTACGTCGTCTTCGGTATCGGTGGTGCAAACACCAGTACGCGTAACGTTGTGACCCTCGGCGGAACCACAATCAATGCGGGCCGCTCAACCTCAGGTTTCGTTTTCGAAGCTGGCGCGGGTGCAACGTATGAACTCGCTGACAACTTCCTGCTGCGTGGTGACGTTCGTTACCGCGGTGTAACCACTGCAGGCGTCAACGGACCGCTCGGCAACAACTACAACCCGAACGGCGTGTTCAACGACCTCGTCGTCAACATGGGCTTCGAAATTCCGCTGGGCGACAAGCCGGGCAAGGCCGCTTCGACCCCGGTTGTAGCTGACTCTTGCGCAAGCCGCGACAGCGACAACGACGGCGTCAACGACTGCGACGACAAGTGCCCGGGCACTGCATCAGGCACCAAGGTCGACGACCAGGGTTGCCCGATCGTGATGGAACTCCGTGGCGTTAACTTCCACTTCGACTCAGCTGAGCTGACCGATGGTGCCAAGCACATCCTCGACGGTGTGGTTGAGCAGCTGGTTGCTATGCCGACCAAGAAGGACATCGAAGTTGCAGGTTACGCGAGCTTTGAAGGCGTAAAGGGCAAGGAGCAGCACAACCTGCACCTGTCACAGCGTCGCTCTGAGTCTGTTGCTCACTACCTGAAGAAGAAGGGTATCAGCAACAAGCTGTTCGCCAAGGGCTACGGCACGCAGTTCCCGGTCGCTGACAACAACACGGAATCCGGTCGCGTCAAGAACCGTCGCGTCGAACTCCGCTGGATCGGTGACTGAGGTTAATCGCCTCTGACCCTGCCGGGAGGGCAACCTCCCGGCTCCCATAAACCCGCCTTTTGGCGGGTTTATGCATTTATGGGGCTTCAAATGCGTTTCATGGGATCAGAATCCCTTAAAATGCAGCCTCACCAATTTACTAATGGACTCATTCACGCTATGACTTTTCGCGCACTTGCCCGAATCATTCCGCTCCTCGGCCTATCCATGGTCTCCCTCACGACCCATGCCGATTTTCAGCGTGGCTACGTCTCCATGGTTGGCTCATCCACCGTGGTGCCTTTCGCCAAAGCATCTGCCGATCGTTTTGCTAAAGGCGGGCGCTTCCATGAAGCCCTGATTCAGGCTTCCGGAACAGGCGGCGCTCTCGCTCTCTTTTGTGAAAGCCTCGGTGCAGAAGCCCCGGATGTTGCGCTGGCCTCTCGCGCCATTAAGACGCGGGAAAAGGATGCCTGCAGCAGAAATGGAATTGGCGAAGTCGTAGAGCTCAAAATCGGCTATGACGCCCTGATTCTGGTCCAGTCCAGAAAAGTGGAGCCGTGGTCACTGACCTCAAAGGAAGCCCGCCTCGCCTTTGCAAAATGGCTAGCGCAACCCGATGGCACCATGTCACTGAATCCAAACCACACCTGGAAGGATGTGCGCGACACCCTGCCGGCAGAACCCATAGCCATCATGGGCCCTCCGATCACCTCTTCGAGCTATGACGCCTTCATCGACCTGATCTCCGAGCTGGAATGCAAGCAAGCACCCTGGGTGCCCGCAGGCGCCAAGGAAGCAACCCCGGACCTACTTCACAAGTGCCGCAGTGTTCGGGAAGACAGTGTCTATCGCGAAGGCGATGACGATGCGCACATTGCCTTGATTGCATCTGCTAGCCACCCAGAAGTCGGTGTTTTCGGTTACAAGCTCTTGCAGGATCACCTCAAGGAAGTCCACGCAATCCCGATCGACGGAGTAGAACCGACCTATGCCAATATTTCGAGTGATACCTACAGTGGTGCCCGCCCGCTCTATCTCTACGTCAAGGCGTCTGCGATCAGCAGGACCCCAGGTCTCAAGGAGTTCCTTTCTGAAGTGGTCAGTGAAAAATCTTGGGGAGAAAATGGATATCTTCGCAAAGCCGGCCTGATCACCCTCCCAGCATCTGAGCGGGATGCAATCGTCAGCAAGCTCCGCGCTTACGGCATCAATCCGTCGCTCGCTCCGGCCAATGATGTTGCACCCACCAAATCGGGTGCGGGAAAGAAAGGAAAAAAATAAATAGCCCTTCCGTTTGACCTTCAGCATGGGCTTTTCCTTGGGTGAATCCCCACATCCTTCCGACATCGACCGCTTTCTCGCGGAAGATGTCGGTTTGGGTGATTTGACCGCTGAAACCCTCCCCAAAGAATTGGGTGCCACCGCAACGGTAATCACCCGAGAGCCGATGGTGCTGTGCGGCAAAGCCTGGTTCGAGGCAGTGTTTAACAGGTTGGGTTCCGGGGTTATTATCGAATGGCGCCATCAGGAAGGGGATTGGGTTGAGGCCGGCGAAACGCTCTGCCATCTTCAAGGACCCGCCCGCATGCTGATGACCGGCGAGCGGACGGCCCTGAATCTCCTTCAAACGCTCTCCGGCACGGCCACCCTATCAAAACGCTACGCGGATGCGGTCCAAGGGACATCCCTTAAGGTACTGGATACCCGCAAAACCCTTCCAGGTCTTCGTGATGCGCAAAAATATGCGGTCAAAGTCGGTGGCTGCCATAACCACCGAATTGGCCTATATGACGGCATTCTGATCAAGGAAAACCACATACGCGCCATCGGATCGATCACTTTGGCCGTCGAAGCCGCCCGAAATCTGAGCCGGAACGTGATGATCGAGGTCGAAGTCGAGTCACTGGAAGAATTGGATGAGGCCCTGCGCACAGGGGTTGATCGCATCCTCATC
Source organism: Pseudomonadota bacterium (assembly GCA_041178325.1). Taxonomy (GTDB): domain Bacteria; phylum Pseudomonadota; class Gammaproteobacteria; order Methylococcales; family Methylococcaceae; genus UBA6136. The sequence goes on from JBEGVN010000012.1 coordinate 11,080, forward strand.
GATGAATTCACGCCAGCCATGCGAGAAGAAGCGGTAGCGCGATCGAGAGGACGGGCGAAACTCGAAGTCTCGGGCAATGTTCAAATCGAAGACTTACCGGAGATTGCAAAAAGCGGGGTCGATTATGTGTCGATCGGGAGCCTGACTAAGCACTTACGCGCTATGGATCTCTCCATGCAGGTTGTGATCGGCGCCGGGGCGTAACCGGCGCCTTTCCTTGAAAGTCAGTCGATCCGGCGAACGCCCTCAGAGCTTCCGACCAACACGACATCGGCAGGACGCATCCCAAAGATCCCACAGGTAATCACACCGGGGATATTGTTGAGGGTCTGCTCCAATTCAATCGGGTTCACGATGGAGAGATTCCAAACGTCCAGAATGTGACCATGATTGTCGGTAAGGCAGTTCTCACGCCAGACCGGTTGGCCCCCGAGCTTCACGATTTCGCGGGCAACAAAACTCCGCGCCATGGGAATGACTTCAACAGGCAGCGGGAATTTACCCAGAACATCAACGCACTTCGTATCATCGGCGATGCAAATGAACTTGCGGCTGGCGCCTGCAATGATCTTTTCGCGGGTCAAAGCAGCGCCACCCCCTTTGATGAGCTGCTTGTGAGGGTTAATTTCATCTGCCCCATCCACGTAAACATCGAGCGTGCCGACGTCATTCAGCTCGAGCACGGGGATACCGAGGCTTTTAAGCTGCTCGGTACTGGCATTGGAGCTTGAAACCGTCCCCTCAATGGAGCTCTTGAGATCGGCCAGACAATTGATGAAAAGGCGGGTTGTCGAACCTGTGCCAATGCCGATGATCGATGTACCTTTTACGTATTCGATCGCCGCTTCAGCGACTTTTTGCTTGAGTTCGTCTTGTGTCATGGTGAATACCTGGAAATTCGGCTCTTAAATCAGAAGCCGAATGATAGCGTGACCGCTCGGGTCCCGCCATGGCATCATCCCCAAATACAGATTTTAAAGACACCCATGATCCTGACCCGCACCGTTGAGCGCATTCTCAGGGCACGCGTCTATGACGTCGCGATAGAGAGTCCCCTGGATCTCGCACCCATCTTGAGCCAACGCCTTGAAAATCGGATCCTTCTCAAGCGGGAGGATCTCCAGCCCGTCTTTTCCTTCAAGCTCCGTGGCGCCTATAACCGGATGGTGAATCTGAGCCCCGAGCAACGTGCCCGGGGGGTCATTGCCGCATCCGCCGGCAATCATGCCCAAGGGGTCGCACTGGCTGCTCAAAAGCTAAAGACCCGCGCACGTATTGTGATGCCACAAACCACCCCGGCCATCAAGGTCGAAGCCGTCCGCCGCCTGGGCGCCGAAGCCATTCTGATCGGTGATGCCTATGACGATGCCTATCAATACGCTATTCGTCTATCCGATGAAGAGGGGCTGACATTCATTCACCCCTACGATGACACCGACGTCATCGCAGGTCAGGGGACGATCGGCATGGAAATTCTTCGCCAGCACCCCGGCGCAATCCATGCGGTGTTCGTTCCCGTCGGCGGCGGCGGTCTGATCGCGGGGGTCGCCGCCTACATCAAGTTCGTTCGCCCCGAAATACGGATTATCGGGGTTGAACCGGAAGATTCCGATTGCCTTGCCCGAGCCATGAAAGCCGGACGAAGGGTCACCTTGCGTCAGGTCGGTCTGTTTGCGGATGGTGTTGCCGTAAAGCAAATCGGGAAGGAAACTTTTCATCTGGCCCATGCGCTGGTCGACCAAGTTGTCACAGTCTCAACCGATGAGATCTGTGCGGCCATCAAAGATGTATTCGACGATACCCGTTCCGTCGCTGAAACTGCAGGGGCGCTTGGGGTCGCAGGCGCCAAAAAATATGCGGAACAAACCGGTATTCGCGGTGAGACCCTCGTCTCCATTCTGAGCGGCGCCAACATCAATTTCAGTCGCCTTCGCCACGTAGCGGAACGGGCGGAAGTGGGGGAAAGGCGCGAAAGGCTGATGGCGGTCTCCATCCCGGAACGACCCGGAAGCTTCCTCGCCTTCCTTAAGGCACTGGGAAGAAGGGGTATTACCGAATTCAACTACCGCTATTTCGAGGGGGATGTTGCTCGGGTGTTTGTTGGCATCGATGCAGGTCAAGAAGACTCCAATCACCTGATCAAAGCTCTGGAAACCGATGGCTATCCTGTACTCGATATGTCCGATAACGCCCTCGCCGTGGAACATATTCGGTATATGGTGGGAGGGCACGCTCCTGAACTCCCGGACGAGGTCGTATACAGCTTTGAGTTTCCAGAGCGTCCCGGCGCCCTTTTGACTTTTCTTTCAAGCCTTGAAGGGCGCTGGAACATCAGCCTCTTCCACTACAGAAATCATGGCGCCGCCTACGGACGCGTTCTAATGGGGCTGGAAGTACCTAAGTCCGAGCGGCGGGGTTTTCGACAATTTCTAGACGAGACGGGGTTTGCTTACCGGGAGGAAACCCAAAACCCGGCCTATCAACTCTTTGCGGGTGGTCGTAATTCCAAAGGCTAAGGCGAGAGCTTTAAAACTGCTACCCCGCTAACAATCAGAAGGACGCCGAGATAGCGCCCGAGGCTCGCAGGATCCCCGTAAACCATCACACCGACCAGAAAGGTGCCGGCCGCACCGATCCCCGTCCAAACGGCATAAGCCGTCCCCATGGGGATTTCACGCTGGGCCAACCACATGAAAAAGCCGCTCAAACCGATGCAAAGGGCCGCAATCACGATGCCGATAATCCTTGAACCGGGGTTCAGCGACATTTTGATGCCGATGGGCCAGCCGATTTCGAAAAGGCCCGCCGTCACAAGGTATAGCCAACTCATTCTAGCTCCAGGATAAAGTGGTATTCCGCATCACCCACCGGCATGACCGAGAGGCGATTGCCTTTTCGCACCAAGGCGAGATCCGATAATTCCGGGTGTTCCTTCATCTCGGCCAAACCAATGGTCCGCTTAAGTTTTCGAACCAAGGCAACATCCACGCGATACCAAATGGGCCGCTCCGGCGTGCTTTTAGGGTCGAAATATTTGGAGTCCGGGTTTAGCGCCGTATCATCGGGATAACCCGCCTTGACGATTCGAGCAATTCCGACAACGCCGGGTTCCTTGCAGTTGGAATGATAAAAGAGAACTTCATCACCGACCGCCATATCATCCCGGAGCATATTGCGGGCCTGATAATTGCGAACCCCATCCCACGGCTCGGTTTGATCGGGACGATTGAT
>JBEGVN010000013.1:0-26241 GCA_041178325.1 Pseudomonadota bacterium
CCGACTTCCTGAAGAATGAAATGAAGAAACAGGCCGGATGGATACCGAAGATGCCCTCGGTCGTCCTGCGACGCACTGACTCAAAGCCTCGGGGGTCGGCGTGCATCCATGCACTTCTTCAACGCATCCTAGGCGCCAATCAAGGGAAGCCTGTTTTTGCGAATTCACCACGATCCAGACAAAAGCCAACCCCTAGGGCAGCGTATAGAAAAAGCAGCCAAAACACCGAGCATCGGCAAGATCTAACTGATCACAAAATCTGCAGCTTCCATAATGATTTGCCTATCAAAAAGGCAAAAAGCCGTATCAAGAATCCTTCAAACCCGGCACCTTCGAAGTGATTCTCATGGGATTGACCCCTAGCTCTTTTTCCGTCGTTCACTTAGCCCTTTTCCTGTGCGTCATTGCACCGATTTTGACGAAGAGCAACCCCTCCTCGTTGGTTTAAGTTCAAATTCGAGACCTTGGGAAGGCATTTGCCCTCTCAATAAGTGGCCCCAGTCTTGCATCACTTGAAGGTGTACCCTGACGGCATGAGATTCCCGATGACGGATGCAAGCGCACAGATCGAAAGACCCCGACACCGTCGGCAAGAAGCCAAAATGGGGCGTAATGAGAAAATTCCGCCCTCACCGAAAATCATCGAGGAGTATCTCCTGATCAATCGGGGCTTTCTTCCGCGTGCCGATCTCATCATTCCTGAAGGTGGCACGCCGGCTTGGACGCTTGACTCGATTGCCGCCATGCTGGGCGTCACCCGCAGTACCTTAATAGAACGGCTCCAAGAAGCAGGCACCCGCTTCGACGACGTCGAACGAAGCGACCTTACTTGAGAGCACCCGCGATGGATACGCAACCGGTCAAAAGATTTCTTGCCGCAATTTTCGGTCGTAACGAAACCGGTGAAGGCGAGGCACAACTTCTTCATCACTACTTCGAGCAGGTCGATCAAATCATCCTGGCACGTCAGGATTTTCTGACCGGGCTGCTTCCCGCCAGCACTGCAATCACCAATCACGGTGACTATACCGATGCCTGGGTTCGCGACAACGTATACAGCATCATGGCGGCATGGGGGCTGGCCATGGCCTATCAGCGCAACGGTTCTGCCCCGGATCGGGTCTATCTTCTTGAACAGTCGGTCATCAAATTAATGCGCGGCCTTCTTGTGGCCATGATGCGTCAATCTTCCAAGGTCGAGCGCTTCAAGCATACCCAAAATCCGATTGATTCCCTCCATGCAAAGTACGGAACACGCGATGGGCAAGAGGTTGTGGCTGATGATGCCTGGGGGCATCTCCAGCTGGATGCCACCTCCCTTTACCTTCTCACGCTTGCTCAGATGATCCAAGCGGGGCTTCAGATCATCGGAACGCTCGATGAAGTCAATTTCATCCAGAATCTGGTCCATTACATCAGCCGAAGCTACAGAACACCTGACTACGGAATCTGGGAACGCGGACACAAATTAAATCATGGTGAACCAGAGCTTAATGCAAGCTCGATCGGAATGGCACTTGCGGCACTGGAGGCGATGGATGGCCTCAACCTTTTTGGTTCCGCCGGGGGACAGGCTTCCATGGTGCATGTGGTTGCAGATGACATTGCTCGGACCCGCATCGCACTTTCAGCGCTTTTACCGCGGGAATCGATTTCCAAGGAAGTGGACGCCGCCCTATTCAGCATTACCGGGTTTCCCGCATTTGCCGTATCGGATCCTGCGCTAAAAGCACAGACCATTCAGAGGAGCACCGAGAAGCTTGAGGGACGTTATGGATGTAAACGGTTTCTTCTCGATGGCCATCAGACGGTCATCGAAGACCCCCATCGGCTGCACTACGAACCCCATGAACTCAAGGCCTTTGCCCATATTGAATGCGAGTGGCCACTTTTCTTCTGCTATCAGTTTCTCAACCATCTTTTTGATGGCAATAACGAGTCGGCTGCAGATTACCGTCGCCGTATCGAATCAATCGCCGTTGAGCGGGATGGCAAAAAGCTTGTGCCCGAACTGTATTACGTTGCAAATGAGGACATTGAATCTGAGAGAAGCCAACCTGGAAGCCAGTCACGCCTTCCCAATGACAATATTCCTTTGGTCTGGGCGCAGAGTCTTTTCATGCTGGGCAGCATGATCTCAGACGGGCTGCTGACACCCGAGGATGTGGATCCACTCCATCGTCATCAGCCCATTCAAACATCAAAAACCACCAACGTTCAGGTTGCTTTGCTGGCCGAGACTCGTGAGGTTAAACAGGCCCTCAAAAAAGCGCGATTGCCGGTATCGACGCGCCAAGATGTAATGCCACTGGAAGTTCGAAGCGCAAGCGAGTTATCTCTCGCCTATAGTCAGGTGGGTCGAAACGATCGGATGGGATTGAGTGGACGTCCTCTTCGTCAGATCAGGACGCTATCCACCGCACGTCTTTATGTCCTGGGCAATCATCCCGTCGTGTTTATTCCACAGTTCATGAATCAGAGTGGCTTTTATCTCGCCATGGATAATCCGCTCCTGATTGAACGGATCAAGGCCGAGATTCACTATATCAGTAGTCATTGGACCACTCCCCAGGTTCGCCCTCTGCTACTGATTGACCTTCACGCGAACATGCTAGAAGGCCCAGATGCCGAACTACTCCTAAGGTTTCTTGCCGATCTTGCATCTGAGGCAGAACCTAGCTTACCGGCCAGATTGATAGAGCTTTCGGAATTTGCAGAAGACACCGCCTTCGAACGTATCGGAAAACTGCACGATTTTCAGCTCTCTGAAAACACCCTTCGCGATACTCTAGAGCGGGAATCCCCCGGGCGACATACCCAGGGGCTCCTTCAATTTGAACAGCTTGGGCGGGGCAATACAGACGAAACGCCTTTGGAACTTCTTGAAAATTCAGCATTATTAGAACGCCTTCATCGGACCCGTTCAGCCTCAGCTTGGCTTGAGATCCTGAGGATCTTGCATGAGCGGGAGGTTGCCTCAACGACGAGCTTGCCATTCTCAATGCAAGAGACTCTCGAGGATCTCTACATTCAGGCCGGGAATCATCACGACTGGCGGCTTATCCGGGTCACTGCTGCTTTACTGGGGAAATACGACATCAATCTCGAACAGGCAGCCACAGAAATCCTGGTTAGGCAACATGGCCTGACCGTAGGGAAATCTTATAGTGGCAAAGCGACATTCAGGCGCCCCGCCGACTCCTCGGAACTCCTCGCGGCCATTCGAAATTTCAATCCAGGCAACCCTAGCCTCCAGATTCTGATTCAAGAGTTGATCATCGCGCTTGGGCTTCTGATTAAGCAGGAACCATCAACCTTTTCTAATCTGAACACCATACGTGTTGGCCACATTCTCGATGTGATCATCGCGCGGGAGAAACGGGCGACCGGCGGATCTCTCGATCAGGCATTTGAGCGAATTCTCGGTTTTGCGCCCCATCGACTTTCCAAGGCGTTGCGCGACACATTGAATGACTATGCCACCAGCGAAACAGCCCTTGAGAATGCGGAAAGCCTGTCAGCAAAATCCGAACCCAGACTCGAGTGGCTCGAAGACGTTCAAATCAACATCGAAGGTGGCGAAGGCAAGGGGGAATACTGGTTCCATTGGCGAGAGCAGCAAGGAAGTGTCGGTCGGGCAGATAATGCCTTTTTTGAAGGGGTATACGCCCTACTCGGCCACTGTGAAGGCCTGATGATCGGGGGCAAATACAACACACATCGTCGTATTGATAGCCACGACATCCGCTCGCACATGACCGCCGGCGAACAAACGTTCAAATTACGCATTACGCATCTTCTGGATCGGATTCAGGCACCTGAATACCGGGAACTGACTGTAGAAACTTTAAAGGTTTTAAGTGAGCTGGTCCGGACCCATCCTGAAATTCATTTTGGCGATACGCTGGTGACTGACATCCTGATCGGCCATGCCGTCAGAATCAGTTGGTGTCAGGATAATCCCGGCGCTGAAGAGCGCTACGAGGAAGAGGTTTCTGAAGCCTGGAGCACTTTCCTAAGGCAGCCGCCGTCTGTGGTCGCGGAGTCCATCATAGGCGCCCTTTCTCATTTGAGCGCCGACACCCTAACCGCAGGTTAACTCCAACTCATGACGCGCCGGCAACTGCCTCTTTGGCCAAAGCCGTCACTGCATCAAAATCACCAACCCTAACTTTGTCAGCGGGAGCCAACCAAGAGCCGCCTACACAGGAGACATTCTTGAGGGCAAGGTAGTCTCGGTAATTAGAAGGCGTAATACCACCCGTCGGACAGAACTGGATCTGGGGTATCGGCCCGGCAATGGCTTTCAGCATCGGAATCCCTCCGGCGGCCTCCGCCGGAAAGAACTTGAATGCATCGAGGCCATATTCCATGCCCAGCATCAGCTCAGAAATTGTTGCAATTCCTGGAATTAGGGGGATACCCTCATCCTTGGCCGCATCCAACAAGTTTGTTGTCAGCCCTGGGCTGATGACAAAGCGTGAGCCAGCCTCATGACAGGCCCGAAACTGGTCTGGCGTCAAAACGGTACCAGCTCCCACAATTGCGCCCTCAACTTCCGCTGCAATCCGGCGAATAGCATCAATCGCAACTGGGGTCCTGAGGGTAATTTCAAGAACACGGATTCCTCCCGCGACGAGCGCCCGCGCCAGAGGGACGGCAGTTGACAGATCATCAATGACCATCACAGGGACAACCGGACCCTGTTGGAGAATCTGGCGGGCAGTTAGCTGTTGGGAAGACATTAGATCAGGTTCTCCTTAAACGCTCAGTCAATGACAAAAAGGTTGCTTGCACCGGTTTCAGCCGTGGTTGCACCTAGGCGGAAACCGCCAAAGAGTTCACGCCCCATCCCAATGTGGTGATTGTCTGCGGAGCTTTGGTCCGGTATGCGGCCATTGAATTCTTCTTCATCCACCAAAATATTCACCACGCCCGCCATGATATCGAGATGAATGATGTCGCCATTACAAACCTTCGCCAGTGGCCCACCATTAATACACTCAGGATACATATGGATGGCTGCCGGCACCTTTCCAGAGGCTCCAGACATGCGGCCGTCGGTCACTAATGCGACCTTGAAACCCTTGTCTTGGAGAAGACCCAAGGGGGGAGTCAGTTTATGGAGTTCCGGCATGCCGTTGGAACGGGGCCCCTGGAAACGAATGACGGCCACGAAATCCCGCTCAAGTTCGCCTTTACGGAAGGCTGCGAGCATCTCCTCCTGGTCATCAAAGACCATAGCGGGTGCCTCTACGACATGATGCTCTTCGGAGACTGCGGAGACCTTTGATATTCCTCGACCCAGATTTCCCCGCATCAAATGGATGCCACCGATGGGTGCAAATGGGGTATCCACAGAACTGATGATTTCAAGATTACGAGAAATCGTGGGTGTCTGATCGTAAATCAGCTGATCTGATTCGAGGTGGACATCGAATGCGTATTGACCCAGTCCTTTTTGATCGCCTACGGTGAGAATATCTTCATGGAGAAGACCATGGGACAGAAGTTGTGCAATAACGGCCTGGAGTCCGCCCGCATTCTGGAAGTCATTTACATCGGCCGGACCATTGGGGTAGACCCTTGCAATCAAAGGGATGATCTTGGAAAGGTTGTCGAAGTCATTCCAATTAATAATGATGCCCGCCATCCGGGCGATGGCGACCAGGTGCATTGTGTGGTTGGTTGATCCACCCGTTGCCAGAAGGCCAATGATGGCATTGACGATCGCTTTTTCGTCCACCACATGTCCAATCGGCCGAAAATCGTCGCCGGAAGCTCTGAATTTGAGAATCTGAGAAGCGGCCTTTGCCGTGAATTGATCGCGCAAGGGAGTATAGGGATTGACGAAAGAACTGCCGGGAAGATGGAGCCCCATGATTTCCATCATCATCTGGTTACTGTTGGCGGTTCCATAGAAAGTGCATGTTCCTGGACTATGGTAAGAACGCGCCTCACTATCTAGCAGTTCGTCTCGACCGATTTTTCCCTCCGCAAACTTTTGACGCGCCCGTGACTTTTCCTTGTTGGTAATGCCACTCGGCATCGGACCTGCTGGTACAAAAATACCCGGCAGATGCCCAAAACTGAGAGCCCCCATAAGAAGGCCAGGAACAATCTTGTCGCAGACCCCAAGATAGAGAGCACCATCAAACATGTTGTGACTTAGGGAGATAGCCGTCGACATGGCGATTACATCGCGACTGAAGAGGGACATTTCCATACCGGGGAAGCCCTGGGTGATCCCGTCACACATGGCTGGCACACCGCCGGCGAACTGGCTCACCCCCCCTTCCTTGCGAATGACCGACTTGATGAGATCCGGCGAATCCTTATACGGTTCATGCGCGGAAAGCATGTCGTTATAGGAAGAGACTATTGCGATATTGGGCTTTTCTTGACCTTTAAGATCATTTTTCTCGGCCATATGACAGGCCGCAAACCCATGGGCAAGATTGCCACATCCCAAGACCTTTCGACTTGGCCAAACCGCCCGGGAAGCCTCGATCCTCGCGAGATAAGCCTCACGCGTCTTATGGCTACGGTCAATGATTTCGCGGGTGATTTTTTCAAGCTTGGTATGCATCCGTCCCTCTCAAATCCGTTAATTCACGTACCGATCCGGCTATGTCCATTCTAGACGATGGCCGCCTATCACACCTGCACCTAGGAGAAACAATGAAGTCGCGGAACGACAATGACCCCATTTTCAGAGACGGTATAGCGCTCCCGATCCTCCTCAAGATTGACCCCGATCTGCATACCGGGCGGAATGGTGACTCCCTTATCGATAATGCAACGCCTCAATGTGGCTCCCTCACCTACGGTCACCTGATCAAAAAGAATGGAATCCTCTACCGAGGCTCCCTCCAGGACCCTAACCCGAGCTGACAGGATCGATTGTCTGACATAGCCTCCAGAGATTAGGGCGCCAGCTCCCAAAATAGAATCCAGCAACACACCCTGATCGCCAGTGGCTCCAGGCACCATCCGGGCCGGAGGGTTTTGACCATGATAGGTCCTTATTCCCCAGTTCTCCTGGTAAAGATCCAGAGGAGGTACCGGCTTGAGAAGATCCATGTTTGCATCGTAGAAGGCATCAATCGTTCCGACATCTCGCCAATAATGATCAGAGGTCACACGTCCGCGTTGACCACCAAAGGAATAGGCATAGACCTTTCCGTTTCGGATCATCCGAGGAATGATGTCGCGACCAAAATCATGACTTGATCCCGAAAGATCATGGTCCTCCACCAATGAATCAATCAGCACTTGTTTGGTGAACACGTAGATCCCCATCGAAACCAATGCTTCTCCTGGGCTTCCTGGGATGGGTTCAGGCTTTTCTGGCTTCTCATCAAAGGTCACAATCCGCGCATCCTGATCAATTCCCATCACTCCGAAGGCACTGGCTTCAGAAAGAGGAACCTTCATACAGGCCACCGTAAGATCTGCCCCATTTTCACGGTGGGCCTGAATCATGGCCGCATAATCCATCCGGTAAATATGATCCGCCGCTAGAATCAATGCATCTTGGGCAGGACTTCTTTCTAAAAGATAAAGGTTCTGATGAAGGGCATCTGCCGTTCCCTCATACCAGGAGTCACTGGTTCGCATTTGCGGCGGTACCATAGTAATAAATTCACCGCATTCGGGGCTGAAGATCGACCATCCATCGCGAAGATGACGTTGCAACGACTGTGATTTGTACTGCGTCAGAACCAATATTTGGCGCAAGCCGGAGTGAAGACAATTTGAAAGGGTGAAATCGACCACCCGGTATTTGCCGCCAAAGGGAACCGCAGGTTTGGCTCGGTCGCGGGTCAAAGGAAAAAGGCGTGAGCCCTGCCCTCCAGCCAGGAGAAGGGTAAGAGTCTGGCTTGGCATCGTTTATATCCTCTGGGTGTCTTCTTGAAGTTGTTTTTTCCGAACGCTAGGGGCTGAACCCCTTCTTGCCTTGAGAGGCACGAACCGTACCAAGCCTTCTTTGCGGGGTGGAGCGCTTTTTTCAGCTTCGCAAACCCCATGGGTTTCAAGCGGTTTCTATCCCACCGTCTCCCAAGTCGGGGCTAACGCACCGGTTTCGGGCCGAAAATGCCCCAGATTGCATCGTTACCAACAGGCGATATCAAAGGAAACACAGGAGTTTCTAACTCATTGTCCTGAGCTTAGAATCATCTATTTAAGATTGAGGCCAACCGAGGAATTTCATGCGTATCCTGGTTGTAGAGGATGACCCCCAATTAGGGGCCAATTTGGTTGAAGATCTCTCCAATCGAGGGTTTTCCGTGGATCTTGCTACGGAGGGCCTCGACGCAGAATTTAAAGGTTCGACCGAACTCTATGACTTAATTGTTCTCGACCTCGGCCTACCGGGACTTCCCGGACTTGAGATCCTCGCTCGTTGGAGAGGATCTGGAGTGACTATTCCGATCATTATTCTCACTGCCCGTGCTGCCTGGCATGAACGCGTGGACGGTTTCAAGGCGGGTGCGGATGATTATCTGGGTAAACCCTTTCATAGCGAGGAACTCTTTGCCCGGATCAATGCGATTCTCAAGAGAACACATGGACAAAGCCCTGGTCCCCTTTGCATCGAAGGCATTGAGTTGGACGAGGATACGCAGCGGATCCGAATCGATAATGGCTCTTGGATAGAACTCTCTGGGACGGAGTTTCGAATGATGCGAGCCTTCATGCTTCATCCCGGTCAGATTCTTTCTAAAACACACTTGAGCGAACATCTTTTTCGATCGGACAGCGAGCCTGACAGCAATATCATCGAGGTCTACATCACAAAGCTTCGACAAAAAATTGGTCACGATCGCATTCAGACGCGACGGGGACAGGGTTACGTCCTGGTTCAAACCCCATGATGACGCTGAGAGCCCGGCTTAACATTGGTCTTGGGGTCATTCTGGCGTCCGGCTTTGGGCTGCAGTGGGCTCTCAGAAGCGAGGCATTACCTGTCATCAGTGAAGCGCAAATGGTCTCGCGACTGGATGCCGATATCGAGGATATTCGAGAATCTCTTGCACTCGAATCAGATGGAGAAATCCGATTTGACCCTGATCGTCAGCTCCCCTTTTATCGACGCCTTCATTCCGGGCACTATTACGTCGTAGAAAGCCCTCATCAACGCATCTCATCGCCTTCACTGGGCAACATGATGCTCGCCACGGTGCGATTGGATGAACTCAAACCCAAAAGATGGCATACCAGCGGGCCTGAAGGTCAATCATTGCTGATGCTTACACGAGGCATTGATCTGAAAGGAACACCAATTCAGATCTCAGTCGGCGAAGATCAGACGATTTTGAATCGACATATCACAGAAATTGGAAGCCTGATGCTAATGCTAAATGGGGCCATCATTTTTCTTGCGCTGGTTTTACAGTGGATCTTTGTGCGCAACGCTCTCAGTCCGTTTGTTTTCCTGAGAAGGGAGCTAGCAAGCATTGCAGCTTCTGGAGAATTTCTTTCGGAAGGCTCAGCTGTTGACCTGATGAGAGCGCAGGAAATCAAAAAACTGGTCGGTTTAATTAATCAAAGGCTCGATCGGTCTCGAAATGCCATCGGGAATCTGGCACATGCTCTTAAAAATCCCTTGACCATTCTCTTTCGTCTTGCCGAGGATCCATCACTATCGGGCAACGAACGTGTCAGGGAAGCCCTTGCGAGCAACACCAAGATCATGCTGAAAATTGTGGAGGGAGAACTGCGCCGCGCTCGGGTTGCAGGGATAGGACCCGCTGCCCATTACTTTAATCCCAGAGAGGAGGTAGACGCGCTGGTGAAGGTCATTCGTTCGATGTACCACGATCGCGACCTCACTTTTGAAATCCATGTCCCGGATGTGAGTATTCATCATGATCGACACGATCTGATGGAGTTATTGGGTAATCTCGTAGATAACGCCGCCAAATGGGCTCGTCATCGCATAGATATCACCATCAACCTCAACGACTCCGATCTATTGATCATCGTGGAAGATGATGGTGAGGGATGCAGTGAAGAGACCATGCTGGAATTGCTTCAACGCGGCGCGCGTCTTGATGAGTCCAGAGGCGGTCACGGATTAGGGCTATCCATCGTTAAATCTCTCGTAGAGCAACATGGCGGAAATATTCAGTTTTCCCGCTCAAGTCATCTTGGGGGACTTAAAGTCTTCACTCGCTTAAAAGAAAGTGAATATCCGCTGAAAGTTTAAGGTTCAATTAAGGTTGGTGGATTAGGATTATCCTCAATCCATCAGACTTCAAATGGATCTCCTCTGAAGGGCCCGACGGTTTCAAACCCTCGGGCTTTTTTTTGCCTCCTATTCTGCGGCATTTGACGCTCTTGTTACGCGATTTGATCCCATAACTTACGCGTCAAGTCTTCAATACCCTCATTTCTGGTCAGCCAAGGGCATTTTCGTTGCCGAAAACTTTATGGCACGTAGCTTGCCTTAAGGATGCTTATGGTGAATTCACCATAAAACCACTCTGTCTTTGCTGGCACCAGAATTTCCGTTGAAACACCCTGTTGCCAGCCTCTTTTCCGAAGAGGTGGCTCATGAAGACCATTGATTCCGTTACGCAATTTCAGCGTGGGCCAGAGAATTTTTCACCCGCTTTTCAAGAAGTTTTAAAGTTTCTCTCTCAAACTGAAAAACCATTCAACTCTCATGATATCAATGCGCTGACTGCCATTTATCGGTGCGTTCGGCACCATCTTGATCATCGAGAGAAAATTTATACCGCAAAAATTTTAGGCCTAATGCGACTTGAGGCCAGCTAGTTCTCTACCGATTCGCTTGATCCCGGAGTAGATCGCGAATTTCCTTAAGGAGTAGCACTTCTTCAGCGACAGGCATCACGGCTTGGCTCGCCTCTTCTTTTCTAAGAGTCAGTGCGATAAGTTTATTCACGGGTTTCACAATCACGAAGAAGACCACGGCAGATGTGACCAAAAAGCTGAAAACAGCACCAATAACGATCCCGATATCGAGTTCAATTAGCTTATTGACCAACTGCGTTTTGACTTCGCCGCCAGGCAGTTTTTCACTGACTTCGATCATCCGATTCATGATCGGAATAGTAAGCTTTGGGGATGGACCTCCGCCCGCCAGCGCGATTAAAGGCTCTACAATTCCCTTGGTAAATGCTGTCACGATTGATGTGAAGGCAGCACCGATAATTACGCCTGTAGAAAGGTCTACGACGTTGCCTTTGAGAATGAATTTCTTGAATTCTTCGATCATGATCCCCTCTGAGTGAATAGGAATTATTTTTGATTTTGAAAGGTGGAAATCACCGTCCGATAGGTTACGAGACTAAAATAAACCCATATATCTACTCGCACTTGCAGCCATTCCCAGAGCATGAAGCTATTTGCTGTCTCCTTCAGCCTTTTCTTGGCATACATCGTAAGCGGCTGTGCATCATTCAACACACCGCCTCCCGCATGGAACATCAAGGAAATCAAAACCGCCACCTACGTCAATCGCGTTAATCGATCACCAGATTATCTGGCATTGAACCGCTACCTTTCTCAAAAAGGACTAGCGCTCTCGATACTGGAACAAGACGCAGACTCAGCGCGCGGCGCTCTTGCTGGAATCTACGCCGACGGTCTTTACTACAACTTTACTGATGAAGACACGGCACGACATATTCGCGAAAGAACCGGCAGCCTGATGCGTGAAATTCTGGGCAATCTTGAAGGTCCTTCGCAGTGGGTCGTTGGGTATTGTATTGATTTCTCGAACGGCATCGCCAATGTGGACATGAGTACCATTAAGGCAGATCTTTACTACACGCTCTCAAGCATGAGCCCATCTCATCTGGCCGCTCGCCCACACAACCTCAAATCCTGCGATGAGGATGGAGGCGTAACGCCGATTTATAGAGGCAAAGTTCGGCTTTATGCCACCTTCGATGGTTCAAAGACAGGGTATACCGTCGCCAACCCAGCAAAGCCGCTGCGTGAGATTGAACGCTTTGACCTGACGTTGACCGATCTCACCTATCAAGCCGCCGAAGCCATTCTGACTGATCGAAAACTCTTAGATGCTCTTAAAAACGTAACATCGATGATACCAATCACCGATACGCCTAGAGCAGGTAATGACATCAAGGACCTGTGCTCACAGCTCAAACTTGAAACCGGATCACCGGCTTACAAGGAATGTCTCAAGAAGCTCTCGGGCATCTGAGGAAATTTGCTAGCGCCTTTCTGTCTGAAAAAAGTTCGTTACCTTAGTTTCCAGCCAGTACCGGGGTCTCCAAGGGTTTTGTCCAAGGACAAAACCCACGTGCCCGCCACTGCGGCTTGAGCTGACTCTCACAGCGGCCCCCATCTCCTCTGGTGTGGGCATGACATCAGGTGTCAGAAAAGGATCGTCCATCGACTGAATGATCAGGGTACTACATTCAATGGCCTCAAGATAACCATAGCTACTTGAGCGGGCATAATAGTCCGCGGCGTCTTCGAATCCGTAGAGCCTGGCCACAACTCGATCGTCGTAGTCCCAAAAAGAGGAAACCGCATCAAGGGGTCCCAACGCATCTAGCCGATCGGCATCTTCATCGCAGCCGATATCACGAAGAAATCTTGTCTTTACGACCAGATATTCCTTGAGTTCCTTAATCAATTGGTTGCGATACAGCCGAGAAATCCCCGAATCTAGACGAGATGCGCAAGATGCCAACTTTATCGGCGCTGAGACGGAGACTGCCGCCTCAATACGAGAGTTTCCTCCCTCTTCACCCAAGTATTTAAGAAGAACGTTGCCCCCCAAAGAGAATCCGACAGCCCGAAGTTCGGTCTCAGGTTCTTTCGTTTTAAGCCACTGAATCAAATAGCGCAGGTCGTCAGTATCTCCTGAGTGATAAGCTTTCCAAGTGCGATTAGGAGATCCGCTGCATCCTCTGAAGTTCATGGCTAGACTCCGAAAGCCATGTATTTCAAGAGCCGATTGCATGCCAACAATATAGGGCGATCGCGTTGATCCGGTTAAGCCGTGGAGCAGGATCACCAACGGTTGATGACACTCTCCATGCCAATCAAGATCAAGAAAGTCACCATCCGGCGTCTCAATGCGCTCCCTGCGAACATCAATTTCCGGGAGCTTTCTGAACAGTGGTTGCCAGAGTGTTTGCAAATGCGGCCCGGGAAGCCACCAAGGTGATTCGAACATGGGATTTTTTGTGTTTCATCCAATCGCTATTATTACGCCGTTGGAAATCCTGAGCAGCAAGAAGTTCATCATTAATCTCGCCAGAAACCCCGTTCTTCTGGGCGGGAAGGCATATCGCGGAAAACCGGTGATTATTTTGAGAATCGCCTCGCCAAGTTCCTGCTTAAAGCCTGAACGCTAGCCTTTGTGGCTAATGACAATCTCGACACCCTAAAGCTCGCAGAGCGTGAATGCCAAAACGAGGCCGAACCGCAGATACCGGTCTTTGTGTGTTAAGACCAAGCATCTCTCTCTGGCGCTCAAGGTCTGGCTTCTGGTCTTGGCCTACAACCCTGGAATAGCAAGCTCTGGGGGCGTCAGTGCCACCCAAAACCAAAAGCTAGGCGTGGTTATAAAAGCGCATCCCACCTTTAGTATTCCTGTCCTGCAAGAGCTTCCCTCTGCATTACCTCTTACGAAGCGTTATTAGAGACACTTCAAGGAGTGTTTCGCTTCACCTATCCTGACTAATCCTTTTTCCATTTCTTGGCTTACGCCGACGATAGCGGTGTCGATAAAATAAGGAAAAACGAAGAAATCAAAAAGACTGGGGGACTTTGGCAAACAAAGCAGAGCCCGAGATCATGCGAATGCATCGCACGTGAGAATGGTTTACAAATGAGAATATGAGCTCATAATTCCCCTAAATGAGAAACATTCGCAAATACTGTAGATTCATGATCCCTGAAATATCCCGAACTGTGAGATGTACGGTGGCTCTGGTCTTTCTTTTCGCGAGCATGAATGCCCAAGCGGAGAGGTCGCTCACGCGAAAGGAACTCCTAGGGAAACTTCTCTTTGAGGACACGCGTCTTTCGACGCCTGAGGGACAAGCCTGTTCCGGATGTCATTCAGGATCACGATTTTTTATCGATCCAGTTCCTGAAATATCGACTTCCGAGGGGGCTGTCAAAGGGCGATTTGTGCCAAGAAACACGCCGACCATCCTTTATGGAAGCGTATCCCCAAAACTTCATTGGGATGAGGCGGCGAGTACCTGGGTCGGAGGGCAGTTCTGGGATGGTCGTGAGGACACGCAGGCTACTCAAGCCTTGAAACCCTTTCTGGGGCACCTGGAAATGAACAACGATGATCTTTCAGTGATCGTCGAGAAGATTCAAAAAGGTCCCTACGCCAAGGAATTCATCCGTGTTTATGGGAAACGAATATTTGAAAACCCCAGCAAAGCATATGACAAGGTTGGGGATGCCATTCAAGCATTTGAGCGGACTGCCCGTTTTTCCCCCTTCAACTCCCGGTATGACCGATATCTTGAAGGGCAGGATATGCTGACCCCACAAGAAAGCCGGGGTCGGCAGGTTTTTGAGCGCGAGGACAAAGGAAATTGTGCAGCTTGTCATCCCCATAAGCCCAGTCCTGACGGCAAACAGCGCCCGCTGTTTACTGATTTCAGTTATGACAATATTGGGGTGCCTAGAAATATTGAAAATCGTTTTTATGCCTTGCCGCCATCATTAAACCCGCAAGGCTGGTCATTTATTGATAGGGGCCTTGGAGCAACTGTCAATGACGAGGGTCAGGATGGAAAGTTTAAGGTTCCGACGCTCCGGAACATCGCAAGAACTGGCCCCTACATGCACAACGGTTACTTTAAGACGCTCAGGGGGGTGCTTGAATTTTACAATACGCGTGACATTCTTCCGGCATGCGCTAACGCGTGGGCCACTGAGCAGGAAGCGAGAAAGATGAACTGTTGGCCTCAAGCCGAGATTTCTCGGAATGTGAATCATGATGAGCTCGGACATCTGGGATTATCTAAAGGCGATATCGATGACCTTTTAGCGTTCCTCCATTCGTTGAATGATGACTGATGAGATTTGAGTACTCCTCTCCCTGGTTCGGATGACCTGTTCTCAACTGTTGTGTAATTCACATAGATTTCTAATCAATTTCCATGCATAAGAAGCAGAACGGACGGCTGAACGACGGTTGACGCTCTGGCATTCGCGGGTTGGTTACCGCATAACAAGCGTTCGTCGGGGCCCTGCCTCTCTTTAAAGAAGCGGGTCATCTCATTGCTGAGAGCCTCACATGAAGGACAAGGGTTTTCCCCCCGTTGTCGATTCTGCTCCAGCCTATGGAGCAATCGGGTTTAGAAAGCTCTGGCCTAAAGCCCAGATTCTGCAATGTGCTTGCTGACCTTAGGGTTGAGGATCATGTTCTTGACCTTGAGAGATTCGACGCTGACCACTTGGCTGTCGTTGATCGGAGGGCCCCTTCTAATCGGCTATTAACCCGGCCGCTTAATATGAGACGCTTTGTTTGATGGCGGTTCCCGAACTGCAAAGCCTGCAGGCCAGTGCAGCGTTCGCTATAAATTGACTGGCCTAATAATGCGTTCCACGACTTGCGGATTTTCTCCGAGCGGGGAACTTACGCGTTGAGTGATGATGTCGGCGCTGTTTGATTAGGCCAAAAATCACGATTGCGATCAAAACCGCAAGACTGATTTCCATCAGTAAGAACATGGCGATCTTAAGATAGGCGAACCGCGGATCTACAAAGCGAACCAACCACCCTGCCCCTTCATCGCCGATCGCTCCAAGATAGACAGCAACACTAAGAAAAATCTTGATGCGATCTGCCAACGGCGCAAACAGGAGAAGATGCGTCAAGGTCACCGCGAGCATGCCCATCGAAAACAGATGCGCATGGGAGACTTCAAGGAGACTCTGGTAGCTTCGCGGCTCGGTAAACCGGGCCGCCGACCCAAGATAGTAATCCTGAACCGATGCAGGAGTGAGATCCATCCTTTGAAAGTACATGAGCCCTAGGCTGATCCAGAGCACCACCATGTAGACGAGAAAAAGAAGAACGATGGTGTTCAAAACCATCTGCCGATTCTGTTCGCCTGAAATGAAAAAGCGCATTTACTTGAGGGAAGGTGCCATCGCAATCTGAAAAACAGCCAGCGCCTTTCGGATTCCCTCGAGAGAAGCCTTGACACTCAACGTCGCCCCAGAAATTCCATCGACCCCCTGATTCTGACGAAGGTCGCTGACCGGCTTGCCCACCAGTGTGGCAAACCAAGCCGAAGACGGCTTGTACTCAGGAGGTTCATGAAACGCCAAAATCTCAGATTTAACGAGTTCGCCCTTAGGTGAAAGTGCAATCAATATGGTTTCGGGTTGGGTTCTCACTGTATGCGATTCGATGACCGCATAGCCCAGAATCTGCCCATTTCGGCGGGCCTCGAAAAACGTGTAGAGCTGAGAGTCCAGTTTTGCCTTGGCAATCTGCTCTATCGTTGCGGTCTGTTCGTCGGTCAGAAAGACCTGCTGATCTATGATTTCAACGCCTTTGCCAAAAGCAAGCTCAAAGGCTTCTTCCTTGCTATAGAACACCGTTGAGTGAACAGAGCCACAAACCAGCATCAACCAAAAAAGAGCACTAAATTTAAAGATCCCTTTCATGAATTACTGCGTCGGCATTAGATGGGCAGACAAACCAAAGACAAGCAGCCGTAAGGCCTCTGCCGAAGAATAACACAGGCAAGCCTTCTAAAACCCAGTTTAAGTGGTTGAGGTTTTTGCCAAAAATTAGCAGCGTTGCTTTCAGAGAGTAGGTAAGAAAAAGGCCTGCTAGATAGCAGGCCTTTTATCGTACTTGGCGTCCCCAAGGGGATTCGAACCCCTGTCGTCGCCGTGAAAGGGCGATGTCCTAGGCCTCTAGACGATGGGGACGGAACGCGTTTTCGTCGAAGTTTGGTGGAGCCAGCGAGGATCGAACTCGCGACCTCTACAATGCCATTGTAGCGCTCTCCCAGCTGAGCTATGGCCCCTCGACGTCAAGCCATGAATTATAGGTCTGATCTCTCGGGGTGTCTAGAGTCTGAGAGCATATTTTTCGGTAACACCCCCTAACCGTCAATCCAGCTGATAGCTGCCCGAATCCGCTCGAGGGTTTTCTCCTTCCCGAGAATTTCGACAGTTAGATCAATAGGAGGTGAAACAGTAGTGCCACTGACCGCGACTCGCAGAGGTTGTGCGACCGCTCCCATCTTTTGCTCGAGAGACTCGGCAGTCGCAGAAATCAAATCATGGAGGCTTTCACGACGCCAGGGGGAAAGCGCCAAGAGATTCTCCTCAAGATGTCGCAGAATCACGAGCGATGTCTCCGTGAGATGCTTTGATGCTGCCTTCTCGTCATAGGCCTCAAAATCCTTAAAAAAGAAAAGGCTCGCCTGTGCCATTTCGACTAAGGTTTTGTTTCGCTCCCTCTGCGCCTTTACGACCTCAATCAAATCTGGCCCTACCGTGGGATCTACCCCAAGCTTGCCGAGGTGCCAGCGAAGGTGATGGGCTACGTGCTCAGGATCACTGTGCATTAGATAATGATGATTTAACCAGAGCAGTTTTTCTGTGTTGAATGTCGAGGCTGAGTGATTGATATCAGGAATATCAAACGCGTTCACCATTTCATCTATCGAAAAGATTTCCTGATCGCCATGAGACCATCCCAGCCTCACCAGATAATTAAGAAGTGCTTCGGGCAGATAGCCATCATCTCGATATTGGAGAACGCTAACCGCACCATGGCGCTTTGATAGTCGCGCTCCATCAGAACCCAGAATCATGGGGACATGCGCGTATTCCGGGAGCTTCGCCCCCAACGCCTTCAAAATATTGATTTGCCGCGGGGTATTGTTGACATGGTCGTCACCCCGAATGACATGAGTGATATTCATGTCGAGATCGTCAACAACCACAGTAAAATTATAGGTCGGTGAACCATCGGAACGCGCAATGATCAAGTCATCAAGCTCGGAATTCCGAACCACAATCTTTCCTTTGACCAGATCGTTAATCACCACCTCGCCATCGTCTGGATTCAAAAACCGTACTACCGGGTTTACCCCTTCAGGTACTGCTTGCCGGTGACGACAACGACCGTCATATCGCGGTTTTTCCTTGCGTGCCATCTGTTCGGCACGCATTTCATCAAGCTCCTCACGACTACAGTAGCAGTGGTAGGCCTTACCCTCTTCGAGAAGCTGTTGGATCAATGCCTTGTATCGATCAAAGCGATGGGTCTGAAAAAAAGGCCCCTCGTCATAACCCAACCCCAACCAGGCCATACCCTCAAGAATGGCATTCACCGACTCTTCCGTGGATCGTTCAAGATCCGTATCTTCGATACGAAGAACGAAGGTTCCACCATGTTTACGTGCATAGAGCCAGGAGAAGAGCGCCGTTCTTGCGCCCCCAACATGAAGGTAACCGGTGGGACTTGGAGCAAAACGAGTTCGGATTGTCATGGGTACTGCTTGGAAAAATAAAGGCGTCGTTTGGGACGCCAAAAGTCAGGGTGGCTTATCAAGTGCCTTGCCAGGAATCTTATCAAACACAGACTACTCAGGCCGCTTTTCGGGAAGCTGGTGTGGCTCTGGTTTGTGACCACTGCCTCAGGTGCTTGATCTGTTCCTCCATAGTCCTTGACAGCGGGACCATGCGCGCAGAGGTATAGGTAATGTCTTTTTCATCAAACAACCTCCCCTCCTGAAAGGCATGAATCCGAGCAGCTTTGACGGCTTGCTCGATCTCAGCCCCGCTCCAGTCCTTGGTGAGAATAGAGAGGAGATTCATGTTGAACGTATCAGGATCTGCACCATACGCGGTGATGTGAATCCGGAAGATGGCTCTGCGCTCCTCATCCGAAGGAAGGTCGAGAAAAAACAATTGGTCGAAACGACCCTTTCGAATCACTTCGGCAGGCAGACGCTCGATGCGATTTGCCGTTGCAACCACAAAAACCTGTGGCGGTTTTTCCTGGAGCCAGGTCAGAAAGGTCGAAAAGATGCTGTTGTTACCGCCAGACGAATTTCCGTCATAACCAAAACTGTTTTCCATTTCATCGATCCAGAGCACCAAAGGCGAGATGTTCTCCGCAGTCCTCAGGGCGTGATCGAATGCAAACTCGGGCGTGCCATAGGCACCTGACATGACCAGATTCATGTCCAGGCGAACAAGCGGGAGATTCCATGCACCCGCAATAACCTTAGCCGCCAAACTCTTCCCGCAGCCACTGATTCCCATGAAGAGAATCCCAGCCGGCATGGGTACACCTTCTTGGAAGGACTGGCGGCTGAAGAGGCTCTTGCGACTGAGCACCCATTCCTTTAGGTTTTCTAGCCCCCCGACATCTTCGACACGAAGATTCTTCGGCATAAACTGAAGGCAGCCTTCTTTTTGAAGAGAAGCCGTTTTATTGGCATAAACATCATCAAGAATTGATAAAAGCTCAAACCGATTTTCGGTGTTCCAGCCGTAAAAAAGATGAGTAATCTCCTCAAGTCCGAGACCCTTCATGGCCGTTACTGCCTGGAGTACCCAGTTCTCATCAACGTCGGCAATGCGCTTGAAACGAACCAGCAGCTCATTCAGGTGGGATTCGATTTCTCTGGCATCGGGCATACCAAGGTCGACGAACCAAGCCTGGCCTCGTAGCTCCTCCGGAAGCAGAAACCCAGGGTGACTCAGGAAGACGAAACGCTGTGAACCCAGTAAAGAGTCATAAAGGTCCCGCAATGCTCTGACCAAAACAGGATTTGAATCAAAGAGCGCGGGCATATCCTTCAACAAAAAAAGACCATCCTCGCCAGAGGACCTGATATGTCGAATCACAGCCAGAGGGTCAGCTAATGCTGCGTTACCATCTAGCCCCTCGCTGCAAGTCCAGACTTTCACCGGCCGCGCATCACTAAAATGAGATTTAGATAGTGTTTCTAACTGCTTGACTAATCGGCGTTCTTCCCTGCTTTTGACATAAGCCAAGGGATAACGGTTGGTGAGCCCCAGAGCAAGGCGAGGATTGAAAAAATCAGTCATGGATGAGATGCCTTCTGGCGTTGAAACTTGTATATATAGCAAGTAAGAGCATCATTATAAGGCTCGTTCGCGGATGCCAGTTAGCCAAGCTTCTTCCACATGAAATCAGGCGATGTAGTCGAACCTTTCGATCTTGAGGGATTCCTTAAGACCTTGACCCAGCGCCCGGGGGTTTACCGCATGCTGGACCAACGAGGGGAAGTCATCTATGTCGGCAAGGCAAAAAACCTCAAAAAAAGAGTCGCAAGCTACTTCCAGTCAAGGGAGTGTTCACCCAAGCAACAGGCCATGCTGGCGAGGATTCACACCATAGATGTTCGAGTAACGCATAGCGAAGCCGAAGCCCTGCTCCTCGAGAGCCAGCTTATCAAGCGTTACCGTCCCCGGTACAACATCACGCTGAGGGATGACAAAAGCTACCCGGCAATCTACGTTTCGACCCATCAGCCCTTTCCCCGACTGAGTTTCCATCGAGGAGCCAAGCAACGCCAAGGCCGTTATTTTGGACCCTATCCGAGTGCAAGTGCTGTTCGGGAAAGCATGAAACTTCTCCAAAAAGTCTTTCCCGTCAGGCAATGCCGTGATTCCTTCTTCGAGAACAGGTCGCGACCCTGCCTTGAGTATCAGATCGAACGGTGTACAGCCCCCTGTGTTGGCCTTATCAGTGAAGAGGATTATGGCATTGACGTAAGAGATACCGTCATGTTTCTCGAGGGGGATGGGACGCATTTAATTGAAGCATTAGCAAAACGTATGGAAAAGGCATCTTCCGAACTGGAGTTTGAGAGAGCTGCCCGTTACCGTGATCAGATAGCCACGCTCAGAACCGTATTGGAAAAACAGTCGGTTCATGGGGAACACGGTGATCTCGACATCATCGCTTGTGCGGCTGAAGGCCCTTCGGCGTGTGTTCAGATGACTTTCATCCGGCACGGCCAGCAAATTGGGGACCGTAATTATTTTCCCGCAATTCACGAAGCGACTGATCTTGGCAAGATCCTTCAAACCTTCATCGTTCAATATTACGTAGGAAAACCTGTTCCCAAGGAAATTCTGGTGAACACAGCACCTGATGAGCCCTTCCTTATTGAGGAGGCGCTATCAAAACAGGCAGGACATGCCGTCCGCATCGTAAGCAGCCCAAGAGGTGAGCGCGCACGGAGAGTCCAGCTGGCGCTCAGCAATGCTGAAAATGCCCTTACTACCCGCCTTTCCAGTCGGCAGTCCCTTTTCGAACGCTATCTGGCACTGGTTGAGACGCTGCAACTTCAAAACACACCCCGCCGTCTTGAATGCTTTGACATCAGCCATACGCAAGGCGAACTTACGGTTGCGTCTTGCGTGGTATTTGACCAGCAAGGACCGCTTAAATCAGCCTACCGACGATTTAACATCGAGGGAATTCAGGGTGGCGATGACTATGCAGCCCTTCAACAAGCAGTCACTCGGCGTTACCAGAGGATACGTGCCGGCGAGTACGAGGCACCCGATGTGTTATTCATTGACGGTGGACGCGGTCAGGTCAACGCGGTCATAGAATCTCTTGCAAAACTGGGTATGAGTGAAGTCAAAACGATTGGCATTGCCAAGGGGCCAGACCGCAAACCAGGACAAGAGGTTCTAATTTCTGGAGAATCTGGCCATGCATTCATGCTACCCTCTCACTCCCCGGCCCTTCTGCTCATCCAGCAGATCCGGGATGAGGCCCACCGTTTTGCTATAACGGGGCACCGTCAAAGGAGAGCAAAAGCAAGGACGCAGTCCTCGCTCGACGGAATACCTGGCCTTGGGCCAAAACGCCGGCAGCAGCTTCTTCGACAGTTCGGTGGCATCAAAGAACTCGAGCGCGCCAGTATAGAAACATTGGCTCAGGTCGACGGAATCAGCCAACAGTTGGCGGAGAGAATTTACGGGCACTTCCATGATCAAGAGTGAAAGCGTGAACGCTGAAACCGCCCCCTGGCTCTCTCGTCAATTCGGCCTCGTAAGAATTAGAAGAAATGGCAGGCTGATTTGAGATGAAGTTTAACATCCCCACCTATCTGACTTTTCTCAGGATCCTGCTCATCCCAGTATTAGTCGGAGTTTTTTATCTGCCCTGGCCAAGTGCACATTTGATATGCGGCCTGATCTTCATGTTGGCAGGCCTAACCGACTGGTTAGATGGTTACCTGGCAAGAAGGCTCGGTATGGCCACCCGTTTCGGTGCCTTTCTGGATCCAGTGGCAGACAAACTGATGGTAGCAGTCACATTGGTTCTGATCGTTCAAGCCGATCCTAGCCCGTTAGTCGCTACAGCGTCTGCCATTATCATTGGGCGAGAGATCACCATAGCCTCATTAAGGGAGTGGATGGCTGAAATTGGCGAAAGAAAAAAGGTGGCAGTATCCGAGCTTGGAAAGTGGAAAACAACAGTTCAGATGCTTTCAATCACCATGCTTCTTCTCGGGCTGGATGTTTACCAAGAACAGTTACGTCCTACAGGACAACTCTTATTACTTCTTGCTGCCGCACTGACTCTCTGGTCGATGATCATTTACCTTAGAGCCGCTGTACCTGCTTTTTCACGAGAGGAATAGGGAATCCCCCTATTGGTGAAGGGCTCGATGTGTTGACAATCAAGGGCCACCGATCTAAAATCCCTAAATCAAATCGATGCGGGAATAGCTCAGTTGGTAGAGCACAACCTTGCCAAGGTTGGGGTCGCGAGTTCGAGTCTCGTTTCCCGCTCCAAATTCTTCAACCGCCCCTTAGCGGTTTCGGGTAGCCCCGAATCTTGAAAGTGAATCAGGATAGCCCTTATCCGAACGTTGGTTCACAGTCTCACTGGCGCGTTAGCAAAGCGGTTATGCAGTGGATTGCAAATCCATCTAGGGCGGTTCGACTCCGCCACGCGCCTCCATTAAATCAAGCACTTAGCGAATAAATCCTCCGCCCAAGGCGCTTGAAAATAGTCTAAAAACAGCTAAAAATCGCCTGAAAAGCGGTTAAACCGCTCGCTCAGTGGACTGTAATGTCCATCTAAAGAGGGGTAAATATGGCGCATATTAGGCAACGCTCTAACGGTACGTGGGAAATCACCATACGCCGTAAAAATCTTCCAAAGCCAATTCATGCCTCTGCCGACACTGAAGCAGAAGCCAGAGTCTGGGCAGAACGCATGGAAGCACAGCTCGATTCAGGATTTATCCCCAAGGAAATCCTGATGGATGCCTATCGTTCGCAAAAAACTGTTGCCAAATGGTTGGGAGAATATGGGGATGACGTTTCCGTCAGCGCTTCTGACATCCCTCTACTCCCCATCATCATTAAAGACATCGGGAACCTTCAACTGGGTCAGCTTACCCGACAAAACCTTCAAGAGTGGATCACGAAGATGAAGGAAAGGCGCCTAACACCAGGAAGTATCCGAAAAAGAGTCGGTGCACTCGCCCGCGCCATGGATATCGCTGTTCATCGTGAACTGGTCGACATCAACACGGTTCGCGCCTTACCCCGCGGCTATTCGAATTATGTTCGGAATGACGGTGTGATCATTGAGGACGGCACACGCGAAAGACGTCTAGAGGAAGGTGAAGAAGAAAAGATCAGGGAGATCATCGGTTCAGACGACGAATGGCAACTGCTTTTTACCTTGGCTCTGGAAACGGCCATGCGTCTTTCGGAGATTTACACCCTCACCAGCGATCAAGTCGACATTCCAAAACGCACCATTTTTCTCGATAAGACAAAAAATGGTCATAAGCGCCAAGTGCCACTGTCCAGCGTTGCCATCATTGCTCTGAAAAACATTCCCAAGAAAGGTCAGGTCTTCAAATCATTTTGTGGCGATCGGCGCCTCACTACGATGCGCTTGTCGAGACAATTTACTGTATTCACAGAGAAGGCCGGTTGCGAGGGACTCAAGTTCCATGATCTACGTCATGAAGCAACATGTCGTTTATTTGAGCGCACGAGCCTCTCAGACGTACAAATCTCCCTAATCACTGGTCACAGGGACCCTAGGATGCTTCGTCGTTATTCGAATCTTCGAGGATCAGACCTGGCTCAACGTCTCTGGTAGGTTACTGTATCAACGCGACACTGGTCGCTCCCCAAATCCCCTTCCAGAGGTGGAGTCAGGCCTCTCCTATCTATCTTCAGATGATAAGAACATGGGATGGCATCTTTTGATGGCCTCGAAAATCTGCTTGACCTTCACGATCAGGTGATTGAACAGTCGTTCGGCTACTGGATAAAGAAGGGATGTTCGTCTTGACAATAAAACCCAAGAAGCTTAGGTTTTCTATATGCCTACCGTACTGACCATTTTTGGGCTGCGCGTAGTGATCTATCCGAATGATCATCGACCTGCCCATGTTCATGTCATCGGGAACGGCTGTGAGGCTGTCTTCAACTTGTGTTGTCCCGCAGGCATACCTGAATTACGCGAGAACTATGGGTTCTCGCGTAAAGATCTGGTGAAGATTGCTGATGAACTGGATTCCAACCTGGAATTGCTTTGTAGGCGATGGAGGGAAATACATGAAGATCACTGACGATGTGCTGGAAGCGGCGAACCATCGGGCTACTGAAAAGAAGGCTACATTCCCAGCCGCCATATCTGTGCGATATGACCGCCGGATTTCACGCGTTGTGATCGTGCTGGATTCAGGGCTGGAAGTGGCTTTTTCTCCAAAATTGGCCCAAGGCCTTGAACAAGCGCACCCCGATGATTTGTCGAATGCTGAGATTAGCCCTTCCGGCCTTGGTATTCACTTCCCCCGGCTGGATGCCGACATTTACTTGCCCGCACTCCTTGAAGGCTTTTTAGGTTCGAAGTCTTGGATGGCTGCAGAGAGAGGCAAAAAGGGTGGTTCGGCCTCCACGGAGGCTAAAGCAGCCGCATCGCGGAAGAATGGCAAGCTGGGTGGTCGCCCCAAGAAGCCGAAGGAATTAGTGGCTTAACCACAGCACTTCCCACAGGTCTAGTAATCCAGCATGGGAGTGGTGCCTTCAAAGGATCTGCCTCATGGCATTCGCTAGTCACTTACCCTTCATGAACCTTACGGCAAGAGTGTGCTCGGATATGACAACGCGCATACCGTGAAGCTTCCCAAAAAGTTCAAATACGCTGGAAGAAAGCTTCCATATGACCACAAACATCGGAACGTGAGTAACAAGGGCGTCCCTTACGAATATCAAAACGCCCAACAGATGCTGACCGATTTCTTTGTGGATGTCGACGCATTCCTGTCGGAGATTGAAAAATGAAAATCATCAGAATCGGGATCATGCCCCAAGAAAAAATCAGGGAGAGAACTCTCGCTATTGCGCGTGGGGAGATGAAACCGCAACCTAGTGACCCTGATATCTGGTTCACATCAATGCGATCGCTCGCTGAAGTGCTAAGTGATGACAATCGTGCGTTGCTGAGGGTTATCCATGAGCAGCAGCCCCACTCCATTTCATCACTTGCGACCGTAACGGGTCGAAAAATCAGCAATCTTTCGCGAACACTCACAACAATGTCTCACTACGGCTTCGTTGAGATGAGACGTGAGAAAAATTTCGTGCGTCCGGTTGTTGAGTCGACAGACTTCATAATTCATGTTGGATGAATATCTGAACCCGTTCGCATGGGGTCGGTCAGATTCCGAACCTTGCGCTCCAAGATTGGCAAACGAGGCACTTGAAGTTACCCTGACCTGATCTTGATCTCTGCAGAATTTGCATCATGAAAATGCGAATTCTCCCCCTCCTACTTTTCTCAGCCTTTCAGCAGGAAGGGCATACCAATGAAAAAGACAGATCCTCATTCTTTGTCGATAAGGAACGTGGTTGGTTCTGGCGCGAAGAAATCATTGACCCTGTTCAGCCAAAGCCTGAGAAAAAGGTAGAGCGGGCGTCAGCGTTCCCGCGAGAAGCCATCAAGGAGCCTCAACCTCTCTCGGTCGCCTGGCTGAGGAAGAACCTTGAGAAGTATCGGGATCAGGCTATTGATTCACCCTCGCCTGAAAATGTTGCTGCCTACTTTTATCTTCAACGAGTCATGATGGATAAGGCCCATCGGTTTACCGATGTGGCTCATGAAGTCGTGATCTCGGATCCACGGCTGGACGAGAACGTTCGACGTCCGATCTCCTCATTCGCGGTCCAGGCTGCGAACCGAGAGGCCTCAAAGACCAG
>JBEGVN010000014.1:0-97408 GCA_041178325.1 Pseudomonadota bacterium
GCAATCAGGCTTTCACCGGTGATCCCCGCATCAACGCAGTCGAGTGAGGCCATGACCGGTCGAATCCACAACAAAAGCCCTATGGATAGTCCGATAGATTTCAGGGTGGCCATTGCCGTACTTCGATCAGTTCACTCCTGAATGTCACTTCGGCCGGCAACGCCGTGATCCTGAGCGGAGCAATCCAGCGTTCAGGGAGAGGGTAGATAGGGGTATCAAGTGCTTTGGAGAGATCTTGTAGCCTTTGATCCAGAACACCGGGGACCCCGCCTTCTGCAAAAAGGTGCAGATTGTCCTGGTGGTCTTTAAGGCGACGAATCACCGCTTCAATCTGACGCTGATCCCCACTATTCATGATCAGAAAGGACCATCCGTTCGGCACAGTCAGTAAAGGATTGGCGGACTGGCCTGCTGCAGCCAGTACCTTTCCTGCATCATTCAGGACGGGATTTGGAAGGCGAAGTCTTGGGTTGAGAGACAGCGTGGATTCTACGGTGGCCCGAGGCAGCGGGGTTTTTGTCTTCTGCGGCTCAGATTGGAGAAGACGCGCTTTCCATTCGGCAGCGGAAATCCTGGAAAGTGATTTTTTGATCAGAGCTCTGGGATCAGATTCGATAATGGGGTATCTCGCTGACCTTGTATCCTTGAACCCCTGACCTACCATGACAGGAACCCGAGATATTTGGGCCTCATCAAAGGCTTTGGGATCGACGCCAATCCGGGGGCGCTGTTCTTTGGGGATCGACTGAATCAGGGGCAAGAGTTTCTGAATAAAGGCAGGATATCCCCCAGATTCCGGAAGTCCGCGAAAAAGCACCTTTTCCCCTGCCTTCATTCCTGCAGCTTTCAGGTGTTCCCTGAGAAGGGCTTCGGGCATTCCAAACGAGACATATCGGGTCACCGATGCATCGCTGGGGTGTATGCCGGAGGAAATGAGCCCAAGAGTGACCAGAATCCAGGTCTTAAAATGGCAATGCATGGGCGACCCCGATGATCTGGCGATCCGCGATGGGACCAAAATAGCGAGAGTCAAAGGAGCGTGGGTGATCTCCCATGACCCAGATGTTGCCCTCTGGAACTAGGACACGGGATCCTGTTGGCAGAGCCCGGTCCTTTAACCGTGCGCGATGGGGGTATCGAACCGGCAACATTTCGCCCTGAATTCTGAGTCCCAGGGACTCGATATCGACGTTATCCCCCGGGAGGGCCTCGACCCGTTTGACCACAAGCGTCCCGAAGGGAATCTCTGGAGCCATTTGTTCATCGGAGCGAAAGGCCACAAGATCTCCAAGTTCCGGCTGGCGCTGGCTTCGGTCAATGAGATACCAGCGATGATTTCCGGATAGACAAAGGACTTTCTGGCTGTCATGTCCGACCAGAAAACGATGGGAAAACCAGGCGAAAAGGGCATAGAGAACGATAAAGACCACAATACCGTTGAGCAGGCGATCCAGCGCGGGGGGGCAAGCTCTCGGACTGTCGCTGGTGGGGCTATTGAGCGTCGACATAAAACTCCTCCGGGGCGGCGATGACCCAGCCGCGATCAATGACGATATATCCCGCATCAGCAAGATGACGGGCGACCTTTTCAAATCGTTGAATGCGTTTGGCCTGCTCGTCTTCCGAAAGCCCTGAATCTAGCCCCGTGAGCAAGGCCCCGCGATCCACGATTGCGATAGGAAGCGCAGACGGTTCCATGTGCCTTAACATCAGCCCAGTGCCCATGAGAGCCCCTGCAATGCTCAGTCCGAGAACAGAAATGTGAAGGCGGATATCGCGCCTCATGCCACTTTTTCCCGCCGGCGGATAAGTGTCTCGATAGCCGACTCAAGATCATGGCCCTGCTCACGAAGTGATCGGATGGCAGCAACATCATCCGGGTGCGTCGAGAAGAGGAGCCGTTTGTAGGGATCCACCACCAGACGTCCGATACCCGACCCGGTTTCACCATGAATGAAGACCTCGGAATAGCGGCCCGGGAGGGTATGGACAGATTTCAGCAGTGCGTAGCCTGCCTCCCCGAGTGACAAGCGATCCTCTCGTTTCAGAAGTTCGATGGATTCGGCCTTTTGTCCCAGGAGCAGAAGATGTGCAGAATTTTCAACGATGGCCCTTCCCGCCGCCGAGCGATAAAGGTCATTGACTGACTGAGTCAGCGTGATGGCTGAACCACCGTACTTTCGAAAACGCCGATAGCCCGATTCGATAAAGGCTGCAGCATCGCCTTCGGTCAGCAAGTCCCAGGATTCATCGATGATGACCAGTTTCTTCTGATCCCTTGGCCCCTCGAACATCGCCTTTTGGATCTTGAGGATCAACAGCAATAGAACGACTTTCTGAAGGTGCCTTCGGCCCTTGAGTTCTTCAAGCTCGAGAACGGTAAAGGCTGCTTGAAAGTCGATGGGATCACCCTCACAGAAGTGTCGGCCGTATTCCCCCTGGGAGGTAAAGGGAAACAGCTGGGCACCCAGATCCCGGATGCGCGCGTCTTTTTCCTGAAGCAGGGTTTCGGCAACCAGATCAATGGTGACCGCATCCTGGAGCACGGCATTAAGATCCCTTAACGTCCGTTTGAGAGTAGCCGTCTGAAAATCGGAGAGACTGGATGTCGGCGCCACCATGGCCGAAAAGATGGCGGCAATGAGGTCTGCATCCTCGTTCCAGTCGTTCAGGAGGTCAAAAGGGTTGAGCGAGGTTCTGGACGTTGATCCAAAGGTCATGAACTCACCGCCAAGGGATTCGCACAAATTTGCATATGAGCGGCCGATATCAATGACCCAGACCCGCGCTCCTTCGGCCAGCGCTCTCACGATGATTTCATTGGTCAGGAAGGATTTGCCTGAACCAGATTGAGCGGCGATCGAGGCGTTGTAGTTGGTGGGTGAATCAAAGAGTGAGAAACGCATGGCTTCACCGGATCGAGAGATCAGGGAGAGCATTGCGCCGCCACTTCCTGACCAATCGGCAAAGAGGGGCAGAAGAGGAATTGCCTGTCGTGTCGCGAGGGTTCTAAAACGCTGGCTGGCGTCAACGAAGCGGCGCTCTGCCCCGAGGGGCAGGAGGTTTAAAAACAGGGGAAGGGCGATATAACGGTCTTCCAGGAGCTGAAACCCCAGTTCCCTGAAATATACCCGCGCATTGGCTACGGCCCGGGTAGCTTCATCAGGACGAACAATCAAAGCGACCGAGAGGGCTGCTCTGACAGGACGGTCGCCATCTTCAAAGGCTTCAAAAAGGAGGTCAAACTGCTGCTTTCGTGCACCCAGACGTGGCAGAAAGCGCGCCATGGGGCCTGTTGCCTGTGTCGTGATCCATTGCCGGGAGGTGGCGATACGGCTTTTGTGGGATTCGGCTTCAGGATAATGAAGCGTCACCCCCAAAAGGACATTCTGACGAATCCCGCGGCTTCCGGATAAAAGATCACCGAGATAGCGAAGGGCTCCGCCCAATGGGGCCACATCGGGATAACGCTTGACCGACAGCAGATGGATGTCCCTGGCTCCAAGATGAATCGCTTCCTTGCTCACCGAAAGACTCGAGGTGAATTCCATTACCTGATCGCGCAAGGGGAGATCTCGGACCGGCAGGGTTGCTGGTGTATCTCGCCAGAGGGCCATAGGATCCCAGTTCAGGAGGGTCGCCATCAGTCGGAGCCATCGGGTTCCGTCCAGGCGCTGGGGCCGAAGGCCAATGGTCGACAGCGCCTGAAAACTTGCGCCTGCAAGCTTTACCGCCTCGTTCATCTCGGTTCCACTTGGCGCCATGGCCTTGAGGGGTAACTTGAACGTCAGAATCAGTTCACTTCTCCTCAGCAGCGTGCCATTCAGTTCGAGAATCGGATCATCGGTTGCTTTTTTGCGAAAGTTCCGCGATCTTCGATCAAGACGTTCTGGTAACGATGCCGAGGGCTCTTCAGCTCGAGTTGTGTCGTACTCAGGGTGAAGGTCCGGCGAGGTGAAAAGAAGGCACTGAATCAGGGTGTCCACGGGCCATTCCTGATTCAAGAGCACATTCAGCCGATCAAACAGCCCCGTGTTCAATCCTGACAAGGGCTGACAGGTAAATCCAAAACCAAGGCTCTGGTCATCGAGCAAGAAAAGGCTCTGATCAGGGTCCTCGGCGACGACGCGAAAGAGATTCGCCGCTGAAGCCCGAACTGCCGTCAGGGAATCGTTACGCATGGCTTGAGGGCTCAGGGAATGACGGCCGTGACGATGTTGTCGATGACGGTCGGGGCGGTATAAACACCCAGCCCGCAGGCAATTCCCAGAACAAGTCCCATCATCGAGCCGCGCATGACACCGGAAACAAGCCCGACCAACATAAAGGTTACGGCCAGAATGCGTCCAAGCATCCCCTGAAGCCATCCGGTCAAGAGGGTGTAGATATTGCCAAATTCACTGGACCCACCGGTTCCTGCCAGCAAGAGTTCAGAACAACTCAATAGGGCAATTCCGATGATCAGCAAGGTCATGATTTTTGGGCGTGGGTCGGTTTTCATGGGAAGAATTCTCCTGAGGATTAGGGTTCGCGGTAATCGACTTCCTCGACATGAAGGCGTCGTGCACCTTGTGTCGAGGGAAACAGAGGAAACCCGCCACGATCCTCTGATGGGGGCTGAGCGGGCGGCCGTTGCGATGCGGTCACCTGAAGAGGCAGAAGGCGGCGGGGAACCGGCGTCTGGGTTTGGCCCATTCGCCAGCGGCGAGGTTCGACTTCGGTCAGGATTGTGCTGGATCCGATCAGATCACCCTCCGCATCCTCAAAGGGGGCCTGCCATATTTTTAATGTCCGTGCAGGACCCCGCTCGGCATGGCTCTCGCCTGGCTGCGCGATTTGCCGCGAAATCTGAGGTAATCCATCCACCGCATCCACCGGGAGATCGTTCACATATTCGGGGGGTGCACCTTTATTGGTCGATCGATAGGCCTGGGTTGCGGATTTGCAGGCAGAAAACTGTGGAAATCCCTTGCATGCAAAGGCGTGCGCGCAGCCTGTAAGGGCAAGAGCAGGCAGTAAGGCAAGCAGCAGTTTCATCGTAGGCTCCGAATGGTTTCGTTGGGACCAGTCTGTGCCTTTGAAGCGGAGCCAAAGGGGCGCAAGATTGCGAATTCTTCAAGGTTGCAGGGAAATTGACTTGAGCAAGAGAGGATGCGTAATCCTACGGATCCCAGGCTGCCGTTTAGCTCTTGAAAATAAGCGCATGAGGTGAACCTTCTGATTGACCCGATGTCTTACATCATGTAGCAAATTGGTTCTTCGACACGCCGTCTCCACCTCAGTGATCCCCCCCTACGAGCCGGCGTGTTTTTTTATTCCCCCCGAATTTCAACTTATAGTCTGACGAGACTGGATTGCGTCCGGACACATAAGGCGTAAGCTAAGCCGTGAAACGCATTTCAGCCCCCGGGTTCCCCAGGGACTTATTCCTGCAGGGGCGCCGTTCCCCTGTGAACGTTCATCGCAACATTTGAGGTCTGGACATGAAGACGATCGCCCTGTTGAGCTATCTGGCTTTGGGAGGAATGGCCGCGTTGGCCGAGGTTCACGCGCAGCCTTACGAGCGTGGCGTCGGGGCCGGTGCTCCGGGTGTGGGTGTGCTTCCTGGTGCAGGCGCTGGAGCGCCGGGTGTGGGCATCGCCCCGCGTCCGGGTGTAGAACCGCGCTACGGTGCGGGTGGTCCTGCCTCTGGAGCGGGCGCCTTGCCTGGCGCCGGCTTTGGAACGGCGGGCAAACCCGTAGGTCAATCGCCTGCCAACGTGAACGGGGGCGTAAATCGCGCCGGTCGTCGCTAGGACCCTCAACATGGATCGGATCATTTGGGCGTCAGTGGCGCTTTTCTTGTTCGGCTGCAGCTCATCGCAGGACAAGGCCGCCCAGGAACAAAGAGAAAAGGAACAGCTTCAACTCGCCATCAAGAAAATCGATGTCGCCTGTCGGGACAAATACCCCATGGGGGTTCCAGGTGCCATGTTGAAGCGCAAACAGTGCCAGCAAATGGGAATTGAAGGCATGGAGTTGCCCCAACATTGATTTCGCCCTGGCTTTCCAGGGGAGGTTGCCATGATCGGTGTGCAGGATGAGGATTATTTCCGAATGGTCGAATGGATGGTTCACGTTCTGGATCAATGCCAGATTGATCATCGATCAGAAGAGCCTGTCTATGACAATGGGAGTCACTACGACCATGCTTTCTACCGGATCACCGAGAGTGCTCGGGAGTTTTGGGCGCCACGACTGGGCTACGTTCCAACCGATGAGGCCCTGTTTCGAGCATTTTTTGATGCCGAGAAACGTCGGCTGGAAGGTGAGCATTTTCGGCGCCAGCAAACCCTGCTTGAGGGCCTGAGTCGCTGGTTTCGAGACGGGCGCTGGTGAGAGACGATTCCTCGCCTATTCCATCGGACCTTTTTTCAGGGGGCTACCGCGCGCTGGTGATCGGCGCCAGCGGGACCCTGGGAAGCGCCTTTCATGCGTTTTTTCAAGACGATCCGCGTTGCTCTTCCGTCACCCCGATGTCCCGGTCGACCCATCCCGGATTTGATCTTGAGAATCCTCTGGGGTTTTCGGATCTTGTCTGCGGTCTTTCAGCTGAAGCGCCCTATGATCTTGTGGTTGATGCAACCGGGGTGCTCACCATTGGAGGACAGGGCCCCGAGAAATCCTTGAAGGCGCTCGATCCCGTTCAGCTTGAGCGCTACTACAAGATTAACGCCATGGGACCTTTGATGCTGCTCAAGGCGCTTGAGCCTTTTCTGGCACCCGGTGCCTGCTGTTACGCCAAGCTCTCTGCGCGGGTCGGAAGTATCGCCGATAATCGTCTGGGGGGATGGTATGGTTATCGGGCATCCAAGGCTGCCCTGAACATGCTGCTTCAGACCGCGGCTATCGAACTTCAGCGCAGTCGCCCCAGAATGCAGGTCATGGCACTTCAACCCGGGACGGTCCGCTCCCCACTGTCCGCACCCTTCACCCGACAAGGTCACGACGTCATCGAGGCTGAACGATCTGTTCAAGGTCTGATGCAGGCCATCGAGAGTGCTCCTGTCGCCTCCGGCGCTGTTTTTGTCGACTACCGGGGGCAGACCATCCCATGGTAGGTAAAGCGGTGAACCTTCGCCTTATGCTGGAGTCCTAAAGAGTAGGTTTGAAGCGGCGTCAAAGTAGGACGTTGGCTTCGAAAGCTAATCTGCTCATTCGGCAGATTCCTCACTTTAAGGAGAATAACAATGAAGACGATCAACACGCTCTCCGCTTTCGGACTTGGGCTTTCCCTGATGTTTTCAACCCTGGCATATGCAGAGAATCACAAGGCAGAAGCCACCCAGCACGCCATTGCTGCCGAAGAAAGCGCCAAAAAAGGGGACACGGCACAAGCTGCAGAACATGCCACTACTGCCAAGACCCACGCCGAAGCGGCCAAGGCAGAAAAGGCCAATCCGCATCTTGATGCCGGAATCAAGAACCTAGATGAAACGATTGTGCACGCCAAGGCTGGACACGCCCCGATGGCGGCCGAATCGGCTAATGCGGCAGTAGCGCACTTGAGCGCTGCCGAAAAATCCTTCTGAGCACGGTCATGATGGGTCACAAGCTTTGGATGGCGGCATTGCTGTCCCTTGCAATGGGTGTTTCAACCGGGGCTGGTGCAGCTGAAAGCTGCGCCCCCTTGTTGAATTACTCGGCCAAGACCCTTGATGGTCGAGGGACCGTTGATTTCTGTAAAAGCTACAAGAACCAGGTGATCCTCGTCGTCAACACCGCAAGTCAATGCGGATACACCGGTCAGCTCAAGGGGCTGGAGTCTCTCTACCAGGCGTATCGGGGCCAAGGCTTCATGGTGCTGGGGTTTCCTTCGAATGATTTTCGCCAGGAACACGACAGCGCAGCCGAAACAGAACGGGTGGCGCGCAAGGACTATGGTGCGACCTTCCCCCTGTTTGAACGTTCAGCGGTTTCAGGCGAGGGTGCCTCGCCATTCTTTCAGGCACTGGCCAAAGAATCCGGGGTAACCCCGCAATGGAACTTTCAAAAATACCTGATAGGGCGTAATGGCAAGATCATCAAGGTATATCCCTCCAATGTGGGGCCTGATGATCCTTTGTTCCGGATCGCCATTGAGGCGGCGTTGGCTGAAAAACCTTGATATTCCAGAGCGTCACCCTCTTGCCGAGGGTGGCGTTCTTTTCCTCTCGGTAGTACCCCCGATTCGAAGTTCGGTCCCATGCTGGACAACAAATTCGATACGCCGCGTCACATCAATTTCAACCACCGGGAAAAGGTTCTCGGCCATATCCATATAGTAATTGGCGAGACGATCGAGAGCTGACCCCGTGCCCTTCAGAATGGCACCTTCGGCCGCTGCTTCACTGAAAGTGCTTTGAAAAGGGACACCGGAAGACAGGCTTCCTTGCCCCCCATTCATCAGTACCGGCACTTGTACCCGACTGAACAGGCTTGAAAATCCCTTGGCGAAGCCCGCAGCGAGCGACTCGGCCATCAGTTGCCCTTGCTTGTCGATGATGCGTCCCCGAAGTCCAAGCTTTCCATCCTCGCCCACCGCGTAGGCATCGAGTGGCACTTCAATGACGCCCCCATCACTTCGGATGCAGGAGAAAACCTCCGCCCGGATATAGGCGCGTTCGGCGCTGAGATCGCCATATCCTGATGCAATCAGAAAACATTCGCGAAGGTCGGCGCGATAACGATTGGGCAGTATGGCCTCTTCTTTCACCCGAACCAGGACAGGGAAGGGTTCCTTGCGGGCATGCGTTCCTGTCGGGGCGTCGAGACCATTCAGAAGATAGCCAGCAATGAGGCTACCTGCCGGAATGTAGATCCCATCGGGGGATTTTGGGGTGGTCACCTTGGATTCAGGTGATGATTTCGTTTCTGGATTTCGAATGATCCGGATGGTTCCAGTTTGGGTCAAAGCATCAGAACTTCCCATGGTTTTTCCAAGGGGACCCCCTTTCAAGAGCGCATCAAGATCCGTGTGGGTCGGTGAAGCATTTTTTTTGGGGACTGGTAGTGGGGGAAAGAGATCCGGGGAATTACCCAGGGGCAACGCCTTTTCTTCCCTCTCGCTGGATTTTCGCAGTGTGGCCAGTTCCGTCTTGAGTGCTTCGATATCGTTTCTGACCGTCTCCTCGGAAGCGAAAATATTGGGTTCCTGTGGAGTCAGGCGTCGTTCTTCAAGGGTTTTCAGCCGGACGGACAGATCGCCCTGAAGCTTTCGCATTTCCCGAAGTTCGCTGGCCAGGCCATCGAGTCCGAGGGCCCTCGGGTCAGCGTCGGTCAGGAGGTTCTTGACAATGGTCTTTCGGGGTTCGAGTTTGCGAGGTTCCGGTACCCAGGCCGCTATCAGGGTGATGAAACCGACCGTCACGAGAAGGCTGCCGCCCAGTACCAGACGTCGCTGATGTTCGGGCGGCAGCCGATAAAAGGCCTCACGCAGCCGATTCACGATTTTTTCGTGATGAGGGCAGGACGGGTCCGACCTAAAGCGGGGCGATCCTCGTGGACCACAACAAAGATTTCAGCTTCATGCCCCGGTTCCAGAGGGCCTGAAGGGTAGGTGGCCACCGCCTGAAGCGGGGTTGATCCTATGCAGGTTTCCTCTTCCAGTGTCAGGGGCGCTTTTCCGCTGTTTTTAACGACACCCACACGAATCTGCATGTCACTTCCCTCAAACACTTGCCGCGTCGTAACCAGGAGGTGTTTTTGTCGGCAGCGGATGCTTTCGCCGGGACCAGGCACGCGAAAGTGATATCCCTCCGGGATTTGGCCCAGCGCCAGCGTTTTCAGAAGATGCCGGGTCAGATCGGTGGGGGCTTCTTCTTCCGAACGGTCATCTCGCTTGCCCCTCTGGAATATCGGTTCATGGGGCGGCAGATCAGCACTCAGTTCCAGCGTCATTTCCTGGGGGGTCATCTCCTGAGGAACCAGATGGAGTGCAATGGCGGCGTCGGGGTCATCGACATTGGTGACATAGAGATTGATCCTCGCAGGATCCACCGGGGCAATATAAAGGACATGTCCCTGAATCTCGGCCGTCGCAGGATTCAAGGTCCTGATTTCGGGGTGATCAAACGGGAGCACGATGCGATTGATCTCCCGCAAGGCAATGGAGGCTGTGACCGTTTCCCCTGGACGAACCTCAATGGTCTGTCCCCTGTTGCGAGCCGTTTTTTTCAATGCAACGGGCATGGGGCCTGCATCCCCCGGATGCTCACTCGCCTGTAGCGAGAGACTCCAGAAGGCGATCAGGCAGAAAGTGGTCATTTTCATGGGGGATTCCTCGAGGGGTTGGATTCGATCTCTTGGCTGCGATGGGGGTCCTTGATTTGGGGTTCGCCCGAATAGACTGCGATGTCTTCGATCACCGGCCGGTATTGGCGGAATCCGATACGAAATTCATAGGTTCTGGGGTGAGATTCCGGAGCACTTCCGGGTCCCTGGCTCGTCTGTTCCCCGCTGACATAGACGCGGTCGAGACGGGCGTCGTAGAGCACTTCACGGGATCTGAATTTCACGCTGACCCGATCCATGCGCAGGGCCCCGACCTCGGTCGCCATGAGCGCCATCACTTCATGGTAGATCCCGGCATCCAGCAAGGGACCAAGGCTTCGTTCAATGAAGGCGGCGTTTGCGGGTGTAACGTTTCCGAGAAGTTCGGCAAGATAAAGGCCCCAGGATTCCTTGAGGGTTCCAGAACCCTGATTGCGGGCAACTTCAACTTCCCCGGAAAGCGTTGGCGGGACCAGGATGATAGGCACCGACTGGAAGAGGAGGGCCATGGCGGTGAGGCCATTGGTCAGGGCAAGCCCAAGGATCGCGGTTTGTTGCCATCGGTTCATGATCTGGTGATCCCTGAGGAAGGCAAGATAGTCAGTGATCCTCATGGGTAGTAGGTCAGGATCCAGGGATTGGGGAAGGACCTCCCGGCTCCGGGGAACAGGCCGTACCAATAGAGCGCATCGAGAACGATGCCATCAGGCCGCTGATCCCGAAATCTCCGGTAAACGCGGACGCTCAGCCAGGACAGCACAAGGGCTGGCAGGAGTTGCCCAAGCAGCATGCCAAGGGCCACGACCAGAAAAAAAGGAACAAATTCATCCGCACGCCAGAGCAGAAGCGTGACGGGCTCATCAATATCGCGGGGGATGGGGACAGGCTGCATGATGTTTCTCCAGTGATCTGGAGACAGTCTGTCAGGGGAGCGAAGGTCAAAAGCCTCGCAAGATGAAGGATCAGGGCAACATGGGGTGGGTGTGAGACCCTGGCCCCGGCCGATCGGCCAGGGTCAGGGTGTCGTGTGTGGAAAAAAAGCCCTCATCCACGGACCCCATAGGGCTTTTGACCCCGATCACGCAGATCGGCGATCGCGCCTTCCTCCTCTTCGCGAGCTTCAGGGATATCGACCGTCGCCATGGCGGCCAGCAAAATTGCACCTAAAAAGACCAGTTCCATCAGAATCTCCAGTAGTGGTTACATTGACTATGACGCGAAATCTATACAAAAGATCCAAATCTCACCATTGCGATTTCTTATGTAAACAATAAGCGCTTCATTGAAATCAGAAAGAGTTCGTTAGGGTCAGGTTTGTTTCATGGATGCGGTATAACGCCAGGCTGAGCTTCCAAGTGCCATGATGAGGCTCGCCGTCAGGCTCAGGGGATGGACCGGAACGGGCAGCACGAGGAGATAAAGGGTCCCCCAGAGCACCCCTTTGAAAATCTTCTGAAGCCGTCGGTAAGAAAGGGGGCTGGTGTAGGTATAACGGGTGGCCTGGATGGCGCGAATTCGGTGTGCCTCGTAAAAAAAGCCCAGGCCGATGAGAATGAGAAGGGGGGCGAAGCAGGCTTCTGCGCCGATCCTCATCATGACCATTCGAAGCCCCATCACCAATCCTTCGCCAAAGGATCCGGGATACTGGGCCATGGTGTCCTTGAGTAGCCCCCTGAGCGTTTCATCAACGGCTATTCCCAGGGCATAGGCGCGCTGATCCAGTATCGTGATCAGCCACAAGGATTCGCATCGGATGACCTCGACGCGCCATTGTTGATCCACCCCCCAGGCCAGGAATAGTCCCAGTGCCACCATCAGAAGGAGGCTGACTTTTTGCGCCTCACCCATGCATTCAGGCTTTCAGAAGCGGGATGCGACCCTTGATGATGCGTCCTCCTGCAAGTCTCCCCAGATAATGAAGATCGGGAAGTTGCCCCAGAAGAGCAGAAGGAAATAGCTCGGCATCTTCCTCGATCAGACGCTCCCCGAGATTTCCCGTGAAATGCAAAGGGTCGTTACCCAAGGTGGTATTTCCAAGCGATCGCAACAGGGATCGTCGCCGAAAAAGGGGAAGGTTCCGGGTCACGTACCTTTGGGTTTCGGCATCCATGACCCTCAGGGCAATGAGATTGTTGACGTTCCCCAATACCTGGAGGGCTCGGGACTCAGAACCCAGCCGGGCGCTAAAATCCGCCAGGGTTTGTGTCGCGAGGGTCATGCGCATCCCGGCACCCCGGCCCTTGTTCAAGAGCTGGATGCACGGTTCGTTGATGACCTCGGCGGCTTCGTCGATGAAGACATGCACCGCTTCATGGTGGGTTCCTGCGTTGTAGCGCTCACCGGCGACCGCAGTGAGATCAGACAGCAGGAGGGATCCGATCATGGCAGCGGCGGGTCCATCCGAGAGGGCGTCAAGACCGAGGTAGGCGACCTGTTTCTTTTCGATGATCCGCCCGAAATCGGTGATGGGCCGAGGGTCGTCCCGATCATTGGGATCGGGTGAAAGCAGCTTTTCAAGGGGTCCTGTAGTGAGAAGATTCATTACCGGGAGGAGCGATGCCACCATTTTTCCAAAATGATTGCGATCATGCTCGAAAAGCGAAAGCACGCCTTCGAGTGCCAGCGCGGGGTGACGGGGGGCGATCTGGTCCCGATAGAACTGCGCCAGCGCGGTGATACTTGCTGTTGGTGTTCGGCCACGGGAAGGCGATGGTACCCGAGTCCTCCAGCCGCTCCCGAGAACGGTTTTCAAGTGTTGCTCGAGCACCTCGAGGACCAGCGTTTCCGGCCCCCCCTCCAGGATGCGGCGAACCTCGGTCAGACGCGGTCGCTGATTCAAGAACAGCAGGCCCTGGATGATCTGGTCCAGTGCTCTTTGCCCAAAGGCCTTGAAAGGGTCCGAAGGGTTTGTGGCCGGAATGGCTCCGGCTATCCGACTTGAAAGTTCGGAGGGGCGGTTGAAGTTACGGAGAGGATCCAGACGCACACTCTGGTTGGGAAACGCGGGGTGAAAGATCACCAGATCCTTTTCCCGACCCTGGGTGACCAGCATGCGCCGCGCACATTCGCGAAGATCGTGATCCCCCTTGGGATCGATAATAATGACAGCGTCTCTTCGGGCCACGGCCTGGGCAATCAGGAGGTCAAAGGTGCGTGTTTTGCCGGCGCCGGTAGTCCCGACGATCAGCGTATGGCCCTCGGTTTCACTCAGGGGTTGAAAAAGCGCTTCGTGCCGGAA
The DNA here is from genome assembly GCA_041178325.1 of Pseudomonadota bacterium. GTDB lineage: Bacteria > Pseudomonadota > Gammaproteobacteria > Methylococcales > Methylococcaceae > UBA6136. Next base: position 13,529 of record JBEGVN010000014.1, read on the forward strand.
GGACAGTTGATGGAGCCAGGCCGAGCCTTGATCTCGCTTGGGTCCTCCGGTTGCGGAGAGTTCATGGGCCCATTGGGCATGCTGAGGCTGCCAGGTAAAGCCATCGCCGAGATAACGCGCATCGGGATGGGTCTTGCCCAGGAGCGATAATTCGGAGAGGCGCAAGGTACGAAGGGACTTACGGTTGAGGTGCCATTGAAGCCGCATTTCTCCGATGCTGCCCGGGATGCGCCTCAGCGCCAAAAGGCCCATCACAAGGATCCAGGCCTTGAGCACCCATCCCTTGAGCGAGAACAGCTCGATATAGAGGATTCCGATGAGTCCGATTCCGAACCAGACGCCAAGGGCCAGGCTCTCGTGGGGTGCGATTGATAGCGGGACATGTTTTGGGCCTTTCACGCGCTCACTTCAAGCTTGCGCCGACTTTTCCGTTTCGGAACTTTCATCGCCTTTTGAAGTTCCTGGGAAACCATTCGGGTGAGAAGAAGCCCGCGGCGGCCCTCGATGACCCTGACCTTTCGGACATGGCCTGCACCGCCAGGCTCAAGCCAGTCCTGGGCATCAAGGGCTTCGATCAGTGCCAGGGGATCCATGCCGAGCGCCTTTGCGGTATCAGGATGGGGAATGAAAAGGTGATGATCGCGCACTTGCCACTCGTATCGATCCGAGGCGTTTTGAAGATCCTGTTTCAACGAGGAAGGGGATACGGTCTCACCGAGGGGGATGTCGCTTTCGGCTGGGGTAGCAGCGATCGGTAACCCAAGGATGGCGCTCTTCTCCGAGGGATTCTCCGCGATGGGATTTTCGCCCCTCACGTCAGTCATGCCCTGAGTATCGGGCAACGGTTGGATCCTTATTTTTTGCGACTCGGGGAGAATTCCGTCAAAGAGCAGGCGGGGAGTTCGAAGTTGCAGCATCCTCAGGGGAGCAGCAAGCCCCTCGGGATGAATGGTCCTGAGGGGGGAAGGGATCTCGTCCTCACTCTCTCCCGGGGCGAGGAGTCCTCGATCCCTCATGAAGCCCATCAGTAGTTCAGCATCGAGGGGAATCCCGCAGAAACGATCCTGATCAATGGCAGACTCAATATCGATCACGGCCCGAGGCCAGACAAGATAGAGTCCCTCATCGAGGATCCAGAGAGGGCTTCCGGGGCGGTTTGGAATCCAGATTCCGTCATGAACCAGGTGCCGCATGGCGTGAATCAGAATACGCTCGGGGGATGGACCGCCAAAATCAGTCTGTCGCCTTGGATCTCTGAGTGATCGCACCGTGCTTTCCTGATCGGCCCGCATTACCAGCTGGGAAGCGGGCTCGTCTTCGCCACCTTCCAGAGTCAAGGCCCTCAGCAGGGAGGACTCAAGTTCAGGCCCGACTTCACGCAGTCGATCAAAGAGTTCAGGTTCAACGACACTGCGGAGTATCAGCAGACTGAATCCCCGGTGACGCGCTCCCCGTCCTCTCAGCCATTGGAGGTGATAATGGGTCAGCTCGAGGGACAAGGCCCAGTCCATCAGGGAACTTCGGTAGGGATTCCAGGCGTGTTTTCCCGAGGCATCCAGAATCAGCAGATCAGCCACCGGTTTGCCAAGATCATGCAAAAGACCCGAAAGGGCCACCGCCAAAACAAATGTGCGTTCCTGACGACGTCGTTCCCATCCTGCGAGCGAGAGGTCACCAAGGCGCCCACGGGCGGATTCTGCAGCCCAAAGGGCGACTTCAAGACTGTGTTCCAGGAGGCCGCCGCGGTAGCTGTGGTGATGAGTTTCTGATGCGGGGAGCTGATGGACCCAGCGTGCAAACTGAGTCAGGGTCCGAACCAGTGCCTGATGAAGCAGAGGAGTTTCAGGGGCGATGCAATCGATCAGTCGGTCCAGGGTTTTATGATGGGAATCAAGCAGGACTTCGACCGGCGTCAGTTCAATGATCTCGCCACACAGGCGAGGGGGTGGATATCGCTTTTCGATGTGATCCGGTGTCATTCCTATCACATAGTCGCCTTCGTGCCACCGGCCTGCGTGTCACGGGCCAGATATTGCGTCATCAGCTGTGATCCCGTGTGGCTCTGTCCTTTCTCGACCTTCATGAATTCACCGAGTGCATCGCGAATGCGGATCAGCCGTGTCTGCCGCATCCGGATCCGGGTCAGTTCCATTTCGATCTCGTTGACAAAGTCTGTCAGCCAGACCGGTTGTCTTCGCATCAAGGCCTTCAGTGAATAAGTGTCCTGATTGCGACCCTTGGTGATATGTGCCCGCGCCACAGGCCTTTTGCTTCGTCCAAGGGTACCCATGAGATACCACTCCAGACTGAACGCGAGGTTCTCTCGAAGACGCATTCTCAGACCCAGTGTGGCGCGTGGCTGGTAGGGTCGACTGTTTTCCAGTTCCCTTAGGCCTTGCCAGTAGCGATTGACGATGTCGTGGCCATCATCGGCAAGGTCATGAAAGTGGTCGGTCATCCAGGCTAACAAGGGGTCGATGGTTTTCGCACTTGTCGGGTCTGACCACTCGGATCTTGGGGTATGCATGAAAGTCTCCGTTGGATGAAAGGAAACCCATGATGGCAATTTATTGCCCAAAATCTCGCTCTCAAGTTAAGCCCAACGGAAAACTTTGAGGGTATAGTGACAAGAACTCGACAGCGTGAAGGCCACTCTCCCGCATGGATGTGCAGCAACCCCTGATTTTGATCATCGAAGACGAAGTTCCTTTTCGCGATTCGCTGGCTACGCTTTTAAGACTGGACGCCTATCGGGTGGAAGGGGTCAGCCTTGGACGCGAAGGCCTCCATGAGATTCGTGCCGGTCGGGCTGATCTGGTGCTTCTTGACGTCGGTCTACCCGATTGCAATGGATTCGCGCTGTTTCATGAAATTCGGGAAATCAGCAAGGTTCCCGTCATTTTCATGACCGCCCGGGGGGAGGTCGTTGATCGGGTGACCGGTCTTGAGCTTGGGGCCGATGATTATCTTCCCAAGCCCTTTGATTATCGCGAGCTGCTGGCGCGGGTTCGCGTTGCCTTGCGACGCGCCTCCAAAAATCCTGAACCGCCTGCAAGTTCTGCAGCGGGAACCACTCCCTTCCTGATCGAGCCCGAAAAAAGGCGTATCCGGATTCAGGACCAAATTCTGGATCTCACCCCCCTGGAATATGGCATCCTGAAGACCCTGATCGAGCGTCCGGGCCATGTCTACAGTCGGGATTACCTGATGGACTCGCTGTGGAGCGGTCCCTTTACTTCGAGTGATCGGAGCATTGATCAGCACGTCAAGACGCTCCGCCGCAAGATTGGCCGCATCATGGGGGATGCTCCTGTCATCCTGACCCATCGGGGAACGGGCTATGCACTTCGGGATGACTGGTGACTAAACGACCCGGACAGATGAAGGCCGTGGCCTACCAGGGCATCCCCGGCTTCAAGTTGCCGCAGCTGGTGAGCCGCAGGGTGCCTGCACCCGGTCCCGGTCAAGTCCTCATTCAAACGGCTGCGAGTGCCTTGAATCCGATTGACTGGAAACTCCGCAAAGGGATTCTGGGTCTTCTGACCCCTTGCGCGCGACTCTCCGCGATCCCCGGATTTGATTTCGTCGGCAAGGTGGTGGCCCTGGGTGCGGGTGCCTCCCGCTTTGCGATAGGGGATCGGGTGTTCGGGATGCTGAATTTTCGAACCATGGGATCACTTTCCGATTTTCTGATTGCCGATGAAGCTGAACTTTCACGGGCGGGTGATCATCTGGATGATGCGACGCTCGCAGGGCTTCCCTTGGCCGGGATGACGGCACTTCAAGCCATTCGGGATCTGGGTCAACTCAAGCCCCTGAATCGGCTGTTAGTGGTCGGTGGGAGCGGCGGCGTTGGCCATTTGGGGGTCCAGATCGGAAAGGCGCTGGGCGCAAGGGTTACTGCGGTCACGGGCCCACGGAATGTGGATCATGTCAGGCAGCTTGGGGCCGATGAAGTCATAAATTACGCTGGGAACGCAGACCTTACCGGCCCATTCGACGTCATTCTCGATGCGGTCGTATCGAAGTCCTATCGCCACTGGGCGAAGCATCTGTCACCATCCGGGACCTATGTCTCTGCGCTTCCGTCGCTTGATCTTCTGATTCGGAGCAGACTTACTCGGCATGCCAAGGGGAAGAAAGTCCGAATTATCGGTGTGCACCCCTCTCATTTGGATCTCGAGTGGTTAAGGGGTCAGGCCGAACAGGGTACTGTCCGACTCATCGTGGATTCCCGCTATCGCCTCGAAACAGCCGATGAGGCGATCATGAGGAGCCAGTCGGGTCGGGCCCGCGGCAAGATTATCATCCTGAACACCCACTAGATCGATACAAGTAAGGGGCGGGGTTGATACCTCACCCCCGTTCTACTCTGGGTTTAGATGACTTTTTTCCGATCACTCACAGAGTGATCTCGTTCCCATGGTGATGGATTTCAGCAGCCCTTGATGCTGGGATCGCCCTGACTACAGCCACTCGCCTTACCGGTCACGCGCAACTTTCCGCAACGCAGGAGTACAGGTCGCCCTTGCAGGATGACTTCCTCGATATCCCGTGAGCGGCTTCGGATGATCCATGTGGCCATGCCGATCACCGCCAGGACGGCTAAAACACTCAATAAGATCCAGTTCATCGTCAATCTCCTGGGCCTCTTGCCCGGTGGGACGTTCCTTTCTACTTCTTCACATTCGGATATGGGGTCTAAACCCTGGTTAACAAGGGTAAGACACGATAATCCCACATGAATTCAACGGCTTTTTAACTTCGTTTTGTTACAGATATGCACACAGACATAAAAAAACAACAAACGCTTCCGAACCAGTGACTTAGGACACCCCACTGGCCGGTGCGGATGCGCATTTTAGGGGTCTACACGTGTTCTACACAAATTTCATTGGCATCACACAGAATCCACATCATTTCTCCACACAGGATGGAAATACTTGAGCCCGTTACCAACCTGATGGGAGAAACACCATGCCATCCCCAAATGACATCACAACCCTCAATCGACTCTACCTCACCAAGGCTCGTGAACTGGCGCTTCAAGGAGAGGAAAGCCGTGCCACTTACCTTCTGGGTATTCCCATGGAAGCCCTCAGTGTCATCCGCAGAATGCCGCTCTCAGCCATCGAGGATCTGGCGGAGTCGGGTGTTCTGACCTTTGGATTTCGAACGGCGCTTCCGTGTCTCAAGGCCTTTGCCGCTGAAACACAAGATGGATCGCCTTCATCGGCCCATCTCAAGATGCAACTTTTGGCCAGTCACAAGGTGGATGGCGTGAGGAGAGAGCCCCATGGCCGCCATCTCTCTTGAGCGTCATCGCAGCGTTGATCTGGCCCTTGCGCTGGTGCAACGAAAACTAAGAACGAGTCCTGCGCATGTTCTGACCGGCCTCCCGGAAGCCGAGATCCGGAGTCTTTATCGCCTGGTCCATGGCCGCTCACCGACGTCAGGGTCGATTCCTTCGACAGGACATCTGATGACCTCACGCCGCCGGCAGGCCAAGATATCGGTCTTCATTGCCGTTTATCTGGGTCTTGCCGGGGATGAAGGAGGGCGTCATGTGGATGCGCGGATGCTGATCCGAAGCCATGACCTCTTTCAGGAACTGATCGGGGTGCGTCAGGCCGAAGAGGTCGATTTGACCGCGGCCTGGTCAGTGCTTCGGGAATATCAAAGCGGCATTTCGCGACGACCCTGCTGCAAGGACTGTGGCGCCTGCTACATCATTACGGATACGGCCGATGTTCCTCCATCATGTCCCTTTTGCGCCCTTCGAAGGCGATGCGCGTCCCCGAGTGTCTGATTGATTTGATTAGCATGGCACTCAGGCTTAATGTATGGGCTCCCGAACCCCCACGAGAGCCCCTTCATGCAAGCTTCAGCCCGAATCCGGATTTCAGGTCGCGACATCGAAATCTCTCATCCAGAACCCTTTGGACCGGGCGATATCGATCGTCTTCTGCATCGCGCCTTTGCCCATGCGGATACCGATTCGGTGCACCTTGAGCCGTCGATCCGGCGGTTCAAGATCCGCCTTGGGAGTAGGAACACGGATACCAAGGCCTCGCTCGCACGGCTTGCCGATCTCATGGCACAGCCATCGGTACCTGAAGAATCCTTGCCAGAGGTCCCAGGACCAAGCCCTGTCACTTTTCAGCGTTGGCGGGGAATCGTGACTTCGCTGAACCTTCAGGATCAGGCTCTGGGACAAGTGCGCGTTGGGGTGCCGCGCAAGAGTTCTGGGCGGATCCAGCGGGAATCACTTCAAAATCTTCGCGGACTTCCTGGAGTGCATCAGGTCAGAACGCGCCGCTATCCGCGGCGCATCGTCATTGGATATGACCCCAAGGTGGATCCGACGGTCTGGGTTCGGGCGCTAGAGCGTACGCTTTACCCTTCGGTCCATGCTCTTGTCACTCCGGAATCACCAAAGATCCCGGCGCTGATGGCCAATACCAATCTCGTCCTGTGTACCACGGGCCAGTTTTTTTATCCGCCGGTCATTCCTCTCGTTTCAGGCGTTCTGCTGCTCAGCCGTATCCCGCAGTTTGCGAAGGCTGCACGTGAACTTGGGCACGGCAAGATCGGTGCGCCTTTCTATGGCAGTGTCGTTGTGGCATGTTCTGTCGCTGCCATGGCGCCCTTTGCCTCGGCACTGGCCGAATGGTTGACCTGCGTATGGGAGCGACGGGTTGGACGTTTGATTACCCGTGAATCCAAGGTGCTGATTGCTGGACTTCCTCCGGTGACCAGGCTTCCGTCACCCGGGGAGAAGCGCAAGCCCCTCACGCTGGCGTCAGGTGACCTGGTGCCGTTTGACGGGATACTCGCAAAGGGCGAACTCCTGGTTCGGGATGGTCTTTTTATGGACCCTGCATCCTCCCCCCTGATCCGAAAGCACCCGGGTGATGCATTGATCTCCGGCTTTCAGGTGATCGGCGGGCAAGGGACGATCAAGCCCTCCGAGGATGGTCATGAGGATCGTTTGCGTTCGGTTATTCAGGTGATTGCCGAACTTCCGGTTCGTCTGACGGAAGATGACGCTCTCAAGGGCGAGGCACGTCGCATGGGTGATTTGAGCGTCTACCCCAATCTGGCCCTGGCGGGTGTGGCCTATTCGATGGGTGGGCTGCACATGGCTGGGGCGCTGATGCATCAGGACTGGATGGCCAGCCCGATGATTGCGGCCCCGACGGAATTTTTCCGTGACCTTCGGACGGGACTTGAACATGGCGCCCTGGTGCGCACCCCGGGTGCGCTCAAGGGACTTGCGCAGACCGATGTGCTGCTGATCGAGGCCAATTATCCGGGCCTATCCGATCTGAGACCTCGTGTCATCGACATTGAATCGGATGATAAACCCGTCTCCAGAGCCAATGCCTGGGCCTCGATTCTGGCTGACTGGGTGGGCGACGCTCGCTCTGAGGCGCTAAGGGATCTTGCGCTGGTCAGCGATAGCGCCATCGTCGAATCGAGTTTTGTCCGCTTTGAAGACGGCCAGACAGAACTTCGCATCGAGGGCCTCAAGGTGGTCCTTGAAGATCTCGATGTCGGGGGTGAGTGGCCCTCCCTTCGTATCGCCATCGAGGGGGAACCCGTCGAGACTCTAAGGTTTGGTGCAACGGACCTCGCACGACTGGCCCGAACCTTCCAGCGTCTGCGCGCCATGGGTATTGCCACTGCGGTCTATGGTCCAGGTGCCGCTACGGTGGGTGCCGTGGTGGGCGCGGATGCCACATATCCTGATGTTGATGCCAACACGCTCGCCAAATTCCGCAGTGAACTCAATCTCAAGGGGTATGCCTCGAGTCTGGTGGCCTCCCGTCCCCTGGATCCCGCGCTGGTGGAGGATGCCCCGGTCGTGATTGGACCTTTGAACACGCTCAAGGGCATTGAGGTCCCCACCATCCAGTTGCTGGGTGATTCCCTCGATGGGCTCCCCGAACTGGTCCTCGCAGCACGTACCCTAAGGCTTCGGGTCGGACTGGCCAGTGCCCGAACCATTCCCACCAACCTCCTTTGCATCCTCGGTGCCTTTGCAGGCACCCTGAATGGCACCATGACAACTCTCATTGCACACAGCGGAGTGTTCGGAGTCTCACTGGTTCAAGGCCGACGCATCAAGAAGTCCAAACGCAAGGGTGAGATCCTCTAGGTTCTCTCCCTCCGTCGTTGTCCGTTATAGCTTCGCAAAAGACCCAAAAGATCGTCTCTGCCACCGGCCGCAATTTTTCGGAGCAGGGCGGCGAGAACGGGGCCCTTGGTGCCGGCCTCCTGATCCAGGGCTTCGCGTGATGGCCCAAGATCGCCGAGGCTCTTTTGATAGTCTCCGGTCACTGGATACCCTGCAAATGACTCCAGCAGTGCGGCCTTGTAATAACGCGCCTGTGCCGGAGTCAGATCTTTGCTGACTTTCAAAGTCTCGCCCTCGATCCACCGATGCAACTCGCTCTCAACTGCAGATGGACTCTCCTTGATCAGCTTCCGGAGGGTTTCAGATGGCGAGTCACCCCGGGATTCAGCATCCTTCAGAATCTGCCCCAATACTTCAATTCCGCTTTCCCCGAGTACCTTGAGGCGGGCGTAACTGGCTCTCAGAAAGGCGCCGCTGAGGCTATCCAAGGATTCAGCCGCGGATGTGGCGCTGGAGGCTACATCGAGGCGCGGGGAGAGTTTCTCTTGACGGTCTTCGTCGAATCGCTGTTCACTCTGGTGCTGCTGTTGCTTCCGGGCATGAAAGGCCGCATCGGCGGATTCTGCAATCCGTGCATCTCCCTGATCATTCATGTCACTCGCCCGATGGATCTGTGCCATCGTATCTGCCGCGATGTTTTCCGGTTGTTCCATGGGGTGGTCCTTGAGTGCCCACTGGACCTTCGATTGAAGGATTTCACTGTCCACCGGCATGCGAAGTGCATGCGCAGTTCTCTCAGGGGCAAGATCTGTTGCGACATAAGGCGCATGAAAGGCTTCTCCAAGGACAGTACGACCCAGCGTCCTTGCGAGAACCGATTCTTCTTCGGATAGTGGGTGGTAGACCGGGTGGGCATGCCCTGTCATCAGCGCGAGTCCCGCTGCGGCATAGGATTGGGTTGCATTCCCAATGAGGTTTTGATGATGCCATTCGTTACCGAGTCGCTCGGCATCTCCGCGCAATCCCACCTGATCGAGCGCATGATGCAATGCTTCCAGGGTTTCTGGTTGCTGGACAATCCGATGGCTGGCTTCAAGCGCCCCGATACGCACATCGGAACCTGACCGGTAGCTGGTCTGGGTGGTCGTCTGATACGCCCTTTCGGCCTCTATGGCTGCTTGTGCAGTGTGTCCCAATTCTCCCAAGGCATCAGAGCGAAGTCCCAGCGTTGCACTCATCCTGTGCCCCTCAGCGGCATCTTTTGCGACCGATTGGGCCAGTTCATTCTGAAAGCCATGATCCTGGGTAATCTTTTTTGAAAGATCCGCGGCAATTTCGTGCGCCCGGCCCTCACCGAGGTGAAAGCGATCCTGAAGTTGACCCTGGAGGCCAAGAGCCAGGTTATCGGGAAGCAGGCCGCCCGATGGCACACCCTGAGAGGGCCCCTGATAGCGTCCTGTCACGGCGCCTCCAAGCAGCGTTGCAAAGTCATGACCGCTAAGCCCACTTTCCCGATATCGCTCGGCAAGATCCTCACCCGTCGCTTCCATGAACCGGTCGGTGGCACTCGATTGCGAGGCCGTTCTTTGACTGATCAACCGGTTTTGGCTTCCTTCTTCCAGCAGCGCATGGCTCTTGGCACCCTGTACACGCAGGCCTTGCATGAATGTATCGTTGCTGCGTTCGCGTTGCGAGGCCTCAGAGGCCTCGGTGTGTGCTTGATCCTGGCTCAAGCTGAAGGTGGGGAGAATACGCTCTGCGCCGGACATCGAAAGTCCTGCCAAGGGGGTATGCCGGTGACTTGATTCCATTCCGATCAGGGCAGGGGACTGCAAAAGCGCGGGGCTTGCGACCTTTTCATCAACAAAGTCGCCGCCTTGCATGCGGCCCAGAAAATGTGTTGCCGTGACAGAACCCCCATAGACCAGCATCAAGGCAATGGCCGGTGTCGCACTGGCCAGCATTCCGCCTACGGCCAGCCAGTTCTGGAGTTCCATGTCCATCTGATAAAGACCTGCAACGGAGTCCAGCGCAAAGCGTGCCTTCGACAAGGCGGCGAATCCGCCACGCGTTGCAAGGGTAATGTAGAGATTCCCGATCGCAAGTATCGGCATCCAGAACTGGATCCAGATCAGCATCAGCGCGTACTGGCCGCAAAGACGAATACCGCGTGCACCCAGAAGGAGGGTGAACGCCATGATGGGTGTCACGGCGTAGCTGAATCCCTCAATCCAGGTCAGCATGGGACGCACCATGCGCGCAAAGAGAGATTGCTCGGCCGCCCACTGGGTATTGCGCTGCGCAATGGCGGTTTCAACCATCGCGGCCTGCGTGGCCTTGAGGCTGTCCTGCTGACGGCCAAGCACTCCCTGTTCAAAAAGGGGGACCAAGGCTGCTGCAAGGATAAAGCGGGAGGCCTCTTGTTGTCCCTGTGTCAGGGCATCGAGGGCCGCCTGAATGGTGCCTATGGGATCTTTTGCACCCGGCCCTGACATGAAAAATCCCAGCTGCTGGACCAGCAGGGGAAACGCCTGATCGGTCACCAGATGCCGCAGGCGAGGCCAGGCATCGGTGCATGTCACGAGCAGAGGAAGGCTGCCGTCCCGTATCTCGGTGGCATAGATCTCGGAGTCATAACGTAGGGCATCGGGGAGTCCTCCCGTATTCAGTAGGGTCGTAGCGTCAATTGCGCCAAGATCAACTCCGGTCAACGTGCAGTCCTTCACGTACTGAGTGACACTGGTGGCCACATCGCTTGTAGGTGAGGGATCAAGAGCTTTCCCGAGTGAAAGGCGGGAGAGAAGATTCCTGCGGACCTGGGTCAAGGTTTCAAGGCTCCCTGCATAGCCTTGCTGCGTCAGGGTCGGGACTGAAAATGCGGTTTCGAAAAGTACCGTCAATCCATAGCCGAGCTCTGAAATGATGGCACCGGAAACGGCAGGTCCGAGGGGGACATGGTCAACAACCCTGATCTCGCCGGTATAGGCATCTTCAATGGAAAGGGAGGTGGTGGGTTGAAAGAGTGCCATCCACAGAATGACCGCGCCAATAAATTCACCATAGCGCAGGGTCGGTGGGCCTGTCTCAAGGAGTCCTCGCAAGGCTTGCATGAGGATGCCAACGAGGGCACCGATACCGGCAGCGGTCCTTACATCCTGTGTCCCAAAGACCATGGCAATACTGTTGAGGATCGCGGCCAGGAAAGCGCTGTCGCCTATGGCATGGAGGGTGAGAACCATCAGTCGCCTCCGCGTGAGGTTCCCTGTGCCCAGGGTCCCTTGATCCCATAATCCCGGCTGCGTCCGGTTTGCATTAGGGTCTGGTAACGGGTGACGAGGCTTGCAATGGTTCCCCAGCGATTCTCAAGGCTTTTTCGCTCTTCTCGCAGTTTGGAGAGGGTCTGATCCAGAGCCTCATGAATGAGCCGCTGGTAGGGGTGATCATCCAATCGGCTACTTTCTCGGGTGGTTGCGATCATCTCTTCGATGAGATCGCCGGCCACTTCGATCGCGAGAATCGGTGCGGCTTCCCCAGCAAAATGCTGAGCAAGCCCCGGGTCCTCGCGCGCAAGATTGCGCACCAAAGCGCTCAGCGCGTGGGGAGCCTGGTCCATGAATCTGAGTTCCTCCGGGGTGAAACGACCCTGACCAGTAGCAAACTTATGAAGGATGCCCGTGCTCCCGTCAGGCCCCCCGAGGAGGGTTTCGATGCGGGAGATAAACCCCCGCATTTCAAAGGGAACGGTTCGTGGATGGAGGCATCCCTCGAGACTGTCCTCATCACACTGATACATCATGGCAAGGGTTCCTTTGTCTTGGGGCTCTCCTCCCTGGAGAAGCTCCCGGATACCGAGCAAGGGTGGAAGACTCTGGACCGGAAGCGTATGTCCCTTGTTGCGGATCCCTTCGGTAGGGCCCTGGATGATGACGGTTCCGGTGACGCTCATGAGGGCTTCGAACCAGGCTGTGTTGCCATCGGCGCCGAGGGTTCCCCCGGCATGCTGGTGAAGAGAGCGCCAGATCAGGTTTCCGGAAACGGTTTTTTGAAGGCCTGAAGGATCTGAGTTAACCGCCCGTTCCAGAGGATCCCCTTGGGCAAAGGTGAAACTTTCAAAGGCGTCACCCAAGCCTTTGGCTAAAGACCATTGGGACACACGACTGCGCTGCTGTGCATCCATGGCGGATATACCGTCGTTGACGATCCCCTGAGCGAGCTGGCAACTGTTGGCCAAATGCTCATTGAGGGATTGGACCTTTTTTTGAAGATCACTCATGAGACTGCCGCAATCCGGGCACATGGCATTGATTCCGAGCTGAAAGGCATAGCCGCCGGCATTCGATGCAATACTCCGAAGCAGGCCTGTGAATTCCGATTGGTTAATGAAGGAAAACGAGCCGCCATAAAGATCGATGCCGCCGCAGCCCCCACCAAAGCTGGGAGGTGTCAGGGTGACCGGACGGGCTTGCATGATCCTGTGACGCATGACGACACTGCCGCCACTCAGGACGCCCCGACGCTGCCCCATCTGTGCGCTCGGTTGGGTGACATTACTCATGCCCTCAAACATGCGATCCAGATCATGATCGAGGGTTGCAATGCTCACAGGCGAAATTCCCATAAGAAATATTCCGTTTAAAACCCAGGATCTCAATCTCAATCTCATTCGGAATGCTGGTGTGATGGGATCAGGCCGGAAGCCAAGCCGGTTTCATAAAGATGCGCTTCAAGCTCCAACGCCGAGGCTGAACCTTCAAGGACAGGAAAGAGACCTTTTTGTGGAACCATCAGCAAAAAAGCGGGGGTTGCTGTCAGATGCAGCGTCTGACCCAACCCGGGATCCTTGAACAGGGTTTCGGGCGGAAGGCCCGGAAGATCGCCGCCATCCAGGCTGACGGCATAAAGGCGCATTCCGATCCTTTGGGAGAGCTCCCCAACCAGGGGGGCCATCAGATGGCAAAAGCGGCAATCGGAACGAAACACAAAGAGGAGTCCTGCTGCCTTTGCCATCTGGGACAAGGCATTCAAACGCGCATGATTTTCGGCCTGGTGATTCAGCGCAAGGGCGAATGGTGTTGTGGGGCGCTGCGCACGTTCATCGAGATGCGGATCTTGAAAAACCACCGAATGGGCCATCTCAGCAAAACGTTCGGCCTTGTCGAGCAATGCTTTCTGGAGCACAAAATAGCGCCGGACATTTTCCGCTGTCGGATCATCGAGAGCCTGATCCCGAATGGTCCCAAGATGGGCACGAAACCAGGCGCTGGTCAGGGGGGTGTCCTCGGGGGTGAGGGGTAATGGGGGCACGACAGGGGCTTTCACCGTGGGCGGCGCCTGACGCAGCAGGGGTTCAGGCGTGGTCTCCTTCCAGAACCAGCCCTGGGCCTTTTCATCGTAAAAGGGATGAGGGATTGGTGCTGCGTGCGTCGCCCAGGGCATTGAGGAAAGGAAGATAACTATCCAAGGTTGCATGGCTTCATTGTGGCCATCAACGCAAGCTATCGCCCCTTTCAAGATGAGGCGAACGGGTTACCTTGAAAGGTCAGGGCAGAAGGGAGAGCGGGGGCTCCAGCATCCTTTCGACTTGATTTGAAAGCTCAACGGTTCTCTCAGTCCAGTACGCAGGTGTCCCAAAATCGGGGAAGGCCCTTGGAAAAGCAGGATCTTCGGTGCGCGCTGAAAGCCATTCGCTGTAATGAATCAATCGAAGGGTCCGTAAGGGCTCAATGAGTCGTAGTTCACGCAGGTCAAAACTTTCAAAAGTGTCATAGCCCTCAATCAGTGTCATCAGGGCCATGCGACGGTCGGCTTCGTCGCCCTGAGCGAGCATCCAGAGGTCCTGTACTCGAGGGCCGATGCGGGCATCATCAAAATCGAGCAGCAGGGGTCCCTCGGAGGTTGTCAGGATGTTTCCGGGATAAGCATCGGCATGGACCCGGATGGTTGAAACCGGTCCCGTTGACTCGAAAGCTGCATCAATGGCCGAAAGGGCGCTAACAAGGGCTTCCTCATAAGGTTTGTGGAGAGAGGTCGGAATGAGTCCGCTTTCCAGAATCCGAAGGCCAGGACGATGCCCATAGGTCAGGGGATCAACGGTCGGGCGGTGATGAAAGGGGTGTAACTTTCCCACGGCATGAATCCGAGCAATCAGACGTCCCAGGGATTCAAGGGTGTCGAGATCCTCGGTTTCAGGGGGGCGCCCCCCGATCCTGGGCGAAAGGGAAAAGCGAAAATCAGCGAAGTGAAAAAGGCTTTTGCCTTCGGCGTCTTCAAGCATGGGGGCTACCGGGATTTCGGCGGCCTGAAGCTCTTTGAGGAATTCATGCTCCTCGAGTATGGCCTCATCAGTCCAGCGACCCGGCCGGTAGAATTTGGCAATGGCAAAGCTGCCCTCATCAAGGCCTACCTGAAAGACCCGATTTTCGTAACTATTGAGCGCCATGATGCGCCCATCCGGTTGCCATCCCGCTGATTCCAGGGCATCTCCGATCAGATCCGGTGTTAGCGTTTCAAAGGGATGTGGAGGTGTGGGGATCGGGTTCATAAGGGAGACAGCCGGTGAGGGGTACCCGAGGATACTCCTTTTGACCGCCACCAGTCCCTCGATCTTTTATTGAATTTGAGGGCTTCGTTTGTGATCGGCTCGTCGGGTGAGATACCCGTGCATCGTCCCGGGTGCTGGCATATCATCAGAGCCATGACGCAATCCCTGTTGGAGACCCCGTGACTTCATCGCATGCCCATGCTCTTTGCAGGCATCTGGGGACGGGTGAGCGCTTGATTTTCGTGATGGTTGCCTGCCTGACACTGATCCTGTCGCGAACGGCATTGGGGCATGAAGGGATCGTAACGGACGGCTCGGTCGGTGCGGCACCCTACCTGGGATCTGTTCATACTCTCTCGCCACCTTCAGGACCGCAATCGGTCACGGTGAGCCAATCCATGGGGTCTACCCAAGGCCAAAATCTATTTCAGAGTTTTTCTCAATTCAATATCGCGCCTGGCCAGACTGTCACCTTTACCGAGGACAAGGTCGGCTTTATTGAAAATATCATCGCAAGAGTCACTGGTCACGAGGCTTCCCAGATCAATGGAACCCTTCGGGTCACCCCGGAAGGAAGAGCCAATTTTTATCTTTTGAACCCCAACGGTGTGCTATTTGGTCAGGGCGCCCAAATCGATGTTCCGGGCGATTTTCATGTCACCACTGCGAGCTATGTGAAATTTCAGGATGGGGCACGATACGGTACTGATCCTGTGACCAGCAAGCTATCAAGTTCCGCACCGGTGGCCTTTGGATTTGTCGGTGCGAATCCGAGTAACAACGTACTGATTGATGTCAGTGATGGTGCGACGCTTGCCACCCAACACAGACATACAGCCATCGACCTTGTGGGTGCCAATCTTTCAATCAGCAAGGGCGCATCGTTGGTCGCAGCTCAAGAAGGGTCTGAGATTCGGCTGGTTGCATCCAAGGGGAGGCATGAAGTCAGCGTGATGAAAGATGCTTCGGGATACCTCCCTTTGCCTTATACAAAGCCCAACCGGGAGAATGCAGGCGCCATCACGCTGGATTCCGGCGCGTCCTTACTCTCAAGGTCCCCGACCGGGGGGCGTATCGGGATTTGGGGGCAATCGCTTGACCTGAGTCAGGGCTCAACGATTGGCGTCTATCATAGCGGAGACAGTGATCCGGACTCCTCCCAGGGTATCCATGCCACCTTGAACACCCTATCCATTCGGGATGAGGGCTCCGCTGTCAGCAGAATTTTCACAATGAACGATGCCAAGGGTCACGGGGCGGATATCCATCTGTCCGTGGGTGACCGCATTGAAATCCACAACAATATTCATTCAGCGGATTTCAACGGGATTTACTCGATCAGTCAGGGCAGCGGAGATGGGGGGAATATTCGCATCGAAGCCGGCTCCATGGCGATGTCAGGTGGAGCCCCGTTCGGAGCCACGGCCGAAATCACTGCCGAGGCCAGAGCCGGGGGGGCTAGTGGAAATGTCGACATTCGAACGCGAGGCAGTCTTCTCATGGCGAACGATGCCTCTATTTCGGCAAAGGCCCTTGGAGCTCCGCGTGCCGGTCACCTGAAGCTTGCGATCGGCGGTGACCTGACGATACGAAACCGCTCTCTGATTCAAGATCTGGCCTTACCCTTCGAGAGTAACCCCTCCAATGGGGAGGGTGAAACCGGCGATATCCGGGTTACAGCAAACAACATCAAAATCATTGACTTAGGCCAAAATGCCAATCCCCACGATACCGGAATCTCAAGCCGGAATGAATTTGGTTACGGGGCCGTCGGGAATATAGATGTCATTTCGAGAGGGAATATCGACATCCGGGGTGGATATGGATATGTTGCGCCCAAACAAGACGGGTCCGATGATGCGAAGATTGTCGGAATCTCTTCATACTCGAATACGTTGTCACCAAACGTTGGCCATCTGAACGTCTGGAGCCAGGGCAAGATCACACTGCATGGCTATGGTGAGGATGAACCTCATGATGCTTCCGGTCTTTTCCGGTTTTTAAACCCCACCGTTGAAACCGGAATCAGTTCCCTGGTCCATGAGCCGTCTGATGCTCCCCCCCCGAGTGTGCATGTTCATGCAGGTGAGGGTATTTCATTAACCCAATCGATCATTCTGGTGGGAGGTAAATTAAATCAATCGGATCAGATGCCGACTGTGCGTGTCAGTTCCGAGGGGCCCATATCGCTTCAGAGGTCCGAAATCGCGAATGCGGTCAAGGTAATGTCTCAGGATTCAAAGAACTTTGGCACTGGAGTCAGCGTCTTGGGTGGCTCGTTACTCATGCAGGACAAAAGTAACCTTTACAGTAATGTCCCAGGTTATGGCATAGATGTTCGGTCGGATGCCGGCGTCTTCATCAGTTCCAAAACGGTGAATGTGCACTATCCTTACAATCAGGATCCCCTCTATCTCCCTGATGTGGCCATGTATTACTCAGGTGACTATGGCCTTGGCAATATTTCGATTTCAGCCAAGGATAACCTGATCATCTACAACGCAAGTATTGGTAGTGAAATTACTTCCAAAAGCATCATGAATGCCCGTTTGAATTTGTCATTATCGGCCGAAAACGTCCTGATCAGTGCTGCCTTGTTGGGTTTAGGGTCCAATCAAAGCCAGTTGAATTCTCAATCCTCCAGCATCGACCTGGATTCCCAGGGTGTATTTCCTCTATTCAACGTAATTAATAACAGCTTCTATACAGATGAAAGCGGATTGATTGCGAGCATTAGGCCCAACTATCCATCAGGCCTGAACAATCGCGTCATTAAGTCCTCTGGGAATCGGATAACGGATGATTTCACAGTCAGCGGATCTCTTTTTGGGATCAGCGGCGTCTTGCCGACTCTGAGTCTTCCGGAATTTGGATCCGAGGGTGATCTTTTGTCCTGTCAAACCTTCAAGAAGGGTGAGCTTTCCTTAACAGGCAGAGGGAGACTGACAGGCGAAACGCCTTCAGGGCTGTATTGAATCGGGCAGCGATCCTGAGGTTTATCAGGGAAACGATTGCCCGAAGGGTTTTGCTAGAATCCAATTCCACCCATTAAACCTTTGATATGCCCACATTGCTTCAATTGATCTACAGGATGCCCTTGTGGCTCACCTGTAGCACTCTGATTCTTCTCTATAGCGCTGTGGCGAGCGGCCTTTTCTATCTGCTGGCTCGAAGGATTCATATAAAATTCAGAATCTCAGATGACACGAACAACGTCATCAGTGGCGTTCTTTCCACCATGGGGATTCTCTATGGTCTCCTTTTGGGATTGGTTTCCGTTGATAACTGGGACAATTTCGACAAGGCCCGCAACCTGAGTGCGACAGAAGCTGCGGCCATTTCAGCTTTTTACCGGGACGTGGCCATTGTTCATCACCCGAGGGGCCCTGCGCTGCAGCGGGATGTTCAAAGCTACCTTCGGAAAATTATCAAGGATGAATTTCCTGCCTATAACAACGGGGATGTCCCCGCGGGAAGTTATCATCTCCTGGATGCAATTCATCGCGACCTGGTCAGTTATAACCCCGAAGGTCCTGTAGAGCTCCAGTTCTACAAGGAGGCTGTGAGCCACTTCAACAGAATGGTAGAGTTTCGGGATCTTCGCATTGAGTCTGTGGCCCATGACGGGCTTCCCGTTGTGTTCTGGTACGCGATTGTTTTAGGTTCGCTTGCCATCATCATTGTCAGCTTCTTCTTTCATATGCCGTCCTATCAGGGGCATCTCTTTCTGGTGAACTGCATCACTTTTTTTACTGCAGTCATGGTCTTTTTGATTCTTGCGGTCGACAATCCTTGGCGCGGCACCATTTCTGTCAGTTCAGGGCCTTATGAAGAAGTGCTGAATCGCACCCTTCCAGCCCTGGTTGCACCAGAGGCTCCACCAAAATCCCCTCCCGCCTCTGAACCCTAGCATCAGATGACGTTCAAATTCTTTTAATCAAGACGTCACCCCATCCTCGATCAGGATGTACCGCATCAAAGATGATGCGGTGCTCTGGCACCTGTCATATCATCCCGTTTAATACGTATTGATGAGACCATGAAGCCATGGGGTTTTCTCGAGAAAGTGCCGACGTGCTCATCCGGAGAGTTCACTCAGTCTTGGTGGGTTTTTTTGCGCTGCTAACAGCGGGAGCGGCAGGGGCCAATGGTGGCATCGTCATGGACGGAACCGTGGGCACCTCGGGTTTTTATGGTGCACCGCAAATCCCTTCGGTAGTGGGTGAAAACCCAACACACGTTACTGTGTCCCAGTCCATGGGAACAACTGTTGGTGCAAACCTCTTTCACAGTTTCTCAGAGTTCAACATTGCACGGGGACAAACGGTCCTCTTTAGCGAAGACTCCAAGGGTTTTATCGATAACGTCATTGCACGGGTTACGGGCCACGATATCTCACAAATCAATGGAACGCTTCGGGTCACGCCGGGAGGTCATGCCAACTTTTACCTCCTCAACCCCAATGGGGTAATCTTCGGCAACGGAGCCCAGATCGATGTCCCTGGGGACTTTCACGTCACCACGGCGAGTTTCCTCAAATTCAAGGACGGAGCCCAGTATGGCGCTGATCCTGTGACCAGTCGGCTCTCCAGTACTGATCCTGCTGCCTTTGGCTTTGCGCATGGTGCGAGTCACAACAACGTGATGATTGCAGTAAGCGACGGTGCCCTGCTTGCGTCGAAGGATAAGGCCATCGATTTGGTTGGGGCAAACATCACAATCGAAAAAGGAACCAAAGATTTGCCCAATATTGTAAGTCCTGACATTCGCTTGGTCGCAGCCAAATCAGGCCATGAAGTCAGCGTGACAAAAGAAGAAGGCAATTATTTGCCGCTTCCCCATCAAACCCCAACTCGTGCGACTGCGGGTGAAATAAACCTTCTGAATGGCGGGGTGGCTTTATCCGCATCAGATTCCGGGGGAAGAATAGGTGTCTGGGGTTCATCCGTTCATTTGATGAATGGGTCTGGGTTCGAAGCATATAACATAGGATCCGGAAATCCAGGTGTATATAATGGAATTAATATAGTTTCTCGAAGTTTGTCCCTTGTGGATGAGGGTTCGCTGCGAAGCGCTATATATTCTGGCGCCATTGCTGGAGGTAATGGCTCAGATATCAATATTGCTACGGTTGGGCGTATATTAATGAAAAATAATTTAATGAGCGCCGAGAGCTCTAATATAACAACTGGTTCGGAGGAAAAGGCAACAGGAAATGCTGGAAATTTATCAATAAAAGCCGGATCCTTAGTTATGGAGGGTGGTGGCGATCATGATAGATTGGCACTGGCTGGCTCATTTTCAAAAGGCGCGGGAGCGGCTGGTGATGTATGGATACGTGTGCGTGATGATGTGTTTCTTGATCGTTTTTCCTATATAGAATCTGTTGCTTTTGGCGCTCCTCGCTCTGGAAGCGTAAGATTAAATATCGGGGGCGATCTGACTATCCGCAATGGGTCGCTCATATTATCTGAAGCGTTTAAGCCTTCGGATGGTTCTGTCTCTTCTGGAGAGACTGGCGACATTAAGGTGTCGGCTGCTAGTATAAATATTATTCAGAGAGGCATTTTTGGATTTCCTTACCGCGTAGGATTTTTCAGTCATAATGAAAACGACTCTGGCCGGATTGGTGGCATTGAGTTGCTGGCTAAGCATGATATAAACATTAGGGGGCCATACGCTGATTACTTAGACGCTAAATATAAGGGAATTGTCGGTGTGGTCTCAGAATCAGCGCTAAATACCGTGTCCACGAGTAACGGAGAGATCACTTTAAGGGCGGGGGGCAATATATCATTGCGTGGTCACGGATCCGATATACCTAGGGAATCGCCAGGATACAATAGATTCGCAAATATCGGTTCCTACACAGGAATCTATTCATTTCTTGCAGGTGACTCTGATTCATCGCCGCCTAGTATTGATATTTCATCGAATGGAAGTATTATAATGAATCAGTCGATAATTAGCACCTACGGCGTCATGAAAGACCCTGAAAAGGTTCCCAGTGTAAGCATTAATGCTTTAGGCCGAATATCGCTTCACCGATCGGAGATATCAGACGCCATCTTAATTAATGAGTCTTCCAGACTAATTCCGGGTGTTGGTGTCTCGTTATCAGGGGGGTCGATATTTGTTAACGACAGAAGCACTATATTTTCAAATATCCCGGGCCAAGGCATTAGTCTGGATGCATATAGGGATATATTTATAAGCTCGAAAACGGTTAACTCTAATTACGGCAGCAAAGAGGACGCACTCTATTCGCCTGATATTGTTCTTAATTATAATGGCACCCTTGGTTCCGGAAAGATATCGATTAACGCGGGTCAGAATTTAACTTTTTTTAATGTCTCCGCGGGGGCAATTAATGCTTTTAAAGGCTCCATGGAAGGTCAGGGCGCTGTTAAAGATAGTGCTTCATTGCGTCTGGACGCTTCCGCCGAGAGTATATTGTTGTCTCGAACTGATTTTGCTCTTGCTGTAAAAGGGAATGCGAGGGACTTGTCTAGTACTGATGTTACATTTAGCTCCCATGGGCTGCTTCCGCTTTTTAATGTGCTAAAGGGTCGATTCTATACAATGGAGGGTGGTCTTGACCCCAATATAATTCCAAAGGTCCCGCATGGTTTTGATAATAAAATTACCATACAGAAGAATGGTAAAAATGACGAAAATGTATCCCTTAGCGGAACTCTTTTTGGTATCAGCGGAATGTTGGCGGAACTCAGGAAGCCGGCTTTTGGTTCTCGTATTGACTACGGGGCCTGCCAGACGCTAAGTAATGGTCAGCTATCCCTCTCAGGCAAGGGCGGACTTAGGGGTGACATGGGTTACTTATTGCATTAACCCTACGCTATACAACATTCCCAAAATCGCTGAGGCGCTCACCTCCTCAACTAAGGCAAGACCCTTCTGAAACGGTGTCGTATACCGTTGCAATCTCAGCTAGCCGACAACAAGTTTTCTCGTAGTTTTCGGATCACGGCTTCGATAAAACCTTGCGGCAACTCCGCATCGACCGGAAGAAACCAGTCGTCCTCCCGCGCAAATGCCATGCACTTCACGGCATCCTTTTCGGTCATCAGAAGGGGTTTACCTTTTGCAAAGGCCAAGTCCTTTGCTGTGTAGACATGATGGTCCGGAAAGGGGTGAGCCTCGATCTCAAGCCCGGCGGCTTCCAGTTGACGGAAAAACCGATCTGGATTGCCAATGCCGGCCATCGCATGGATCTTCTGCCCCTTGAAGTGCTCCAGCGATCGTTTCATGCAATATTGGCGAAGATTGGTCAGTCTTGAACCCCTGAGGCTCATGCGAACCCCCTCATCGGTCTCGCCGCCGTTATAGACGACGAAGTCCACTTGATCGAGTCGCTCGATGGGTTCTCTCAAGGGGCCCGCCGGGAGAAGATGGCCATTGCCAAACCCCCTGGTACCATCGACGACCGCAATCTCAAGATCTCGTTCCAGCTCATGGTGCTGAAGTCCATCATCGGCGATCAGGATATCGACGCCATGGCGTGCGATGAGAGCATGTCCTGCATCGACTCGCTTGGGGAAAATAAAGACCGGGCATCCGGTTTTTCGCGCCATCATGACCGGTTCATCGCCTGCGATTCTCGGCGAGGTATTGATGGTGACCTCCATGGGGCGACGCGGTGTGATGCCTCCATATCCGCGACTGAGAATGCCCGGTCGGTAGCCGCGCTCCTTGAGTCGCTGAGCCAGCCAGATCGTCAAGGGAGTTTTGCCGGTGCCACCCACCGTGATATTGCCGACGACGATGACAGGGACAGGGAGCGCACGCGATGCGATGCGACCAGTTTCATAGGCTTCCCGGACCAAACCGACGCCCTGACCATAGGCTTTGCCGAAAGGAATCAGGAGCGGATTGGGTTGATCGCGTTCGTACCAGAGGTGCTGGGTCAGTCGTTGTACCCATTGGTGGACGTACATGGGGTAATTGCCTCTACAATGTTTTCAGAACACCGCCTCCGGCGGTTGCTGATTGGGACCGGATCCCCATCTTCCTCATGGAGTGCTGGATGAAACTCTACTATACCCCTGGCGCCTGTTCCATGGCGGCCCATATCGTCGCTGAAGAAGAAGGCATTACGCTTGACTGCGTGAAGGTTGATCTTGCGACCCATCTCACCGAGGCCGGCGAAGATTTTCGACACATCAATCCCAAGGGCTATGTACCGGCCCTGGAACTCGATGATGGCGGCATCCTGACGGAGAATGTGGCGATTCTTCTTTACCTTGCTCACAAGAAACCGCGTGCCGGAATAGCACCGCCCATGGGTGATCCCGCCTGGTTCCGGGCTGTTGAGTGGTTGACCTATGTGGCGACCGAAATGCATCAGGGGTTTGCCCCCCTGTGGACCCGCAACCTCCCGGATGCTTCACGAAAGGTTTTGGTTGAAAAGCTCAGCAAGAAACTGGATTTTCTGGAGACCCACCTACGGGAGAATCCTTATCTTTTGCCTGGAGGCTATTCGGTGGCCGATGCCTATCTTTTTGTGGTCCTGAACTGGGCTGAGATGGTGCGTTTTGACCTTAATCCCTGGCCCTCGGTGCGAAGCTACCGCGCTATCGTCGGTGACCGACCCGCGGTTCGTCAGGTCTTGAGGGCCGAGGGGCTCAGGGGCGCCTGAAGTTCTTTTGATCCAGAGGATCGCGTGCTGCTGTCGATGAGCTGACGAATCGTCAACAAGGCGCGAACATGCTTGCGTTCAAGATCAAGGAGGGCGTCGATATAGCGTCTTTCCTCCTTACTGACGTGTTTGAAGGCTTCAAGGGCCTCAAAACGCATGGTGAGGTGGGATAGTTGATCCTCAAGATCAATGACGCAAGCCGTGGGCTGCTTGAGGTTCAGGGCCTTTAGCTGAGCGTCATACTCTTCTGCATACGCTCTTTTAAGAGGGGTTTGCACTTCAGCCAGCACGGTTTTTCCGATCGAGGTCCGGCGCTCGAGAAATAGCCGGTGTCGACTTTCAATGATCTTCGAGAGATAGGTCATCGCCTGGATCAGGGCACTGGTATCGCTGACGATCTGCCGGGCCTTGGGCTGGCTGGATCCAGGTTCCATCCGGGCGAAATCCAGAAAATAGACCGCATCCTTGAGGTTGCTGTCCATCATGCGAAGTGTGCTGACGGAAAGCTCGAGATTAAGATCAGATACTTCGGGATTCTTTCTGAGATTGTCCCGAATCTGGGTCAGTGTCTGAATCACCCGAAGACGTGCCATATCAACAGATTTGGCGGGCCAGAGAAAATAATCCACCACGCCCATGACGGAAATCCCAAGCAGTATCCCGAGCACCCGATACCACCCGGTTCCAAGGTAAGTCCCCGGCTCAAACTCTGCAAAGACAATCATGGAGAAGGCAAGACCGATCTGAAGTCCGGCATAACTGAGCCTTGGGCTGGATGCCGCGGCCCAGGCACAGATCAGGAAGAAGGGGGCGAGCGTCACCAAAAGTCCGGCAATCGTATCGGACAGGGGTTGACCCAAAATCAGCCAAAGGTAACCCAGCAAGGCACCGAGAAGGGCGCCGAGGATGCGCATGATCGATTTTCGAAGATCCGCCCCGAGGGTGGTGTCTGCCACAATGATTGTGGTGAGGATTGCGGTATCCACCTCGCCAGCATTCATGCTGATGACCAGTAGCGTCACGATGGCGCAAGCAATGGCCACCTTGAGGGACCAAAGCAGTATGGGGCGATTCTCGTTCCAGTAGGCATTGGCGCACCAAAAGGGCCAGAGGCCCTCGTTTTCAGTGGGAGCGACCGGAGCAAGGGGCAGGGGATCCCCCTCATAGACGCAGATCAGGCTATCCAGGAGCCGATCGACGGATAAATAGAGCCGAACCAAGAGGGGGTTCATTTCGGTGGAAGCGATAACCGATGGGGGATCGATGGGACCTTTGGGTCGATGTTTCCCGTGGCTTTCAAAAATCAACTGGATAGATTCAAGTCGGGCCTTGATGGTCACTATCAGCGCTAACTCATCTGCTTTAAATGGCTCAGGCGGGTCAGCATCGATCCAAAGTCTTTGAAGATCCGTCAGGCCACTCGCGAGATTGTCGAGCTCCATCACGGCTTCCACCCAATACCCCTTGCGCTCTTTGAATCTGGGATGATCCCGGATGGTATCGTCGAGATGCTTCAAGGTGTCGGCGGTCCAGCCTGCGGTATGCCTGGCTTTCTGAATGCGAGGGTTGGGAAGGCTCCCCGGGTCAAGACGAGAGAGGGCTTCGAGCAGCGTCAAGGTTTCCCCAAGTCGCGAACGGATCCGTTCCCTGAAGACGTCCAGCGCCGATTGTGGCCATAGCACATAGGCTATCAGTGAGGTAGCCAGCACGATGGCTCCGCCCATGATCAGGAGGGTCCATAAGGCATTATCCACAGCGCCGACTGGATTCCCGGTGTTGTAGAGCACCAGGCTGCCAAAAAAAATGGGGACAATATTCGGAAGGCGCGACTTTCTGGCATGGAACATCATCAGAACGATGAGACTGATGGCAAAGGGATAACGAAACCATCCCTGATCCTGGCAGAGGAGAATCGTGGCAAGACTCGTGATGACGGCCACCACAACCAGCTGACTCATCAGCTTCATGGCGTCGAAGGCCATGCGCGAGGTCAGGATCATCTGAGGCAGCAAGATGGCCAGAAAGAATGCGATGACTCGGGTCGAGGGCATCCGGGTCGAAACGTCCAGAATGGCAAAGAGGA
The DNA here is from genome assembly GCA_041178325.1 of Pseudomonadota bacterium. Taxonomy (GTDB): domain Bacteria; phylum Pseudomonadota; class Gammaproteobacteria; order Methylococcales; family Methylococcaceae; genus UBA6136. The sequence goes on from JBEGVN010000014.1 coordinate 38,949, forward strand.
ACAGGATGACGAAGATGCGCTGGGCCGTGCGTCGTTGGAGGGGGTTAAGGGTCAGTTCCTGACGAAGGAATTCCGACGGCCTCATGCCGTAGCAGAGGTTCTCAATGAGGTTTGAGAACATGATCGAAGCTGACCTTGTCTGCTAGCGTGGAGGCACAATGCCGATGGTGGTAAAGGCGCTCATGCCCATCCGGAAGGGATGCTCGGGATCCCGGTCGATCAGCTTGATCCGGACCGGAAATCGTGCGGCCAGCATAACCCAGTTCAAGGTCCGCTGGACCTCCTGCAGGCCATCTTTGACTTTCACGTTGTCAGGGTAATTTGCCCAGGAAATTCCCTGTACCTCCCCTTTGAAATGCCGCCCGGGATAAGCTGCCAGAAAGACATCGACGGGGAACCCAGGCTGAATGTAGCGAAGATAGGTTTCCTTGTAATCGGCCATGACATACCAGGTGGTATCGTCCACCAGCGCAAAGAGTTTTTGGCCCTCCGCCACATACTGGCCGACCTGGGTATTGAGGTTGGTGACCCAGCCATCAAAAGGCGCCTTGACCGTACAGTACTCCACATTGAGCTGGGCCTGACGCAGCTTGGCTTGTGCTGACTCGATCCGCGCATAGGCATTTCCGGTCTGGGCAAGTTTGGCGACGGCGGTATTGCGGGACTGGTTGGAGACTTCGAGGGTCTCGCGGGCTGCAGCAACCTTGGCCTGAGCATCACGCACAGAAGCTTCGGCCGATTTCCAGTCGGCTTCTGCCTGGCGCACCTGATTGTGGGTGACGAAGGCCTCCGCTTCGAGCGGCTGGATTCGCTTGAGGTAGGAGAGGGCATACTCAGCCTTCGCCGATAGACGGGTCACTTCAGCCTCCTGGGCTGCAAGATTGTTCTGGGTTTCGCGAATATGCGCTTCCGCTCCCCGTACCCCGGCAATCTGTCCCGTGACTTCCTGTTCTGCAAGATGCAATTCGGCTTCAGCCTGTTGCATGGCCGCTTCATAGGGCCTTGCATCGATGGCATAAAGAAGATCCCCCTGATGGACAAACTGGTTGTCCTGAATGGCAAGTGTTGCGATTCGCCCTGAGACGTGCTGGATCACAATATCCACCGTATTGGCGCGGACCATGGCATCGTTGGTTCGGGGATGGACCAGGTTAAGCCGCCAAACGCCGGCACCGACGACGAGCGCTAGGGCAATGATCCCGCGGCTAACCCAAAGGCCGGCCTTTTGAGGATTTTGGCGAATCCGATCGCGAAGCATCTCAAGCATCCTTCGTTACCATGGAAAGGCGGTAAGCCACGCTATGAAGGTGATGAGGGCCCAAAGTGCCGGATAGACCACGATTGTGGGCTGTAGGCTTTCTGAAAGACCCAGCCATTTGAAAAAGACCTGAGCCATCACCGTTAGAGGAAGTGCTGCGACCATGACAATGATCCAGGGCGGCCAGAACGAGCCTTGAAGCGAAACGAGGGGATCACAGCCTGACAAGGGCAGTGCAAGGAGGCTGGTCAAAGACCATCGCCAATGAGAGAGGGTTTGCAGATTCGACATGGGTCAGTCATCGATCAAGTTGCCTACAATATACCGGAGTTCGCTCCTACTGAACTTTGCGTATAAGGATTGGCGGGGCCTTCGCTGATGTTTTTTTGCGCCTTGCCTGTGTGACGATCACCAGTCCATGCTATTTTTCAAATTTTGCCCCATTGCCCGATCCATGCTGCCCCCTCACTATCGAATGTATCTGGCCACCTTAATGGGTATTCTGCTGGCCGGTTGCATGACGAAAGGCGACTCGCCAAGGATCGACGAAACCTACGACCCGATGAGGCAGGTTCCGGTCAATCATTTCGAGAACTGGAAGCCTTCGACAGAGACGGTATCCGGAGCAGCCGATATCCGGACCTCTTCGGTCATTCCAGCCGCGCCCGCGGGCTTCACCCGGGGTAAAGTCCACGACCTTGTGGAACTTGTTGATCTTGGCCTTCGATCCAATCCTACGACCAAAAAAAGCTGGGAAGAGGCACGGTCCGCAGCTTCTGGGCTCGGGATTGCTGAAAGTGCCTGGTTGCCGGCGCTGACGGCACAGTTCACCGGCGGTTACTGGAGGTACCCCTTTCCGGCCCCTGCGACCGCGATCGGCCTCGCTGGGAATTCGGTGAATCCCAACCTCCATTTGAGCTGGACCTTGTTTGACCGCACCCGCCCGGCCGAAATTGATCGGGCGACCCAGCAGCTGCTGGCCATGAATCTCTCCTTGAATCGCAATCACCAGGAGGTGATGTATCAGATTCAGCAGAGCTTTTATGGACTGATTGCAGCGAGGGCTAAAGTGATTGCGGCTGAAGCCACCTTAAAGCAGAGCACCCGGAATGCAGATTCTGTCCGGGCCCAGCTTGAGAAGGGCTTGGCCACGCAACCTGAATATCTCATGGCCGTCCAGGATCAGGCGAAAGCTGCCTACGAACTTCAGACGACGCGCGGGTCGGTCATGGAAAAAGAGGCAGAACTCGCTGAGCATCTGGGGATGCGTCCCGATCAGAATCTTGACACTGTGACGCTGGATTCACAGGACCTGCCAGCTGATTCGGAGCGATCAGCCGATGAAATCATTGATGCGGCGCTTGAAAATCGTCCAGATTTGGGCGCGAAGCTAGCGTCTTTACGTGCCCGGGATGCCGAAATCAGAAAAGCTGAGGCCAATTATTGGCCACAACTGCTGGTGGCCGGTGATGCCGGGATGAAGCTTTGGAACTATTACAACGCGGAACAGAATGTTGCTCAGGTTGGCTATCAGCCGGTCCACACCACGCAGCCGGTTGTTGACGGTTATCTCCAGATGAACTGGAATCTGTTTCAGGGGTTTTCCGGCGTCAATGCGGTCGGGGAAGCTGAAGCCAAGCGTAACGCGGCGCAGGCAGAGTATGAGATGCTTCAACTCAAGATCATGAAAGAGATCTGGAAGGCCTACGCTGAATTCAAGACCTCGGTGCGCAAGCGTGAATTTGCCGTCGCGATGCTGAAAGCTTCGGAAAAGGCCTACGAGGGCGCCCAAAAATCCTACGAACAGGGAGTCATTACCGTGATTTCGCTGATTCTGGCAGAACGGAATCTCGCCCAGGCGCGCTATACCGAAATCGACAGCAAATCCTCATTGCTGATTGCGGCTGCATCGCTGGTCTACGCCAGCGGATCAGACGGTCAGGCCACAATGGCCCCTTCAAACACCGGGGTTTCCCGCTAGTTGGCGGGAAAGGCCGGAGCCAAGGCTCCGACCTTTATCCGCAAGTTTCAGGCGAGAACGAGACCGGCCAGGCCAAAGGCCAGAATCCAACCAAACGCCATCGAAAAGCCCCAGAGGAGCCCATCCAAGAGGTTACCGAACGTGCGTGACATCGTGTTCTCCTGTCAGTAAAAGGAGTTTCCACTATGGTCAAGCGGTACAGCCCTGTCAAACAGAAGAGAGGTTCAGGGTTTTTCTTTCAGGAGCCCATCTATGGCCTTGCTGAGTTCCTGGCGGTCAGAATTGCTGAAGCCACGGTGCACCTCCCGAAGGTTTCCTTTGCGATCAATCAGGTAGCTGGTCGGCATGGTTTCAAGACCATAGGCCTTAGGGCAATCCCCATTGGGATCATGCACCACCGTGAAGTTGGTCGGATGGGTGCTCAGAAAGGCTTCAGCCTCCTCACGGGACTCATCGACGCTCACAGCCACCAGCTCCAGGCCTTCGTCCTTATGCTTTTTGGCCACTTCCGTCATGTAGGGAAAGGAGAGGGCACAGGGGCCGCACCATGAAGCCCAAAAATCGAGATACACCACCTTTCCCTTGAGGCTTTCGAGGGAAAGGCTCTTGCCCTCCTTCAGGGTTTTCAAGGGACAGGTCATGGCGGGGCCATTGATGGATTCAAGGGCATGGGCCCCGTGGGGCGTGAGCGCATAAATAACAAGGAAGACAAATGTACGGTACATAAATAACCCTAAGGCTGAGTATTTCTAGGCTGAAGCCCGAGCGCTGCCATGACATGCCGCGTGAAGGGCGCAGGCTCCATGTAGCCGACGATTCTGCGCTGACGAACTTCCTGGCTCCCGGATTTGAAAAAGAGCGTGGCCGGGGGGCCAATGAGATTGAATCGCCTCAGAAGAGCAAGATCTGCCTCGGTCTGATCCGTGACATCCGCCTTGAGCAGGACCACATCCTTCAACGTGTTTTGAACCATGGGGTCAGAGAAGGTTTCAGACTCCATCTCCTGGCAGGCCGTGCACCAGTCGGCGTAGAAGTCGAGCATGACCGGCTTATTGTTGCGTTCGGCGTCACGGATGTGGTCATCGAGTTCGGCAAGGGATGTCACCGGCATGAAGGCCAGTCGTGGACCCTCACTGAATTTTCCTTGGGCCTGGCCAAGTCTGAGGTTTTGCAGAGGATGCATGGGGTCGTCGCCATCGCTCGCGGCACCGATCAGGAGAAGAACCCCGTAGGAAAGGAGAATGACCCCTGCTCCCTTGGCAAACCGCGGAATAAGACCTGAAGGGCGGGGCAAGGCTTCGAGTGCACCAAGCGAAATGGCTGAAAGGATCAGAAGACCACCCCAGAGAAACAGCATGAGATCACCCGGCAAGATGCGGGAGAGCAGCCATAACGCCACGCCAAGAAGTCCAAATCCGAATAAGGTTTTGACAGCATCCATCCAGGCGCCGGCCTTCGGAAGCAGTGTTCCGGCGGAGGTCCCGATGACAAGCAAGGGAAGCCCCATGCCCATCCCCAGTGAGAAAAGAGCGAACCCTCCGAGGATTGCATCACCTGTCTCGCCAATATAGATCAGGGCGCCTGCAAGGGGCGCGGCAACGCAGGGACCTACGATCAGCGCCGAAAGAAAGCCCATGGTGGCGCTGCCCAGAAGCGTTCCCTGCTGTTGCCGATGGCTGAGAGCGGTCAGATGGTTTTGCAGAGTGCCCGGAACCTGAAGTGAAAAGGCGCCAAACATCGAGAGGGCCAAAAGAATAAACAAAGCGCTGAATACCGCAATGACTGTCGGATTCTGGAGCGTCGCCTGAAGGTTATGCCCAAAAAGACCGGCAAGCACTCCAAAGAGGGTGTAGGCAAGTGACGAGGCAAGGACATAGGCCAGAGACAGGGTAAAAGCCCGCCGCGGGTTGATTTTGCTGCCATGTCCTGCAATCAGTCCCGAAAGGATCGGAATCATGGGAAAAATGCAGGGGGTAAAGGCGAGCAAAATACCCATTCCAAGAAAGCTGAGTCCTGTTGAAATCAGATTTTCACTTTTCAGTGCGTCGACTATTTGACACTGCTCTGACCGCGCCCCGGATTCATCCGCAAAACTTTGAGCGTCACATTCCGAACCTTGGGTTTTAACGAGGGAAGGGGAAAGGCCGGCACCTTGGAGTGAAATGATTTCCCGCTGCGGCGGATAACAGGATCCTGCGTCCTGGCATCCCTGATAGGAGACCTTGAGCGTTCCTGCATCCGGCGGCCTGGGGAGCGAGAGAAGCGGAATCTGGATGTCCTGATGGCCACGTGCAACACGGGTATGCCCCATGGTGGGATCCACCACGATTTCACCTTCCGGCATGGTGATGGCACCGAGAACAACTGCATCACTTCCAGGCTGGATTTTCAGCCGCTCGAGGTAGAGGTGATAGCCCTTTTCGATATCAAAACTGATCTTGACGCCATCCGGTCCGACGCTGCTTTTAAAGCCGAATGCCTGGGCCGCAGGCAAGGGGGTCTCCCGTGCGGGGATGTTATCGGCAAAGCCCCCTAAGATCAGGGTGATAGAGAAAAAGATAAGGCGGGACAAAGCCATGAAAATCGATCAATGGGTGGACGAAGCGCCGCGATTATAAGGCGTCATCCAAGGCCCGTGTCGTTTATCGTGCGGATTGCTTGCTCGAACGTGATGATTTGGACTCCTGAGCGTCACTTTCAAGGAACCGATGCATGACATCTTCCCCCAGAGCCATCATGAGGTCCGCGTAGGCTATGGCCTCATCGGTCCTTGAGGCATAGTAGTCCACCATCAGTTTGGTGTAGGTCCGTTCGGCGTCCAGAAGATCAATCAGACCAATGGCGCCCTGGTTATAGGCAAATTCCTGTGCATTTCGCACTTTTTCAATGCGCTCGCGGGACTCGGTTTCAAAACGGGTGACGATAGCGCGGGTTGCCATCATTCGTGCATGAGAGGCAATCACATCGGCCCTGATGCTGTTTCTAATCTGTTCAAGTTCAAGCCGCGAGGCATTGAGTTCGGCAGCTGTCTTTCCGACTTCACCCTGAAACTGATACCAGGTAGGGATCGGAGCGTTGATGCTGAAGGTTCCCGTATACGGACGGACGTTGCCAGAGTCCTGAATGAAGCCACCGGAAACGGTGACATCCGGAACGACCAGCCTTCGAGCGAGCTCAAGCTCGGTCTCCATCTTTTCGGTACGAAGCTCCTGTGCCCTGTAGTCCGGTCGTGACTCATAGGCCTCTTCGATCAAAGGATCAAGATTCGATTTCAAAAGTGCCGAAGGCACATCCGGCCAACGTTCGGTCACGCGGAGTGTGTTGCTGATTTGAGGCCAATTCAAAAGGGCAGCGAGTTCACTTCTGGCGCTTTTGATAGCCGCATGCGCCCTGTCTACATCTGCCCTTATCTTGAGCTCTTCGATCTCAACGCGAACGAGATCCGATTCGGCAATGTCCCCCGCATTGAGACGCGTACGACTGGCTTCCACAATTTGAAGATAGTTGCGGTCATTGGTCTCGAGGAATTCAAGATTCTTTTGGGCCAAAAGCAACTGGTAGTGGGCTTTTCTGAGGGTGTTGGCGAGGACACGAATCAGATTGCGAAAGTCGGTTTCAACCGCTTCCCGTTCGTATTGGCTGCTTTCGGTTCGAAGCTGCCTTTTGCCATTGGTCTGGATCAGTTGGGTAACGATGACGCTCATGCCAAGCGCATTGCTATCGGAAACGTTATGAGTTTTTGGAAAAAAACGCGAGGTTTTGGAGGTGAGTTCATTGAACCCGAGGCTTAACAGGGGATTGGGGATCGCACTGGCAATGAGCGTCTGCGCTTCTGCCCGGTCGATGTTGTAGTGGCCTGAAATGAGATCCAGATTACGCTCGAAGAATAGTGCCAGTGTTTCCTGCTCATTCAGTGACGTGACATCTTCGGCATGAAGGGGCGAGGAAAGGACCAGATGTAACAGCAACAGACCGAGTGCCCTGTGCATCCAGTACATCATGTCAGCCCCGCCAGAAGCCAGCATCAATAAGAGTGGACGGGCATTCGATGGCATGCGATTTGACTGAGGTCGTGCAAGACAATGGGGCACAGCGGCAGGATCATGTGGGCTATTTTAGGTGAAATAATTGATGCGAATGCATGGACATTCTGTCATCGAACGGTGACTGTAAAGCCAGTGAATTGCTCTATATCTTCACGGTCTGGACATATTATTCTGGGATAATCCTTGATGAATCATTGAGATACCCTAGAGTTGATCGCTGTGCCCTTGCCGGGCTCGTTGATCCTTTGCAGTAAACGTGCTCCCTCATGCCAGCCTTGAAGACCCTCCAGCCGCTTCACCTTCTTCACACCTTTGCGTGTGAATGGGTACGCGTGTGTTGCGTGCTTCTTTTGGCATTTTCGGCATCTGTAGCCATGGCTGAATCGGCAGAGCCCGATGGCCGTGAACCCGACGAATTCGACTTCATGAATGTCCTTTCGGACGAGGGGCTGCATGACCTGACCGATGAGCGCTGGAATGCCTATGGTCAGGCAACCTACATCTATAGCTGGAAACCCCGATTTCCTGCGCTCTACACCAATTTGAACGGTACCCCGAACTCTTTGCTGCCGCAGGCTGAAACCAGCTTTACCGCGACGGCTACGGGTTTTTTTGGACTCAAGGCTTGGGATGGCGGGGAAATCTACGCCGTGCCTGAGATGATTTCCGAGCGTGCGCTCTCCGATCTCAAGGGTTTGGGCAGTACGATTCAGAACTTCGAACTGCAGAAAACGGGGGGTGTGCAGCCCGTCATTTATCTCTCGCGTGTCTATTTTCGCCAGACCATTGGTCTTGGAGGCGACCGTTTGCCAGTGGAATCCGATCCGATGCAGCTCGGCACTACCGTCGACAGCCGAAGACTGGTTTTCAATGTGGGCAATTTCAGCGCACTCGATATCTTTGACAAGAACAGCTTTTCGGGAGACCTGCGTCGCCAGTTCCTGAACATGGCCTTTCTGACCTATGCCGCCTACGATTTTGGTGCTGATGCCCGGGGATACAGCTGGGGTGGAACCGTTCAGTACATTCATGACGACTGGGCCATTCGTGCCGGACGTGTGATCGTTCCCTATCATCCGAATCAGTTGACCCTCGATTGGGATATTACGGAGTACTACAGTGACTCCTATGAGATCGAACATTCCCATCTCATCGGTGATCAGCCCGGTGTTATCCGGATTCTCGGCTTTCGTAACCGGGAAAACATGGGTAACTTTCAGGATGCAGTGGCCTTGTACCAACTCAATCCGGCGAAATACAACGCGACCACATGTACCTCCTGGAATTATGGAAATCCCAATCCCACCGCGCCGGACCTTTGCTGGGTCAGAAAGCCCAACATCAAGATCGGTGTCGGGATCAACTTCGAGCAGCAGGTGATGGACGGCGTCGGGGTTTTCCTTCGCGGCATGTGGAACGATGGGGCGACGGAAGTCTATTCCTTTACCTCGACCGATCGCTCGTTGTCGCTGGGTACTCTGGTGAATGGCTGGCATTGGGGTCGTGAACGGGATCTCGCAGGTCTTGGCTACGGTCAGGGCTGGATTTCAAAGTCCCATGCAACCTACTTGGGGCTTGGCGGTATTGATGGATTTATCGGTGACGGTGCCATCAAATGGCGCTCAGAACACGTTGTCGATCTTTTCTACAGCCTCAATATCCTGAATCCGATGTGGGTGACGGCGGATTATCAGTACATTGCCAATCCGGCCTACAACCAGGATCGGGGACCTGTAAATATCTATTCACTCCGATTTCACACGGAGTTCTAGCGATAAAAAACTGGCAGCATCCCCTTCGCCATGAGACTGAGGGAGCACAGAGCCTTAGGGATGTCGCCAGCGAAATGCGTCAGGTCTGGACGCCTGACGCATGAAGACTGACGCAGTTCTTGTGCCAATTTGACCCGCACGGCATGGGCGCCCTGCGGGCGAAGGAGGTGCTTCCTTGGCGTTTATGCACCAAAGCCACAACCAAAAAGGCTCATTTGAACCGCGATCAGCGGTTGCAGCCAACGGGTTCGACGCTGGTCCCACCCAGTACCGTGACACTCTTGTTGGAAGGGTCTCCTCCCATCACCGTCAATCCGTTGCTGGCAGCCGCAAGATGCGCCTTGCAGTGAGCCTTGATGGTCAAGCTGCCCATGACGTTGACGTTGGAGTTAAAGCAGTACCAGCCATTCGGGTTGAGTAGCTGCAGGGTCGATCCCCCCATGATGTTTACGCCCGTATCAATCAGGACGAGATCCGGCCCCTTGGTGACAGCGGTGTCATCGGTACTTTGACCAATACCGAAAACCTTGACCGAGGAGGAGAGCACACGATACTTGGGTTTACTGCCAAAGGGGTGTTCACCCCATGCCTTGAGGCAATTAGTAACCGCACCGTCATAGGTATCGGCATTGGCTACTGGCTGAAGGCTTCCCAGAACAAGAACCGTCAGAATGGAGAGTAGTGATTTAGGCATCCGAAAAACTCGAAGAATGATGAACTGATCCGCTGAGCGTCCCTGGAGTTTGTCACAGGTCTTCCTGACCTTGAGTGAATTCCATTCTAGCGGGAAACGGGAGTGCAGCGGCTTGGCGTTCAGAAGGGTGCAGGGACATGAAGATCATGCCAAAGGTCATCCAAAGGATGCTGGAAACCCAGCGTTTCAGCATGGAGCTTAAGCCGTTCACCCGGATCCTTGCCATAGATAGGATCCCCTAGGAGCGGGTGTCCGATAGCCTGAAGATGGGCTCGAAGCTGATGGGAGCGCCCGGTGATCGGCACCAGCTGCACGCGCGTGTGGGTTGATTCAGTTGCAAGAGCATGCCAGAGGGTCACGGCAATGCGTCCTTCCGGATGCGCTGCATACTGGGGAGGCTGATTTGCGATGCGCGCCAGGGGACAGACAATCGAACCGGAAAGACCTGAAAGCTGTCCAGAACACAGCCCAATGTAGTTTTTTTCAACCCGCCGGTTGGCAAAAGCCAGGCTCATGGCACGATGCATTTCAGGATTTAAGGCAAGCATCAGGAGGCCTGAGGTATCGCGATCCAGTCGATGGACCAACTCGGCCCAGGGATAGACCGCTCTGACCCGGGTCAATACCGAATCGGACAGGTTCGGGCCTTTACCTGGCTGACTGAGGAGGCCTGATGGTTTGTCGACGACCAGAATGCCAGCGTCTTCGAAAATCGATCGGATGCCCTTGAGGGTCTTCACCTTGGAACCCCCGAAGCCTAAGGCCCCGTCCTTTTTATCGGGCTCCATGTAAAATCTTCCATTTGCGATCAAAGAGGGAGTTGATGCTTGTGAATGCCATTCAAGATGCTTTGTCCTGGCTCAAGATTGTCGGTCGCGATGCACTTCGCCGCAAGACCGTCAGGTCGCTGCTGATTGTTATCGGCGTGGTTGTTACGAGCAGCGGTTTCATTCTCGCGCTAGTGGATCCTGGAATCCATTCTCCCCTGGCGGGCATCTGGTATTCCCTGGTTACGCTCGCGCATGTCGGCTACGGGGATATTGTTGCAACCTCTTTCATCGGCCGCGTTATTTCAGCTCTGCTGATTCTCTTTGGCATAGGTCTTTTTGCTTTGGCTGCCGGCATCTTTGCTTCTATCCTGGTGGTCCATGACCTTCGGGGCGAATCACATGAAGAAGGCCTGCTCGAGGAGGATCACGAAACGGCGGAACGCAAGATTCTTCTGGAACTCAGGTCCCTTAACCAGAAGATTGCAGGATTGGAAGCACAGCTGGGCAACGCCTCACGACGAACAGCCAAGAAATAGTTACCGAGGTGGCAGCGGAAGATTCTCTTGTCTTCCGTTGGTGTTGGTCTTGGAAGGGGGCAGTGGTATGCCTGTATTCGATGGTGGCAACGGAATACCGTTCGTCTCTGAAGCACCCGTAATCTCGCGAGGTGTTTGTGAAGAAGGGCGCGCAATCACACCTTGGACCGGGACTTGGTGACCGTGGCCATACATGCACTGGATGTAAGCATGATCGTAGCGTTGCTGGGCGGCATAACCTGCCTGATAACCCATTCCTGTGCCGATGGCGCTGCCGCCGATAAGGCCCGCACCCGCGCCAACGGCGGCGCCATATCCCCCTCCGATTGCGGCCCCTGAAGCCGCCCCCACTGCTGTTCCAACGACGGCTGCACCGGCCCCTGTCTCGACTGCGCTCGCCTGTGGTGTCGCCCCTGCCACCTGGGCCAGGGCATATTGACGGCAGAACCCATCATCCCGTGTAAAACGCGAAAAGTCCTGATGGGCTCCCGGAAGGACCAGGACGCTTGGACCGGTTGGAACGCCGCTGCAGCCGGACATCATCAAGCCTAAAGGGAGCAGCAAGGCAGTCTTTTTTTTCATCATTGCGATTTTTGTTGGCCAATCTCGGGTGTGACCTTTTCCCATGCTGTATCACAATGACGGACATAGGGGTAATACCCTTCGGGGGTATGGCATAAATACCAGCTGCCTTCCGTCTGTCCTTCGGGTGTCTGTGGAATCTCGGTCCAGCCGGAGGGACATAGCTTGACCGTCGGGTAGTAGCCATTGCTTTGAGGGCAAAAATGCCAGACCTTGGGGTATTGCCGAGTGGCCAATTCCTGAGGATTCCCCTCGGTTGGGTTCCCGGCGAGGGAAGGGTCCGAGTAGTAGGTTGAGGGTATGACCTCTTGAACTGCGGTATACCCATAATTCATGCCGTACCCGTACCATGGATAGCCCAGTCCGAAGCCGGGGACATAGCCGTAGGCGAAACCGGGATAGCCCACACCAAAGCCGACACCGTAGCCGTAGTAGGGCCATCCCCAGCCCCAGCCACCGCCCCAGTAGCCGCCACGCCAGCCGTAACCTCCCCAGTAGCCATGGTGACCACCCCAGCCTTGATGATGGCCCCAGCCGGGATGCCCGCCCCCCCAGTGCCCACCATGTCCGTAGCCTCCGTGTCCGCCACGTGCGAAAGCCGCGGTCGGAATCAGCAGCAGGAGGCAAAGAACCGACAGGAATGCAGGCGATATCGATGTTTGCATGCGATTACATTACGTCTCGGATGAGGAAGTTCGGGCTGCGGCTGCTTCCGCATGGAAGCCTTCGATGATTTCGGCAACGTCACTCTCACAGCCCGCACAGCCCGAACAAACGCCCGTTGCATCGGAGAGGGCTTCAAGTGTCGTCAGTCCATCGCTGAATCGTTGCCGAAGTTTGGAAAGTCGAGTTCCGCTACACGGGCAAACGATGTCATTTTCCAGAAAGTCCATGGCGATATTGAGAGAGGTATTGTCAGGATTTAAGCATCGACCAGTCAGGGTTCAATCACTGAAATATTCAACGCGAATGGGAACCGGACTTTTATCACTCTGGAATTCGGCTTGTCGCAAGTAAATCGAGCCATCGTCGATATCGTAATCATGAACCAGGCGGTCGCGTATGGATTCTGCACGATCTTCAGCAAGGTCGAGCAGAAGATCGGGGCTGGTCCGCCACTCTTCAAGTGCATGTTGCCAGGCCCTATCAAAGGCAGGGGAGTCAGTTCTGTCCTCTTTTTCTTCGAGCGGCATCATTTCTTGCTTGTCGGGATGATGTTCCATGAAATACCGGGTGAATTGGCGCCGGATATCCTGTTCCGACAACTGGAGATCTTCCCGTGAAATGACCGGTTTGCCGGCCAGTCGCATGTCATGGACATAAGCTTCCTTGAGTTCAAGCTTCAGTGCGTCATCGGCGAGCGCCATGCCATCGGTCTTTGGATTGGCACTGGGCGTGATTTCAATGACGCCGCCGTCCTGATCCTTGAAGACGTCAATGACGCGTGCAAGGTTGCTCATGAACTTGGGATTGACCTCTCTTTGTCCAGGTTCAAAGGGAATCGACTTCTCTTCATGGGTGGTTGGAATCAGATCCTGAACCAGAGTTGCCGGAGTAGTGAATACCTTGCCAAAGAACTGGACCAGAGCTTCAGCATACAGAGTCCCAAGTTCATAGCTCGGGTTCTCGAGATCCCCGTAAATGGGAAGGTCGATGTCGAGGTTTCCCCGATTGTCTTTCAGCATCCAAAGGGCAAGGTCAACCAGAAGATGATGCGCATCTTCAATCTTTTCACCCAGTGTCAGTCGGTCAATGACCGCTCGGTTCTCCACTTCAATAGTCGATTGATGGATCTGATAGTGAAGATCAAGATTCAGCTTGCCCCGGTTTACCCGATAGCCAGAGAAACGGCCTGCGTACTGCGGGAAGCTGGTCATGTTGAGACCGGTGAAGTCGAGGAGAAGATCGGTGTGATCCTGGTAATCCATGGGTTCCAGATCGCCGGATAGCCTGACTGGCGAGTTGCGGTTGATCTTCCCTGAAAGACTGACCTCGGCTTTGCCATCATGACGTGACGTAAGCCCTCGAAGGGTGCCGCTCAACTCCCTGACGGACGTTGATAGCTGAGGCTTGAAACCAAGATCACTGTAATCCACCCGACTGCCATGAAAACGCACCAGCCCAATGGCTGCATGGGGAGGCTCATGGTAGGGAGAGGGATCAAAATGCATGGCTTTGATTTCCGTCGGGACGATGGCCGGATCTTCAATTCGGAAGAGTTCGGCCAGATTGAGGTGGTGATCTGCCTTGAGGACCAAATGCAGATAGGCCTCCTCGAAGTCCATGACGCGGGTAAAAAATCGTTTCGGATCACTGCTGATGGCCACATCATCCAGAGTGAGCTTCTTGACACTGATGATGTTTCGACCTGAGATCGGATCCCGCGTTTCTAGTTCATCGATATGGCCGTCGCCTTCAAATTCGAAGTGATGATGCTCACCTGGAATGATCCGAAGTTCCCCGGTGAAATTGGCATAGCCGCGCTTGAGGGCCAAGCGGCTTACGGCGTTCCAGTAGGGCGCAAGAATCGGCAGACGAAATCGTTGAAGGTCAATCCGAAAGACAGCGCTCAGAGGGCTGCGTGCCATTCGACCGGAAATAGCAACACTGCCGCGTGATCCGATACGGGCGTTCGCAATGATGTCCGTATCATCATGGGCCCGGCTATCCAGGTCATCGGCACTGACATTGAGATCCTTGAAATTGACTTGTGTCGGAGGTGTTGTCCCAAGATCCGTGAGATGGGCCCCGGAATGGGTGAGGGAGATGGCCTCGATCTCATAGGTCCAATGTTTTTTAGGGGCGGAAGAGGCACCCGATGTTCCCTGTTTTCCAAGACCCAAAGTCAGTCCTTTGAGCTCAAAGTGATTATCAGGATGGACGATCCAGTCCATTTTTGCACCCTCGACATGGACCTGATTGGCCCACCAATGGGTGCGGAGTGCATCGCTGTGATAGCCGTAAAGATTCAGTTCGTGGACCGCAATGGCAGGATGGCCGTCTTCCTTCACTTCCCCCTGACGACCGGTCAAACGTTTCATGTGTAATCGTTTGGTCAGGGTTTCAAAGTGGGCCTCCTCCGCATCAAGTTGTTCCATCGTGACTGCGGCCATCCTGGAATGATCGAGATGGGTGTGCTTTACACTGATGTCGTGATTCAACCGATCCCATTCGATTCCTTCGGCCCTGCCGCCAAGGGTTGTAAAAGTCTTGGTATGACTCTCCCCAAATGTGAGCTGTTCGAGTGCAATGCAATCATCCGATAGGGTGAGTCTGATGTTGAGGGCCTTGATATCGGTCAGGGTGCCAAACGCGCCGGAAAGTTCTTTTCCATGCCCCAGGGCCGCTGTCACCGTCCGCTCATGGGGATCAAAAACCACATCATCGATGTGTATCATCGGCGCATTCATGCGAGGACCACTGATGCCATGAATGATGAGGTTGTCCAGACGGAATAGGTCATCCTCCCCTCGGGGGTGAAGCCCTTCGAGGATCAATTCGGCAACCTGCGTCTCGACGTAACTGAGCCCTGTGATCTGAATCGGATCAATGTCGTGGACTTTTGCCGTGTATTCACTGTCATAGGCGGGCGCGATAAGACGCTTGAGGTGCGCCTTGGGCGATGAAAGATCCAGGATTTCGATGGCTTCTGCGCGATAGTGATGCCGAGCTGGCTCTGCAGATAGGTGGCGACCGCTCAGCAAGGCCATGGTGAACTCGGTGGAGATTTCAGTCTGATGCCGCAGGCGAACCTCAGTTGCCTTGAAATGCTCAAGTGCTAACCGTGTGGGTTTGGTCATCCCCGGTTCAAACGCCATTTTGATGTGACCTGTGAATACCCCGGAAAGAGGCTGCCAGGGCAGCGTGCTCGGATAAAGATCCTTCCAGGCGGCCAACTGGGCATCCTCAAGATTCAAAGCAAGTTCTAGGGGGCTTGTGGCATCGTCGCGGTGAACCTGAAGACCATAGGATCCGTCTGAAGGATGTTGCCATCGAAGGTCGAGGTTCAATTCGCCTTTTCGGGGCCCACGTTCGAAGTGTCCCTTGATCGCATCCAGTTCGACCAGCACCTTGCCGGCATCGAGTTCATGGATGACGCGCACATTCCCACCCGTAAAGCTTACTTTTCGTGGCAGGGGAAAAGAATGCTGCGGCGAATTCTCCGGGGGTAATACGATTTTCCCCAAACGATAGCGACCATCAGCACCCTGCGTCATCCGAATGGAGGGCTTGACCAGTTCAACCCGGTACCGAGGTGCCCACCAGTGTTCATCACTCTGGCCTTCATAGTGAACCTCGAGGCTTTCAGCGGATAGCGCAGTGCCAAGGTCATCACGCAGTCGAATCTTATAGATGATTGCCGCGTGGCGAAGGGGGTCGATGTGCCAGTGATCAAGATGGGCCGAAACACCCATGATATTTCCTACCGACCTTAGGATGAATTGCTCGCTTGCAATGGAGATACGGCTCCACAGCATCACGGCGGTGATAAGGCCGATGATGATGACACCAACGAAATGCCATCTTTTCAGTGACCTCACGGTTTGCCCCCTTCGGTCGATGCTTCAAGGCGACGCCGCCACATTTTTCGGAATTGAACGATCGCGCGATCCGATGCAATGAGAATGTCCTCATGCGCATCGAGACTGCTTGGGGGAAGGATGGAGCGCACAACCCTCTCGTCTTCCCGGAGGATCCATCGATTGCTGATGGCGAGAAGGTGGCTGTAAAGGGCACCCAGAAAGGGTATGCGCACCTGATGGCAAGAGCGGATGTAAAACCGCGTTTTTCGGGGATTGACGGGAACGAACGCTACAAGAAGCCTGAGCTTTGGATGAATGCGCAATTGCCAGAGGCCTGGAAAGCGGTATTCGAGGTTGGGCGCCTGTCTTTCTGCAAGATCTTTCAACATATCAAGGGTTTTGGGAGGGTGGCCATCCTCTTTCCGATTGGTGACCCAGACCCGGATGGCCTCCGCATCGGACTCTACATAAGGTCCATCCACCCGGGTTCGCCCGCCCGCCCCAATGCTGTTGCGATGGACGAAGGGAAGATGTGCCACATCCAGTTGATTTTCAATGGCTCGGGTCATGTGGACGTCCCAGTCACTTGAAATGTCGGATCCGCGCCACCTCTGATCCATGTCATTGAAGAGGGGTACCGGCGTTTCGTCAGGCGATGCATTGCCCCACCAGCCCCAAATCCAGCCCTGAACCTCCCTGAGCGGAATCGTTCTGAGCTTGAGCTTTGAGGCGATCTTGCCGCTTGGGCCCAAGGCCGGAATATGGGTGCAGTCCCCTTGCTCATTGAAGCAAAAGCCGTGGAAAGGGCATTGGACTTGACCATTACGGATCGATCCACTGGAGAGGGAGGCCCCAAGATGTGGGCAGCGATCGCTCGTCATCAACAAAGTGCCATCCGGCAGGCGACAGACCATCCAGATCTCTCCGAATCGCTCAAAGCGTTGTGGCCTCTTCGTGATTTCGCGGGTCAGAAAAAGGGGGTACCAAAGATTCCGGGGAAATTCGCTCATGGGCAATGGAGTTCGCCGTGGGATGTCTGTTTTTGACCTAACGCGTGGCGACGGCCTCACGCCAGTGCGCTATTTTTAACCGGAATCGCTCCATGGCGAGATAGACCACCGGCGTACTGTACAGGGTAATGATCTGACTCAGAAGCAGGCCGCCGATGATACTGATTCCAAGCGGTTGCCGAATCTCAAATCCGGGACCGCGACCGAATGCCAGCGGAATGGCACCGAAGATGGCTGCAAGCGTGGTCATCATGATGGGTCGAAAGCGCAAAAGACACGCCTGGATGATCGCCTCCTTGGGGTCGAGTCCTTCATGCTGCTCAAGATGAAGTGCAAAATCGATCATCATGATCGCGTTTTTCTTGACGATCCCGATCAGCAGAATGATGCCAATGAGGCCGATGACGTTGAGTTCGATCTTGAACATCATCAATCCCAAAAGGGCGCCGACACCGGCAGAGGGGATCGTTGAGAGAATGGTGATGGGATGCAGGGTATTCTCGTACAGCATGCCGAGAACGATGTAGACGGAGATGAGCGCTGCCAGAACCAGATAGGGCTGACTTTTGAGAGACGACTGAAATGCGAGTGCGGCGCCCTGGAACTTTCCCTTGATCCCGTCAGGGAGATCGATGCGGGCTTCGACAGCCTTGATGTCCTTGATGGCGTCGCTCAACGAATACCCGGGTATCAGATTGAAGGAATAGGTGGTGGAGGGAAACTGCTCGCTGTGATTCACCTGAAGGGGAACGTTTTCCAATCGAAATTGCGCCAACTGACGTAATGGAATCTGCTTTCCAGTGCGATTGGCAACATAAAGGTTTTCAAGCGCACCGGCGTGTCTTGCGGCATCAAGCGGAACGCTCATGACCACATGGGATTGGTTCAGTGGACCGTAGAGGGTTGAGATCTGGCGTTGCCCGAAAGCGTCATAAAGGGTGTCGTCGATCGCCTGAATGGTTACCCCAAGTCGCATGGCGGTTTCCCGGTCGATTTCAACGATGGCGCTGATCCCTGCATTTTGGTGATCCATGCTGAGATCGGTGATGGCCGGAATCGTCCGGAGTGCATCAAGAACGCGGGGAGACCAATCCCGAAGTTCATCGAGGGTGCCGGCTTTAAGGCTGTACTGCCACTGGGTTGCGCTGACTTTTCCTCCGATGCGAAGATCCTGAGGCGGCTGGAGAAAAAGCTGGCCGCCCGGCACCTTGAGCATTTTGCCTCGAAGTCGCGCGATGACGCCGTCTGCGGAGATCTTTCGCTCTTCAAGCGGCTTTAAGGCCCCAAATACGCGTGCGGTATTGACAGCGCTGCCGCCGCCGGGGCCTGATCCACCCGCAAATCCCACAACGACTTGTATCGCAGGGTCGTCACCCATGATTCTGATGTACTGGTGAAGCCTCGCAACCATGGCTTGATAAGAGGTTTGTTGATCTGCGATCACCTGGCCCATCAGGCGGCCCGTATCCTGCTGCGGAAAAAAGCCCTTGGGTATGGTCTTGTAGAGATAGCCTGTTGCAAAGACAGTGAGCGAGGTGATCAGAAGCATCAGGATTTGGTGGTCCACGACCCAGCGAATACCGCGGCCATAACCGGACTCGATTCGTTGTTGAAAGGCTTCTGTCAGACGTCTGAATCGACCCTTGTGGCGGACTTCCAGGGATTCAGGGCGCAGAAAGAGACTGCAGAGCATCGGTGTGGTGATCAGCGAGATCAGCATCGAGATGAGAACGGCAGCGGCCAACGTCACCGAGAATTCTCGAAAGAGCCGGCCGATCATGCCTTCCATGAGGAGCAGGGGAAGAAAGACGGCAACCAGCGAAATGCTGATGGAAAGTACCGTGAACCCGATCTCCTGAGAGCCCTTGATTGCAGCAGCACGCGCAGACAAGCCGCGTTGAAGATGGCGCGTGATGTTTTCCGTCACCACGATGGCATCGTCCACCACAAATCCTGTCGCAATGGTCAATGCCATCAGGGTGAGGTTATTGAGGCTGTAGTGAAGGGCGTACATCACGCCATAGGTGCCAAGGATCGATACCGGAATGGCTATGACCGGAATAAGTGTGGTCCTTAAGTTACCAAGGAAAAGATAGACCACAAAGACCACGAGCAGGATCGAGACGACGAGGCTGAGCTCGATGTCATGGACAGATGCCCGTATGGTGAGTGTCCGGTCAATGACCTTGGTCAGCGACATTCCGGCAGGAATGGAGGCCTGAAGTTCGGGAAGCATCGCGATGACCCGATCTGCAGCTTCGATGATGTTGGCGCCGGGCTGGCGATTGACGAGAAGTATCACGCAGGGCTGATCACCATTGAACCCAATAGCGCGGGCATCCTCGGCAGCCTCGGTAATGGTTGCAAGATCCCCGAGGCGCACTGTCGTTCCGTTGGCATTAGCCACGATCAGGTTCTGATACTCCTCGACCTTCACCAGTTGATCGAAGGGGCGGAGGATCCAGGTCAGATCATGGTTTTCGATGATTCCGACAGGTCTTCGGACGTTCTGACCCTGTATGACTTTTCGAATGTCTTCAAGGCCAAGACCGTAGTTATTGAGATAGGCGGGATCCAGCTCGATCCTGATGCCAGGCAGCGAGCTCCCCCCGATGACCACCTGACCGACCCCAGGAGTTTGACTGAGTTTTTGTTGCAGGATTGATGAAGCAACGTTGTAGACCTCGGTCATTCGATAGAGATCGGATGACAGGGCGAGAATGATGACCGGGCTATCCGCCGGATTGACCTTGCGGTAATTGGGTAGCGTCGGAAGGTTCGGCGGAAGAAAACTGCGCGCGGCGTTGATTGCCGATTGCACATCCCTTGAGGCAGCATCGATATCGCGATCCAGATCAAACTGGAGGACGATTGAGGTGCTGCCGAGGGTTGAGGTGGAACTCATCTCGGTGACACCGGCAATCCGTCCAAATTGCCGCTCTAGCGGTGTTGCTACGGTGCTGGCAAGGGTTTCCGGACTACCTCCAGGGAGGACGGCATTGACCTGAATGGCGGGAAATTCGATCTGGGGCAGGGGAGCTACCGGCAATCGGGTCATGGCTAAAAGACCCACGAGACCGATGGCCAAGGTCAACAGCGTGGTCGCAACCGGACGACGGATGAAAAACGCAGAAGGGTTCAGAGCCATGGCCAAAACACAAGGCAAGAACGTTTCACGGGTCTTTGGCCATCATGGTGTCGTCTGACGGTGAGCTGAAGTGTCGCCGCAGTCGTTTGGCCAGGGCATCAAATCCAAGATAGATGCAGGGGGTGGTATAGAGGGTCATGATCTGGCTGAAGATCAGCCCACCCATAATCACGACCCCGAGGGGACGACGCATTTCCTCGCCCATTCCGCTTCCAAGGGCCAGAGGAACTCCGGCCAGAAGTGCGGCCATGGTGGTCATCAAAATAGGGCGAAGCCGTAACAGGGAAGCCTTCTGAATTGCTTCTCGAGCCGTCAGACCTTCCTCTCGTTGGGCGCTGATGGCGAAATCGATCATCATGATGGCGTTTTTGGCGACTATCCCGATCAGAAGAACGATGCCGATCAATGACACGATATCGAGATCAATCCCGAGCAGGACCAACATCAGCAGAGCGCCGACGGCAGCCGAGGGGAGGGTTGAGAGAATGGTGATGGGATGAATGTAGCTTTCGTAGAGCATCCCAAGAAGGATATAGACCGAGATCACTGCGGCGAGCAGCAGGGGCAACTGATTTTCAAGTGCACCTTGGAACGCCTGAGCGGTACCCTGAAAATCAATGCGCAGGCTTTTAGGCAGATTGAGTGCTAGAAGAGCCTGATTGACTGCGCTGACCGCATCGCCGAGTGACGCATGGGGCCCTAAGTTGAAGGAATAGGTGGCCGCAGGAAATTGTCCCTGCCGATGAATGACGGATCGACCGAACGTTTCCTCTTCATGCAACAGCCCAGCAAGGGGGATGGTACGTCCCCCTGCACCCGGTATATATAGGTTACGGATGCTTTCGGGGTCCGACTGGAATCGCCCATCCAC
This sequence comes from Pseudomonadota bacterium, assembly GCA_041178325.1. Lineage (GTDB taxonomy): Bacteria > Pseudomonadota > Gammaproteobacteria > Methylococcales > Methylococcaceae > UBA6136. The sequence goes on from JBEGVN010000014.1 coordinate 60,140, forward strand.
TTCGAGAATAACCCGATACTGATTGATCTGGCTGTAGCGAGTAATGATCTGCCGTTGTCCAAAGGCATCGTAGAGTGTTTGGGAGATGGCTTCTGTCGAGACCCCGAGCCGTGATGCCGTGTCGCGATCAATCTTGAGTTCAAGGGTACGGGAAGTCGCGGCAAAATTACTGTGGACGTCCTTGATTTCTGGATGCGATGACAGTTGGTCAAGGATTCTAGAATTCCAGCTTTCGAGAAGCCCTGATTCCGGCGCCTCAATAGTGAACTGATATTGAGCCTGGCTGATCCGGTCCTCGATGGTCAGATCCTGTACGGGCTGGAGGTGCACGCGGATCCCTTCCATGGGGGCCAAGGCCGCATTTAGTCGAGCAATGACTTTTGTGGCAACATCACGCGACTCATAAGGTTTAAGCGTGATCAACAGCCGTCCTTCGTTCAAGGTCGTATTCGTGCCATCAATACCGACATGGGACGTCAAAGATTCCACGGCAGGGTCATCTAGAACACGGGCAGCCAGTGCTTGTTGGCGTTCCTGCATTGACTCAAACCCAATCGATGGATCCGCCTCGGTGATCCCTACCAAGAGGCCCACGTCCTGAACCGGGAAGAACCCCTTCGGCACAATCAACATCAGGGCAAAGGTCAGGACCAAAAGACCAACAGCCATCAAAATTACAGAGCGACTCTGGTCAAGGGCGTAGCCCAGCGTTTTCTCGTAAAACACATGGATCTTTCGCATCAAGAGCCAGGGCTCCTCTTGCTGGCCCACCAGACGGGCCTTTGGCAGAAAGGCTGCGAGCATCGGAGTCAGCGTCAGGGAAACCAGCGCGGAAACCAAGATGGCCAGCGTCAGGGTCATGGCGAATTCGCGGAATAACCGCCCCAGCACATCACCCATAAACAAAAGAGGAATCAGGACGGCGATCAGGGATGCGGTTAAGGAAAGAATGGTAAACCCGATCTCACCCGAACCGAGGATGGCGGCTCTTCGGGGGGACTCCCCCTTTTCGATGTATCGCATGATGTTTTCCAGCATCACGATTGCATCGTCCACCACAAATCCGGTAGCGATGGTCAACGCCATCAGCGTCAGATTATTGAGGCTGTAACCCAGGCCATACATCGCGGCAAAGGTTCCGGCCAGAGACAGAGGAACCGATAGGCTCGGGATCAGGGTTGCAGGAATATTGCGGAGGAAAAGGTAGATCACCATGACCACAAGGGCAATCGTGGTCAAAAGCTCGTGTTCGACCTTGCCTATGGAGGCGCGCGTGGTCATCGTGCGGTCGGTCACCTCCTGAATGTCGATATCTCCTGGGAGACCGGCTTCAAGTTCTGGAAGGATCGCCTTGATGCTGTCGACCACCTGGATGGTATTGGCGCCGGGTTGACGATGAATGGCAAGGATCACCGCCGGCTGATCATTGAACATGCTGGCCTGCCTGCGATTTTCCGGTGCTTCAGTGACCTCGGCAATATCGCTCACCCTGACGGGACCCTGATTGCGATAGACCACAATCTGATTCTTGAAATCTTCAAGGGTCATGATCTGATCGTTAGCCAGAATCGTCATGGCGATTGCGGGCCCGTCAAAGCTCCCTTTGGCCTGGTTGACTGTCGAGAGGGTCAGACTGTTTCTGAGATCTTCAAGGCTGATGCCATAGGCGGCAAGGCTGGTGGGATTGGCCTTGATATGAATTGCAGGCTTGAGGCCGCCATTGAGATTGACGAGACCAACGCCAGCAAGTTGTGAGATTTTCTGTGCGAGGCGGGTATCGGCAAGGTCATGAACGGCGATCAGGGGCAGACTGTCAGAGGTCAGTGCGAGTGTCATGACCGGTGCGTCAGCCGGGTTGCTCTTACTGTAGACCGGAGGGGTGGGAAGGTCCTTCGGGAGGTAGCTATAGGCGGTATTAATGGCGGCCTGAACCTGTTGTTCGGCGACATCGATATCCAGATCCAGATTGAATTGGAGTGTAATGGTCGAGACCCCATAGGCACTGGATGAGGACATCTGGGTGAGACCTGAGATCTGCCCCAACTGTTTCTCCAAAGGGGCCGTGATCGTTGATTCAATGACTTCAGGTCCCCCCCCGGGATAAAAGGTACGGATCTGTATGGTGGGGTATTCCACTTCTGGAAGAGCAGAGACTGGCAGTCTCATGAAGCCGACGATGCCTATCAGGAGCAGGGCAAGCATCAACAGGGATGTTGCCACGGGTCTCTGGATAAAGGGCGACGAAACCTTCATTCGCCTCAGGGCGATGGCGGAGTTGGGCGGGATACTTCAGCAGGACCGGTATCGCCAGGGGCGACCTTGATGCCGTCCCGAAGCTTGTCGAGGCCTTCTGTGACCACGGCTTGTCCTGCCTCCAGGCCTGATTCGATGATGACGGCTTCATCTTCCGAGGCCCCAAGGGTCACAGGAATCGTCCGAATGGTGTTATCAGGATTGATACCAAAAACATGGTAACCCTTGGGGCCCTGCTGCACCGCGCGTCGCGGCGCAATGACCTGGTCAGGGAGTACATCCAGCAATAACCGCACATTCACAAACTGGTTGGGGTAAAGCGCCAGATCCTGATTTTCAAATCGCGCCTTGATCTTAAGGGTACCGGTACTCAAGTCGATCAGATTATCCGCGCTGGCAACGCGGCCGACGGCCAGGAGGTGACGGCCATCCCGGTCGTAGGCTTCGATCGGAAGATCAGGAACCTGGGCCATGCGTTCCTGTAGGCGTTTGTTGTAATCCTGCGGAATGCTGAAGATCACCGAGAGGGGTTGCATCTGTGTGATGACAACCACCGGATCCATGACATTTAGAATATTCCCAAGGTCCACCATTTTTAGGCCGACGCGTCCAGAAAGGGGGGCCGTGATCTTGCAGAAAGAGAGTTGTACCCTCGCAGCGTCGATCTGACCCTGGTCGGTCGCGATGATGCCTTTGAGCTGGTTGACCGTAGCGCTTTGGGTTTGCAATTGTGAAAGCGCGATATAGCCTTCCTTGATCAAATGCTCGTCTCGGGCAAGCTCCGCCTCGGCGAACTGGAGCTGCGCACGATCACCAGTGATCTTTCCGACCGCCTGATCGAGCTGACTTTGGTAAATCCTGGGGTCCACCTCGGCAAGAAGATCCCCGGCCTTGACATATTGACCCTCGGTGAAATGGATGCGGAGGAGTTCGCCGGTGACCCGCGCCTTCACAAGTGTCGTGTTGAAGGCGGTTACCGTTCCGAGTGCATTGAGATGAATCTCGAAATCACCCGTGCGAACCTTTTCGGTCCTGACGCTGATGGGAACTGATTTTCCGGCTGCACCCTTGTCGCTGTCGTTCGGCGCTGGGGTTCGGTTCAAAACAACAACCGCGATGAGCGTCGCCAAAGAGACACCGATAAGCCAGGGTCGAGAAATACCTTCAATCCATTTCATGGAACTAACTGTGCCCCGAGCGAAATACCCGGAGTGAAATAGGGTCTTGCGCTTTCTCGAATTATCCAGAAAGGGCAGAGACGGTTGGAATTCTGTCTCCATTGTAGACGGAATAAGCGGGTACTGGTTCAAAGTTCTAGCCGGGCCATTGCCTAGTTTCGCCCCACTTTGGAACTGCTAGTATCGGTCTGAATCAAACGAACGAGCCTTAGAACTGCTCAACGTTCCCCAATAATGCATTCTTACGCATTCCCAATGGAGCTATGCCATGAGTGAACTCATCGTGATCGGTTACGACGACCCTTTCAAGGCGGAGGAAATTCGCCTCCAACTTCTGAAGATGCAGCGCGATTATCTGGTTGATCTTGAGGATGCCGTCGTGGCGATCAAGAACAAGGACGGTAAAGTCAGGCTCAATCAAGCCTTTCCTTTGACTGCGATGGGTGCAACCGGAGGAGGATTCTGGGGTGCGTTGATTGGGTTACTGTTCATGAACCCTCTTTTGGGCGTGGTCGTTGGGGCCAGTGCGGGGGCAGTTTCTGGTGCTTTGAGTGATATCGGAATCAATGATCGGTTCATGAAGGACTTGGCTTCGGAATTTAAACCGAATACATCGGCCCTTTTTGTCCTGGTCAGGAAGGTGACTGCGGATAAGGTACTTGAGGAGTTTCGTGGCACCGGCGGAAAAATTCTTCAGTCATCTCTCTCTCATGACGATGAAGCCAAGCTTCAGGCGGCCCTTGATGCAGGGCGTCAGTTCTGAAGTCATCGGCAACTAGCCGTGCTCTTGGCCCAAGAGCAAGAAGACCAGAAAGCCTGCAAAAAAGAGCACTGTGGAGATGTGAGTGTCGACTTCCCGGTGGGATTCGACCAATAGTTCCTCGGTAACGAGAAAAAGGAGGGCGGCTAGTCCAAAGGACAGCACAAGATCAAGAGCGCTGTCTGGTAAATAAGGCAGTCCGATCATGCCAACCAAAGTGCCAATCGCCAGCATCGAAAAAACGCTCAGGTTCAGCAAAAAGATGAACAACCTTGAGCGCTTCATCTTGCGGAGGCTCCCCGTCATGGTCAAGCCGACAGACAGCAGTTCCACGGCAAGTGCCATTGAGAGCAAGCGTCCTGCACTGCTCAAGGTGTGAATGGTGAGCGCCAGAATCAAGCCATCCAGAAAGACATCCACGGCTATGCCTGCAATGAGTGCCATGGGCAGGGGGCGGTTCATCCCGACGTTTGCGTCTTCCTCCCCATGGGATGACAGGTGCGCCAAAACCAGCATGAAGGCGACACCGGTACTGAATCCCACGGTCAGAAGGGTCGGGTTTTGTCGATGAATGACGTCCGGGAGAATTTCAACGGAAACCACCGAAAAGATGATCCCTGCAGCCAGATGCTGAAGGTGACTCAGTCCCTTGGGTCCGATCCGATAAAAGGATCCAATCAGGGTTCCCACCATCGCCGCGATAACCGGAAGTCCGGCATAACGGCCCAGAGCATCCAGCGCGCTGGGACCTGTTTCGGTCAGTGCTCTCATGACGTTCGATGTGCTTTCAATGGGCATGGTGCGGGGGTTTTAATGTGAACCGTGTCGGGTCTTGGGAAAGATTTAGTTTTTCGGGTTTAAAGGGCAAAATAACACACGAATACACCATCGTTTTTTATCCTCTCACCCGGATCCTCTTGTGTCTTCTCTCGAGCAGATCGAAAACCGGATTGATGCACTGATTCAAAATATTCGCACGTCCTATCCTGATTGGCTCTGCCGTCGGGGTTGCGATGAGTGTTGCCGCCGTCTCGCGTCTCTACCGTTGATGACACGGGCTGAATGGATCCGCCTCAAGGAAGGCCTGCTTCTTATCCCCTCATCCGATCGTGAAGACCTGATTTCTCACATTCATGCACTTTCTGGTGTGACAGGGTTTGTGGTTTGCCCAATGCTGGACCCTTCTGACGGTGCTTGCCGGGTCTACGCTCACCGACCGCTGGCCTGCAGAACCTATGGGTATTACACGCAAAAGGGGGTGGGACTTCACTGCAAGCAAATCGAACATCAGATCGATCAGGGGTTACTCGGCCAGGTGGTCTGGGGTAACCAGGATGCCTTGGAAAAGGATCTTCGGGCCGAGGGATCGCAAAGATCACTCGCGGAATGGATAGCCTGCCCAAGGGATGGAATGGATCCACGTGCGACGTCTTAAGACCTTATCCTTGCGGCCCATTCAATGGGTCTATGGACTGATCCTAATCACCGTATTGAGTTTTTTGGGCTTTGCCTGGCATTCAATCCAGGCCTTTGATGACAAGGTCTACTCCCTCAGAGAGGGATACCTTAACGAAATCACCCATGCCTTGGCAGGCCCACTGGCTGTGCTTGAAGACATCGGGATGAATGATCAAGCGTCATTAGGCCGTGTCTTCGCCCCCTTTTCAAACCTTCGAACCCCTGAACTTTATGACGTTGAAGCCAATCGTCAGCGGGTACTCCACCTTCTTGTCACCAACCGGCAGGGGCAAGTCATTTTTGACTCCACGGGGGAGGAATTGGGTTTGAATATCGCAGATCGCCCCGAAGTTCTGGCTGCTTTGTCAGGAAACGTACAGCGTCGTGATGAAGATCTGGGACGCGGCATATACCGCATGTATGTCGGTATCCCGATCAGACATGGCGATACGCTTCACGGTGCCCTGATTGCTTCAAAAAGCAATATTCTTCTCAAGCCGCTGGTCGACGCTGTCGAGCAAGGCATGCTTTTTATCTTGCTGGCCTTTGCAGCAATCGTCCTGTTGATGCTGCTTACCGCGTACTTACTGCTGTATCGCCCAATTGAGCTCTGGCTGGGTCGTCTGGATCTCGCTCGAGGGGGGACGCCGGTCCTCAGGCCCAATTTACGGAGGAGGCGATTCGGACGAATCGGGATCTTGCTGGATCGGGTGCATGAGACCATTTCTGAAAAGCGGCATATGGAGCAAATGGTCGCTTGTCTCGCACATGAAATGAAGAACCCGATCAATGCGGTTCGCATTCATGCGGAGCTTTTGGGGCGGGTCGATAAGGCAACCGACCGGCAGCGGCTGATCCTTGAAATCAAGTCCTGTTGTGATCGAATGACCAATGTCACTGAACGGCTTCTTGTCATCGCTGCTATTGAGCGTCGGGAGTCACTGGAGGCGCTTTTACCCATTCGTATTGGGGATCTGCTTGAAAATGTTCTCAGTACACTGCGTGATACGGCCGACCGACAGGGGATCTCGCTCCATACCGTGGGGGTCCTTGATCGATCGGTCCGGTGTGAGCCGGTGCTGATTGAGCTTGCGATTGGCAATCTCATTCAAAACGCCATCGACCATTCACCCTCCGGGCGTGATGTCGTCATTTCGGTGATGGAGCAGGGAGGAACGGTCGCCTTTGAGGTTCGTGATCAGGGCAACGGCATCCCGGACCATGCGATACATCAGGTCTTTGACAAGTATTTCACACTGCCCAAAGCGTCAACAGGTCGCAAGGGTACGGGAATTGGACTCAATGTGGTCCAGCATGTTGCAGATCTCCATTGTGGCGAAATTACCCTGAAAAACCATCCTGAGGGGGGTGTTCTTGCCATTTTCACCCTTCCAATCTGAAGCGGCATTAGGCGCCAATAAAATATAAAAGGCCCTCCGGAAGAGGGCCTTTTCATGAGGGCTGTGATTCGTTCGTCCTTAGTGGATATGCATCTCGCGATTGCCCGCAAGGTCACTGCGCTCCATCAGGTAAGGCTTCTCGCTACCCGGATAGGGACGACCGTCGGAATTCACGTAGAGGAGTGCACCATCCTCCTTGATCTGAAGTTTACGAACCGGTGCCTCTTTGTTCGGGGTCAGAACAACCGTCCGATTGGCTTCATCCCAGGTGTACTTCCCTTTTTCAAACGATTCGCGGTTTAAAAGCTTGGCGGGTTGAATCACCAGAAGGTAGTTGTCCTTCGCATTCAACGACAGCGTCATCTTGATCCCGTTGCAGTCGGGTTCGTTGCAGGGCAGGTACCCATAGAAGACCCCGCGATACTTGCCTTTGTCTCCTGGAAGGGCATGCTGGGAGTGATCCATATCACCTCCTTGCCTGAACATCTCACGCTGCTTGATGGCTTTTTCGGCGAGTTCTTTGTCCGACTCGGCGTATCCTGGGCTCATGAAGCCCAGCGATGCACAAAAAACTCCCATAAGCATTCCGGCCTTGGCCGCTCGCGTCGATACGTTCATTCAGCAGATCCTCCCAAAGTTCGCAGTTAAGGCCCAGGAGCGAGCCCCGTTTTTATGAAATTTTACAAATTCACTGGAAAGGGAATTTGATCGGGTTTCACTTTCCTGAAACTACGACAATAGAAAGTGCAGAGGAGTTCCTTGTTACGTGTGAAAGAAGGGTGAAGGTATCAGCGCGCTACTTTATGCGGTATTTACTGACATTGTTAATGCTGAAGTTGGAGACATAGAGATTTCCCTCGCCATCAAAATCGACACCCGTAGGGTATCTGACGCCGGATTTAACGACACTAAGAGGCCTTCCCTTTTTATTGAACTGGACGATGGATGACGTATTGTAGTTGGCAACCCAGGGATTACCCAGACGATCGATGGCCAGCGCATGGGGTGCTGTATTGTTGGGTAATTTGAAGCTGACCCCCAGAGAAGGGCAGTAAATAGCATTGTCCTGGGTATCGGCGATCCACAACCTATCGTCAGGGCCTATGGCAAGCGAAAACAAATTCATGCTGACCTTCAGATAGCCTAAAAACTTTCCTGTACTGGAATATTTGCTGATCACCTGAGTCGCGCGGTTCGCGATCAGGACATTATCCTGACTGTCTACGGCGACGGACGTTGGGGTATTAATCAGTTGCAGATTAGGGTCACTCAGAACGATGTCCACGCCGCCACTTGTGGCGTTGATGTGTTGGACATTGTTTCCTCCAAGATTAGCCACCCAGGCATTGCCCTTGGAGTCGACCGCAATTCCGGCGGGTGAGGCGAATCCGGTATAGGTCTTTGTCCCTTTTGGGGTAACCAGAATGACGGAGGCATTGGTTGTACAACCCGACAGGCCGAGTTGGTAGCAGTCTCCCTGGTTGGTGACCCACACATCACCGCTCGGCGTAACAGCAACACCCGCCGGGCGAACCACATGGTAGGTGATCACGTCGGTCCTTTTTGCCGCAGCATGGCCCTCGGGAATTATCATCTGGCTCATGAGCCAAACGAGAGCCATAAACCGTTTCATCGGGACGGAGGTAAGCTTGAAAGTATCCTTGATGGATCGCATCGGTGATCTATTAGACGTCTGAAGAGTGAATGTAAGTGACAGGGTCATTCGAAGCCCCACGTTGCAGGGCAGAGGCCATGAGGTCGAGGTCGATGATCAAAAACGCCAAGGACCAGATCAGTCCATCATAGGCATTGAAGTAGGCTCCTTCCATCATCCAGGTAACGATCACGCCCACCATGCCCAGAATGAGACTCAGGCTGGCGAACCGGAACAGTTTTGGATGGGCCACAACTTCGTTCTTGTACCGGCTTTCAAGCTCAAACAAGGCCACAACCAGAAGCCAAAGAAACGAATATACCCCATCCAACCAGGCACCCTCGAGCAGATAAGAGCTTTCTGCGAGGATAACCACCATCACGGCCATATTTCGGATCAAGGGGAGTCTTTGATTCAGTTTCAGTAACCACGGAAGCTTGCCCGTTTCGATTTCGTAAAGAACCATCAGCACGATCCAGGCCATCGAATCAAAACTATCGTTGTATTCACCGCGAATCAAAAAAACGATGGCATTGGCCAAGAGCAGGAGGAAGAGCCCTGTTTTAAGTTGCAATGGCCGCATCATGGACTCGGGACCCCGACCTTGGGTCGTGTTTTGTAGAACTGGATAGGTTCGGCGGGTATCGCTTTGAGCACATGGCGTTTAATTTTTCCAACGACATGCATTTCGCATGGTTTGCAGTCGAATCGTAGCGTCAGCTTTTCATTGCCATTGATCAGTTGTAGAGGTTCTGCCTTTACGGTGCCTTGAACACCAAGAACGCCTTTGGTCTGTTTGGGGCACAGTGAGAGGGAGAAACGGATGCAATGCTTCGTGATCATCAGGCTGACCTCGCCCGTTTCCTCATGACTTTCATAGGCGGCATCGACGATCTTGACACCATGCGCCAGATAGAATCGCTGCGCTTCCTGATTGTAGACATTGGCAAGGTAGCTCAGGGTGTCATCGGGGTAGACCGGCGGTGGTGTGGTTTCAGGGTGACGCACAAGGCGCGTGAATTGGGATTCGCGCTTTCGGTCCAGAGCATCAATGGCGTCGCGCCGTAATGCGTTTAAAAGCGATGCAGGTCTGAACCCCATCTGCGAGGGCGCGAGGGTTTCGATGGCGATAGACCGGACTGTGTAGGGTGTACCCCCAAGCTTTCCCAAGGCCTCGCGAATCGCTTCTTTCTGCTTTTCAAGATCACGGGCTTCTTGCCATTCCACAGCGCGATCCAAAACGACTTCATGGCCATCATCATCCTTAAGATGAAGGGATAGACCCGTGGCTGTCTCCTTAAAGTTCATCGTAATACCAATCTTGCGGTCAGCCGTCCGATCGCTTTCCATCAAGCGCTCCCACGCCATGTCGCGGCTGCGGTGGAGTTCCACTTCCTTTCGAAGATCCTTGAACTGGGTCATGGGCTCATTGGGATAGGCCCTAAACCGACGCGTACCCAAGGCCTCGGCGACATTGACCCTGAATCCCTTGAGTTCCTTTTGAAGATCAAAATAGGTGATGGTGTCGCCGTTATTCAGATCTGCGACCCCATCGTTCAACTGGATATCCAGATGATCGGAACCTACGCGGATGACCCAGCCCAGGGGAAGACCTTGGGGTTTTGGGGTATCAAAGGCCCCTATGTCCTGCTGTCGTCCATGCACAAAATAGTCGGTCGAGCCCCGATTAAAGCTTCGCTCGGGTTCTGGCGTGAAATGGAGGGACGTGGTTCCACTGGAAGCCCGGCCAAGTTCAGGGTTTCCCTCGAGGATGACGTCCAGAAGCTGACGGTAGTGCGCGGTTGTGTTCTTGACGTAAGCCAGATCCTTGTATCGACCTTCAATCTTGAAACTGCGAACGCCGGCATCGATCAATGCCGAAAGATTGGCGCTTTGATCGTTGTCCTTGACTGAAAGGACATGTTTTTGATGAGCAATGATCCGGCCTTGATCATCACGGACTTCATAGGGTAGCCGGCAGGCCTGGGAACAGTCGCCACGATTAGCGCTCCGTCCGGTTTGAGCGTGGCTGATGAAGCATTGACCGCTGTAGGCGACACAGAGCGCGCCGTGGATGAAATATTCAAGGATGGCCATATCAAGGACACTGGCCATGGCCTTGAGATCCGGCAATGACAGTTCGCGGGCCGCGACGACCTGGGAGAAGCCAGCGTCTTGCAGGAAGCGGGCTTTTTCCGGGGATCGAATATCGCATTGTGTGCTGGCATGCAGCTGAATAGGGGGGAGGTCCAGCATCAACAACCCCATATCCTGAATGATCAGGGCATCGACCCCGCAGTCGTATGCGGATTGAATCAGTGCTTGTGCCTTCGGTAGTTCATCATCCCTCAATATCGTGTTCAGCGTCAGAAATATACGGGCGTTGAAACGATGGGCGTGCCTGACCAGTCGTTCGATATCGCGCAAATCATTTCCGGCATTGTGCCGTGCACCAAAAGAGGGACCACCGATATAAACGGCATCAGCGCCATGGTTTATCGCGGCAATTCCAATCTCAGCGGTTTTGGCTGGGGAAAGGAGCTCGATGCGTGTAGGGGAAGCGCTCATTAGGGGAACTCAGGGGTGAATCGGGGTAGGACTTCCCGATACCCCGTCATTTTAGCGATTTCCTGCGTTGAAGCGCGTGGTTTAATCTCAAGGGTCATCCATATCCCCCAGTCTCTTTTTCTCCTGCGAGGCCTACATGTCCTATAAAGCCTATGGCGCAACGAGCCCCCAGTCGAAGCTGGCTCCACTCACAATCCCGCGTCGCGCACTCAACCGCGATGATGTACAGATCCAGATTCTTTTCTGCGGGGTCTGTCATTCGGATCTTCACACAGCCCGCAATGAATGGCAGGGGACCCAGTATCCCTGCGTGCCCGGCCATGAAATTGTGGGTCGTGTTGCCTCTGTAGGAGCCGATGTCGCGGATATTAAGCCGGGTGACTTTGCTGCAGTAGGGTGTATGGTCGACAGTTGTGGCTGCTGTGCTTCCTGCGCTGAAGGGGAAGAGCAATATTGCGAAGCCGGATTTACCGGTACTTATAACGGGCCCATCTATGGGGGAGCGAATACCTTCGGTGGATATTCTGAATCAATCACAGTAAAGCGATCTTTTGTCCTCAAGGTCAATCATCCTGAATCCGACCTGCCGCGTGTTGCGCCTCTCCTTTGTGCCGGAATTACCTTGTATTCCCCGCTGTGCCACTTTGGAGCAGGGCCCGAGAAAAAGGTCGGCATTGTCGGTCTTGGGGGGCTTGGACACATGGGTGTGAAGCTGGCGCGGGCCATGGGCGCTGAAGTGACGCTGTTTACGACCTCGCGGAGCAAGATTGAGGATGGGCTTCGAATGGGGGCGCATCGCGTGATCGTCTCAAATGATCCGGAGTCGATGGCGGCGCTTTCAGGCCAGTTGGATCTGGTTGTAGATACCGTCGCGTTCAGTCATGACCTTATGCCCTATCTCGACCTCCTTGCAAAAAATGGCCAACTGGTGCTGGTCGGAGCCCCCGAACAACCACACCCGGAATTTCAGCCCTTTTCACTTATTTTCAAGCGTCGAGCGATCGCGGGGTCTCTGATAGGAGGGATTTCCGAAACACAGGAGATGCTGGATTTCTGTGCTCAGCATCAGGTCCTCAGCGACATCGAACTGATTTCGATCTCCGAGATCAATGATGCTTATGAGCGCATGCTACGAAGTGATGTTCGGTATCGTTTTGTCATCGACATGGCATCACTGTGATGTTTTAGGCGATCAGTTACTGTTATTTACCTTATAAATCCCATTCTGTTTTTATGGTAAATGATGATTTTAGTTGTGTATTTCAAAGGATTAGGACTAGTATCTTTCGCAACTTCATGACGGCCGCATTTCATCCTTTTCGAGCGTGCCGTAAGGTGTGTTCCTGAACAGATTGCCTGTGGCCGTCTGATCGCATACCACTCTTTTAAGACCGCGTGAACTTGGGAGCACTTTGATCGCGCTCCCTCACGTCGATGTATCGAGGCGAACAATGCCTTGATCGTTTTGTTTGCCACAACAGATGCCTTTCGGCACCTGTTGTTAAAAGCCATCCCGTAATTGGGTCAGGTCAACCTTAAAGAGTGAGAGGACACATGTCACAGCCTGATGATCTTCCCGTTTGGAATACCCTTAAATCCCATCAGAAAGTCATGGAACAGCTGCATATGCGCGATTTGTTCCGTGATGATCCCACGCGATTTGAGCGCTATTCCATCCAATTCGGTGACATCCTTTTTGACTATTCCAAAAATCGCATTACCGATGAGACTCTTGGCCTTCTTTTGAAGCTTGCCGAGGGGGCCAAGGTCGCGGAAAAGCGTGAAGCGATGTTTGAGGGGCGGAGAATCAATCTCACTGAAAATCGCGCAGTTCTCCATACCGCACTTCGCAATCGATCAAATCATCCCGTATTGCTGGATGGCAAGGACGTGATGCCTGACATCAATCGTGTGCTCAATGGCATGCGAGAATTTTCTGAAAAGATCCGTTCAGGAAGTTGGAAAGGCTGGACCGGTAAATCGATCACGGATGTCGTCAATATCGGCATTGGCGGTTCAGATTTGGGACCGCGCATGGTTGTTAAGGCCTTGACGCCCTACCATCAGCCAGGTCTTGCGGTTCATTTTGTTTCCAATGTGGATGAAGCGGATCTGGTTGAAAATCTGAAAGGTCTGGATCCTGAAACGACCCTGTTCCTCGTGGCCTCAAAGACCTTTACGACGCTTGAGACCATGACCAACGCTAATACGGCCAAGCAGTGGTTGTTGGACAAACTCAAGGACCCCAAGGCTATTGCAAAGCATTTCGCAGCCATCTCTACCAATGCTGAGAAGGTTCAGGCTTTCGGTATTGATACTGCGAACATGTTCGAATTCTGGGACTGGGTTGGTGGTCGCTATTCGATTTGGTCTTCCATCGGCTTGCCGATTGCCATCGCTGTCGGTATGGACCGTTTCGAGAGCCTCCTGATGGGCGCTCACAAAGCCGATCAACACTTCAGAACCGCCCCCATGGAGCAGAATATCCCGGTCATTATGGGGCTGCTTGGCGTCTGGTATGACAACTTCTTCTCGGCCGAAGCCTATGCGATTCTCCCTTACGATCAATATCTAGAGTATTTGACCGCCTATCTTCAGCAGGGAGATATGGAGAGCAACGGAAAAAGTATCGACCTTGACGGCGATCCAGTGGATTACAGCACTGGCCCGATCATTTTCGGTCAGCCGGGAACCAATGGACAGCATGCCTTCTATCAGCTGATGCATCAGGGAACGACACTGATTCCTTCAGATTTTCTGGCTGCCGTAGAAAGCCACAACGGCAATGATGCTCATCATGACCTTCTGATTTCGAACTTCATCGCTCAAACTGAGGCCTTGATGGTGGGTAAGACGCCGGAGGCTGCCAAGGCGGAGCTTTTGGCTTCCGGTTGCACACTGGAGGGCGAGGAACTCAAGGATCTGGCTGCCGCTAAGTCATTCAGCGGGAATCGGCCTTCCAATTCACTGCTGTATCAAAAGCTGACCCCGGAAACCTTGGGTAGCCTTATTGCGCTCTATGAACACAAGATTTTCGTTCAGGGTGTGATCTGGCATATCAATTCCTTTGATCAGATGGGCGTCGAACTGGGTAAGCAGCTCGCGAGCAAAGTGCAAAAGGAAATTGAAGCCAAGGTTCCGGTCAATCACCACGACGTATCCACAAACGGACTCATCAATGCCTACGTGAGCCGAAAGCCAAAGCGCTGAATCCTGCATTGTGGGTGACCCCTTTTAATGGTCGGTTTCTAATAACGAGAAGACTGGACCAAGCCCTAAGGCCTGGCAGTCAGTAAAAACATGTCAGAGGTAAGTATGAGTGGATGTGATATTGGTCTGATTGGCCTTGCCGTCATGGGCGAGAATCTTGTCCTCAACATGGAATCGAAAGGCTTCCATGTTGCCGTCTATAACCGCACAACCGAGGTGACCGACAAGTTTGCCGAGGGTCGTGCCAAAGGAAAGCGCATTACCCCCTGCAAGACGCTGGAGTCTTTTGTCGGCGCCTTGGCCAAGCCAAGGAAAATGCAGATCATGGTTAAGGCTGGTGGACCGGTCGATGCAGTGATCGATCAACTGATTCCCTTGCTTGAACCCGGTGACATCATCATCGATGGGGGTAACTCCCTTTGGACCGATACCCAACGCCGTGAAAAACGGCTGAAGGAAATTGGCATTCACTTCTTCGGCGTCGGTGTTTCCGGGGGAGAGGAGGGTGCACTGAAAGGGCCGTCCATCATGCCGGGTGGTTCGGCAGAAGGCTGGAAGGCGATTGCCCCCATTTATACCAAGATCGCGGCCGTAGCCGAGGGCGAAGCTTGCTGTAGACACATGGGCACCGATGGCGCGGGTCATTACGTGAAAATGGTCCATAACGGCATCGAATACGGGGACATGCAATTAATTTGCGAGGCCTATGCCATTCTGAAGGCCGTTTTGAATCCAACTGCCGAGGAGTTTGCCCAGATCTTTAATGATTGGAATAAGGGCGATCTTGACTCCTTCCTGATTGATATCACAGCCAAGATTTTCACCCATAAGGATCCTGAAACTGGAACGCCTCTGGTTGATGTCATTGTCGATAAGGCGGGGCAAAAGGGCACCGGCAAATGGACGGTGGGTCATGCAACCGAGATGGGTGTTCCTTTGTCCGTGATTGCGAGCGCTGTTGAAGGCCGAATCTTGAGTTCCCTTCGGGCCGAGCGCCTCGAGGCCTCCAAGGTTCTTCCCGGTCCAACCCCTGGGGCTTACAGCGGGGATCGTCAGGCGCTTATCACGGCCGTTCGTGATGCCCTCTACGCCAGCAAGATCATCAGTTATGCCCAAGGCTTCGTTCAGCTCGGCGCCGCCTCTGAACTTTATGGCTGGAAGCTTAACTTTGGCGATATTTCATCAATCTGGCGTGGTGGCTGCATCATTCGTGCACGTTTCTTGAATCGGATCACCGATGCTTATCGGAAGGATCCAGGACTCAAGAATCTGATCCTTGATCCCTATTTCAGGGATATCATTGTCAATACGCAGGCAAATTGGCGGAAGGTCGCGCAGGTGGCTGTTGAATATGGGGTTGCGACTCCGGCGTTTTCATCAGCGCTTTCCTACTACGACAGCTATCGAACTGCACGGCTACCGCAGAATCTTCTTCAAGCCCAGCGTGACTTCTTTGGTGCACATACCTTTGAGCGGCTGGACAAACCCGAAGGTCAGTTCTTTCACAACGATTGGTTCTGATCCACTCTGTAAAGGGGGGGGCACCATTAGGGCTGCCCCCCCTTTTTTTAGTTGGAATCTTCAGTCGTCGCGTCCCCAGCGAACTCGGACTTCATAAGCCGCCGTTTGATAGTCGATATCCAGATGGCCGTCGTATGCACGTTTTAATTGATCTCCAAATTGCACGGCCAGATGGGGTTCCGTAAAGGTCAAAAGCCATGTGCCATCAGGATTCTTGACTCGACCCATCAAACGCTTGAGGGGATGTTCGCATTTTTCGCGTTCAAGAAGGTGTGTCATCATTTGATCGATTTCAATGATGTGTTTTTGATAAAAACTGCCATGAATGGTGAGATAACCTGCGGGATTGCCATCTACGATTCGCTGGCAAGCAGGACAGCGTATCAATTCACCGGCCGTATGTTTTTCAGGCCAGCACCAACGGCCCTTGCGATAGATCGCCCCGCAGTCAGGGCAGACGGTTGATTCGGGCCATTTTCGATAATTCTTGTAGGGGTCATGCCGCCATTCGGTCAAAAAACGGATGGGGTGCCCAACGGCGTTGGATTTAATGGGATCCATGATGCATCTCGAACCTTGAAACGGGAGATGTTTTTTTAAGCTGCGGAAATACCTTAGGCCATACGCAATGCCACGGATCGCAGCCGAAAAAAAGGGCCGAACAGTCGGCCCTGATGATGCAGTCAATTCTGCATTCGATCGATCGCATCAATGTCGGTATGGGCCTTTGGCGACTCCGTGACGGCGGTTATTGTGCTGCCATGATCGAAAACCAAGAACGCCACGAAAATCTTGGCGTTCTCTCAAGGGGCCTATCCTCAAAGGTTCGGCGGAGAAACGCCAAAAGGGATGCGCGAGGAGGGCCATACCTACCCGATCCCGGACAGAGGTCGTATGCTCGATGACGCGTGTATCGAGGGTCTTACTCAGTCCAGAGTCGTGCCAGACGAGGCACGAAATCCCCGGAGATGAATGGGCATGGATTTCAATGATCAATAACGACGGTTGGCACCCGGGCGCGGTCGGCCGGCACCAAAGGAGTTGGATCCCCCCTCTTCACGCGGTCTAGCTTCATTGACAATCATGGCGCGTCCATCGATCTCTTTACCATTCAGAGCTGAGATGGCTGAATTGGCATCGGTATCAGAGGTCATTTCAACAAAGCCGAAGCCCCGTGAACGACCGGTTTCGCGATCCATGATGACCTTGGCCGACTGAATGTCGCCATAGGCTTCAAAGATTTCCTGGAGTTGCTGGGTGTCTACGCCATAGCTTAAGTTGCTGACGTATAAATTCTTGGCCATTTTCTTTCCTAATAAATTAACTGTAGATGGCGGGTTATGTCGCCACGTCGGAATAACGCGAGCTGCGATGGATCTTATCGACGACCACCGCGACCGCTGCGGGCGCGCTCTTCGCCAACCCGGAGGCTATTTCCCTTGACGGTCTTGCCATTCAGCGCGGCAATCGCAGCTCTGGCTTCATGACCTTCCATGTCGACAAATCCAAAACCACGACAACGGCCGGTGAAGATGTCTCGGGTGAGTTCATAATTGAACACGCGGCCAAATTCCGCGAACAGTTCATTGAATTCTTTTTCGTTCATATCGCTGGGCAGATTCCCAACACGTAGCCTGATCATTAGAGGGACCTCACGGGTAGCTTGGCCATGGACGGGTCTTTGCCGTTCAGACCATGAATGAGTGTGTGATGCAACATCGAACGGAGCCCGAATGAAGGACTCAACATTAGAAGCTTGACCCACGCCAATCGTGGTTCGTCAGAACACGAGGGAAGACGATTGATTGCTGATGTCAGCGATTCCAGTACAACCGGTTCGACGAAAATCCGGAGTACCCTTGGCGTTCTCAGCCAAAAGCTGATGGTTGTGATCGCGTGGGGAGGGAGAAGCTGTGATTACCTCTCGCGAAAAGGAAAAAATCCTCTTGGAGATGACCCATCATACCCGTGTGACGGCACTTTCGCTATCGCTATTCCTAAAGAGTCCAAAAGTTGATCAACTTTTGGATGTTCCCTGCTTGTGTCTCCGCCTTTTTTTAAGTTTTCGGTGCCTTTCTTTAGGGTTGATGCTGAATGCGAGCGATTGGCTTTCTGGCCTGCGATTGCGATATCGCCCAACTACTTTGTATATCTCGAACCACAGAACAGAGGTCGGCGCCCCCGCTATTGCCCAAAGAAAGGCTTCTTGGCTTGGGAGTTGAAAATGAAACAGATCCCGCGCTACGGGAAAATAGAGCGCGCTCCCCAATGTGATCAAGGTCCCCGCCATGACCCACCACAGCGCTGCGTTTTTGACACGCAGTGTGTGAAAAACAGTATCAGTCCAGGAGCGGTTGACCAAAAGCAGCGCGATATTTCCGAGGACAAGACTGGAAAAGGTTAATCCTCTGATTGCGTCTTCGGGCATTTCGCTCATGACACCATAGCCATAAAGGGTTGCCGTTACCATGAAGGCAACCAAGCCTTGCAAAAGTGCAATACCCAAAAGATCCGAGCCAAACAGGCGCGTCCCAGGGGCTCGTGGGGGGCGCTGCATGATTCCCCTTTCATCAGGCTCCACCTCAAATACAACAGAACAGGCCGGATCGATGATGAGTTCGAGAAAAACGATATGAACCGGCATGAGCACGTTGGGCCACACCCTTTGAGTCATTGATTCAAGGATCAAGGGGAGAAGACTGATCCCAGCGATCGGCAGGTGGACGGCAATGATGTAGGCCATGGCCTTTCGCAGATTGTCGAATATGCGACGACCCATGCGGATTCCCTCGACAATCGCGTCAAAGGCATCGTCGAGCAGGACAAGGTCAGATGCTTCACGGGCAACGTCAGTGCCTCGCTGACCCATGGCAATGCCGATATCGGCAGCCTTGAGGGCAGGGGCGTCATTCACCCCATCTCCGGTCATGGCGACAATATTGCCCCGGGCTTTCAATCCCTGAATGATTCGGAGTTTTTGTTCGGGTACAACGCGCGCGAAAATATTGATTGAAGGTAAGTGGGCGTCGAGGGACCTTTCCGACATGTGATCCAACGCCGTGCCGGTGATCGTTTGTACTCCGTCGAGTCCAATCTTTCGACCGATGTGCGCTGCAGTTACCGGGTAATCTCCCGTGATCATGACGATTTTTACGCCCGCAGAACGACACAATTGGATCGCATTTGGGACCTCAGGGCGGATTGGATCCATGAATCCGATTAACCCAACAAACTCGAAAGGGAATGCATGTTGAAGTTCTGGAACACCCTTCGAGAGTGTTCGAGCAACACCCAAGACCCGAAGACCCCGTTCCGCCATTCGATTGACATCAGCCCGAATCGCACGCATACGTACTTGCGACAGATGGCAAAGATCCATGACGGCCTCGGGTGCACCCTTGGTCGCGACGACGTACTCCAATGATGCGGGTTCCGATGCCCATACACAGGACATCGCCAGAAGATTCCTGGTCAGGGGGTATTGTTTTTCAAGACGCCATGCATCATGGATGTGTTCCGCCACATGTTTTTGCCCCACGGCAAATAATTCACGCTCCATTGGGTCAAATGGATCACGCTGACTTGCAAGGAGTGCCGTTTCGATCAGTAGATGCTGGGATTCAGGGATGCCTTTATCAAATTGTTCGCGCTCCAGAATCTGACCATTGCTGCAGAGACTTTGAAGCTGCATGCGGTTTTCGGTCAATGTTCCGGTTTTATCTGTGCAAATCACACTGGCGGAGCCCAGTGTTTCAATTACATGGTTACGGCGGGTTAAAACCCGGACCTTTGAAAGCCGGTACGCCCCCATGGCAAGGAAGATGGTCAAAACCACCGGAAATTCTTCCGGCAATACGGCCATCGCCAAGGTCAAACCCGAGAGAATGCCACCCAGCCAATCCTGATGCATAAGCCCGTGACTTAACGCGACAGAAATACAAAGCGTTCCACCAAGAAGCGCTAAGCGACCCACCCATAATCCGGTCTCTTGTTCAAGTGCGGTGCGCGTGGATTGAATGCTGCTGAGACTGACACCGATTTTCCCCAATTCAGTCGCCTTCCCGGTGGCGGTGACCCTTGCACTGCCATGGCCTGATACCACCAGGGTTCCTGAATAGAGATAGGGCTGGTCATCCCCCCCGGGTGTCTGCGGCATGGCACCCGGCTCCCAGTTTTCCTTTCTGACTGGGATTGATTCACCTGTCAGCAGGGACTCATCGACTGACATGTGTGCGCTATCAATCAACGTTGCATCTGCACAAATGCGATCACCTTCAGCGATCAGTAAAAGGTCCCCTGGAACGATCTCACGGCTATCAATGGGGGTTTTGATTCCGTCGCGGATGACGATGGATTGCGGACTGGAAAGATCCCGAAGGGCTTCAAGTGCGCGCTCGGTTTTTACCTCCTGATACAGCGTGATCAGGATGACAACGTTGACAAATCCCAGCAGTACGAGAGCCTCCTCTGGCTCACCCAGGAGGAAATAGATGCTGCCGCACGAGAGAAGGAGCAGGAGCATCGGTTCCTTAAGGACATTTAGAAGTATTTTCCAGAATCCTCGCGTTTGAGATTCAGGTAATGCATTGCTTCCAATGACGCGAAGCCGTTGGCGGGCGTCCTGATGCGATAGCCCATCCAGTGATGAATCGAATGGCGCTGCTCTTAAAGTCGTGGCTAGACTTGATTTCTGCTTCATCTCAGGAGATTAAAGTCATGCAAGATGTCCGTTGTCTTAGCGCCATTGGCTTGGTGCGCATGGGGATGGGCGCTGTGCTGGCTGGACTTGGACTCCTCATCATCAAGCCCTTCATCGCGTCATTGGTTTGGGCGATCATCCTCTCGATTCTATGCATGCCGATCCGTGATTGGCTCTTGGTACGAATACCCAATCAAAGAGATCTGTTGCCCTTGTTTATCATCGTTGTGGTTGGGGCTCTGATTCTTGGGCCGATGGGCTGGTTATTTATGCGGTTACAGGCGGAAGCGGCTCTGGCCTATCAGTTCATCGCTTCAGGAATCCCTGTCCAGGCGCTTGAGCTGTTGGATCGACTGGCCGAACTTCCCATTCTGGGCCGGGTATTCAAGGACTTGATCCATACGATTCCCACGGAAGCGCATGATCTAATAAATACATTCAAGGAATTTATCCCCGTTTTGGGTCGCGGTTTTGGGCACCTGTTTACCGGCTTATCGGATCAACTCTTTCAGTTCTTGATGACCGGGCTTGCCCTTTATTTCTTTCTCCGGGATGGACCTCACCTTGTGAAGGTGTTGCGGGAAGGCATGACACCTCTGGTAGGGAACGACCTTGATGTCTTTTTCAATATCATCGCATCAACGGTCAATGCCGTTAGCCTTGGCATTATGGGAAGTGCGATGATCCAGGGTCTGGTTGCCACGCTAGGCTACTCTCTCTTTGGTCTTGAGACCCCGTTGCTCCTTGGTCTACTCTCCGCTATTTCTTCGCTTCTTCCCCTGGTTGGGGCCTTCGTAATCTGGGGACCTTTGGCTTTTTTCCTGATACTTCAAAATCAGACCGGTACCGCGTTGGGATTGAGCTTATGGGGGCTTCTTGTCGTCCATCCAACGGACAACATACTTCGGCCCTTGGTAATAGGCTCTATGCTCCAGATACCCATCCTTGTGATTGTCATCGGTGTGATTGGAGGGTTCCTCTCCTTAGGGCTTATGGGCGTGTTCGTCGGACCCTGTATCCTCACTATTCTCCTTCATCTATGGTTCGGCTGGATTCACCACAATGATCCTCAAGGATTGCACTGACCTTTATTCCAGCAGATAAGAGTTTAGAGAAAGCAAAAAGGATTGGCTCAGTTATTGACAGGGGTCATTGCAACCCTTCAACTAGACTCATTTCCCCTTGGGTTCCGCGGATGCGCGCTGAAACGAATCTTATGGTCTTTCTTAGGATGTGGATTGCAGCGGTCTACCGAAAGACAGCTATTCGCTTTCTTGTAGGGCTGATCTTGGTCTATGGCATCGCCACCGCATTGCTGGTGCCTCTGGCTTGCCGTCAGATGCTACCGACACTTATCACGCAAACCGGCATCGGATTAACGATCCAGAGCATTCATTGGCATCCCTATAAGCTTAGGCTTCGGCTTGATCAGGTGTCAGTTGGTACAAAGCCTGAATCTGAAATTCTCAAAGCTCAGCGATTGGACCTTGATATTGGACTGATGCGATCCCTCTATCACCGTGCATTGGCGTTTGACGCCATCATGCTGGTCAACCCCTTCCTAGACATTCATTCAACGACACAGGGAAAAACCAACCTGGATGTCCTCCTTGAGAATATCAAGTCGAAAACTGCCGATGCGCCGGAATCGCGACCGGAGGAAACTTTGCGGCTGGCAGTCTCTTCACTTGGCGTAATGGGTGGGCAGTTGAAATATGCCCCTTATCAGGACCGGACACCACTGAGCATTCAGGATCTGGGCCTGAGTGTCAGGGATGTTGTTTCATGGCAGGAGAATAAAGCGGAATTTTTACTCAACATCCAAATGGATGATCAGGCGCATTTGCGCGCTGAGGGAACCTTTATTCCAGATGGTTCTGACAGCCGCATCCTTTTTGAGTCACGTGCGATCAGTCTTGCGCAACTGGAGGCACAGATCCCGCCCCTATGGGATCTCCCGGATGTTCAGGGCGAGTTGGATTTGTCAGGACACCTGACTATCCGCTCGGACTCAACAAGCCATATCCATCTTGAGCATTTACGCACGGAACTTCGCGACCTCAAGGTTTCGCGCCCTCAGTTTGATCTTCCGGTTATTACCTTGGGGAAATTCGCCGTCGATGAGGGGAACTTGGATCTCGCTGGTCATCACATTGAACTTGAAGCCCTTGAAATCGAAGATCTCGGCCTGAACCGATTGAAGACTGCCGAAGGTAAACCCGGTTGGCAGACACTGGCGCCTAAATCCTCACAAGGTGAGGAGCCTCAAGGCGCTGAGCTAAATTCGAACACACCCGAGGTGCCTTGGCGGGTAGATATACACCATATTCAGCTGGATAATCTCAAGCTTCTGCCCCAGCCACAGAATGAGACAATCAACGCCCCCGATTTTCGGATTGGAAATTCAGTAGGCGAAGGTCTCTCTTTCGATACGGCGAAAAAGCAATTTGCCGCCGAAAAAATTAGTCTCAAGGATTCAAGACTCCTTTTCGGCTTTGATAAGGCGGGCATTCTTCCCCTGACGGACATCACAGCGCAAACAGCGCCTTCGGAACCGCAAGACGGGAAGGAGGAAGTCCAATCACCATGGGCTTTTCGTATTGATCAGACCGAGATCACCGATCTTTCACTGGGCGTCATGCGTTTTGAAGCAATCGACCCCATGGCTCTTGCGTTGAACGCGATTCATTTGGATCTGGGTGCAATCGATACGGAAGGGAATACGGATACGCCACTTTCTCTGTCGGCGGATTCATCATCGGGCGGAAAGCTAGCGGTCAAAGGTCTCTTAAACGTCCGCGATCTATCCCTGAATGTCTCTGTGAAGCTCGATCAGTTAGGCCTCAACCCACTGAAATCTTTACTTTCAGAGTCACTCCGATTTGACACGGTAGAGGGTCAACTCTCCAGCCAGCTGAAATTCAAAGGTCGATTTGCTTCCGGTGAGCCGGAAGCAGAATATGAAGGACAAATGCAGGTTGAAGGGCTTCGACTGACCCAGTCCCCTGGTGATCGCAAGCTTTTGGCCTGGCGATCACTCGCTATTGACGGGGTAACTGGTAAGCTCCATCCGCTCCGATTGTCCGTCAACGAGATTCGGATCACCGATCCCGATGGCGTGATTGCCATTCGCGAGGATAAATCGTCCAACGTTTCAGATCTCAGGGGCCCTGAGAAGGACGGCTTAACCAATAAACCGGTTTCAAATGCCAAGATCGAAGACCCTGATATACAGGTTCGAAGAATCCGAATTGAAGGCGGGAAACTTGACTACAGCGATCAAAGTCTCGTTCTTCCTTTCACGACGCAAATCGTGGATCTCAAGGGAGCGATCACCGGCTGGACACTGGAGCCAACGGGCAAGTCCTTATTGGAACTCAATGGCCGAATTGCACCCTATGGCGAGGCGGCGATCCATGGTCAGCTTCGGCCACGCGATCCCAAATCCTCCATGGACATCGACCTTCATTTTGAGAATGTGGTGCTTTCAGCGCTCACACCCTACAGTGCAACCTTTGCAGGGCGAAGAATTCAAGAAGGTAAACTGGATCTCAATGCGCATTATCAGTTGGAAGATCAGCAGTTAAAGAGCGATAACCGCATCTACCTCAAACAGCTTCGCCTTGGCGACAAGGTTGAGAGTCCAAAGGCCCTATCGCTGCCTCTCGATCTGGCGGTTGCCCTGCTTTCCGATGTCGACGGAAATATTGACCTTTCACTTCCGATTGAAGGAAGAACAGATGCCCCTGATTTTGATTACGGTACGGTCGTATTAAATGCCTTCGGCAATCTCATCAAAAGAGCTGTACTGTCACCTTTTACCGCCCTGTCGAGTGCTCTGGGTCTTCAGGGGGGGGATGAACTGAATGCGATTGCATTTGATATGGGCAGTGACGTCCTCACACCGCCCGAGAAGGAGAAAATAGGGCGGCTAGCTGAAGCGCTACAGTTCAAGCCCCAACTTCAATTAACCCTTAACGGGGTGTTTGAAACCCAGGCAGATCTTTTGGTACTTCGTCATTCTTGGCTTCGTAAAGAGGTGGCATCTCGGTTGGGTGAGGCGATAAAGCAGGGTGAAGATCCGGATCCTGTTAACCCCACAGAATCCTCAACACAGCGAATTCTTGAAACGATGGCCAAGGAGTCTGATCTTTTAGGCCCCACACTGACGCGTTATATGGCCGATACAGGTCATTCACCGGATCGTGTGGGACTGGTCGGTCCCCTTTTCGGCAAGGGCAGTAAAACCCCTGATTTCTACGAATTTCTGATAGAAGCGCTGATTGACCATGCTCCACTGGATCAATCAGACCTTAAACAATTGGCAGAAAGAAGGATGAAGACGGTTAAAGAATCCCTCATGGCAGCAAGAAAATCCCTGGATCCAAAGCGCATCAGGATGGGTGAGATACAGGAACAGGCTTCTGAGGATGGACACCATCTCAAAATGCCTCTGAGCTTGCAGCTTGAATAAATATCCCTGCACCACTACTCGCGGGAACACGTATCGATAAAAACGGTCTAACCCGTTAAAATGCGCCACACGAACCCTATCTTTCACTGCGAAATGTGGCTGCGGGTATTTATGTATTGGAGCCTTGAGACTTTTACATGTACGGGGGGCAATTATGAAACAGGGCGAACTGGTCAAGCAGATGTATCAAGCCTGCCTTAATCGCGATGTTGAGGGGCAACGCAAGCTGTTCCAGCGCGAGATCACCAAGATCATCAAGCGGCGTGAAGCAGGTAAGCGTTTCAACACCAAGTGGACCGTTGCCGACTGATTGGACGAAACAAATTCTAAGCAGGGTAACAACTTCGGGGTACCGGGGTGAGGCTGGGCGTTTTCTCTGTGGCTCTGGGTATCCTGATGTTTTCCTGGTGTTGTCAGGCGGTTCAGCAGGACGACTCGATAGCGGACCAAGCCGCCGACTCGGAGCTCGCTAGCTTTCCCAATAGCGCGAGTACGCTGGCTCAAGGAAATTGGTCTCTTGAATGGTCAACCTTGAGCTACACGGATGCCTCAAAAGTCGCCTCTTCTATGGGATCGTCCGAAGTCCTTATTCGTTACGGCCTTCTCGATCCCCTTGAGTTTCGCATCTACACCCAAGGGCTTACCGCGCAATGGGGTTCCAACCCCAGCTTGGGATTTAGTCCTCTGACATTCGACATCAAAGCTCGGCTACTTGAAACCATGGAAGAATATCCCTGGCTTCCGGCGGTTGCCTTTGAGACCGCCCTTCAGACCCAGCTTTTGGGCTCATCGGCTTTCAATGCAGGAACCGAACCCACGTTCACGCTCAATGTCGATCAACCTTTGGGCGATTATCTGTTCCAGTACAACGTTGGAACGATGCGGTATATGTCAGCCTGCAACCCCAACCAGATGGACTGGAATCTAACTTTTTCCTGGTCCATTGAGCGAGAGGTATTTAATGATCTGACGCTCTTTATCGATGGGTTTTATGGCGCCTCTGTTCTCCCGAAAGTCACCACAATGAACAAGGTCAGTCCTGTATCCTGTCTTGACTTAAGCTCGAAATCCGATGGGATCGGTAAAAATGGACGTCTGTTTGGTGAGAATATGGTAGGGGGTGGCTTGTTCTGGCATGCCACTTCAGACCTTGGGGTTTACCTGAATGTAGCAGGGGGCACCAACAGTGATTCACCGGGCTACATGAGCTATGTTGGCTTTGTTCTATCGCCCTCGATCCTTCACTAAAAAATGAGGGCAGGGCGATCAGTTTTTTTGATCTAAAAATTTCGCGCGAGATCCATACCTTGATAGAGGCTTGCAACCTGATCCCCATAGCCATTGAAAGGCAGTGTCTGACGCTTGAGGAATTCTCCTAATCTCCGCTCTCTCGCCTGACTCCAGCGAGGATGATCTACTTCTGGATTCACGTTGGCATAAAAGCCATATTCGTTTGGTCCGGCCTTCATCCAGCTGGTGGTCGGCATGGTGTCGGTGAGTCGGATAGAAACGATCGACTTTGCGCTTTTGAAACCATATTTCCAGGGCACAATGATCCTGATCGGTGCGCCGTTCTGATTGGGCAGTACCTGACCATAAAGCCCCACGGTTAAAAGAGTCAGGGGATTCATTGCTTCATCAATTCTCAGGCCTTCCCGATACGGCCAGTCAAGTACCGCTCGTTTAACGCCTGGCATTTGCTCAGGATCACTGAGGGTTACAAACTCAACAAACTTTGCATTGCCCGTGGGGTCGACGGCTTTCAGCAGTACGCTTAAGGGAAATCCCACCCAGGGTACAACCATGGACCAGGTTTCAACGCAGCGGAATCGGTAGATCCGCTCTTCAAGCGGCGCCATTTTAAGGATCTCTTCAATATCGAACGTTTTGGGTTTGTGAACTTCACCTTCCACGCGAACAGACCAGGGACGGGTTTTTAAACTTCCAGCCCGAAGGTGCGGCTCTTCCTTGTCAGTACTGAATTCGTAAAAGTTGTTATAGGTTGTGACTTTTTCGAGTGGCGTTGGCGTTTCGTCGAGTCGAAAGCTTGGGTTGGGAGTGGCTGTGAGCCCTTCTGCACGGGCGTTGATGGGACTGAGACCCAGCCCGCCGAGTGCCATAACGCCGAGCGATTGCCGCATGAAATCCCGCCGACCATCAAAGTGAGCCTTGGGTGTGACTTCGTTTTCAGAGATATCAGACTTGAATCGCATGAGGCAGATCTCCCATTAATTTTTCTTTAGTGCAGGTGAGATTATGGTTTTCGGATCAGACGGTCTGCCGTCTTTTTATATTCCTCTGTTTGATGACCAATCGAAGGAGCATCGATGTTAAATAGATCGAAGCAAAAATGAATGGTTCCGTAATGTCTTTTTTTACCAGCCACCAGAAGTGGATGACTCCGCCAAGCGTGATCAGATAAATCAGCCGGTGCAGCTTTCGCCATCGCTCGCCTCCGAGGCGACGCAGCATGCCATCGGTTGACGTCACGGCCAAAGGAATCATCAGGACGAGCGCCGTAAATCCAACGGTGATATATGGCCTTTTTGCGATGTCCTTGAGGATCCCCATCCAGTCAAAGAACTGATCAAGGACGACATAGGTCCCGAGGTGCAAAAGGCTATAAAAGAATGCATACAGCCCCAACATGCGCCGAAAGCGACCGAGCCAGATGATGCCGGTCCATTGCCGCACGGGGGTCAACGCCATGGTGAGTGTCAGAAAGGTGAGGGTCCAATAGCCGGTTTGACGCAGCACCTTTTCAATCGGATTCGCACCGAGAGAATCCATTGCAGCCCAACCCAAAAGACGCCCCAGGGGAACCAGCGCCAACAAAAAAACAACAGCCTTGAGTGCCCGTATCTGTGATTCACTCATGCGTCGAATATTGATGGTCATGGCAGATTCCTCTACGAGGCCCTAAACTTAATGTGCACAAATAAATTTGTAGCCACAATTCTTATCCATAACCTGCCCCTCAAGGGAAGAGAGTCCCGGACAGGCGTGCCGATTCTTCGTATATCGACGGAACGGTCAAGCCTCTTGCAGAAAGGCGTGAACGACAGAGCGCGACCTGGAATTCAGCGGTATGAATAAGCTCTGGCGGTGTGGCATGCGAGGGATCAATCCACTCCTTGGCTCGATTACTGGCCATCTCCCCAAAATGACGCGGCGATAGCTCGAATGCGAGGCCTCCGCCATTAGCGACGTAGTTGGCTTCTACGCCAATCGGGAGAGGCTTACTGTTGACTTCGGTCCAGTTCACTATTTCGCTGGCAGGGATCGACTTCAAATCTTCTGCGCCTTTACCCAGTGAGTCGATATTAAGGACCAAAAGAACATCCAGATCCTGGTGTGAAAGCACGAACTCCTGCCACTGAGAAAAGCTATTAACCAGCATCGCATCCGATAAGACATGTTGACTCCATGGACAGCCCTTGATCTGTTCTAACCGGGCCCGACCACTAGGATTATTGATGCCAATAACACCATACTTCAGGTTAACGCCAGGATTTAGGATCTCAAGAAGTTCGTGGAACGGCTCCAGACTGAGCTGCTCTACGACGCCTGAGATATGGGTCTTGGATGCGTAGCCATAATATTCCGGGGATTGATCGATTCCTATAAATAGGAGGCGATTGTGATTGCGCTCCGCGATGATCCTTCCGACGCGCTCGTTTGCGACATCGTCAACCAGAATGACAAGGTCAGGATCTTCCCGCTCCACAGATCTCAGCGCTCCGAGCGTTTGGGTATCGGAATCTGGTTGAAGATCCTGTTCAAGCGAATACCAGGACACCTTGGCGATCAGGTGTCTATCCCTCATGGTCTGCTCCCAGCCCGCCTTAAATTCTCTTGACCGATGGCTCCCCGCACTCTCACTTTCAATGATGAGAACGCGTGGGCGATTGACCATAAAAAAAACAAGGCTTGAAAAGGCGGCGAAAATAAACAGGCACACCATCAGCCGGCGCTGTCGAGTCATAAGATGCCCAGCCAGCGCCAATAGGGAACGGAAAGATAAACCAATACAATTCGTCCGAGGTTCATTGCTTGATTGTAAAGATTGAATCGAGACGGAATCATGACCTTGGATAGAGAAGATGACTGAGTCTGGGACCAGGAACCACTTTGATAGGGCATGAACCAGATATCGCTCAAAAATCCGCAGACGAAAAGTGATATCCAGGGATTAATGTGATTCTCGATTGCGATCGGGTTGAAGAGAGTGGTGACCAACAAAGCTGTCGGTGGGCCAGGCAGCATGAATCGGATCGGGAGGATCACTGCCATGATGGCAGTGACAAACCGCCAGGGACTTTCCTCGATCCAGTAGGTAATGGAAGAAAGCGAGAAAAGGATGTACTGATCGACTCCAAGGCTCTCGGCAATACGGATGAGGCACTGGCTTCCCATCAAAAAAAAGATCAGTGACCAATCAATATCCTTTCTAAACCCCGATTTGCTGATCAGTCCGAGAGAAAGCAGAGAAAAAAGCGTCAACCCTGCGATCGAACTCATGGGTATATGGTGATACTCATAGGTCATAGTCCCGATGATGAGGAAGAGTATCGCGATGGTTGCCGCCCACTCCTCAAAAGTCATGGGTCCGAGGACACTGAGTCCTTCGCTGATGATGCCTGATCGCACTGGTTCGGATTTCGCTGATCCCAAAAGTGACGTGGTCAGCAACATATGGCAGATCCACATGCCAAGGGTCACGATCAGTGACGCCTCAACCCAGAAAAGGCCGTTAAATTCAGCGTGAATTTCTTTTGGCAGAAGGGGTGCAAGCGCAATGGTCGTTGCCTTGCTGGTCGGAAACATGCTGGAGAAAATAACCGATGCTGAATAACAGCAGGTCAAGATCGACGTTGCCGCAATGGGGTTCTTATAGAGTCTCGCAAGACTTGCGATTTCTTGCATGATGGGAAGGAGAAGGGCCATTCGGCTGTTATTGCTGGGAATAATGGGGGAGACAATGAACCCCAGCATCATTGGAATCTGAATTTGCCATTCAAAACGTTTAGGAAAGACGCTCAGAAAACCCAACAGCAGTCTGAAACTCAATCCGCTCGACATCAGAACGGAGCTCACGACCAAAACACATAAAAGTTCAATGAAAGAGGCCGAGGCAAAACCTGAAAGGGCTGTTTCAGCTGAGACGAGGCCTGTAAAGATGGCTGCTGCGATCCCGATGAAAGGCGGTATGAATTGATCGACCAGCGAAAAGAACCACAGAATCACGACGTCGAGCATGATGGCCAAAAAAACCGCAATGCTGCTATCCATTCCATTTGCTGTCAGCGCCCAATATAAAAGCCAGGGCCCTCCAATAGCCGTCAGCCAACCAGCTGTCTGAAACCAGGGGAGGGCATGGTGTTTCGAATCGGATGGATAATCTGAGTGATCTGTCTGGCTTAGGGTGTTACGAAAGCGACCGGCCAGAATGGTCATCGCGTGATCCTTAACTTTTGGGGATGATTTCCCAATCGATTGCGCTGTATGAGGGTTGAGTTTCCAACCGTGAATTGTGCCTGACGCAATGACAGTAAAAAGATTGCTTTCAAATCCGGCCAACGATTCTTCGCCGCACTCACGCTGTGGTTCTTTGGAGAGGGCCGGGGGATCAAAGAGAAGAGGCGGCGAATGGGTATCAAATTGAAAAAATCCCTGACAAGCCTCCCCCGATTGTTGAATGATATCCCCGGCTTCAAAGCTGCACGATTCAAATTGATTGATGAGCCTCGCCCATTGTTGGCGTTGCAAGGGGGAAAGTGCGTCTGCACTTTCGATCAGGCTGTCTTTTCGGGATAAAGATGTCATGGAGAGCGACGTTTGTAATTTCTTGAGAGAGTGAACGCTGTAGCTCGGTGGGTTCTCATTATCCAAGGCCTTTCAGGACCATTTCTCCATATTGTTCAGGGGTTATCGTGCCCCCCATTTCGTTGGCTTTGCTCTGATCCTTGGGTGGCAGTACATCCTGAACCGCATCAATACGCTTCCATTGGGGCAAAGGCGCATGACCTGCTTCGCACGGCACATATTTTGATGATTCCAAGGGTTCCATGCGGTGAATGTAGCGAGGACAATTAATGAAGACTTCCTGTATTTCCACTCGGACAATCAACTCGGCACCAGGATAGGTTTTCGTTAAGGGATCATGCTCCTCGATTCGCGCATCGCCGTGTATTCGCATGCGGTGTGGCGTTTGAAAATCGATCAGGAGCATTCCGATCTTGGCATTTCCCTGGATATTGCCCATCGATAAATACATTCCATTGCCGTCATAGCTTGGGAAGGCGATTTTTCTTGAATTTACCACGGTGATAAGGCCAGGGTGCCCGCCTTTGTATGAGCAGGTGGGATAACCCCGTTGATCGATGGTGGATAAAAAGAAGAAATCACGACTTTGAATGAAGGGCTGATCCTGTTCGCTGATTTCTTTGGACACGATCATTGATTCGAGGCGATCTGCAAGATTCTGGCTTTGATGTTGTGACTGAAGGTCACGATGATAAGGGCTATAGAATGAGCTCATTCGGATTCCTAGGCTAAGGGATGGTTTTTTTAATGAAGCGTAGTAGTCTCCATATCTCTATGCAACGCCCGTTTTCAGCAGGGGAATTTGATATTCACCAGCACCCGGGTTTTTTGTTGTTTTTTCAACCGAGTCGCGGGTCTCTCTCCATTTTTCACGCAGCGCCCAATGTTACTGGCCAAATTAGGTTCGATCACACGGGTCCCCATCGGGGTATTGATCTTCATTTGTGGAGTAGCCCATGCAGGTATGGGACAGCCCTCCAATCGTCAATCAGAGCTTGGCAATATCCTCATGCAACTTCACCAGCGAGAGGGAATTCGTTTTAAGGTGCATGATGCACTGGTACATGACGTGATCCATGTCACGGCATATCCCGGAAAGCCTTATGACCTTGCAAGTCTCCTTAAAGGTTACAACTGGATCGGTGTCAGGGATGTTTCAGGCTCCTGGATTTCCATCAACATTACGGGACGAAATGGTGATGGGGTGACGGCTCCAGATAATCATTTGGCTTTATCACCCTTAAGGTATCGTGCCCCACCGAAGCGTGTC
Organism: Pseudomonadota bacterium; assembly: GCA_041178325.1. GTDB lineage: Bacteria > Pseudomonadota > Gammaproteobacteria > Methylococcales > Methylococcaceae > UBA6136. Next base: position 92,411 of record JBEGVN010000014.1, read on the forward strand.
CCGGAAAAATTCCGAGACTTTCCCAAAGGATCGGTTCATCCGATCGACATTTCAGGTTCGATGCTCCGAAAGATGTCTCTCGGGGATCCGTTGGTGCTGTCCTTGCCCTCAGGTGATCATGCGCTGATTCATGATCGGGCTTGGGATCATGCGAATGGGGATCGGACATGGGTTGGAAAGGAAATGACCGATAAGGGGTTGTACCGTACGCTGATTACCTTGGGTGATCAGGATCAAATCGACGGGCAGATCGTAACTCCAGAGGGTACCTATCAACTGGAGTCTGATGATAATGGGCAATGGCTCATTGATATGAAGGCTTCCGGCCTACAACCAGGAAACTTCGATCAAGGAGGTATCCCTCCCTTCATTCCAGCGGTAGCCAACTCAACGATGGCATCCTCTGTAACAAGCGCGACCACCACAAGCCAGTCCCCGGGTTTTACCGGCGGATCATCAGGAAACGCTACAACTCAGATCGATCTTTTGCTGCTCTACGCAGATGATCTTTCCAGCATGAACCCTCAAACCAGATTGAATAGCCTGGTCGCCTTCGCCAATCAGGCCATGGTGGATAGCAAGATCAGCCTTCAATTTAATGTTTTAGCTGCAAAGGAGGTGGCCGATTCAAATGAAGCGACTAATCTCATCGCCTTGAATCAATTAACGGCCGCCCAGGAATCTTTCAAAAATGTTCCCCAGCAACGCGAAAAGTTGGGTGCTGATGTGGTCCTATTGATCAGATCGTTTCAGCCGACAACGGCCGATAAAACATGCGGTGATGCATGGATTAATGGCGGAACGGGAAGTGGATTCTCACCGGATCTTGCCTTTGGTGTCGTCAATGATGGACGTGCGGGAGGGCTCTATTGCAGTAATTACACCCTGGCGCATGAACTTGGGCATCTACTGGGCGCGGCGCATGATCGTACTCATGCAACGAGCTCGGGACACTTCACTTTTTCCTATGGTTACGGAAAGCAAGGTGTTTTTGGCGATATCATGAGTTACTTCTCACCTGAAGTCGGCATCTACGCCAATCCTGAGCTGACTGACTGCCTCGGCCTCCGCTGTGGAATTGAAATTGGAAAATCCGATGAGGCCGATATTGCAGCAACTTTGAAAGTTTCCGGACCGGTTGTTGCCAAATTTCATACTCGCCCAGCCCAAGATTGATGGGCAACTAACTTATGCCTGAGACCATTCACGGGCCTGCTTTCAGCGAATTAATCATCAAAAAAAGCCGATTCCTGGGATTGGTCCAACCTGTTAGCGATCGTGCGCATGCACTGCGGCAGGTTGCTTTAGTTCGACATGAACACCCCGCAGCCACCCATGTCTGTTGGGCCCTGATGGCTGGGGGGCATTCAGCCGCAGTCGATGACGGAGAGCCGAGTGGAACTGCAGGTCGGCCGATGCTGGAGGTGCTACGGCACCAGCATCTCGAAGGTGTTCTGGCGACTGTGGTTCGTTACTACGGTGGGATTAACCTTGGGGCCGGAGGTTTGGTTCGTGCGTATACCGATGCGGTTGCTCAGGCGCTCAAAAATGCGATCAAAATTGAATTGGTGCCGCAAAAAACCCTGGAATGTATCGTCCCTTATCCTCTGGAGGGCCTGTTCCGAAATCGGATTCAACAACAAGGAATTACTCTTCTGACCATCGAAAGGGCGATGGAACTCAAGATACTGGTACAAGGCCCTGATGATCAGTTGTCCGCGATTGTGAATACCTTAACGAATGAGAGTCAGGGGCGCATTCGCTGGAGTGAATATTAAGCCTGTCGTTTTCTTTTGCATCCACTTGAATGGCAAAGATACAGGCTCTCGCTTTTGGGAAAATAGGAGTTGAGAACAGCGTCCGTGGTGACTCCCTGAACCTATCTTATGAGGATCTGAAGGGTCTATGAGCGGGAAGATCGCGGGGGGGAGGGGTGTTTAATCTGTTTTTGCCTTCGGTGAGGGATTTCGCCCTCACCGGCGAGCAAAAAGGACTAAACCCGGTTGTTGCGTGAGCAGGATTAAATCCTTACGCAGATCAACCGAGTGTCTTGCAAAGTTATCCGATATACCTTACGCCTTGGCCAGTCGAGCGTAATAAGGCCAGTTCACCACGTGAAGATGTCTTCTGATAGGTGACTTGATGACTGAAAGGCACAACGCGATAGAGAAAAGACACCAGACGGCGGCATATTCATTAGGATCGCGGGTTGTCAGAATCGAGAGGATCGGGCCCATGAAGATATGGAACAGTACAAAACGCCATGATCCATAAATGACCGGGAGAACAAATCCAACGAGGATATAGGACAGACCATGAAGCCCCAGGAAATAGTTCGGTATCAGGTAGGAAAGGTCAAACTGAATACCGTTGAGGGGGAGCTGCCATGCGATGTGCCAATCACCGGATACGGAGCAGGCTTTTGAGCCACAGAAAGCTTCAAGGCCTTGAATGCAATGTCCGCCCCAGTCAAAGGGGTACATCTTGACCAACATGCCTATGGAGCCAACTGCGCAGAGGGTGTAGACCGCGGTGCTGATTTTTTCCTTGACGCTCTGCGGGATAAAGTACATGGCCACCATATTAACGAAGAACGGCTGGAAGGCGATATGGATATAACCAAAAAAGGTCAATATCTGGTTGGGTGGACTGTCACAAAGATTAATGTAAACGTAAGTTGCAGCCTGCAATAACTCCATGCAGGCAAAGTAGGTCAGTGGGATCCATAGATCTTTCGACTCACCTTTGTATGCGATGTACGCCGCCGTACCAAAACCAACAGTCGCCAATACGGCCGATGCCTCACCACTCCAGCACATAACGTTTACCTCTTCGATTGATGTCGATCGTTCTTATTGAAAACAAGCAAGTCGCATGAGGAGAGCCAAGTGCGATGTTCTCTCCCGATGCCCTGCATGGTCTAACCACGCATTATGCAGAATGTGGGCCAATAAAGGCATGTACCCCTTCAGATTTTATTTCCCCGATGGCCTCTGCAAGCGCAGCTTCGTCCGTTGCAAATGAATTTTCCCAGACCGTTGAGTTGTTGAATTCATCGACAACTTCAAGCGTCCACTCAGTATCAGGCAAGCGATAGATGTTGATCTCAAGCGTATGACCATCCATGGCATAGGTGGTCTGTAAGTCTGAATAAATCAGTTCCGGTTCGTTTGTCATATGAATCTCCGGGCTAGTGGTCTTGGGTAGAACACCGCTGAGGACGTTGACGTAGGCCAATAGGCCAGACGTTTCGATCCTGTGTCAGCATCGGACTTTGGAAGAGGGAGTCTGCGTGACCATGTTCTTATTTTTTTGCTTGGTCGGTCGGTGACTTGTCGGCTGGTATCACCAGAGCGCGAATCGTAGCGACAAAGGCGAATGATGGGAAGGCCCTGTCGCAACGCTAACTTTTGGACAAAAAGGGTTTTATGGTTTGATGGTAAGCGAGAGAATGCCGCCTGGTGAGGCGAAGGACCAGTTCTCGGGAAGCATGGTTTTGCTGATCAGGGTAAGCCCTGCCGTAGCCGAATAGTTGGAAGTATTTACAGCAAAGCTCTCAATAAAGGGTCTCATAGGCCGCTGGGTATTCTCCACATCTCCAACCCGAAGCCAAAAGAGCGTTTTATCGTTTTCGCTGATCGCCAAATCAAGCCCGCCAGGTCCCGTCATTTCAGGCGTGTAGTCGCTGACGAATCTGATATTTCCATTGGCCTCCCAACGGTAAAGCGAGAGTGTGCGCGTTTCAAAAGCAGAGGTCCAAAGCCACGTCGAATGGGCATTAGATACCGCCCAGCAGGGATCCATAAGCGAGCTGCGAATACTCTGGAAAACCCGTTGAGTCATGCCATTGAGGTTGGTGTAAAGGCTTGCGATTCCTGGCAATGAGTTGTCGGCTAGGGTGACGGCGAGCTTATGTGGGTTATAACGCCCGATCGCACCCCCAAGTGGGTTGTTGATCCCCCCCGTTGTTCCTGTCCGACTGATGGAGCCATCCTTTTCAAGATCAAACCGGTCAACCTGGCTCAGTCCGCTCAGGGTGACGGTAAACGTACGCCCTTTTGGGGATCCGATGATATCCACAGGCACAGCGTCAGGGAGATAGCTAAAGCTTCCCTGAAGCGCGACAAGCTGGCCATCATGAAGAATTCTGTATCGTTGTACGTTCGGATTGACCGGGATTTGTCGGTTGTTATCGCCTTGATTCAGGACGAGCAGATTATTTTGAACGACGGCAAGACTGACTGGATGTCGTCCCAGTGATGATGTCTTTCCAAGCAAGTTAAGATTTCCGGATGCCTCAATACGGAAAGTTGATACAGAGTCATCACCTGTATTGGTAACGAAAAGAAACTTTCCGTTGGTCGCCAGTGCATGTGACTGGTTCCCATCAATGGCCGGCTCGCCTGCCCCAGCGGTTGAGAAGGCGCGGATGAAGTCTAATGAGGCCCCGTCCCTTGCCTGGATCAAGAGGGCAACTTCATTACTATCGCGCGCGTTCGATTCAAGATAGACCGCATTCATTGCAAGCGCTTTAGAAGCCGAGCAAATCAGAAGGCTGGCCCATAGCGAAAATAGAAGACCGTGGCGGCGTGGGTGCATGGGAGAGGGCAGTCCGGATACAGCGTTTTATGCGAAGTGGGAGGCTACAATATCGCAACATTTCAAACCAGCCCACTCTTTCCACTCATTACCGAAGCCGACATGTTATTCAGTCGCTACATTTTCAAAGCTATCGTTTCCCTACCGTTCATCCTTTTTTTTAACGCCTTATTGATCGCATTCCTTTTTGTGCTGGTTGATGAAGGCTTGCATGTTGAATGCGTCACGATGATTAAGCGCTTACGCCTCGAGACCTTGTCCACGTTACTGGTTGTGTGGGGAGTAATTCTTGAGTCTAGAGAAATTATTCTGAGTCGGCTCGCAACGGGGAAAAGAAATTCCGTGTCTGAAGCTACGCACCATGACATCGAACTTTATGGGATCAGCCTTGTGGCCTTA
>JBEGVN010000015.1:0-16528 GCA_041178325.1 Pseudomonadota bacterium
TATGATGCTTGGGGCAAATTGATCGAGGAACGTCAAAAAACGGTCGGGTAATCCGCTTCGCGACCAGGCCTTGGGAGAACCAAGAACTCAGGAAAAAGCGGACAATCTATTTGCTATAAAAGCGGACATTTCTATTTGTCCCCGACAATCTGTCGCGCGGGTCAGAGGCTTTCCATTCCCGATACGCTTCGATAACGGGCAATTTGTTAAGATGGTTCCATCATTTTTGGAGTAGAAAATCATGGGTATTGGTATCTGGGAGCTGGTTGTCCTCCTTCTCATCGTACTTCTTTTGTTTGGAACCAAGCGGCTTCGAAATGTCGGTGGAGACTTGGGAACGGCTATCAAGAGCTTTCGTTCGGCACTGAATGCACCAGAGGAGCCTCCGGCTACACCAAAGCCTGACTCCGAAGAGTTGCCAGAGTCAAAAGAAGATAAGCCGAGCAAGGACGCCTGATCCAATATGTTTGATGTTGGCTTTTCGGAGCTCTTACTCATCGCGCTTGTTGCGCTTGTGGTCTTTGGGCCCGAGCGGCTTCCTAAGTTGGTCAAGGAAACCACCTATTGGATCAGAAAAGTCAGGGGCACCCTGCATTCTGCCAAGTCGGAAATTGATCGGGAGCTTCAGCTCATGGAATTGCGCGCCACCATGGAGGATCGCCGAAAGAAGTTCCTCGCAGAGGCCGAGGCCTTGGGTATGCAGGAGCATTCGATCCTGAATCCGGAGCGAAGGGTCACGGGGGAACGCTCCGAGGATGAGGAGAAACGTGGCTCAGATTGATTATCAAGGTGGGGAGGAAGATGAACAGCCGTTCGTTACCCATCTGATTGAACTGCGAAATCGTTTAATTCGCTCGATTATTGCAATCGGCCTCATTTTTGCGGTGATCAGCTTCAAGGCGAATGAGCTCTATGCTTATCTTGCGGGACCCTTGACTCGCCATATGCCCCCCGGTGGACAGATGATTGCGATCGGCGTCGCATCGCCTTTTCTAGCGCCACTTAAACTGGCACTTTTCGTTTCATTTTTTCTTTCAATTCCCTATGTTCTTTATCAGGCTTGGGCATTTATTGCTCCTGGGCTTTATACCCATGAAAGACGTGTGGCCTTGCCTCTCCTCATTTCGAGCATCATGCTTTTTTACTCGGGTATGGCCTTTGCCTATTACGTGGTATTTCCCCTCATTTTCCAGTTCATGGTTCTGACTGCACCCCCGGGAGTTGCCGTCATGACGGATATCAACCAGTACATGGATTTTGTTCTGACGCTGTTTGTGGCTTTCGGAATCGCTTTTGAGGTTCCCATTGCCACGATTCTTCTTATCGTCAGCGGAATTGCTTCGCGTGAATCCATCTCAGAATGGCGTCCTTACGCCATTGTTCTTGCGTTTGTTGTGGGAGCGATCCTAACGCCTCCGGACGTCGTTTCTCAGGTATTAATGGCGGTTCCAATCTGGATTCTTTTTGAGCTGGGGCTCCTTTTCTCACGTTTCTTTGTTGGTCATCAGCGGAATCCCTGAGCCCACGTAAAATCTCATCTGAGTCGGATTGGGGCTTAAAGGCCTGATCGATAAGGAGTCTTTTGCCGAATTTAGGGCATAAAAAAACCCCGACCAAATTTGGCGGGGTTTTTTGTCTGAAACCCGTTACTTGATGCGGGTGAGTTCCTTGCCATCACTGTCAAAGTGACAGATCCCGGTGACGTAGTAGCTGCACTCGGGGGACTGTTCAACTTTGGCGCTTTCCGGAGTCAATGATACCTTGAGGGTGCAATGCTTGGCTTCACCTTCGATATGCTTACGAAAGGTGATCTCATTGTCACCAGTCTTTTTAGCCTCTCCGCTGATCGCTGCTGAGCAGTGCTTCTGGGTTCCTTCATTGGCGTTGGGATCAAAATCCACATCCGCCGCAACAAATACTTCACTGCCGATAGTAGTGATCTTGAGGTGATGCACGTGATTGCCGTCACGGCGGAAATAATGTTGGGTATCTGCCATCGCCTGGCCTGAGGCAACGAGGGCAACAAGGGCAAAAATAAGATGCTTCATGGAATGGGTCTCCTGTGGCGTGATGGTCTTTGACGCGAACTTAGTCTCTCAGCAGCTCGTTGATACCCACTTTGCTGCGGGTTTTTTCATCGACCTGCTTGATGATAACGGCGCAGTAGAGGCTATGGCTACCATCCTTTGCAGGAAGGTTGCCTGAAACGACCACGGAGCCTGCCGGAATCCGGCCGTAGCTGATTTCACCGGTCATTCGGTTGTAGATCTTGGTGCTTTGGCCGATGTACACGCCCATGGAGATCACAGACCCTTCCTCGACAACAACGCCTTCAACCACTTCTGAGCGGGCACCGATGAAGCAGTTGTCTTCAATGATGGTCGGACCAGCCTGCAAGGGCTCAAGAACACCCCCAATTCCAACGCCGCCTGAGAGGTGGACGTTCTTGCCGATCTGGGCGCAGGAGCCTACCGTGGCCCAGGTATCGACCATGGTGCCTGAGTCGACGAAAGCACCGATGTTGACGAAAGAGGGCATCAGAACCACGCCAGGAGCGATATGCGCACCGCGACGAACGGCGGCTGGCGGAACAATGCGAACGCCGTGAGCTGCGAATTCTTCGGGTGAGAAACTACCGAACTTAGGTTCGACCTTGTCAAAATATTTGGTTTCGCCACCCTCCATCACGCGGTTCTCGGTGATGCGGAATGACAAAAGGACAGCTTTCTTCAGCCACTGATTGACGACCCACTGGCCATTGGTCTTCTCGGCTACGCGCGCCTTTCCGCTGTCAAGGAGAGCGAGGGACTCATGGATCGCTTCACGAACTTCCATCGAGACTGAGGTAGGGCTAATTTCCGCCCGATTCTCGAAGGCTTGATTGATGATATTTTCAAGGGACATGCTGATTTCCTAACTGAATGAGTGGGAAAGAGTGAATTCTTTTATGCGGTGTGCTGCCTCAATGCAATCTTGAAGGGGGGCAACCAGGGCCATACGGATATGGCCGGCCCCGGGGTTCATGCCTTGGGCCTCCCGGGAGAGAAAACTGCCGGGTAGAACGGTGACGTTTGTGGCGGCGAGGAGTGCGCGGGCGAAGGCTTGATCATCCCCTGGGACTTTGGGCCAGAGATAGAAGCCTGCCTCGGGGACTGTGAAGTCAAGCGCATCCTTGAGGATCTCGCTGACGGCACTAAACTTTTGCCGATAGAGTGCACGGTTATCAAGAACGTGGCTCTCATCCTTCCAGGCGGCGATGCTAGCCTTCTGGACCGGGACTGAGAGGGCGGCGCCATGGTAAGTGCGGTAGAGCAGGAACTTCTTCAAAAGCGCCGCATCTCCCGCGACAAAACCCGAGCGAAGGCCCGGGGCATTGGACCGCTTTGAAAGGCTATGGAAAACGATCAGACGTCGGTAGTCGTGAATGCCTTCAGCCTGTGCAACCTCAAGTAGCCCCGGTGGCGGGTTGCTTTCGTCATGGTAGATTTCGGAATAGCACTCGTCCGAGGCAATCACAAAATTGAACCTCTCTGAGAGCTTTATCAGGCTTGCCAATGATTCGAAGGTCATGACTGCGCCCGAGGGGTTCGCCGGCGAACAGATATAGATCAGCTGGCAGTCTTGCCAGACGGTATCTGGGACCGCCGCAAAATCTGGAAGATAGCCCGTTTCCCGCGTTGCATTGAGAAAAATGGGAGTAGCCCCGGCGAGAAGGGCGGCACCCTCATAGATCTGGTAGAACGGGTTGGGCATCAGCACCTTGGCGCTCTGCTTTGGATCAACGATGGCTTGTGCCAGTGCGAAAAGCGCTTCCCGCGTCCCGCTACATGGCAGGACATGGCGCTCAGGATCGACACTGCCGTGATTCAGCTTAAAACGCTGCTCAAGCCAGGCGGCAATGGTCTGTCGAAGCTCGGGGATGCCTCGGGTGGCGGGGTATTGACTCAGCCCTGACAGATTGTCGACCAAGGCTGTTCGAATGATTTCTGGTGTTGGGTGCTTGGGCTCACCAATCGACAGCAGGATGGGCGCAAGGTGTTCGGGGGGCATGGCCCCGCTATTCAGCTGAGCTAGCCTCTCAAAAGGGTAGGGCTGAAGCGTTTCCAGAAGCGGATTCATGGGACGAAACGATCCTGAAGGCGAGATCAGCCGATCTTTCCGAGGCGCTCAAGAAGCATCGGCACGATGGTCTCAACCGCAATTTCTGTCGCCTCAGAATCTTTGCGACCCTTGTATTCCGCTTTTCCTGCATCCAAGAGCCGTTCGCTGAGCACGATTCGATGCGGAATCCCGATGAGCTCCATGTCGGCGAACATCACACCAGGGCGCGCTTTTCGATCATCAAAGAGAACGTCTACACCGGCCGCTTTGAGCTGGCTATAAACTGACTCGGCAAGCGCCTCAAGACGTTCCGAGGTGGCCATGTTGATGGGAACCAGAGCGACCTCGAAAGGTGCAAGGGCTTCAGGCCAGGTAATCCCCTTGTCATCATGGTTCTGTTCAATAGCCGCCGCAACGACACGGGATACGCCGATTCCGTAGCAGCCCATGATCAATACCTGATTTCGACCTTCTTCATTGAGGACGGTCGCCTGCATGGCTTCACTGTACTTGGTGCCGAGCTGGAAGATATGTCCAACCTCAATGCCACGTGCGATCTTGAGATGGCCCTGGCCATCGGGGCTCTGATCGCCTGCGATGACCATACGTAGATCAAAGGTCTCCGGTGCCGGAAGGTCACGGCCGAAGTTGACGCCGCGAAGGTGCTTTCCGTCGTGGTTGGCGCCACAGACGAAATTGATGAGGTTTGCGGCGCTGGGATCTGCAATGACCGGAATTTTGAGACCGACCGGGCCAATCGATCCTGGGCCTGCACCTGAGGCTTCCCGAATTTCCTCTTCTGAGGCGAATTGAAGCGGGTAGGCGATCAGGGGATGCTTTGTGGCCTTGACCGGATTAAGCTCATGATCGCCCCGAAGGAGAAGCGCCACGACGCCACCGCCCTCGGCCTGGACCATGAGCGTCTTGATGATTTTTTCCGAAGCGACCTTCAGGAACTGACTGACATCTTCAATGCTGTGTTGGCCGGGGGTATCGATCGTTTCGAGCGAGCTCAGAGGTTCGGGGCTCTGGCTCAGTGCTACAGCCTGTGCCATTTCGACATTGGCTGCGTAGTCGCTGCTATCAGAGAACGCGATGGCATCCTCACCGGAATCTGCCAGAACGTGAAATTCATGAGAGAGGCTACCGCCAATAGCGCCGGTATCGGCCAGAACGGCTCTGAATTCGAGCCCGAGTCGTTCAAAGATCCGGCTGTAGGTCGCATGCATGACCTCATAGGTTTCATTGAGCGACTCAGATGTCATGTGGAAAGAGTACGCATCCTTCATGAGGAACTCGCGTGCGCGCATGACTCCAAAGCGCGGACGGATCTCGTCGCGGAACTTGCTCTGGATCTGGTAGTAATTGACGGGAACCTGCTTGTAGCTCTTGATTTCGTTCCGAACGAGGTCGGTGATAATTTCTTCGTGGGTCGGCCCAAGACAAAAATCACGCTGGTGGCGATCCTTGAAACGACAAAGTTCAGGGCCAAAGACTTCCCAGCGGCCCGAATCCTGCCATAGCTCAGCCGGCTGAACCGAGGGCATTAGGACCTCAAGCGCGCCGGCTCGGTCCATTTCCTCGCGGACGATAGTCTCGACGCGGCGGAGGACGCGAAGGCCCAACGGAAGCCAGTTATAAAGGCCTGCAGCCAGTTTTCTGATCAGACCAGCCCGGATCATCAACTGATGGCTGATGATTTCTGCATCGGCAGGGGTTTCCTTGACGGTATTCAGGGGGAATTGACTGGTGCGCATGGCTCGTCTGGGCGTCTGGCAGTGAAATTAAACGCTCATTGTAGCCTGTTTATTGGGGCTCAGTCCCATGATGCTGATCTCGTAAAAAGGGGATAAACTGTTTATCCCCTTAGTTTTTCGTTGTTCTTTTATATGGGGCTTACAGGAGAGAACCGATGTCAGATAAAAAGACAAAGAGCATAAAGCTCGCAGGAGAGACCGCAAACCAGAAGACGGTCGCACCATCGAAAGCGCGATCAGTTTCCACACCGTCCAGAGCATTGAATGCGAAAAAGCTCACTGCGTCAGGAAAGCGACCTTCCCCGTCAAAGGAAGTGAGCGCCAAAACGACTCCTCAGACACCCATTGAAAAGGTTAAAAAGGAGAGAAAAACCAAACTGATTCGAGACAGCTTCAAATTTCCTGAATGGGAATATCGCAGCTTTGACGCATTAAAGTCCCGCTGTCTTGCGAAGGGACAAAGTGTGAAAAAGAGCGAGCTGGTGAGGGCGGGTATTTTGGCTTTGGCCTCCATGTCCGATGCAGAACTGCTCAAAAGCATCTCCTCTGTTGAGAAGCTCAAAACGGGGCGTCCGGCGAAGTAAATAGACGCTGATGTTCAGGCTGAGGCTAGCGGTCGGGAGTCATCATTTCCCACTCCTGTTGCATCAAGAGTGCGTGCTTTTCCTCTTTGCAGAGACTCTCATTACCGGAGGCCTGTTGAAGGCAGGCCTCGTATGCCAGTCGCTCTGGGCTGCGGATACGATTGGGGTTTTGGCTGATGGGGGTCCAAGGTGCACAGGCAGAGAGCGTAAGTGAGGCAATCAGACTGACGAGAACGTGGGTGGCAGAGCGGCAGATCTTCATGAGGTCATTAGTTGGTTGATATGAGCAACAGGGTCGTGTGGTTCAAGCGATGAAATTTTAAGACGAATGGCAAAAAGGTCTGCAGGCTAGTTCTGCTGGAGTCGATTCATGTGGATTCAGAAAACATTGAACCTATCCGCTCGTCCGCGCGGATTTCATTTGGTGACGCGTGAGATTATCGAGCAGTTGCCCGAAATTCGCACGATTCAGACTGGGCTTGCTCATTTTTTCCTTCTCCACACCTCGGCCAGTCTTACGCTGAATGAGAACGCAGACCCCGACGTGCGACAGGATATGGAGCGCCAATTTCAGGAGTTGATTCCTGAGGGTGCACCTTTTTACAGGCATGTCATGGAAGGCGATGACGACATGCCTGCACACGTCAAATCCAGTCTGCTTGGGGTCAGTCTGATGGTGCCGATTTCAGGAGGGCGACTGAAACTTGGAACCTGGCAAGGTATTTATCTTGGGGAGCATCGAAATCATGGTGGGATGCGTCAGTTGGTGGCGACAATCAACGGTGAGTCCTAGGGTGATTTCCAGCTTGTTCTAGGGATTTAGGCGAACTTCAAGTCCCATTGCTGAAATGCGTTGAACCAGTTGATTGCTCCAGTCGGGCGAAATACTTCCGAGACGTTTAGCGTCAGGTTGCATGGAAGGGCGCGCAAGACCATAGAGGAGAACGCCCTTAAGCAAGGTTCCGGATTGGCGCAAACCCTCAAGCAGTCCAATGTAGCCTTCTGTATCGCTATTCGAGGGTGGGCTACCATCCACAGTGACAATACAGGTCTGTATCCAGGTGGGGAGAAACTCCAGGCAGATCGCAAGATTTCGACGGACCCGAGCCATCGGAATGTGCACCTGATTCAACTGATCAATGCCTTCAGAGGATCCCCGGTCAACTTTGAACCAGGCCTCCCCTCCAAGCTGCCCCCAATGCTTTAGTCCCTCCTGGACTTCCCTTCGGTCCATGAGACTTCCGTTAGTGATGAGGACGAACTTGATTTGTCCTGACAATTGAAACTCATCTGCGACCTGACCAATCGCCTGGGTCACTGCAGAGAAATTAGGGCAACTGGTCGGCTCTCCGTTGCCGGAGATGGCGATATCCCGAAGGGTCGCTTCCTCCTTTCCCAATTCAAACTGCTCGGATAGAGCCCCAGAGCGGTGGGCGTCAAGCAATGATCGTAGTTCAACTTTGAGTTTCTCAGTGTCAACTCTGGGCGCTGAGCCCCGAGTTAAACCGGGGACCTGACAGTAAAGACATGCCCAATTGCAGGCATTGTTTGTATTGAGGTTGATGCCGATTGATAGCCCTCTGGAACGTCTTGAAAGCACGGGATACACATAGGTCAGTCCAGCACTGTCGCGATCATGATTGTCATGCGTTAATCGGCTCATGGGGTTGGCTAATGGGTGGAGCCTGAGATTTTGAATGGAGTGGATTCATCTTATCGCAAGCCCTCCCGAAGGGGTGACTGAAGTCTGGTTGAATTAAATCAGGCGACATCGATTCGGGACGGCTAACTTTCTAAGGTCGTAGTTTCATCGATCGGTCATGAAGTCGACTCATAATGATTTTTTTCGATGGGTTCGTTGGAAGGGGGAGAGGCCATGAAGAAGATTTTTGTCGACCACCAGAAATTAATGGATCGTCTGGCACGCGACCTGATGGATGGTTATGACGAAGAATTCGAAATGGAAGCCGATGATGCCATTCAAGGAGATAGAGGCACAGAGTGGCCTCAGGGGTATCAAGAAGATCGTGGTTTTAGGCGAACCTATTTTCGAGAGCTCTTCAGGCTGCAGGGTGAGCTGGTGAAGTTACAGGACTGGATTGCCTTGGAGGGACAGAAAGTCGTTGTGATCTTCGAAGGTCGCGACTCTGCAGGTAAGGGGGGGGCTATTAAACGGGTTGTGCAGAGGCTTAACCCGCGCGTCTGTCGGGTAGTTGCTTTGCCTGCACCCAGCGATCGAGAAAAAACCCAGTGGTATTTCCAGCGATATGTCACACACCTCCCATGTGCCGGTGAAATGGTGTTGTTTGATCGTAGTTGGTACAACCGGGCGGGTGTCGAGCGAGTGATGGGATTTTGTAACGATGAAGAATACGAAGAATTCTTTCGATCAGTGCCTGAGTTTGAACGAATGCTGGTGAGATCGGGTATCAAGGTTCTGAAGTATTGGTTCTCGATCACGGATGAAGAGCAGCAGTTTAGGTTTCTAAGTCGTATTCATGACCCCTTGAAGCAGTGGAAATTAAGCCCGATGGATCTCTATGCCCGAAGTAAATGGGAGGAATACACGGTGGCGAAAGAAATTATGTTTGAGAGAACGCATATTCCTGAGGCGCCGTGGTGGGTGGTCCAGGCCGTCGATAAGAAAAGAGCCCGCCTCAACTGTATTCATCACATCCTCAGTCAGTTTCCTTATGTTGAGGTCGACAGACCCGAAGTCATCCTTCCTCCACGAGAGCATCACCCGGGATACGAGCGCCATGCGCCATCTAGCGATATGATGGTTCCAGAGGTTTACTAGACCCTGTGTTTTGTCCTTTGGCGTAAATCTGCTGAGCCATCCATGACTGGCTCGCTTCGTATTCGGATATCCCTCATACAGGAAGCCCCATACTTATGCAGTCATCAGCCCGCAAGCTTTTTGTTCTTGATACCAACGTTCTTCTTCATGATCCTTCGTCCCTGTTTCGCTTTGAGGAGCATGATCTCTTTATTCCCATGGTGGTCCTTGAAGAATTGGACCGTTGCAAGAAAGGGTTAACCGATACGGCCCGCAATGCTCGCCAGAGCAGCCGCTTTCTTGATGAACTGATTAGCCAGACTGATCTTTCTGCCCTTCGGGAAGGCATTCCGCTCAGTCGGTTGGAAAATGCCGGAATCGAAAATATTGCCACCAGTGGCCGCCTCTTTTTTCAGGTGGACAAATTGGTGTCCACGCTACCCGAGCATCTGCCGGGGGATCTTCCGGATAACTCCATTTTGGCTTCAGCTTTGGCTCTTATTAAAGACCACGCCGAGCGCGAAGTGATTCTGGTTTCCAAAGACATTAATCTCAGAATCAAGGCCTCGGTTCTCGGGATTGTTGCCGAGGACTATCAGAACGATCAGGTTCTTGATGATGTGACCCATCTTTACAGTGGGGCCCAGTGTTTGCCTGAGGACTTTTGGGAGACCCACGGTCAGGGAATGGAATCCTGGAAGGATCCTACGGGACGAACCTTCTACCGCGTTTCAGGGCCTTTGATTAAGAACTGGCACATCAACCAGTTTCTTTATATGGAAAACGGTTCAGAGTTCGAGTCGATCGTCCGTTCCAGAGAAAATGGTTCCGCTGTCATCGAGTTGGCGAGGGATTATCGAACGCCGCAGCATGCTGTTTGGGGGATTCAAGCGCGCAATCGGGAGCAAAACTTCGCCCTTAATGTCCTGATGGATCCTAGCGTTGATTTTGTGACGCTACTCGGTACCGCAGGTACGGGAAAAACCTTGTTAACCTTGGCCAGTGGCCTCATGGCGACCTTGGAGGATAAATCCTACCGGGAAATTATCATGACTCGGGAAACGGTTCCTCTTGGGGAGGATATAGGCTTCCTGCCGGGGACAGAGGAAGAGAAGATGTCACCTTGGATGGGCGCCCTGCATGACAATCTTGAACTGCTGAGTGGTCAGGAGGCCTCCACCAACAATCAATGGGAGCGAAGCGCTACGCAGCAGGTTCTGATGAGCAAGATTTCGGTGCGCTCGCTGAATTTCATGCGGGGAAGAACCTTCCAACAGCGCTTCATCATTCTGGATGAGGCCCAGAATCTGACCTCTAAGCAGATTAAGACACTGATCACCCGGGCTGGGCCCGGAACTAAGATCGTGTGTCTTGGGGATATTGCACAGATCGACACTCCTTATCTGACGGGAACCACATCGGGCTTAACGTATGCGGTAGATCGGTTTAAGAATTGGCCCCATGCCGCCCATATCAGTATGCGGCGTGGCGAGCGATCGAGACTTGCAGACTACGCGGCGGAAGCCCTGTAACTAGAACAGGGCTCCACTCGCTGGTGGTTAGCAGGATTAACCGAAACGACCGGTGATGTACTCTTCGGTCAGCTTGTGCCTGGGGTTAGTGAAGATCTGAGCGGTTTCACCGACCTCGACCAATTTACCGAGATGGAAGTAGGCTGTGCGCTGCGAGACGCGAGCAGCCTGCTGCATGGAGTGTGTGACAATGACGATGGTGTAAAGGCTTCTGAGTTCGTCAATCAGTTGCTCGATCTTGGCTGTTGCAATCGGATCGAGCGCAGAGCAAGGTTCATCCATCAGGATAACTTCGGGATTGACTGCAATGGTTCTTGCGATACACAGACGTTGCTGTTGCCCGCCTGAAAGACCGGTGCCAGGCTGGTCAAGCCGATCCTTGACCTCTTCCCAAAGTCCTGCACGACGCAGCGATTTCTCTACCGTTTCATCTAAGTCGGGCTTACTGCCCGCCAGTCCGTGAATCCTGGGGCCATACGCTACATTTTCGTAGATGGATTTGGGAAAGGGATTGGGTTTTTGGAAGACCATGCCGATTTGTGCCCTGAGAGGGACCACATCCACGTGTTCAGCATAAATATCCTCCTGATCCAGTTGAATACTGCCAGTCACGCGGCATCCTACGATCGTGTCATTCATCCGATTGAGGCAACGCAAAAAGGTTGATTTCCCACATCCGGAGGGGCCGATGAAAGCGATCACCTGATTCTTGCCAATATCGAGGTTGACGTTGTGTACAGCCTCTTTTTCGCCGTAAAAAACATGAACTTGCCGACAGTTAATTCGGGCATTTTCATGAGTGAACTCACCGACGGTCTCCGTATGGTCCCTGTCGTAAACGGATTCCATGACTCTACCTCCAGAGGACTGGGCATTGGATGATTGGAATACAGTGCTGTTCGGCTTTGTGTCGTCGTGCTTAATCATGGGTTTTACCAACGCCGTTCATAACGTCTACGGAGATAGACCGCAAGACCGTTCATTGTGATGAGGAAAGCCAAAAGGACAATGATGGCCGCTGAAGTTCTCTCAGTAAATGCCCTCTCAGGACTATCTGCCCAGAGGTAGATCTGGACAGGTAGCACCGTTGCCGGGCTGGTGATCGATGTAGGGACATCAACAATAAATGCCACCATGCCAATCATCAGAAGAGGAGCGCTTTCTCCGAGCGCTCGGGCCGTGCCAATGATGGCTCCCGTCAACATGCCTGGCATCGCCAGCGGAAGGACGTGATCGAAGACCATCTGAACGGGTGAGGCCCCGATGCCCAGAGCGGCCTCCCTGACGGAGGGTGGGACGGACTTGAGCGCTGAGCGTCCCGCGATGATCATTACCGGAAGGGTCATTAGCGTAAGCACTAGTCCGCCAACCAAGGGGGAGGACCGGGGGAGGCCAAAGAAGTTGATGAAGACAGCCAGCCCGAGTAAGCCAAATACGATCGAGGGCACGGCTGCAAGGTTGTTGATATTTACCTCAATCAGGTCGGTCCAGCGATTTTGGGGGGCAAATTCCTCCAGATAAATGGCGGCGGCGATTCCTACTGGCAGTGAGAGGCCAATCGTGATGAGCAGAGTCAGTGCGGAGCCACTGACGGCCCCCCAGATTCCCGCCGTTTCAGGTTCCCGTGAATCGCCCCGACTCAGAAAGTCCTTGTTGAACACCGTTTTGATGCGATCGTTCTTTTTCAGCGTCTCAAGCCAGCCTAGCGTGAGTCTGTTTCTATCGCTGAGTTCGCTCTCGTCACCCATGCGATGCTTAGCGAGCATGTCGACGGAATCGTCTACCGGCAGCCAGATTCGTTGGGTCGTTCCAATGAGTTCGGGGTGGCTCACGACCAAGTCCCTGATGACACGGCTTGCAGAGGAGCCGACGAAACTGTTGAGTGCGCGCTTGAGCTGGCGTTCGGTCACGTCTGGAAAGAGCGAGAAAAATGCAGGCTTCCACACTTGATCGTAGTCTGCATTCGTGAGCGTCTTTGTGCTCCGCGATCCCTCCGGATCGATCAATTGGGCGTCTAAATGAACGTCCAAGCCAACGTTGGTATAGATAAAGGCCGAATAACCATTACTAATGATGCTGGCAAAAAGGACGACGAGAAAGCAAAGACCCAGAACAATGGAGGCCAACCCATAGGCACGAAATCTTTTTTCGGCTCGACGGCGCTTCGCTAGTCCTTCAACAACAACGTCGATGCTTCGTTTAGAGCGGGTGCCGCCGGCCATCTGGTTATCACTCATACTGTTCACGGTATTTCCTGACGATGCGAAGGGCAATGATATTGAGCGTTAATGTCAGAAGAAACAGCACAAGACCCAATGCAAATGCGGCCAATGTCTTGGGGCTGTCGAACTCTTGATCGCCCACAAGCAAGGTTACGATCTGTGTTGTCACAGTAGTCACAGCTTCCAGCGGATTGGCTGTGAGATTCGCACTCAGCCCTGCGGCCATCACGACAATCATGGTCTCCCCGATAGCACGTGAAACTGCCAGCAGAACCCCCCCAACAATTCCCGGTAGTGCCGCAGGGATGATGACTTGTCGGATGGTTTCGGATTGTGTGGCCCCCAAGGCATAAGCGCCATCCCGAAGTGATTGGGGTACTGCATTGATGAAATCATCCGAGAGAGAGGAGACAAAGGGGATGATCATGATGCCCATCACAAGGCCAGCAGCCAGCGCACTTTCTGAAGAGACTTCCAGCCCTAAATTGGCGCCGATATCCCTGATGAATGGGGCAACAACTAGGGCAGCAAAAAAGCCGTAGACGACGGTAGGGATCCCCGCAAGGATTTCGATAAGCGGCTTGATGATGGCGCGGAACTGAAGCGTCGCGTATTCAGAAAGATAGATCGCCGACAAGAGTCCAATGGGAACCGCAACCACCATTGCGACAAATGAAATCAGCATCGTGCCGGTGATAAGAGGCACTGCACCAAAGGCCCCTGAGGAGCCTGCCTGATCTGCACGCATTGCGATCTGGGGGCTCCATTTCAGACCGAAAAGAAAATCCGTGATCGGGATGGTCTGAAAGAATCGAATGGATTCAAGCAAGACCGACAACACGATGCCGACGGTCGTCATGATGGCGACCAGAGCGCAACCGATCAATGCCAGGGTCAGCACTCGCTCAACCTTGTTTCGTGCCTGAAAATCAGGAGCAATCTTTGATCGGGCAAAAAAAACGCCGAGCGCTGAAAAGGAGAGGCTAATCAACGTGAGAAGGAGGTTGCTTCGCTGACTCAAGCTTTTGAATTGTTCCGCAGCTTTAGAAATCTCGGGAGAGACATCGGCCATACGTGAACCCGCGACGACATTACGGATGTCGTTAACGATCAGACTGATCTGCTCCGGACTGGTCGACGTGATCTCAGAAGGCATCGAGCTTAGAACTTTTGACGTGATGACGGTCCCTTCAATACTGGACCATAGAAGGACAGTCAAAACACTGGGTAGGATGCACCAAAGCGAGGCGTAATACCCATAGAAGCCCGGGAGGGAGTGAAGCTTCTTACCCGTTGCATGGGCAACAGACTTGGCAGTTCGTGAACTCCAAACGTGTGTTGCGATGCCGAGTAGGAGAATGAGGAGGAGCAGTGTCGATTTTTCCACGGCTGGTTACCCTTGGGGCTTAAGACGACTTTATATGCGTTAAACAATGGAGGATCTTAGATCGCCATTCTTACAGCTTGGTGAAATCTGCAAGTGTAGTTTTGAGACGACGCATGAAAGACTATCTAGGTTACACGACTCCCCATTCTAGATGATGGTGGGAGAGAAATTCTCAAACCTGTGTCAGTTTCAAGTTTTTTGACGAGGCGTGGTCTTTCCTGAGGTGAAGCCCGTCCCCCCGACTTCGACGTGCGCCGTGCAAAGGCGGCGCTTTTCCTGTGGGTGCGAAACCCACCCGGTCACTTTCACTCCGACCGGAAGCAACTGGAGCAGTCAGGGAGGTAACGAACTGGCTGGAGCCTCTGGTGTAGAGGGGTACTAGGTACCTTGGCGAACACGCAGGCCACAACGTGAGTGAATGCTGAGCACGCCTCGAAAAGGGTGATGCACGGGCCGACCTGCCAGTCGATGCGGGGAAGGCTGCCATCGTAGGGGAAGCGAGTGAAATATGCACCCTACGGCCGTGCCGGGGTATTGGCAGTGGCATGTGTGGAAGGGGAATTGCGCGCGCAACACGGGAAGTCCCATTGGGCGGGGTTGGGAAACTCCAACGAGGAATCGGTGACGATTAGACTCGGCCTTTTGGGGTGGCGGAGTGGCTCGTAGTACCGGGGAAGTCGGGTAATGCCGATGGAGGGAAGGGGCCATAGTTCAAGACCGACGTAGAAAAGTGATGAGGACCGGAGATTGGGAAACCTAACAACTCCAGACAGTGTCAGGAACCTGCAGACTACGTTACAAGCGAAAGCGAAGGCTGAACCGGATTTCAGGTTCTACGCGCTCTATGACAAGCTGTACCGTGAAGACGTTTTGCTGACGGCCTACCGGAAATGTCGTGCTAATAAAGGCGCACCGGGCGTCGATGGGCAAACCTTCGAGGATATCGAGTCGTATGGCCGGGAATCATGGCTCCGGGAGCTGGCGCAAGCCTTGAAAGAGCAAAGTTACCGACCGCAGGCGATTCGACGAGTCTATATCCCAAAGCCCAATGGTAAATTGAGGCCTTTAGGGCTGCCGACCCTTCGGGATCGGGTGTGCATGATGGCGATGGTGCTGATTCTCGAACCGATATTCGAGCCAGACCTTCCCAAAGAGCAATATGGATACCGCCCGGGAATGAGTGCGCATGACGCCCTGACTTCGGTCAGGAACGGACTATGCGAGGGCTATCCGGACGTCGTCGATGCGGATCTGACTTCTTATTTCGATACCCTCCCGCATCAGGAGTTGATGTTGTGTATCGCCCGGAGAGTGGTCGACCGCCGGATACTTGGGCTAATCAAACAATGGCTCGAGTGTGCGGTGGAAGAAACTGACGACCGGGGCCGTAAGAAACGCACAACCCTGAACAAGGATACGGGAAAAGGTATTCCGCAGGGTTCACCCCTGAGCCCATTGCTGGCTAATCTTTACATGCGTCGATTCATCCTCGGATGGAAGACCTGTCGAGCCACCCGGAATATGGAAGTCAGGATTGTGACCTACGCGGACGATCTGGTTATCCTCTGTCGAAAAGGCCAAGCAGAAACGGCGCTTGCTGAGATGCGGAACCTGATGATGAGGCTGAAGCTCCAGGTCAACGAAGAGAAGACGCGGACCTGCAACACCAGTCGAGAACATTTTGACTTTCTTGGGTATACCTTTGGGCGGTACTTTTCCAAGCGAACGGGTGGGGCCTACCTAGGCCTTCGCCCCTCGAAGAAGAGTGTCCACCGGGTCATTGCCTCTTTGAGGGAGAAGACCGACCGAAGGACGACCTGGCTTGAAACCACAGAGCTAGTGGCCGATATGAATCGGGTGCTGACTGGATGGACCAACTACTTCAGTATTGGGACAACGAGCGACGCATACCGAGCAATCGAGGCTTACTGCGCGATGCGGGTGCGCCGGTGGTTGCTGGATAAGCATAAATTGCGAAGGAGCGGGATGCTTGAATATCCCTACGAGTATCTGTACGGCCCTTTAGGGCTTGTCCGCCTCTCCGCGAAGCACAGCAACCTGCCGTGGGCGAAGGCATGAGCGTCTTGTCCGAGAGCCGGATGCCGTAGTTTGGCCCGTCCGGTTCGATGAGGAGGGTGTGGAGACGGAGTGATGATCTCGGCTATT
>JBEGVN010000016.1:0-12291 GCA_041178325.1 Pseudomonadota bacterium
GTGATTCCTGCGAAATCAGGAAAAGTGTTCACGATCAGGCAGGAACAGGTGTTCACGTTCCCCAGGAATCGGTGTTCACGATGCGCAAGAATGGCCGTTCACGATCGGCAGGAATATGCATCTTGTCCAGTCCACCCGCTTCGCCGTAAACCAAGAAAAGCAGTGGCCTGTAATTCATCCCATACTTTACGGTTTTGAATTTCCTTCCCAGCTTCTCGTACTCAGCTTCCAAGTAGCCATCAATCTCTCGCGCATCACGCCACCAGAGATAAATGCTCGACAAATGCTTGTGGAGACTTTGATGGCTTCGCCTGACGTCAGATTGAACGACAGCCCCAGCCTGCCTTAACGCCAGCAATTCAGCAGATATTTTCGTCTGATCAGCCACCTCAGCCACCCCCGCAGCTATTACTGAATTTAAGTAATAGCATCCTACGCTACTTCTTCAAGCTGCCAACCATCTTAATTTCGTTGATCAGCTTTTGTTGTTTTCCAAGGCGCAGATAAGAGAACAGGCGCCGAAGCGCCCGTTCTCAGTCATCACCAATTCCGACTAACGATCAGTAGCTGTTCTGACGATTGTTATGGAAGTGCCAAGCAACACCAATGACCATCATAGCCAGAGAGATTTGCGCCCATTCGAGGAGCATCTGGTTCTGATCTGGCTTTACACGGAACTGCATCAGTCAGAAATATGAGACACAGAGCTTTTTATCTGGTCCTTTCCACAAAACCGACATATCTTAGCAGCGTCTTTTATGTTTTCAGCGCAGTAAATACATTGCCTGACACCAGTTGCCTTAACATTAGATGTCAAAGACCATATCAGCGCTGAAAACCATCCAATTAATGTCCATCCAAAAAATATATTCAATACCACTATTGGATTTTCATTTCTATGCTTTCTTTTCCATGCAATTAAACCCGGTAAAAGATATACCCCGAGCGCAAGAATCAAAAGAAAAATCCCATCCTTATCGCTCGCAGTTGGCAGATGTTTGTACAAGTCTTCCATAAGAACCTTTTACATAAGAAGTGTTTTTTATTTTAATTCCTGATTTCCTTAAAATCTCATTCATATTTTGCGGCCAGAATACCAACCTCAACCTCTTGCCTCAACTAAAATTTAATTTCCATGGTTGCGCATGCCATCCCCTTTTTTATTTTCGCTTATCTTTTATCGGGCAAAAGCATCCTCACCCAACCAGCTTGCTCCTGTACACCTCGTTCAATGGTCCAACACCTCTGAACAGCTGCCTTGCTCGCCCAGCCTTCAAATGCTCTGCGGCTTTGAGGATGCTGACGTGGCCATAGTGCTTGCGGATCATTTCCACACTCGTGCCCATCTGTAACTCCAACAAGAATACGTCCACCGCATCCTTTTCCATTAAAAGCGTGGCGTAGGTGTGACGAACACAGTAGAGGCAGCGTGACTTGCCAGTTTTAGGGTCAATAAATAGCCCGTTCTGCTTCAGGTAGCTTTTGAACATTTCTGGCAATTTCTTGGGTTCAACTTTTGCCTTTGTTCTAATCACGTAGTCGTCCAGCTTTAATGCCAACACTTGATCCGCCGTCTTTCCGTAGTTGCGTTGGGCGATGTTGTTGAGGGCGCGATAGAAACGATCAAAGGCCAAGATTGTTCTGGGACCTGTTTTGCCATCCACCGGCATCCACACTAAACGGTTGAGATTAAAGTCCAGCACCTCTTCCGCTTCACCCCACTCGTTCGCCTCAACCTTTCCTGTGTCAGTAAACTGCGGATTGATCTCTGTTTTTATCTGGTTCCATTTCAAATTCAGCAGTTCCTTCCCTGCTCTTGCGCCCGTGTCCAACAGCATCATCACGTAGTCCTTTAACAGCCAGCGTTTTTCTCTGCTGTCTTCTGTCAAACCCTCAACAGCCCAAGCATCAAATCCATTGACCAGCGCAATCACTTCTTCATCATCGAAACTTGGACGACGCTCGGTTTTGCGTCCCGTGACATCCAGCCTGGGCTTTTCAATTTCCGCCATAAATCCCCGCAAAATAGCCTCGTCAAAAATTCGGCTCAATGCGGCGTTATGGGTATGGACGGTACTTTTGCTTGGAACGCGGCACATCTTCTCAGTGCGCCAAACATCAAATTGATCCAGCACCGCGTAATCAATCTTGTCGATGTTGTGCTTGCCGAAGAATGGAACCAGATAATCGCGGATCGCAGTCTGATAATCGGCATAAACGACCTTGCCGTGTTTGTTGGCCAGTTCTGTTTCCATACGTTTCACAGCCAAAGCCGCTACATCACGGAAACGTCGGGTAATGGCGGGGAGATTGTTGCGTAATCGAAAGTCAGCTTCGCCCAGCAAGTCCCAAGCCTTTTTCTCAGCTTGCTTGCGATCCGTCTCTTTAGTTGTTTCGCGTTTCCAGCGATTGCCCACTTTGTATCGGCATTGCCAGACATTGCTGCGTTCACGTCTGTATATAACCAGCTTGTTTTCAGCCAGTACGTGCGTGGTAGCGACAGCTTGGGGCATAGCAGACCCTGTTCGTTAGTGGGTGGACGAACTTAGTGTGCTACGAAATAGGTGGACTGGAAAAGTGTGTAAGCGGTGTGTAAGCAAATATTTCAGGCAAAAAAAGAGGCTACGCTTGGTAACCTCTTGTTTTATATTGCCTAAGTTGGCTGGGGGACAAGGATTCGAACCTTGGTTGACGGAGTCAGAGTCCGTAGTCCTGCCGCTAGACGATCCCCCAAGTAGCTTCTGATTAACGCTTGGAGAACTGCGGGCGACGACGCGCACCGTGCAGACCAACCTTCTTACGCTCAACCTCACGAGCATCGCGAGTGACGTAGCCTGCACGACGCAGGGGCTGGCGGAGATTTTCGTCGAGCTCGATCAGGGCACGGGTCAAACCGTGACGAATCGCACCCGCCTGCCCGCTTGGACCACCGCCGGTGACCGTAACGGTAACGTCCAGCTTCTCCAGAAGAGAAACCAGCTCGAGTGGCTGACGGACAACCATCTGGTCAGTCTTGCGGCCGAAGTACTCTTCAACCGGCTTGTTGTTAACCAAGATGCGGCCTGAACCGGTCTTGGCAAAAACTCGAGCGATTGCGCTCTTGCGACGACCCGTTCCGTAGTAATGCTGTTGTGCCATGGAAATACTCGGCTATCGATTAGATTTCCAGCACCGTCGGCTGCTGAGCCTGATGCTGATGATTGGAACCCGCGTAGACCTTCAGCTTGCGGAACATTGCGCGACCCAAAGGATTCTTGGGGAGCATGCCCTGCACAGCGGTCTCGATGATCCGCTCTGGGTGAGTCTGACGCAGCTTACCAAGAGCAACGGACTTCATGTTTCCGATGTAGCCGGTGTGCTTGTAGTAAATCTTGTCTTTTTCCTTCGCACCCGTAACACGGACTTTCTCAGCATTGACCACGATGATGTAGTCACCGGTGTCGACGTGGGGGGTGTACTCCGCTTTGTGCTTACCGCGGAGACGGCGTGCGATCTCGGTCGACAGACGGCCCAAGGTCTTCCCATCGGCGTCGATGACGTACCAGTCGCGCTTGACTTCGGCCGGCTTGGCGCTGAAGGTCTTCATGAATTCGCACTCCAATACAAAGGCTTTGCCTGAAAAGGCGGAAATTCTATATACAAACTCCGATGGAGACAAGCTTTTTCCCCATGAAGTCGAGCCGACTATTCTAACCTATTTTTTCCTCCGTGAACTCAGGAACAAGCTCTCGAAGCAAATTTAAAAGCTTTTTTTCATCAAAATCCGTTACCGCTAGCGCAAAGCCATCGATCTGAGCGCGGATTTCGTCGACATTCTGGTTCACCGAACGAGCTAGCAGCAACTTGGTATGCGACGTAGGCATCGGCTTTTCGTCCTCAAGAAATAATTCCTCTGTCAGCTTCTCCCCTGGCCGCAGCCCCACAAATTCGATCCCAATATCCAGACCGACGCGCTTTCCCGAAAGGCGAATCATTTGCTCGGCAAGATAGCGAATCAGAATTGGCTCGCCCATATCCAGCACAAAGATTTCCCCGCCATGCCCTACCGCAGCCGCCTGCAATATCAACTGGCAGGCCTCCGGAATCGTCATGAAGTAGCGTGTTACCTCGGGGTGAGTCACCGTAACCGGCCCGCCCATCCGAATCTGCTCTCTAAATAAGGGGACGACACTCCCTGCAGAATCGAGGACATTTCCGAAGCGGACGGTGATAAAACGAGTGGCACCCAAGTTATTTAAAGCCTGTACCAGCTTCTCAGCCGCCCGCTTTGTGGCACCCATAACGTTCGTAGGACGTACTGCCTTGTCCGTTGAAATCAGCACGAACTCCCTCACGCCAAACTCCAAAGCAGCCTCTGCCATCATGCGGGTGCCCAACACATTATTCCGCACAGCTTGACGAACCTGTCCCTGAAGTAATGGCACATGCTTGTATGCCGCCGCATGAAAAATGACATCTGGATTAGATGCTTTGACAGCATGGCGTACCGCGGAGGGATCCGTGACATCACCCAAAATGGCGCGCAGGGTTAGTCTGGGCCATTCTTTCCGAAGCGCCTGCTCAATTCGATATAGATTGAATTCACATTGTTCGAAGACTGTCAGTTCAGCCGGTGAATAACGAGCAATCTGCCGACAAAGTTCAGAACCAATTGAACCACCCCCGCCCGTAACCAGAATGCGGCTACCTGTCACCGTCTCACTGACTGCCGTTCGTTCCAGCATGATCGGCGTCCGACCCAGAAGATCCTCAATCGAAACCTCCCGAAGGTTGCCAAACATTTGATCTGAAAGCATATTCTGAACCGAGGGCAGTGTCAGGAAGGGAACACTCGCCTCTTCCAAGATGCCGACGATTCGCCGCATTTCGCGATCACTGGCCGAAGGCAAAGCGATCAGAACGATCTCGACATCAAAGGCCCCCACCAATTCCGGGATTTTCTCGCAGCCCCCCCGAACCCTGACACCATGTATCTCACTTCCCTTTTTTCCAGGATCATCATCAACCAGAACAACCGGGTAAAACTGTGCCGCACGCTCGCGCAAGAGATCGCGAACCAGGAGCTCAGCCGCCCGACCAGCCCCAACGACCAAGGCTCTCTGCCCTTCCTTCATCATCACGCCCTGATCCTTCCACATTCGGTAGATCAATCGCGGGCCAGAGAGGAACAGGCCCAGCAACAGAACATAAAGGGGCAGGACAGACCGAGGGACCCAAAGCAGACGACTATAGAGGTGCAGGGTCACCGCAATTAACAGTACCCCCATCAAAACCGCCTTGGATATCCTTATCAGGTCAGGAACGGAAGCGAACCGCCAAACCCCCCTGTAGAGACCCAGACGGGAAAAAACCAGCGCCTGAATCAAAAGAACAATAGGCAAGGCATTAAGGGCGGCATCGACATACTTCTGGGGTGGCAGCCCGAGATTAAAGCGTAACCAGTAGGCTCCGAGCCAGGCCAACACCACCATCATCAAATCATGAACAAAGATGAGGCTTCTCAGTCGTAACTTTTGCGGGATCAATCCGGATCTCCTCAAGATCTGCCGGCGCCCAGCCGAATTCCGGCGTAGGCAAGAGGGGAAAGAGCGACCAGCATCACCAAAAACTCAAGCTCAGGCTTCATTTGTGCGATGAATGCCATGGGGAGCAGCCAAAAAAGATTGATAGCAAGAACGCCTAACGTCACCGTCCTATGGTTACCAAATCGTCGGGAAGCATGCTGATAGGCGTGTGAGCGGTGCGCCTGATACCAGCGTTCTCCTTGAGTGAGCCGAATCAAGAGGGTGACCGTCGCATCAACAAGAAAGACACCCGAGAGGATGACCCAAATCACGAGTGAGAGTTTTCCACTGACTGCGCTCTGTAGCATGAGTAAGGCAAGGAGAAAACCCAACACGCCACTCCCGACATCACCCATAAAAATTCGCGCCGGGGGCCAGTTCCACAACAGGAAGCCGAAGGTTGCTCCCGAAATCGCCACCAAGGTGAGCAACTCAGGGGCAGGTGCGAGCGTGATACCACCCCCGATCAGGAGTGATGATGCCAGACCGATGAAGATCACTTCACTGGCTTCAATGCCGTCAATACCATCCATGAAATTAAAGAGGTTGAGCATCCAGACCATCACGAGAATCCCAAAAGGATATCCCAGCACTCCCAGATGAAGATCCAAGCCGCCGATTCGCAGCATCTCAAGCCCACCAATCCAGTAAATTGCCCAGATAGCCGAGATCACCTGAACAAGAAAGCGCCAGCGGGCGGGGACATCTCCGTGATCATCGATAAAGCCGATTATGGCAAGAGGGATTGCCGCTGAAAGTGCCAACGCAAGCGATGCGGGCAGGAGTCCGGCAGCGAAGGCCATTAAGCCCGAAACCACTAAGACCACTACAATCCCTAAACCACCCCCACGCGGTGTTGGCCGGGTATGGGAACTTCGGTCATTGGGGACATCCAGCAAACGAATCAGAGCGTAATGCCGGACCCATCCGGTGGCCCACCCAGAGAGCAGGGCGAGAACGATGAAGACCCCCAACAAGAAGGACATCATCAAATCGTCACTCCCCCAAATCCAGCTGCGGGACTTCCGCCACCCCTTCCAGGACTGTTCGCAATTCCTTGAAAAGCAGCCTTGCAGATCGAGGCGGCGCAGATTTTTCACGCTCTTTCTTGCTCTCTCGGGATAGTTGCCGCAATTTTTGGCGATCAGCCGAGGGATAGACCCCCACAAAAGCGTTTACTGCAGCGTCACCCTCAGAGATGATCCGATCTCGCCACATTTCGCTTTGGTGTTGCAGACGAACAAGGGCAGCGGTCTCCCCACGCAGCGCGGAAAGTCCCTCCCGGATGGGATCTGGATCCAGCGACCTTAAAATTTTCCCGATGTATTTGCGTTGACGCAGCAACCCCCCGTGAGCAGTGATGGACTGACCAACTCTGACTGCCTCAAGCAGATTCTCCGGAAGATCAAGATCTTCCAATTGCTGGCGACTCAGCCGCATCAATTCCTCTCCAAGATCCTGAAGGGCGTTGCTTTCTCGCTTACGACTGGACTTGCTGGGCCCCCGAACATTAAACAACTCCTCTTCTACGTACTCGAAATCATTCATCTCCAGCCCTCAGTCAGCCTCATCCACAAGCCCATTCCAAAGGTTTCACCCCACCGAGTTGTCAGGATCGAGCGCCTAAAGCTTGGGCCTTGCGCCATACTTTCTGATAGCCTGCTTACAAAATGCATCCACCATCGATTCCCCCGCCTCGCGGAAAAACCCGCCAAAAGCCATCCCCAAAAGGCTGCTAGAAAACTCAAAATCGAGCCGAAAATTTGTTTCACAGCCAGTTTCCATGTACGGCTGGAAAGTCCATACGCCCTGAAGTTTCTTGAACGGACCATCGACCAACATCATTTGTATCGAACGACCCGGCTCCATGGTGTTCTCGGTCGTAAACGACAGCTTCAACTTACCCTTCGACATCGTGATGGTTGCCTTCAGGCACTCGGGCTCTTGCTTAAGCAACCGAACCTCGGAACACATCGGAATATAGGCAGGATAGGAAGCAACGTCGTTGACCAGGTCAAACATTTCCTCCGGCGTGTAATTCACGCGAGCACTGGTGGAAACTGTCGGCATAATGAAAAATCCTGGCAGCTTGGACAAAAAATATAAATGACCAGAGAGGCCCCTGATGGTGTTGCCGTCATGCAAACCTGCCCCGCACAAGAGTCACTCCTGTGCATTCTATCCTTTCAGCCCGCTCAGTACCCGCGAAGACCAACCTTCAGATACGCCGCCATGACGGACACACCCGGCCAAGCTATAATCCTACCGCGTTGTTAATGACCTTTGATCTCTCAGGTCATCATCTGCCCCGGTAGCTCAGCTGGATAGAGCATTCCCCTCCTAAGGGAAAGGCCACACGTTCGAATCGTGTTCGGGGCACCATCGATGTCTGCATAAGCTCTCCCCTGTTCGGAACGTTATACTTCGCCCCTGACACTAGACTTCTGTAGAGGGCCAATTGGTGCGACAGCCCGTCGGATGACCCCTCAAACACCGTCCAATTGCGACTCAAGCGAGGCGACATGTCCTTCCAAAGACTGGCGATTATCCTGACATTAGGCACCCTGATCCTTCATCCTGCACTCGCTGCTAAATCAACTGCCCCAGGGGTAACAATAGAGGACAGCGCCCGCCGAGCCATTCAGGGAATGAGCGATTATCTTCGCGCGGCAAAAAGCTTCAGCTTCAAGGCGGACGTCCAATACGATGACATCCTGCCCTCTGGTCAGACCATTACCTTTTCCGCCCACAACAGCATCAGCCTTCAGAGACCTAACGCCATTTTCTCCGATCACACATCAGATACGGGTAATCGCAAATTCTGGTACAACGGTCGAGAAATCTGCCTGCTGGATCCATTGAATGGGAGTTATGCCACGGAAGCTTTCAGTGGGAATTCCGACAAGGCGCTCGAGCACATGATCCAGGTGCTGAAATTTACACCGCCGCTTGCTGATTTTATTTACGAAAACCCTGCCAAAGCCCTTCTAGGCCATACCATTCAAGGGTTTGTTGTCGGGAAAAGCCTTATCAATGGGACCCCAACAACTCATCTCGCATTTGTTGATGAATTCATTGACTGGCAAATCTGGATTGAAGACGGCAAGCTCCCCGTTCCAGTCCGCTTTGCCATCACTTACAAGACCGTCAAGAACTCACCTCAATATGTAGCCACATTTTCCGAGTGGGATTTTTCCAGCCGACTTCCGGAATCCCTTTTCCAACCCGAAATCCCTCCCGGCGCGGTAAAACTCCCATTCCTCAAGCAATCGGGATCTTTCAAGGCTGAGGGCCAAAAGTCCCTCACGAATCGAAAGTGAGGCTCGCTCCATGAAAATCATCGCAATCCATCGTTGGCAACAACTCCTTTGGATCAGTGCCGCACTCGTCCTAATGTTGGGGAAAGCCCATTCAGTCCTCGCCCACGGTGGATTTGGGGGGGGCTTTGGAGGCGGTCATTTTGGCGGGTTCGGAGATCGTGCCGGCGGAGGAGCCTTTGGTGGTGGCGGATACGGTGGCGGCGAAGCGCAACGCTACGGTGGTGGCGGAATCGGTGAGGGACATTTTGGCGGCGGCGGTCTCGGAAGTGTTCATGCATCCGGCGAAGCCGCTGGAGTTGGCCGGGATTGGGCCGACCGAGGAGATTCCGACCACCTGCAACAAGAATTACCGGGCGGTGACCGGGAGCGCTTCGAACAACAACAGGAGCTTCAAAATCATCGCCCACAGGAAATCAATCACCTGCAGGAAAACAACGAGACCTACAGCCACTACAACTATTACAACAATCACTACTATGGGGGCTATTACGGTGGTAGCTACATGTACTATGGTGGAACTTGGGGTGGGTTCTACTCCGGCATGATGATGGGCTCAATGACCGGAATGATGGTTGGCGCCAATCTGGCCAGCCTTCCGAGTCAATACACCACAGTCGTGGTCTCGGGTCAGCCCTACTACTACAGCAATGGTGCCTACCTCACGCAGCAGAGTGGCAACTCGGGTTACACCTTGGTCCCACCCCCACCAGGCGCTATCGTGACGTACCTTCCAAGCAACTGTGCTCCGGTCTATCAGGGGCCTCAGACCTTTGACGACTGCGGTGGTGCGTTCTACCAGCGGATCCCCGGCGGTTATCAGGTTGTGACCCCCCCCACGGGACTTGAGATCAACCACATCCCCAGCGGCGCCATTGCGCACACGATCGAAAACACTCAGTACTTTGAATTCGGTGGCGTCTGGTACCAGCCATTCTATGGTGGGAGCGACATCATCTACCGCATCGTAAACAATCCTGTCCACTGAGTCAGGCCCTGAAGCATATTTGGAAGCCATCATGTTTGAACCCAATCAGCTCAACGATCTCGTCCAACGTCTTTCTGGAGCCGTGCCTCAGGATATACGCGCAATGAAGGGGGACCTCGAACATAACTTCAAGGCCATCATTCAGGCCTCACTGGGCCGCATGAACCTTGTGACCCGCGAAGAGTTTGACGTACAACGTAACGTGCTACTTAAAGCGCGAGAGCAACTTGAAATTCTGGAAGCACGAGTCAAAGAACTCGAATCGCTTGTCGAGAAGAAATGAGTCACCCACCGGTAAATCTGCTTAGCTTGTGCCTAGCCTCAACCCCCAACAGCAGGATGCCGTCACCGAGACGGAGAAGCCACTCCTCGTCGTAGCAGGCGCAGGCAGTGGTAAGACGCGTGTCATCACCGAAAAAATAGCGCATCTGGTCAGACAGGGTCTCCCGGCCAGAAACATCGCTGCGGTCACCTTTACAAATAAGGCTGCCCGAGAAATGAAAAGCCGCGTAAGCCGGTTGCTAGAAGACCGGGAAGTGCGAGGCCTCACTGTTTCCACATTTCACGCGCTAGGGCTCGACATCATTCGCAAAGAGCACAAGGCCCTGGGGTACAAAAGCACCGTTTCAATCTTTGACGAGCAGGATCGCCTGACCCTCCTTCGAGAATTGATCAGGCACCACCGCAGTGATATTGATCCCGATCATGCCGAGTCCTTTAGTAGCGCCATCAGCAGACTCAAGAATCTGTTCATCCTTCCCGGCGCAGAACAAGGCCTAGACCTCAACATACCTGGCCTTGAGACGATTTACTCGCTGTACCTGAATCAAATGCGCGCCTATAACGCGGTCGACTTCGACGATTTGATTTTGCAGCCCGTTCTCCTCTTTCGGGACCACACCGACATCCTTGAAAAGTGGCAAAACAAGCTCCGCTACCTCTTGGTCGACGAATATCAGGATACCAACGAAACCCAGTACCAAATGTTAAAACTTCTGGTAGGAAATCTAGGACGCTTTACCGTAGTTGGAGATGATGACCAATCCGTTTATTCATGGCGGGGAGCACAACCGGAAAATCTCGCGAAACTCCAGAAAGATTACCCCCAGATCAAGGTGATCAAACTCGAGCAAAACTACCGCTCGACCAGCAGAATTTTGGATTCTGCAAATGCACTGATAGCCCATAATCCTCATGTCATCGAAAAGCGACTCTGGAGCGCCTTGGGTCATGGCGACCCATTAACCGTGCTGCATCATAAGGACGATGTACATGAGTCAAGGCAGGTTTGCTCCGACTTGGTCCACCACCGTTTCCGCCAGGCCTCAAACTACAGCGACTATGCCATTTTGTACCGCAGCAATCATCAGGCCCGAATTTTTGAAACGGCACTCAGGGAGGCCAGCATCCCCTACTTCATCAGTGGTGGACAGAGTTTTTTTGGCTACAGTGAGATCAAAGATGTTTTGGCCTATCTCAGGTTAGTCGTCAATCCAGATGACGATGCTGCGTTCCTTCGTGTAGTCAATGTCCCCAAACGCGAAATTGGACCTGCGACTCTTGAAAAGCTCGGCTCCTACGCGCACCGAAGATCTATCAGTCTTTTTAGAGCCTCACAAGAATTGGGTGCCGCCTCAGAATTAGGAGATTCTGCCTATCGACGTCTCGGATGCTTCGTTCAGCTGGTGCATGGACTTGAACGAAAAACCCATGAGGGTGATCCCTTTAGTTCTGTGGAGACTTTTCTGCTGGAAATCGATTACGAGGGATGGACCCATGAAAACACGACGACTCCAGAGGGAGCTCGGCGCAAGATGGCACGCATCTCAGAGCTGATCGAGTGGTTAAGACGAATTGGCAAAGGTGAAGAGCATGAGGCCCCGCTCCCACTCGATGCCGTGATTGCCAAGATCATGCTCATGGATGTCCTCGACCGCAATCAGGAAGAAGCCAGTGGTGACAGGGTCAACCTAATGACGCTTCACGCCTCAAAAGGACTCGAATTCCCCTACGTCTATCTCGTCGGCATGGAGGAAAATCTCTTACCTCACGAGAACAGCATGGAAGGGGACAGCATCCAGGAAGAGCGCAGGCTAGCCTATGTCGGGATCACCAGAGCCCAAAGACGCCTCACATTAAGCTATTGCACCCATAGGAAACGCAGGGGAGAAATCGAATCACGAGAACCCAGCCGATTTCTCGAAGAGCTCCCCGAAGAGCATCTCGAATGGGCTGCCAGAAAAGCAGTCGACCCTGATGTTCTGAGGCAACGCGGACAAGCTTCCCTCAACCATCTGAGAAACCTATTAAAAACACCCTGAGTCCGTTATACTCAAAGGTCACGCGCCCGTAGCTCAGTTGGATAGAGTGTTGCCCTCCGAAGGCAAAGGTCGTACGTTCGAATCGTATCGGGCGCGCCATT
>JBEGVN010000017.1:0-153445 GCA_041178325.1 Pseudomonadota bacterium
TATGATGCTTGGGGCAAATTGATCGAGGAACGTCAAAAAACGGTCGGGTAATCCGCTTCGCGACCAGGCCTTGGGAGAACCAAGAACTCAGGAAAAAGCGGACAATCTATTTGCTATAAAACCGGACATTTCTATTTGTCCCCGACATAGAAATCTGCGCTAACCGCGTAAATTCGGTCGGTCTAGTGCGACTCCCCCTTTGGAGAAAGAAGACCAATCAGGTCTTCTACGAACTGAATTCGCTGCTCAGGTGTCTCGAGGGGTCTTTGAAAGCGCACCTTGTCAGGACCGTCCAACCGATAGACCGATGGCTGCGTCTGGATCAAGCGAATGACAGCCATCGGATCCACATTCGGCGTCTCCCGGAAGAGGAATCGGCCACCCTGAGGACCCGCCTCAATCTTTCGAATTCCCAAGCGCTCGGCATGCAGCTTAAGTGCGGTAACGGCAAACAGGGTTTTCAGCGGTGGCGGCAAAAGGCCAAAACGATCGATCATTTCGATCTGGAGAGCCCTGAGATCCTCGTCGTCCCGCGCGTTGGCCATCCGCTTATAAAGGACCAGACGGGTATGTACATCCGGCAGGTAGGTCTCGGGGATCAGCGCCGGCGACTGAAGATCAATCTCGGGGCCTGAATCCTGAGGCAGAAGGTCAACTTCAGGTTGACGACCCGACTGAATCGCCCTCACCGCACGTTCAAGAAGATCAGTATAGAGCGACAATCCGACTTCCTGAATCTGTCCGCTCTGCTCATCACCCAGCAACTCACCGGCGCCTCGGATCTCAAGATCGTGAGATGCCAGCATGAAGCCTGCGCCGAGCTCGCCTGTCGTTGCAATGGCCTCAAGCCGCTTGACAGCATCCGTGGTCATCAGGCTTTTGGGTGGAACGACCAGATAGGCATAGGCACGGTGATGAGAGCGCCCAACGCGCCCCCTGATCTGGTGCAACTGTGAGAGTCCCAACTGATCTGCACGGTTAACGATGATGGTGTTGGCGCTCGGAACATCAATACCGCTCTCGATGATGGTCGTACAAAGCAGAAGATTGAAGCGCTGGTGATAAAAGTCCAGCATGATGGATTCCAACTCGCGCTCTGGCATCTGGCCGTGGGCAATTCGAATGCGGGCCAACGGCACCAGCGATTCAAGCTCCCGAGCCATCTTCTCCATGGTTTCAATCTTATTGTGAAGAAAATAGACCTGCCCCCCGCGCTTGATCTCGCGCAACAGGGCCTCCTCAATCAGCCCATCGTCCCACTCAGCCACAAAGGTTTTGATCGCATGCCGATTGGGCGGGGGCGTTGCAATGATTGAAATATCCCGAAGCCCTGACATTGCCATATTGAGGGTTCGCGGGATCGGCGTTGCGGTAAGGGTCAGAAAATCCAGTTCACTTCGGAGCTTCTTGAAATGCTCCTTTTGTGTCACACCAAAACGCTGTTCTTCGTCGACAATGACCAGCCCCAGGTTCTTAAATGTGAGATCTTTCTGCAGCAGTTTATGGGTCCCGATCAGGATATCGACCTTGCCATCGAGGGCATCTTGAATGACCTGATCCTGCTGTTTTTTTCCGACAAACCGGGACAACGTCTCGATACGTACCGGCCAATCGGCAAATCGATCACGAAAATTCTGATGGTGCTGCTGCGCAAGAAGCGTAGTCGGCACCAAAACAGCGACCTGCTTCCCACCCTGCACAGCCGTGAAGGCAGCGCGCATCGCGACCTCAGTTTTGCCAAATCCCACGTCCCCGCAAATCACCCTGTCCATCGGTTTCGGACTCGCCATATCGACCATGACCTGGGCAATGGCCGCCTCCTGATCCGGCGTTTCCTCAAACGGGAAGGCCTCGCTGAAAAGGCGATACTCGGTGCTGTCTGATGCGAAGGCATGCCCGACCCGAGCCTCGCGCTTGGCATAGATGTCCAGCAATTCCGCGGCAACATCTCGAACCCGCTCCAAAGCCTTGCGCCGGGCTTTCTGCCACTGTTCCCCTCCCAGGCGATGTAAGGGGGCGGACTCAGGGCTGGCACCACTGTAGCGACCGATCAGATGAAGCGAGGAAACGGGAACATACAAGGTGTCCTGGTTGGCATATTCCAGAGTCAGGAATTCGGTCTCAACGCCGCCGACACTGAGGCGACTCAAACCCAGGAAGCGACCCACCCCATGATCCTGATGGACAACCGGTGCGCCCACCTCCAATTCCTCGAGATTTTTGAGGACCTGATCCAGTCTCTGGCCGCCTGTAACCTTGCGGCGACGACGCTGCTGGACACGTTCACCCGAAAGCTGCGTCTCGGTGACGATGGCCAAATCCGGGTCTTCAAGCCAGACCCCATGGTCCATAGGTGCAACGACCAAGCCCAGCACATCGGGGGCGGAGAGAAACTGCTCAAAGCCTTCAAAGACCTTAGGCCGAATCTCTACTCGGCCGAGGCTTTCGAGCATGGCCTCACGGTGACCTGCAGTCTCGGCAACGAATAAGGTACGACCGGCCCGCTCGCGGACAAATGCAGCCAGCGTTTCCCCGACATCCTTCGCACCACTTCTCAATGCGAGATCCGGCAAGGTCCGGGTCGCAAAGGAGACCGAATGGCCTTCATACGCCGAATCTTGCTCCGGCAGCAAAATCTGGGTGTGGTGGTTTAACCGTTCAGCCAACTGATGGGGCGTAACGAACAGTTGCTCTGGAGAAAGTGGGGGGCGATCCAGATACTGAAGCCGCAGGTGATAGCGGGACTCGGTATCATCGAAAAACTCTTGGGCAGAGCCCAAAACATCACCATGGAGAACGATCCGGGTCTTCGCCGGAATATAGTCCATGAGAAGCTCTGTCGATTCAACGAACAGGGGAAGGTAATAATCGATCCCGCCCGGCGCAACCCCCTTGGTCACCTCTTGATAGAGCACTTTGCCCTGAGAGGATTCCGGGAACTGTTCCCTAAAAGCCTGTCGAAATCTTCGAATCGCCGCGTCATCGAAAGGAAACTCGCGGGCCGGAAAAAGATTAATCGCTTCGACCTTCTCACTGGATCTCTGGGTTTCCGGGTCAAAAATTCGGATCGACTCCACCTCGTCATCAAAAAGCTCGATGCGGTAGGGCACGGAACTTCCCATCGGAAAAAGATCCAGTATGGAGCCCCGGATCGCAAACTCCCCATGCTGCATGACCTGATTCACGCAGAGATAACTCACCGACTCGAGCCGAGCCCGCGTCTCATCAAGGTTCAGTCGCTCACCTGGACGCAGAGCAAATGAATTTCCCAGCACATGGGAGCGCGGACTCAAGCGTTGCATCAGCGTTGAAACGGGCGCCAGCAGAACCCCATGTTGGGCGCTTGAGAGTTCGACCAGACACTTCAGTCGTTCCGAGACGATCTCGGGCAAGGGCGAAAACATGTCGTAGGGCAAAGTTTCCCAGTCCGGGAAATGGAGCACCTTGGCCCCGCCTCCGAGAAAGAACCGAATTTCATGCTCCAGACGAACCGCAGTCTGGGTATCCCGGGTCACGACAAGATAGAGGCAATGATCCCCCTTAATGGCCCGCGCCAAAGCCAAAGCATCCCCACACCCGTCAAGATTCAACCAGGCCAGTGGTTCGCCGGGCGATTTCGGCAGAACTGGGGAAAGAACGCTATGGGAAACCATCAATCCACGTAGCGACGGGTCAGATCGCCGTAGCTTTCAATGCGCCGATCCCTAAGGAAAGGCCAAATTCGCCTCACGTCCTCGCTCCTCGTCTTGTCGATTTCAACCAGCTCGACCTTGTCCTCGACGGCATCCAGATGCGTCAGGAACTCCCCTTGAGGGCCTGCGGCAAAGCTATTGCCCCAGAATCGAATACCGCTGGATTGCCCACTAGGGTCCGACTCATGGCCAATTCGGTTGCAGGCAATGACCGGTAAACCATTAGCCACCGCATGTCCCCGCTGGACGGTAATCCAGGCATTGAGCTGTCGCTCACGCTCAGCCTCCGGGTCGTCCAAATTCCAGCCAATGGCAGTCGGATAGATCAAAATATCGGCTCCAGCGAGGGCCATCAGCCTCGCTGCCTCCGGATACCATTGATCCCAACAAACCAGCACACCGAGCATCCCAACTGAGGTCTCAATAGGCTTGAACCCCAGGTCACCCGGAGTGAAATAGAACTTTTCGTAGTACCCCGGATCATCGGGAATATGCATTTTCCGGTACTTACCAATGAGTCGACCGTCCTTTTCAAGAACGACAGCGGTATTGTGGTAAAGCCCTGGAGCCCTTTTTTCAAAAAGACTGGCAACGATCACGATTTCCAGTTCGGCCGCGACCCGTCCAAGTGTCTCGGTAGTCGGGCCTGGAATCGACTCGGCCAGGTCGAAACGCGAGGTGTCCTCGGTCTGGCAGAAGTAGGGCCCCAAATGAAGCTCAGGAAGAACGACAAGTTCGGCACCCTGATTTTTAGCCTTCCGAATGGCCTGAATCGAAAGATCGAGATTGACGGAGACAGAAGCATCACCGCAGGGCTGCTGGACAAAACCGACTGTGAGCTTGGACTTCATAAAGGACTACCTCAGGTCAGATGCGGGAACTGCATGGTCATACAATGAAGACTGCCGTATTGGCGAATGAGTGGCACGCAATCAATCGGCACCAAGGTCCGGTCAGGAAAAATGGCCGCAAGCCGAGCAAGCGCCACTGCATCATTTGGATCGTTATAAACCGGCACGAGAACCGCATCATTGATGATCAGGAAATTGGCATAGGTGGCAGGCAACCGATCGCCTTCTTCACTGTAGATGGGTGATGGAATTGGCAATGGAACCCACTCATAGGGCTCGCCGTTGAGATTTCTAAAGCCCTTCAACTGGCTTTCCATTCTGGCCAAGTCCTCGTGGACCGGATCTTCCGGGCGATTCGATGCCGTATAAGCCACCACATTTTCCGAGCAGAAACGTGCGAGAGTATCCACATGCGCATCGGTATCGTCGCCTTCGGCATAGCCATGATCCAGCCAGAGCACCTGTCGGGCTCCCAAGTGGTGCCTCAAGACGTCCTCAATTGACTTTTTCGACAAGGATGGATTGCGGTTGGGGTTCAGAAGGCAGCGACTGGTTGTCATGATCGTACCCTGACCATCGATTTCGATGCTGCCCCCTTCAAGCACAAAATCAACCGGATCACGGAGACCTTCACCGAGAATGCCCGTGGCATAAAGTCTTGAAGCAATCTGCGCATCATCAGCACATTCGTACTTCCCCCCCCAACCATTGAAGCGGAAGTCGAGGTAACGCAGCGCATGCCCCTTCCGAACGGTCAGTGGGGCGGTATCCCGGACCCAGACGTCGTTATAGGGCATCACCACAAAGGTCACCGCCTCAAGATGGATGCCTGCCGCAGCGAAGCGCTGCTCAAGCTCCAGCTGAAGCGCTATATTTCTGACGGCCACCCACAATGACTGGCGCTTAGAAATAGCTGCAGCAATCGCGAGGTATGTTTCCTCAACCGCCTGAAGCCAGGGCTGGAAATCTCCCGTGGCATAGGGCCAAGCAATAAAAACAGCAACTTGCGGCGCCCACTCGGGAACGAGCGCGTGTGAGGAGGAATCTGCCATCGGATGTTGGATCTTGAAGGGTAAAACCGCAAATTTTAACCCATTCACTCAGCTGTTCCCGAAGAAAGAGAATGACTAACCGGCACAGCTCGCACATTCTTCGCTATCGGCATCATCGTGATAGTGACCCGGACCTTGAGAAAGGTTCCGCCGACACACGCGAATCGTTTCAAACACCAGAACCCATGATACCGACACGAAAAGAATAGTCAGTCCTGCATCCAGGTAGTCATTGAAGATCAAACGCGGAGCCTTGGCCGCCATATCTGCCGAAAGTCGTCCCGAAGCCAATTGCCCCTCAAGGTCCTTAGCATGGGCCAGAAAACCGATTCGAAGCTCAGGGCTGAATAGCTTCTCAATGGCTGCCGTACTCGTGACCACCAACAGCCAGACCAAAGGTGTCGCCGTTACCCAAAAGTATCTGGCTTTGCCAGTCTTCACCAGAATGGTTGTTGCGACACACAAGGCA
Organism: Pseudomonadota bacterium; assembly: GCA_041178325.1. GTDB lineage: Bacteria > Pseudomonadota > Gammaproteobacteria > Methylococcales > Methylococcaceae > UBA6136. The sequence continues at coordinate 6,065 of JBEGVN010000017.1, forward strand.
ATACCTGCCAGCATCTGATTCGCGATGCCGAACAAAGGCCACAGGCTGTTAACTCCCCCCAGGGGATCAATCACGCCGTTATAAAGAAGCCAGCCCCACCCTGAGACAACGAGGGCGCTGGTCAGGATGACGCCTGGATACCACGATGTGCGACCCAACGAAGGAAACCAGTTGCCGAGGATATCCTGCAACATGAAACGGGCGACACGCGTTCCAGCATCCAGCGTGGTCAGAATAAAAAGCGCCTCGAACATGATGGCAAAGTGATACCAAAGGGCAAGGAGATTCTCTCCGAAGGCACTTGCAAAAAGGCTGGCCATACCGACCGCCAGAGATGGTGCCCCCCCGGTGCGAGCAAACAGCGTCGACTCACCCATGGCAGCCGCGAGCGTCTGCATGGTTTCGACAGAGACAGGAAACCCCATCGAAGTGATCTTTGCAACGGCATCAGCGGGCAATTGACCAACGACTCCTGCAGGACTATTGATGGCGAAGTACACCCCCGGATCCAGGACGGTCGCTGCCACCATAGCCATGATGGCTACAAAGGACTCCATCAACATCGCGCCATAACCAATGAAACGTACATCTGCCTCATTGATCAAAAGCTTGGGCGTCGTTCCTGAAGAAATCAGTGAATGGAAGCCTGAAATTGCACCACAAGCAATCGTGATAAAGACAAAGGGGAAGAGCTTGCCCCCGAAAACCGGACCCGAACCATCCACGAAGGGCGTCAAGGCCGGCATCCGAATTTCCGGATGAAGAATCACGATTGCAACTGCAAGGGCACTGATCGTCCCAATTTTCATGAAGGTAGATAAATAATCCCTAGGAGCCAACAGTAACCAGACCGGAAGAACAGCTGCTGCAAAACCGTAAGCGATGATCATGAAGGCCAGCGGTTCCCCGCCGAAATCGAACAGTGCATGGAGCTCCGGATGATGATCGATCGCGCTGCCGCCATAAACTGCTGCTAGGAGAAGGCTGACGCCAAGCACCGTGGACTCAATCACACGCCCCGGACGAAGGATGTTCATGTAAACACCAACGACCATGGCAATCGGTATCGTGGCGCCCACAGTCGAAGTTGCCCAGGGACTGTGCCTCATGGCATTGACAACAATGAGTCCGAGAACCGCGATAAGGATAATCATGATCGACATGACACCAAGCATGGCGGTATTTCCCCCTAGGGCGCCTAGTTCATCACGCGCCATCTGCCCAAGGGAGCGGCCATTTCGCCTCAATGAACAAAAGAGAATGACCATGTCCTGGACGCAGCCCCCAATCACAGCACCAATCAGAATCCAGAGCGTGCCGGGAAGATAGCCAAACTGGGCAGCTAGAGTCGGGCCGATCAGGGGACCGGGACCCGCAATCGCAGCAAAATGGTGTCCGAAGACAATCCAGCGATTGGTCGGCAAGAAATCGCGGCCGTCATTCAAGCGAACCGCAGGGGTGAGGTGATTGGGATCCAGCACCAAAACCTTGGTCGCAATGAAATGTGCGTAGAAGCGATAACCGATTGCGTAGATACAGAGAGCTGCCGTCACGAACCACAGGCTATTGATGGCCTCCCCCCGGCTTAGGGCAATCGCTCCCACTGCGGCAGCGCCCAGCACCGCAATTAAAAGCCAGGCCAAACTCGAGGCCTTGAAGTTCACCCGCATAACAATTCCCCGTGTATCTCTTAGATCAAAGCATAAGGGTATCAGGGCCGTTCGCAGATCGCACGAATGCCAGCCACGAGTCGGCGCACTCCCTCGCGCACTGTTTCGGGGTCGGGAGCTCCATAGGCCACCCGCAAATAGCATCCGACATGCATGCCAAAGGCTTCACCTGGAACCACAGCCACACCATGCTCTAGGGCAAGACGCTCTGCAAGCGTAAGCCCAGTCAGCGTCGTGTCGACATCCAGAAATACATAAAAAGCACCCTCAGCCTGCGGCAGCCGTCGAAGGAGCGGACCCAAAGAGGACAAAGCGGTTAATACCTCATCACGCAGACGAATGAGGACTTGCGCATGCTGGTCGAAATAAGATCGACCCACAGTGAGCGCACCTATGGCGGCCCATTGCGAAGGGCGGGGCGGACAGATGAGGTTGGTATCCTGGATTTTAATGAGCTCAGGCACCAGATTTACCGGAACAACCATGTAGCCCAATCGCCAACCAGCAAAACCGAAGGTTTTGGATAACGAATAAAACCCAACGGTACATCCTTCCGCGCCAGGAATGGATGCCGGGGAAAAATGAGGACGTTCGCCCCAGGTGAAGTATTCGTAGGCCTCATCGGAGAGATGAAAGAGCCCATGCTCCCTACAGAGCTGATTCACGGCGCGAAGGTCGGCTTCTCTGTAGACCTGACCTGAGGGGTTGTTCGGTGATACGGTCACGATGGCCCGAGTTTTGGGGGTTATTGCCCGGACCATCGCCTCATAATCAATCGAAAAATCCTGATTGGTGGCCACCGGAACCGGCGTGCAACCAAACATGCGAATCGCCATCTCCTGATTGAAATAGAAAGGAACAGGCAACAAAATTTCATCTCCTGGCACTGTGATTGCGAGGAGAATTTCAAAGAAGGCCATATTGGATCCAGCGGAGACGAAAACCGCCTGCTCTGGTCCCAACGTCAGGCCATTTTCTTCTCTGAGCTTTTGGGTCAGGAGGGAAATGAGCTCCGGATCCCCTTTCACCGGTCCATAACGGTGATCCGAGGCCACCCGACCGAAGTCAGCCAGCGCCTGAAGCGCCTCCGGAGGCGGGCCATAGGAGACGATCCCCTGCCCTAATGAAATGGTGCCCGGGTTTTCCAGAACCCAAGCCTGAACTCTGGGAATGATGGGATCCTGAACATCCGACAGCCTCGATTCAAAAAACCTCGCACTTTGACGCATGGGTGCTATGGGTGAACGCATGAGAAATAAAACCCATTCTAAGAGGATGTGAGATCGCAGATCGGCAAACGTGATCGATTACAATAGTCCTTACCTTTTCGGGTGCGGCGGACGGCTGACCTGTGATATTGTTTAGTAAATTACTAGGTTATTCAGATGCCCTCCGCAGACCTCGTCATTGTCGCCCCTTGGATCGTTCCGGTCGAACCTGAAACTACGGTGCTTGAACAGCACGCCGTGGTAGTCCGTGATGGCCGAATCGCCGCAATCCTCCCGGAAAACGAAGCTCTAGCTGGCTATCCGGACGCGCCCCGCGAAATCCTCAAGGGGCACATTTTGATTCCGGGCCTAATCAATGCCCATGCCCATTCCGCAATGACTTTGCTCCGCGGAATCGCGGATGACAAACCTCTGATGGAATGGCTGACAAACCATATCTGGCCCCTGGAACAGAAATGGGTTGGGGAGGCGTTTGTCAGGGATGGTGTGGATCTCGCCATGGCTGAAATGATCCGAGGCGGCGTCACGACCTTTAACGACATGTATTTTTTCCCGGAGGTCACCGCGATTCAGGCCGTTCAGGCCGGAATGCGAGCGACCATCGGCATGATCGTCGTCGACTTTCCAACCGCATGGGCCGGAAATGCGGAGGAGTACATCGAGAAAGGCCTCGCCCTTCGGGATGCATTTCGTCATGAGTCGCGCATTGGATTCGCCTTTGCCCCGCATGCGCCCTATACCGTTTCTGATGCGCCACTCCTTCGAATCCGTACCTTGGCCGATGAGCTCGATCTTCCTATCCATATGCATATCCATGAGACAGAGGATGAGATCAGCGGGAGTCATAAGGCTATCGGCATGCGGCCGCTTAACCGACTAAACCAACTCGGCCTCCTGGGACCCAACCTCATGGCGGTTCACATGACTCAACTCGAAGAAGAAGAAATTTGTCTTCTTGCGGAAACAGGTGTGCATATCATCCACTGCCCCGAGTCCAACCTGAAGCTCGCGAGTGGATTCTGTCCTGTCGCAAAACTTCTTGATGCGGGCATCAACGTCGCTTTGGGCACCGATGGTGCCGCGAGTAACAATGATCTTGATCTGATGGGTGAAATGAGGACTGCCGCACTCCTCGCCAAGGCGGTTGCCCGGGATGCAAGCGCTGTTCCTGCCGCCAAAGCACTTACCATGGCCACCCTCGGCGGCGCTAAGGCGCTCGGCATCGATGACGTGGTGGGTTCGCTCCGCCCAGGAAAGTGGGCAGACATTACTGCGATTCAATTGGATCATCTTGAGACCCAGCCTCTTTTCAACCCTATCTCAGACCTCGTCTATGCCGCAAGTCGGCATCAGGTCACAAATGTATGGATCGAGGGCCGACGAGTCCTTAAAGACCGCCAACTCACCACACTTGATGAGTCGGACATTCGAACCCGTATCCGGATCTGGCGTGAGCGCATGCTGTCAGACCGACCTTCCACAAACACCCACTGAGACCTGGACAAGCCCATGATGACGATGGCCGAGAATGTGAACCCTGATGAAATCGACAAGTTCTCTGCACTGGCGAGCCGGTGGTGGGATCCGCGCGGTGAATTCAAGACGCTGCATGCGGTCAACCCGCTGCGGATTCAGTTCATTCGCTCCCACGCCCAACTTGATGGTGCAAAAATTCTGGATGTCGGCTGCGGTGGAGGCATTCTCAGCGAAGGCCTCGCCCGATCTGGCGCCATCATGACGGGCATCGATCTGGGAGGCGAGCTGCTCTCCGTAGCTCGTGATCATGCCAGCGACAGTGACCTTCGCATCGACTATCGCCAGATCAGCGTTGAGGCCTTGGCCGAAGAGGCCCCGGGAAGCTTTGATCACGTCACTTGCATGGAAATGCTGGAGCATGTTCCTGACCCTGCATCCGTCGTCAGGGCTTGCGCCACGCTAGTCAGACCGGGCGGTCGTGTCTTCTTTTCAACTCTCAACAGAAAACTCAAGGCCTACCTCCTCGCGATTGTCAGTGCCGAATACCTCCTCAACATGATCCCGAAGGGAACACACGACTTTTCGACGTTCATCCGTCCTTCGGAACTGACGCGCTGGTCACGTTCTGCCGAGCTCACACTCTTGGGTCTTGAAGGGGTGACCTACAACCCCTTGACGGGCCAATTCAGCCTGAGCCCCAAGGACATCGATGTGAACTATCTTGCGGCCTTTGAAAAGCCTGCGGCATGAGATCCGGTACGGTTGATCGCACGGTGCGTGCTGTTCTGTTCGACCTTGACGGGACGCTGCTTGATACCGTGCACGATCTGGTGGCCTCAGCCAATCATGCTCTGGTGCTCGAAGGTCTGCCAGCCGCCGGCATTGATGAAATGAAAAGTCATGTTTCGGGGGGCGCAAGAACCATGATCGGCTATTGGCTGGTCAAAACACTCGAACAGCGCCCCACACTTGCCTACCCTGCAGTGAACACTGTCCTCGATAAAAACCGTGAGCTTTTTGATCGTATAGTGAATCGGATGATGGACTACTACGAACAAAATCCAGCAGACCACACCCGATTTTTTGACGGCATGGAGTCGGTCCTTGATCATCTTGAAGATCGAGGCATCCCTTGGGGCATTGTGACCAACAAGCGGTCGCGCTATACACAACCTCTAACCGAGGCCCTAGACATTCATCTTAGAACACCCTGTATCGTCTCAGGAGATACAACGGCAGAAGCCAAACCCCATCCGTTGCCCCTGATCGAAGCCTCAGGGAGGCTGGGCATTGACCCCGAGCATTGTGTCTATATTGGAGATGCCGCCCGTGACATAGAAGCGGGACGGCGTGCGGGTATGATGACCTTAGCCGCTCTCTATGGATACATTAATGCCAATGAGGATATTGAAGGTTGGGGGGCCGATGATGCCCTTGAGGTACCGGCTGACCTGATCCCCTGGATGGACCGACAAGCCGGATGAGTACCTTTCTCCTCGAAAATAAGGTCATTCTGGTCACTGGCGCCAGCGGAGGACTCGGAAAAGCCGCTGCATTGGCACTGGCGAAGGCAGGCGCCACAACGATCCTTCTCGCTCGGAAAATACCGCGCCTTGAAAATGTCTATGACGAAATTGTCGCCCAAGGTGGCCCGACTCCGGCCCTTTACCCACTGGACCTTGCCGGTGCCAGCGAAGCCCACTATGTGGAGATGGCTGAACGGGTGATGGAATCGCTGGGAGCTGTCCATGGTATCTTCCATGGGGCTGCCGAACTCGGGGCCTTGCGACCCTTTCGCGACGTCGAGAGCGGCGTCTGGCAGCGCCTGATTCATGTCAACCTGACAGCACCGGTTTTCATGACGCAGGCCTTTCTTCCCGCACTTTTGGCCTCAGGTGGGGGGCGCATCCTCTTTGTCGATGACACCGCCACGGGAGAAGGAAAAGCTTTTTGGGGAGCCTATGGGGTCGCCAAGGCAGGGCTGCGCAGCTTCGCCCAGTCTCTCAATGCAGAGTTAAGCAGCTTCGGCATTAGTTCGTCCTGTTACGCACCAGGCCCTATCAGGACCGCGATTCGTCTTCGCGCCTATCCTGGAGAAAGACCTGACCTTTTGGATGCACCTGAGACACGAGGTAATGACCTTGTCCATCTGTTTGCCTCCCCCTCTTCAACCTAACCACCCCTGATCGGTAGCAACATGTCGATGACTGGCTATGGCCGCGAAAGCATCTGCCTCCAACGTGAAGTGAACGTCGTCCGAATCCCGGATGGGACCGAGGAGACTCTCCCCAAAGGTCATTTGGTGACTTTGACCCAGTCACTCGGCGGTAACTTTACCGTGCTGGATGAGACAGGACATATGGTCCGAATCTCAGGAGCGGATGCAGATGCACTTGGCAAAGAACCCCCCATTCAGACCAATATCAGTACCGGCACTGATGCAGAAACCGTGGAAAAGAATGTCTGGGAAGTCCTGCGAACCATTTTTGATCCGGAAATTCCGGTCAATATCGTGGAGTTGGGGCTGGTCTACCATTGTGGCGTCAAGCCCTCTGGCGAGGATCAGCACGACGTTCATATCATCATGACCCTCACAGCCCCCGGTTGTGGAATGGGGCCGGTTTTGCAATTCGACGCCGAGGCCGCCGTTAAGGCCCTCCCAGGAGTTCGCAATGTTCAGGTAGAGGTCGTCTTTGACCCCCCTTGGTCCCGAGATCGCATGTCTGAAGCGGCATTATTGCAACTGGGAATGATCTGAGGCGATCAGGCTGCCGCGGCTCTGCGGGGCACAATGGAGCGAAAAGCAATCAGGAAAGCCAACAAACTGAACATTGAAGCTGTCGTAAAGACCCAACCCGGGTGCCAAGCCTGCCAGAAATAACCCGCGTAGAGACTGCCGGCAGCGCCCCCCAATCCATAACAAAAGCCACTGTAAATGGCTTGACCCTTGGCGTGATGGGACCCCTGAAAATGCTGATGCACCAGTGCAATCGAAGCAGCGTGCATCAATCCAAAGGTTCCCGCATGAAGAATCTGAGCCAGCACAATGATCACCCAGGAATCGACCCCCCACCCGATCATGAGCCATCTAAGGACACTGATCCCGATGGCGAGAAGAAAGAGGGGTCGCACGCCCAACTTACGCTCAAAGGTATCCATCCACAGAAAAAGGATAATCTCCGCCAGAACACCCAACGCCCAAAGCTGGCCGATCGTGGCATCCTGAAACCCATGATCGCTGAGCAAGACGGAATAAAAGGCGTAGTAGGGGCCATGGGCCACCTGAATCAGCAGCCCTGCAACCAAGAAACCCGCGACCCCCGGTCGTTTTAAAATGAACGTTAGAGGAGGTTGCGCCAACGGCTCTCGTTCGGTTGTGATCGGGGGGATCACCAGGGTCACCAGCCATTGAGCGACCAATAAGACAAGCATCACCTGTGGCAGATAGTCCACCGGCACTATACTTCCGAGAATTTCCCCCCCGGCCGCCACACTCAGTATGAAGCCAATGGAACCCCAAAGCCGAATTCGACCATAGCCACCTCGTCCTTTGAGATGGGCCAGCGTCACGGTTTCAAAAAGCGGTAGCGGACCATTCCAGAACAATCCGAACGCCACCATGGCCGATCCGATCGATCCGATCCCGGTCGGATGGAAAATGAGAAGCGCCATCGACAGGGCGGAGAGAAAAGAAGTCCAGCGAATATAGCGAAGGGGTAAGCCGCTTCGGTCAGCAAGCCAACCCCAAAATGCGGGCGATGCGATCTTGGTTGCTGGAAGTACAGCCATCAGAACGCCGATAGCCTTAGGACCAAACCCCTCGCTTTCGAGATAGAGCGGCCAATACGGAAGCAGGACGCCAAGAATCCCAAAGTACAGCGCGTAAAACGCCGAAAGCCTGATTGCTGGCGGCCTCCGGACCAGCGAGCGCCTGAGCTTGTGCCTCCGCCGACGGCCCAAGGACTAGGATGCCTCGGCTGCTATTGGCTCAATTCCGGGAATGACGTTCGCATTCTGACCGCGATGACGAAGGCAATGATCCATGAGAACAATGGCCATCATGGCTTCAGCGATAGGGGTGGCACGAATCCCCACACAAGGATCATGGCGTCCTGTTGTTACCACCTCAACCGACTCCCCGCGGACATTGATAGAGCGACCTGGCAGCCTCAGACTGGAGGTCGGCTTCAGCGCAATGCTGGCAACGATGTCCTGCCCCGTCGAAATCCCGCCAAGAATTCCGCCCGCATGATTGGAGAGGAAACCCTCCGGAGTCATTTCGTCGCGAAATTCCGAGCCCTTGGCTTCAACACAACCGAATCCTCCACCGATTTCGACCCCTTTGACTGCATTGATACTCATCAGCGCATGGGCAAGATCGGCATCCAGTCGATCAAAAATCGGTTCGCCCCAGCCGGGTGGCAAATGTTGAGCCACCACGTTGATTCTGGCACCAATGGAATCACCTTCCTTGCGTAAGGCATCCATATAAGCCTCCATCACTGGCACTTTGTCAGCATCAGGACAGAAAAAGGGATTTTGAGAGACCTGATCCCAATCCAGGGCATCCACCTTGATGGGCCCCAACTGGGAGAGATAACCCCGAACAAGGGTCCCGTATTGCTCGAAAAGATATTTCTTTGCGATGGCTCCTGCGGCTACGCGCATCGCGGTTTCTCGTGCGGAAGAGCGGCCTCCTCCACGATAGTCCCTAATGCCGTATTTCATGTGATAGGCATAGTCCGCATGCGCAGGTCGGAACTGCTCGGCAATTGATCCATAGTCCTTGGATCGCTGATCCACATTCTCGACGATCAGGGCAATCGGGGTCCCTGTGGTGCGACCTTCAAAGATTCCGGAAAGAATACGCACTGCATCAGGTTCGCGCCGCTGCGTTGTGTGCCGCGAAGTTCCTGGACGGCGACGATCCATATCTCCCTGAAGATCGTCTTCGGACAGGGCAAGGCCGGGAGGGCAGCCATCCACGATACAACCGATGGCAGGTCCATGACTCTCTCCAAACGAGGTCACGGTAAAGAGCTTTCCTATCGTATTTCCGGACATGGGATTGAACTCACGTTGCTTAGGCCTTTAATTGGCGTTCGGGGTCAAAGCGCACCAGAAGCTTGCATCAACTTCACCAGCGCATCGGCGATCAACTGGTAGCCCTCTGGATTTGGATGGACCGTATCCTTGTGGTATTTCGCATGCCGAAGAATTTCCTCGAGGGATCGGTTCTCCAGCGGAATATTGAACTCTCGCGCGACATCCGCATAGAAGCCAGGCGCCGATCGCATCCCACCAAACTTGGGAACGGCAATCAGAATCACATCAATACCCCGATCCTTGGCAAGCTTTACCATGCCTCTGAGGTTCTCTCGAACCTTGTCCTCACTCAGAGACCGCAAAAGATCATTTGCCCCATGACAGAGAATCAGAAGGCTAGGCTCATATTCTTCCAACCAGATCGGTAGGCGCTTCAAACCTTCTACCGAAACTTCTCCAGGGAGACCGCCATTAATGACGTCCCGGTGAATCGCCGCCTGCAACCGTGCGGGATAGCTTTCCTCAGGAAGGACACCCTTACCAAAGGTGAGGCTGTCACCAAAAGCCAGAATTTTTGCATTCGGAGCCAAGGTCTTTTGCCTTGGGGTGGCCCCATCACATCCTGAAAAAAGGACGCCAAAAAGAGCAAGCAACAGCCACCCGATCACGGGGAAACTCGACGTGCGTTGCATACTCTTACTCCCGAACACGAACCCCGATGCGGTCGGGGAATCCGGTGAACCTAGCGTTCAACGTCCTTGAAAAACGTCCTGACCTGATCGGCAGTCAGGAGGAAAATCCCATCCCCTCCGCGCTCAAACTCAAGCCAGCAAAAAGGCACCTCAGGGTAGGCTGCAACCAAAGCTTCCGCAGCGCTACCGACCTCAACAATCAAAATCCCTTGATCAGTCAGATGACGAGGAGCGGACTCAAGGATTCGCCTGACACAGTCGAGTCCGTCTGCACCCGACTCAAGTCCAAGTCTCGGCTCGGAATGAAACTCTACTGGAAGACCTTGCCATTCGGCGGTGCTGACATAGGGAGGATTACTCACAATGATGTCGTAGCGCTCACCCTGAAGTTCGGCGAAGAGGTCCGAGCGAATCGTCCGGACTCGATCCTCAACGTCAAGTCGTTGCCGATTGATATCGGCAACCGCAAGCGCGTCCGCTGAAATATCCACAGCATCAACTTCGGCATCAGGAAACGCTAGCGCACACGCGATGGCTATGCAGCCACTGCCGGTACACAAATCAAGAATACGCTCGACCTGGTCAGGCTCTACCCACGGGGAAAACTCGGACTCGACAAGTTCAGCAATGGGTGAACGCGGAACCAAAACCCGCTCGTCGACATAGTACTGTTGCCCTGCAAAGGGCGCTTCATGAGTCAGATAAGCCAAGGGCTTACGTTCCTGGATTCTGCGATCCATAAGCTCAAGCACTCTTTCACGCTCGGCGCGTGTCAAAGTCGACTGAAAATACCCCCCTGGAAGATCATAGGGCAAATGCAAGGCATGAAGGACCAGCGCAGCGGCCTCGTCGAGCGGACCTGAGGTTCCATGCCCAAAAAAAAGATCCGCTTCATTAAAACAGCTAATGGCATAGCGAACATAATCCCTGAGGGTCGTCAGCTGATGAAGCACATCCTGATGATTTGTCGTGGTCATGGATAAATCCCAATAGCGGCAAGACCTGCGGTTTCCTCAAGACCAAACATGAGATTCATATTCTGCACGGCCTGTCCTGCTGCACCCTTGACCAGATTGTCGATTACCGAGAGGACGACAACAGTGTCCCCATTCATCGGCCGATGGACCGCCAACTGACAACGATTCGAGCCCCTCACATTCCGGGTATCCGGATGAGAGCCGTTCGGGAGAACATCAACAAAAGGCTCCTCGGCGTAGGTTTGTTCGAAAAGCGACTGAAGCTCGGCAACCTCACCCAGGACTCGACCATAGAGCGTGGCGTGAATGCCTCGAATCATCGGGATGAGATGCGGAACAAAGGTCAGCCCAATCGAAGCTCCCAGAATCTCAGAAAGCCCCTGGCTGATTTCCGGCCAATGACGATGACCTTGGACAGCATAGGACTTGAGGCTCTCACCCGTTTCACTCATTAAAATGGGGATCTCAGCCTTACGACCTGCGCCACTCACCCCGGACTTTACGTCCGCCACAAGGGCCTGTGGATCCACAAGTCCAGAACGTAACAGCGGCGCAAGACCCAACTGAACCGCCGTGGGATAGCAACCCGGGCAGGCGATCAGACGGGCACTGCGAATCGCCTCTCGGTTAAATTCAGGAAGACCATAAACGGCTTCCGCTAAAAGATCCGGGCACGCATGGCTTTCGCCATACCACTTCTCAAAAACCAGTGGGTCCTTCAACCGAAAATCAGCGGCAAGATCGATGACCCGAATCCCCCTTTCTAGGAGTTCTGGGGCCATTCGCATACAAGTGCCATTCGGCGTCGCAAAAAAAACGATGTCGCAACCTTCAAACGCGGCCAGAGAAGGCTCTACAAAAGGCACATCCAGATGCCCGCGAAGGTTGGGATAGGCGTCGGAAACCCGCTTGCCGGCATCTCCACGCGAAGTAACCGACACTACATCCACGTGGGGATGCAGAGCCAGAATTCGAAGCAACTCGACACCGGTATATCCGGTGCCACCAACGATGCCAGCGCGAACCATCCGACTACACCTCAATGCCTATGTGAAATTCGACGATTTCCCCAGAGAAACTCCGCAGCGACCGTGTCACTTTAATCGTCTTCTGGCAGCGGACCGTCGAAGGCCTCCACCAATGCCTTGAGTTTTTGCCCTGATTTAAAGGTCACGACACGCCGCGCCGTGATCGGAATTTCCTCACCGGTCTTCGGATTGCGTCCAGGACGCTCACTCTTATCTCGAAGATCAAAGTTACCGAAACCCGAAAGCTTCACAGACTCGCCGCGACCCAATGCCAGTTTGATCTCTTCAAAGAATTCATCAACGAGGTCCTTCGCATCCTTGCGCTGAAGCTCAAGCTCAACGATCAATCGCTCCATCATGTCGTTTTTGGTCAGTGCCATCTCAATCTCTCAATCGTGCGTCACAGTCCCGAGCCAAAGATTCGATCACAGCGCGGATCCAACCTTCAATCTGATCATCAACCAACGTTTCTGCTTCGTTTTGCCAAATGAGTCCCAATGCAACGCTCTTGCGGCCGGCATCAAGTCCGGGTCCACGATAGACATCAAACAAGACAATGTCCTGAAGGAATTCACCGGCATGTTGGCGCGCCGTTGCCAGAAGCTGTCCTACGGGAAGGTTTTCCGCCACATTGAGGGCGATATCTCGTCGCACCGAAGGGAATTTTGAAAGACTCCGGAATCTTGGCAACGTCCGATCGAGCAACAGATCCTGATCCATCGCAACCAAGAAAACCCGTTGCTCAAAGCCCAGGTTTTTTTCCAGTTGGGGATGCAGGAGGCCCATGCAACCGATGCTTATACCACCCAGTCGGATTTCCGCCGTCTGTCCAGGGTGCAACGCCGGAATCTGAGAAGCGACAAACTCAAGCTCGGAGGATTTGCCGGTCAGTGCGATCACGGCCTCGACATCTGCCTTCACATCAAAGAAATCAACAGGACGGGATTTTTTACCCCATTGCTCAGGTGCAACAGGCCCCATCGCCAACCATGCAAGGCCTTTGATCTGCTGCAGCCCGCCAACGGACGGAAGAAAACGCAGTCCTGACTCAAAAAGGCGGACACGGTTCTGCTGACGATTGCTGTTCTTGATGGCCGCATCCAGCAGGCCCGGCCACAGGCTGGTGCGCATCACCGCAAGCTCTGCAGACAAAGGATTCTTCAGCGCCAAGGCTTCAACACCCGGATCGATCAGTTGCTGAAGATCAGCGCCAATAAAACTATACGTAATGGCTTCCTGATAACCTCGATCCACAAGGGCATCCTTGACCCGATCAAGGTTCAGTATTTTCTCGGAACATGGCTGCAAAGCAGCAGGCACCAGGGGATTTCGGCGCGGCAGATGATCATAGCCATAAACCCGGCCGACCTCTTCGATCAAATCGGCCTCGATGGCAATATCGAACCGTGCAGCAGGGGGAACCACTTCCCATCCACCCTCGACTGCCTTTGGCGTCATTCCAAGACCACGCAAAATCTGCTCAACACGAGCGCTTGGCAGTTCGAGCCCAAGGATGCGACTCAGACGGCCGGATTTCAAAATGACCGGGAGCCTTTTCGGAAGATCGCTTTCACTTGTAGCCTCAACCACGGGCCCCGCCTTGCCACCCGCATATTCGAGAATGAGAGAAGCGGCCCGTGCCAAGGCCCGGGTCTGAAGTTCAAAACTGACCCCGCGCTCAAAACGGTGTGATGAATCAGTGCTCAGGCCATAACGACGAGCCTTCCCCATAATCCGATCCGGGGTGAAAAAAGCGCATTCGAGGAAGATATCCCGCGTCGCGTCACTAACCGCAGATGCTTTTCCTCCCATAATCCCAGCCAGTGCTAAAGGACCATTTTCATCCGCAATGACAAGAGTCTCGGAGTCCAGGTTGATCGTTTGCCCGTTCAGCAGCTCGATGGTTTCCCCTGTCTTGGCAAGACGAGGTTGAATCACTCCTTTGAGACAAGCCGCATCGAAGGCGTGAAGGGGTTGTCCTAACTCCAAAAGGACGTAATTAGTGACATCAACCAGAATATCCAGCGATCGAATACCTGAGCGACGAAGTCGTTCACGCATCCAGAGTGGGGTTGGTGCACTGCGATCAACGCCTTCAATCATCTGACCCAGATAACGGGGGCAATCCTGGGGGTCCGGTAGCTCGACCACTCTCACCGTCGCAGTGGTCGCAGTGACCACGGCTGCATCGACCGGGACCCATTCCAGACCATTGAGCAGAGAGACTTCACGGGCAATCCCTTCAACGCTCAAGCAATCAGCCCGATTGGGGGTGAGATCCACCTCGATGAGCGTATCTTCAAGACCTAAATAGACTCTGATGTCTTCTCCGACCGGCGCATCGGAAGGAAGCTCCATAAGACCTGAGGCATCCTCCTCAATACCCAGCTCCTTGGCAGAACAGAGCATCCCGAATGACTCCACACCCCGAAGCTTGGCCGGGCGAATCTTGAAATCACCCGGAAGCGCTGCCCCCACCAAAGCGAGCGGAATGCGAATTCCAGGTCGAGCGTTGGGCGCACCACAAACAATTTGAAGGACCCCGTGAGCCCCTGCACCTACCGTGCAAACGCGCAGACGGTCAGCCTCCGGATGGGGCTCGGCCGTCAGAATTTCGCCAATGACCACCTGAGTGAATGATCCGGCCGCCGGCGTCACGCTGTCCACTTCAAGTCCAGCCATGGTCAGCTGGTGGACCAACGCATCCGTGGTCAAATCAGGATTGACGTAGTGCCGAAGCCAATTTTCGCTGAAACGCATGATAAATCCGCCCGAGGGAGCTTAGAACGCAGGAAACTGGCGCAAGAACTTAAGGTCGTTCTCGAAGAACAGCCGTAGGTCATTAATGCCATAGCGCAGCATGGCCATGCGCTCTACGCCGAGACCAAAAGCAAAGCCAGAATAGGTTTCAGCATCAATATTGGCGAAACCAAAGACGCGCGGATGAATCATCCCGCAGCCCATAACCTCCAGCCAACCCGTTTGCTTACACACCCGACACCCCTTCCCGTCGCAAATCACACAGGCAATATCAACCTCTGCTGATGGCTCGGTAAAGGGAAAATAGGAAGGACGAAACCTTACTGCGACGTCCTTCTCAAAGAAGTGCGTCAGAAATTCGTAAAGCACCCCACGAAGATCGGCAAAGCTGACATCCCGGTCCACCAAGAACCCTTCCACCTGATGGAACATCGGCGTGTGCGTGAGATCCGAATCGCAGCGATAGACCCGACCGGGTGCGAGGATCCTGAGCGGCGGTTCCCTTGATTCCATAACGCGGACCTGAACGGGCGACGTATGTGTCCGAAGCAAGGTATGCGCATCAAAGTAAAAGGTATCGTGCATCGCCCGTGCAGGATGCGATGCGGGAATGTTCAGGGCTTCGAAATTATGGAAATCGTCTTCGACCTCCGGCCCCTCCACCGTCTCAAAACCGACCCGTTCAAAAAGTTCGCGAATTCGACGCAAGGTCAAGGTCACTGGATGCAAGCCCCCAGTTTCCAAGCCGCGTCCAGGCTGTGTTACGTCGATGGTCTCACTCGCCAAGCGCTCCTGAAGGGCCAAGGCCTCAAGCTCGCCCTTGCGGCCATCCAAGATTTGGATCAGCTGGTCCCTGACTTCATTGATTTGGGCACCAGCAGCCTTACGCGCTTCAGGGTCTAACTGACCGAGCGCCTTCATCTGTTCTGTGATGAGCCCTTTTTTCCCAAGGTATTGGACACGCACCTGATCCAGAGCCCCCAGAGTGCTCGCAGTTGCGACTTCCACCTTGGCTTGGCCCAGAACGTCTTCGAGGGTAGCCATGACCGACCTTTAGATTGGGATGACGAATGAAATACAAGGCCGCAAGAGAAGACGGGGGCCGAAGCCCCCGTTTTCAAGCGGAATGAACAGGCTTAACCCTGTGCAATCTTCGCCAATTCGGCAAAAGCTTCCTTGTCGTAGACCGCTATATCAGCCAGAACCTTGCGATCAATCGCAACGGATGCCTTATTGAGGCCATCGATGAAACGGCTATAGGACAAACCGAATTCACGCGCAGCGGCATTGATACGCACAATCCAGAGCGAGCGGAACTGGCGCTTCCTCTGACGGCGGTCACGATAGGCGTACTGGCCTGCCTTGATGACAGCCTGCTTAGCTACACGATAAATGCGGCTGCGGGCACCGTAGTAGCCCTTGGCCTGCTTAAGAACCTTCTTGTGACGGGCTTTCGCCGTAACGCCACGTTTTACTCTAGGCATGGGAACCTCTTAGAAACTGGTCGAGTCGATCAAAATTGCTCAGGCGTAGGGCAGCATCCGCGCTGCGCTCTTCACATCTGACGCATGAATCGCGTTGGGGCTGCGCAGCTGACGCTTACGCTTGGTGCTCTTCTTGGTCAGGATATGGCGACGGAACGAATGGTTGCACTTGAAGCCGCCCGATGCAGTCTTCTTGAAACGTTTCGCTGCGCCCCGGTTGGTTTTCAACTTTGGCATGGCGTTCTCCGGTTTAGTCTTTCAATAGGTTGCGAATTCTGTTCACTTCTTTTTCTTGGGGGCCAGCATCATGACCATCTGCCTGCCCTCCATCTTGGGGAACTGCTCGACTGTCGCATGCTCCTGAAGATCGGTTTCGATCTGCTTGAGGAGGTCCATACCCAACTCCTTGTGGCTTAGTTCGCGGCCCCTGAATCGGACCGTGACCTTTGCCTTGTCTCCCTCTTCGAGGAAGCGAGTCAGGTTGCGCAACTTAATCTGGTAATCCCCGATATCCGTCCCAGGCCGGAATTTGACTTCCTTAACCTGAATCTGCTTTTGCTTCTTCTTGGCCGCGGCCAGTTTCTTGTTGAGTTCGAAGCGGTACTTGCCGTAGTCCATGATGCGACATACTGGCGGCTCGGCTCCCGGGGAAATTTCCACGAGATCTAACTCTGCGTCATATGCCATCTGACGGGCCTCGCGACTAGAGACAACCCCAGCCTGATTCCCTTCTGCATCAATTAGCCGTACGTTTGGATACTGAATTTCGTCATTCAGTCTCGGCTCTTTTCTATCGGCGCTGATAGCCCTTCCTCCCAAAACAATTAATGTTGCGCAGCTCTGACCCTGGCGTCCTCCGCCAGCCTCTGATTCAGTTCCGGCAAACTAAATAATCCCAGATCCTCTCCCTTCTGAGTGCGCAGGGAGACGGTCCGGGACTCCAGTTCTTTCTCACCGAGAATAATCAGATAAGGCACACGCTGCATCGAGTGCTCGCGGATTTTAAAGCCGATCTTCTCATTTCTCAAGTCGGCAACAGCACGAAGCCCTTGTTGCTCAAGACCCTGCACCACTTCTTTGGCATATTCAGCCTGAGAATCAGTGATATTTAGAACGGCCACTTGAACCGGCGCAAGCCACAATGGAAAGTAACCGGCATAGTGCTCTACCAAGATCCCGATAAAGCGCTCCATCGAACCCAGAATGGCTCGATGCAACATGACAGGGGTATGCTTGGAGCCGTCTTCGCCGACATATACGGCACCCAACCGTTCAGGCATCGAGAAATCGACCTGAATGGTTCCACACTGCCAGACGCGATCAAGGCAATCCGAGAGCGAAAACTCGATCTTTGGGCCATAGAATGCGCCTTCACCCGGCTGCAACTGCCATTCCAATCCCTTCGAATTCAGCGCTTCTTCAAGGGCTGCCTCAGCCTTATCCCATACCGCATCTGAGCCCACCCGATTCGCCGGGCGAGTCGATAGCTTGACTAGGACCTTATCAAAACCAAAATCGGCGTAAACCTTATGCAGAAGATCGATAAAAATCGACACTTCAGACTGAATCTGATCTTCCGTACAGAAGATGTGCGCGTCATCCTGCGTAAATCCACGCACACGCATGAGCCCATGGAGAACTCCCGAGAGCTCATTGCGATGACAGGCACCGAACTCTGCAAGACGGAGTGGCAATTCGCGATAGCTCCGCAGGCCCTGGTTATAAACCTGAACATGACAGGGGCAATTCATCGGCTTGATGGCATAGTCCCGCTGCTCAGACATCGTGGTAAACATGTCAGCTTGGAACTTATCCCAATGCCCTGATTTCTCCCAGAGCGTTCTTGATACCACCAACGGTGTACGAATCTCTTCATATCCGTTACTGCGAAAAATACCCCGCATGTACTGTTCGACAATCTGCCAAAGGGTCCAACCCTTCGGGTGCCAGAACACCATGCCCGGCGCCTCTTCCTGCATGTGGTAAAGATCAAGCGCCTTGCCGATCTTACGGTGATCGCGCCGCTCCGCCTCTTCCAGTCGCTGGAGGTAATCCTTCAAATCTTTCTTTTCGGCCCAGGCAGTACCATAGATACGCTGAAGCATCTCGTTCTTAGCATCGCCGCGCCAATAGGCGCCCGCAATCTTGGTCAGCTTGAAGGCCTTGAGCTTGCCGGTATCAGGGACGTGAGGCCCTCGGCACAGATCCGTGAAATCACCTTGTGAGTAGAGGGAAATGTCCTGACCAACGGGGATATCCCGAATAATTTCGGCCTTGTAAGCTTCACCGATGGATTGAAAGTAATCAGCCGCCTCATCGCGAGGCAAAACTTGACGCTGAACCGGCAAGGCCGCGGCCGCCAGCTCTTCCATCTTCTTTTCGATCGCCGCCAGATCTTCTGGGGTAAAGGGCCGCTGATAAGAGAAATCGTAGTAGAACCCGTTTTCAACGACGGGTCCGATGGTGACCTGAGCTTCCGGGTAAAGAATCTTGACCGCTTGAGCCAGAAGATGTGCAGTCGAATGGCGAATTACCTCAACACCTTCGGGATCTCTGGAAGTCACGATCGCTACATGAGCATCAGCCTCGATGACACGGGAAAGATCGACGAGATCGCCATTGATCCGGCCTGCAAGCGCCGCCTTTGCGAGACCCGCGCCAATAGATTCAGCCACTTCCCTGACCGAAACTGATCGGTCAAATTCGCGACATGAACCATCTGGAAGGGTAATGACAGGCATACAAATCCTCGCCGATAAAAAAAGCATCGACCCGCGATGCTTTTTTCGTATTTGGTAGGCGCGATTGGACTCGAACCAACGACCCCCACCATGTCAAGGTGGTGCTCTAACCAACTGAGCTACGCGCCTGCAATCAAGCCAAGCATCATATCCCCAAAACCTAGCCCTGTCAAAGACATTTGATCACCACTGAATTTCAGCCCAAAAAAAACCCCGCGATGACGCGGGGTTCTTTAAATAAGGCTCTGGACCGGACCCGCAGACCCGGCCCATCCGCCTCATTTCAGGACCGCATCACATCATGCCGTCCATTCCACCCATGCCGCCCATTCCACCCGGCATCGGGAGATCCGCCTTAGGCTCTTCAGCAATCATGGCTTCGGTCGTAATCATCAGACCTGCAACAGATGCTGCATTTTGAAGGGCGCTTCGAGTCACCTTGGCCGGATCCAGAATACCGAAGGCTACCATGTCACCGTATTCGCCAGTTGCTGCGTTGTAACCGAAGTTACCAGTTCCTTCTGCAACCTTATTCAGCACGACCGATGCCTCATCGCCTGCATTGGTCACAATCTGACGGAGCGGCTCCTCCATGGCACGGCGCGCGATGCTGATACCTACATCCTGATCATGATTTGCGCCCTTAAGGTCCTTGATCTTTTGAAGCGCCCGAATCAGCGCTACACCACCACCAGGAACAATACCCTCTTCAACCGCTGCGCGGGTCGCATGAAGCGCATCCTCAACTCGGGCCTTCTTTTCCTTCATTTCAACTTCGGTGGCTGCACCGACCTTAATGACGGCAACACCACCGGCCAGTTTGGCCAGACGTTCTTGCAGCTTTTCACGATCGTAGTCTGAAGAAGTCTCTTCGGCCTGCTTACGGATCTGGACGATCCGGGCCTGAATTTTTTCTGAGCTTCCAGCACCATCAATGATGGTGGTTTCTTCCTTTGAAACCTGGACACGCTTCGCCGTTCCAAGATCCTCGATGGTGGCCTTCTCAAGCGAAAGTCCGACTTCTTCGGAGATGACCGTTCCACCCGTAAGGATAGCGATATCTTCCAGCATAGCCTTGCGGCGATCACCGAAGCCCGGAGCCTTTACAGCCGCAACCTTGAGGATGCCACGGATATTGTTGACTACCAGCGTTGCCAGGGCCTCGCCTTCGACGTCTTCGGCAATGATCAGCAGCGGACGACCTGACTTTGCAACGCCCTCCAGCACAGGCAGAAGATCACGAATATTAGAGACCTTCTTTTCGTAGATCAGGATCAAGGGATTTTCAAGATCCGCACTCATACTTTGCTGATTATTAACAAAGTAAGGCGAGAGATAGCCGCGATCAAACTGCATTCCCTCTACAACATCGAGCGTATTCTCGAGCCCAGAGCCGTCTTCTACGGTGATAACGCCTTCCTTACCCACCTTATCCATCGCATCAGCGATGATCTTCCCAATGGCCTCATCGGAATTTGCCGAAATCGATCCGACTTGAGAAATGGCATTGCTATCAGCACAGGGAACAGACATGGCGTGAATTGCTTCAACAGCTGCAGCGGCAGCCTTATCGATTCCGCGCTTCAGATCCATCGGATTCAGACCAGCGGCAACCGACTTCAGACCTTCGACCAGAATCGACTGGGCCAGAACTGTCGCCGTCGTCGTTCCGTCCCCAGCGATATCGGACGTCTTCGATGCGACCTCCTTCACCAGCTGTGCGCCCATGTTTTCAAACTTGTCCGCCAACTCGATTTCCTTGGCCACAGAGACACCGTCCTTGGTTACCGTCGGAGCGCCGAAGCTCTTGTCCAGAACCACATTGCGTCCCTTCGGCCCCAAAGTTACCTTGACTGCCTGAGCCAAAACATTAACACCGCGGACCATGCGGCTACGCGCATCATCCCCAAACCTTACATCTTTCGCTGCCATGGTTTTCTTACCTTTAACAAATACAAATTAGTGAGAAATAACTCAGCCTTCGAGAATCGCGATAATGTCATCTTCGCGCATGACCAGAATTTCCTGACCATCGACCTTGATCTCGGTACCGGCATACTTGCCAAAAAGCACCTTTTCACCCGCCTTCACTGCTAAGGGACGGATCTGACCGTTATCAAGCGCCTTACCCGCACCAACGGCAACCACTTCGCCACGAACGGGTTTCTCCGTTGCGGAATCGGGGATCACGATACCGCCCGGAGAGGTTTTTTCTTCTTCCAAACGCTTCACGATGACGCGGTCATTCAAGGGACGAATATTCATCAAGGACTCCTTTAATCTGTTTTCATCTCAATCAATTCGGATCCGGGACTTGCCGGAAAGCTCGCTGAGGCCAGTCGGACGCGACTGTTAGCACTCTGACATGTAGAGTGCTAATCATAAAGAGCCCCCCTTATCTGTCAAGCCAAGACCCAAGGGGTATTCCGGCACATACCGAGGATATCGGGACGGTCTTCCGAGATTTCAAGAGGGGGACCGATTAGCCCCGACATGGGGCGCGATGGAGGCCGTCAGTCTTTGACCGGACGCTTTTCAAGCTTTCGCTGAAGGGTTCGCCGATGCATCCCCAATGCCCGAGCCGCTGCAGAGATGTTGCCCGAGTGTTCAACGAGGATCTTTTGCAGATGCTCCCATTCCAACCGCCTGACCGAGAGGGGTTTTTCCTTAATTTCGACGTACTCGTCGCCCTGGTCCTTATGAAGAGCCGATACGATCTCATCCGCATCCGCAGGCTTGGCCAGATAATGGATAGCGCCCAATTTTATGGCCTCGACCGCTGTGGCAATGCTGGCAAAACCCGTGAGCATTACAATCCGCGTATTCGCGTCGAGCTCATGTAACCGTTTAACCAGAAGGAGGCCCGACTCCTGACCAATGCGAAGATCAATCACGGCATATTCAGGATCGACGGATTCAGCCAATCGAATCCCTTCATCAACGTCAGTCGCCGAATGGACTTCGAACCCTCGACGACTCAGTGCCTGCGCCAAGACCCCACAAAAGGTGACGTCATCATCAACGAGCAACAAGGTTGGCTTTTGCTCTAACTCGGTCATCAGGGGGGCAGCTTCATTCATCCTGAGCCTCTTAAATCCTTTTTTGCGCCACAACGGGCAGTTCAATCCTCGTACACGTACCCAACTGCCGCTCCCTAGCGGTCATCTCAATAATTCCACCCAACCGGTGAATCGTCGAGAAGGCAAGAAAAAGACCTACGCCGAGCCCATTGTCCTTTGTCGAAATCGGCTCCTTCCCTAATTGACGAGAAATATCTGGCGGTATCCCGGGGCCTGTATCCAAAATTCTCAGAATAACCACCCGGTAATCCCAACGCACGTGGAGAGAGAGCCCATCGCTTGAAACTTCAGCGGCATTATTGAGGATATTGACCAAGGCATGCGTAAGGGTCTGCTCCGCCAAAAACTCAGGGATCGGCTCCGGACCGGCCTTTCGATAGTCTAGTTTGGCGCCATGCAACTGCTGCTTCCAACTTCTGACCACATCATCAAGGTAGGTCGTCAGCAACATCAGGTGACCACTTTCCGCCCGGATTTCCCCGGCCGTTGCAGACATGACCGATAACGCCTGCTTGCATCGGGAAACCTGCTCTTTCAGGATTTTCATCTTGGTTGCCAGCTCGTTACCATCGACAGGATCGCATTCGCTCTCGATCTCTCCAATCAATATGGCCATCGTTCCAAGTGGCGTCCCCATTTCATGTGCAGCACCTGCCGCCAGCGTTCCGAGCGCAACAACCCGCTCATTTCGAAGGCTCTGCTCACGCGCTTCGGCAAGACTTCGCTCCCGCGCCCTCAGGTTCTTTGCCATCTCCACTACAAAATAGGCCACCATCACCGCACTAAAGACAAAGCCAAACCACATCCCGAATACATGCAGGTCCAGCTCGTGACGTGACATCGTCGCATGCATGTCATGAATAGCCCGCAAGCCATGATCCTTGGGCAATCCGACATCAAAGGGCTGAAGGTCTGGTAATGGCTGATAGTAAGCCATCAGCATCGTGTAACAGCCGGTCGTGAACATAACCATGTACCACGTATATTCCTGAGGCAAGACCGTTGCTGCAATGATCAAAGGCAACAGAAAAAACCAGGCGATCGGATTGGTAGCCCCACCTGTAAAATAGAGAATCGCAGTAATGGCGAGGACATCACAGGACAGCTGTATGAAAAGCTCGTTCTCGGAAATCGGCTCCCATGTGCTCAACCTAAGCCAGGTCCACCAGTTAAAAATGGACAGAAGGGTCAAAATGGCCCAAAGAGGAACCTCACGCAGAGGAATATCCAAACCATACAGACTGATAAAAATGATCAATCCCTCACCGATGATCATGAGGTTTCTCAATACAAACAGCCATCGCAAGTTCTGCCTGGCGTCATTCTCCGGCGCAATAGGTGTTGGGATATTCGGCAAGGGTTCGGTATTCATGCGGCGTTGTCACTCATTTTCTAGCGCTTTAACAAATCATGCGTCAATTTGCCACATTCCTGAAATGTAAAGCCACCGATAAAATTTTAATCACTGTTCAGAGCAACACCTGACAGCCGGTATCCATACCTCTCGGATACCATCCTCCTTATATGTAGCAGGGCTAATGACCCTGCTTTTTTTATGCTCAAGATTCAGCTGGGCTGCACTCATAACCGACACCCAACCCTCTCAAGCCGCAATATCCGTCAGGGTTTTTAGCCAGATACTGCTGGTGATATTGTTCCGCATAGTAAAAAGCAGGCGCCAGCAAAATTTCAGTGGTTATTGCTAAACGCACCCCCTTGGTGCGAATAGTGGACTCATAGGCATCCTTACTGGCAGATACCTTTGCTAGCCAGTCCTCGCGATCGACATAAATGGCAGATCGATATTGAGTTCCAATGTCGTTACCCTGCCGCATGCCCTGTGTCGGATCGTGGGACTCCCAAAAGGCCTTCAGCAAAGCTTCTATCGAGACTTTTTCGGGGTCAAATACGACCTTGACCACTTCCGCATGACCTGTGTTGCCAGTGCAGACCTCTTCGTATGTGGGGTTTGGCGTATGCCCCCCAGCATACCCTACCACCGTGAGGTAAACCCCCGGTATCTGCCAGAGGCGTCTTTCAGCGCCCCAGAAACACCCCATACCCAGCATCAACTCCCGGCAACCGTCAGGAAATGGCGGCAATAGTTCGCTTCCAAGCACCAGGTGTTGGCCTTTGATATCAAGAGCCGTTTCTCTGCCCTCTAGCACTTCAGACGCCCGCCCCAATCCAAATCGCTTTAAATCAAACATTCCCTCCTCCCGAGGTAGCATGACAGGAGCTAGTGTAGACTCGACGCCCACATCAAAATTCCAACCCGACACTGCGATGGCATCAAGCGATTTCTTTCAACGTTTTTATTTTGAGTCCCTGGGCATCCGCGGCGAAATCGTAAGACTCAACGAATCCTGGAAACAAACACAAGGTCTGACGCGCTATCCCGCCCCAGTTGCCGCTTTGCTTGGAGAATCGCTGTGCGCCACAGTGCTCCTCTCTGGAACGATCAAGTTTCAGGGTTCCCTGATCTTGCAGATCCAGAGTGGCGGCCCCGTAAAAACCATCGTCGCACAGACTACGCATCAACGTACTGTCAGAGGACTGGCTCATTGGGCCCCAGATCTTGATACCCAAAACTTCCAGCAACTGCTCCCCGATGGTCGGCTGGTCATCACCATACAAAACCAGAACCACGAGCCTTATCAGGGAATCGTGTCCGTTGACGGCACCTCCATTGCCGATACCCTTGAGAGTTATTTTCGGCAATCAGAACAGCTTCCCACTCGCCTTTGGTTAGATGCAGACAGCGAGCTCGCAACCGGCATATTCCTCCAAATTCTTCCAGAGAAAGAGCGCTTGGAAGATGACTGGAACCGGATTCTCCATTTAACGGATACCCTTACGCGAGAGGAACTGCGCGAACTTCCATCGGAAGAGCTCCTGTACCGACTTTATAACGAAGAGGATGTTCGCATCATTGAACCTGAACCGGTCCTATTCCGTTGCAGTTGCGATCGTGAACGCATTGAAACCGTCCTACTGACTCTGGGCTCTGACGAGATTGTAGACGTCCTCAGCCGCGAAGGTGCAATCGAAGTTCATTGTGACTTTTGCAATCGCCTTTATCGTTTTGACAAGGTGGATATCGGAGCCTTATATAACGACAAAGCGACTCTTCGCCACCCGCACCCCAGCCACCATTAAAAAACGCAGCCGGAGCTGCGTTTTTGGGGCGTGCTAGCTTTAAAGCCAGTAGACGAAAATAAATAGTCCCAGCCAAACTACGTCAACAAAATGCCAGTACCATGCTGCGGCTTCAAAGGCAAAGTGATGCTTACTGGAGAAGTGGCCCCGCATACTTCTGATAAGGACAACCGTCAGCATGATCGCGCCGATGGTCACATGCAGACCATGGAATCCCGTTAGCATAAAGAAGGTTGAACCGTAGATTCCGGTACCCAGCGTCAATCCCATCTCCGTATAGGCTTCATGGTATTCCATGCCTTGGAAGAAGACGAAGAGGAACCCAAGGGCAACCGTCAGGGCCAAACCAATAATCAGTTGTTTGCGGTTATCCTTCAATAAGCCCCAATGGGACCAAGTGATTGTCGCACCACTGGTCAGAAGGATCATCGTGTTCAGTGCAGGAATTCCCCAAGCCGCCATAGGCTCGAACTCACCGCCCTCATGCCCCCCGATGCGTTCTGGACCATTCGTTGGCCAGACATTCTGGAATGTATCCCACAGATATTGATGGGTGAATTCACCTGCGCCCTCACCCGCCATCCAAGGCAACGCAAGAACACGTGCATACCAAAGGGCGCCAAAGAAGGCCGCGAAGAAAAACACTTCCGAAGTGATGAACCAGATCATCCCCATTTTGAAGGATACATCTACCTGATGGTTGTAGAGACCTCCGATGCTTTCACGTATCACCTCTCCAAACCACAGGAACATCATCAAAATCACGACCGAGGCACCAACGATCATCATCGTCCCGCCAATATCGCTACCATTCAGGTAGGATGAAAATCCAAACAGGAGCACGAAGAGACCAATCGATCCAAGAATCGGCTGGGTGGCCTTGTGTGGTAGATAGTAAGATCCATGCGCCATCGCTATTCCCCTGAATTAATCTGAGTTCTAGGTTTGCCCTATTTCTGGGCTGTAATATCAAAAAACGTGTAAGACAACGTAAGGTCCGCAACGGTGCTGGGCAACGCCGGGTCGATTACAAACCTGACGTCCATTTCACGCTCTTCATGCGGCCCGAAAGCCTGCTCGTCAAAACAAAAACATTGCACTTTCTGAAGAAACCGAGTCGCCCAACCCGGCGCAATACTCGGAATTGCTCTCCCCACTAGCGCGGAACCAGATGTATTGGTCCCATAAAACTTAACCGTATGATATTCGCCCGGATGAACCTTCAACTTATTCACTTCCGAACGAAACTTTAGCGGCATTGCCCCGTTCACCGTCGTTAAAAACTCGACCGAGACGGTTCGACTGAGGTCCGGTTTAAAGGCAACCTCAGCAACCGCCTCGGATTTGATCTTTCCATTCAGCCCCGTCAACTCGCAGAAGACGTCATAAAGCGGGACCAAGGCAAATCCAAAAGCAAACATGATGAGCACAAACAGAGCCACGGGCCAAATAATTCGGCGATTCGCGGGCTTCTTGGATGCCTCCGTCACGGGTGACCCACACTTTCGACGACCTGCCGTATAGCCCAAACATAAAGGCCTACAGCAACGGTTACAAGAAAGAGTGCCGTCAATAGGTTTTTTTGCTTCAGATTCATTTCAAATCACCGGGGAAGCAATGATTCAAAGCTGCCCCGGCTCGTCCTTATTAATGAATGTGCGGCGAATGTTCCCACGTGTGATATGGCGCAGGCGAGGGGAGCTGCCATTCAAGGCCATGCTCATGCGCACCTTCCCAAACCTCATCGGTCGCATGCTCCCCCTCACCCTTCATCGCTCTTACGACGATGTAGCAGAGAATCAGCTGTGAGAAACCGAAAATAAAGGCACCAACACTGGACCAGGCATTGAATTCGGCAAATTGCAACGCGTAATCAGGGATACGACGCGGCATACCGGCAAGACCAAGGAAGTGCTGCGGGAAGAAACAGACATTGACTGAAATTACGGTCAGCCAGAAGTGGAGGGCTGCCAGCTTTTCGTCATACATACGGCCCGTCCATTTTGGCAACCAATAGTAAACGCCAGCAATGATGGCGAAAACTGCACCAGAAACCAGAACGTAATGGAAATGCGCAACGATAAAGTAGGTGTCGTGATACTGAAGATCTGCCGGGGAGATTGACATCATCAGACCGGTAAACCCGCCCATTGTGAAGAGGACTACAAAGGCAATGGCCCAGAGCATCGGGGCCTCGAACGTGAGCGATCCACGCCACATCGTCGACAACCAATTAAAGACCTTAACGCCAGTTGGAACGGCAATCAGCATCGTAGCGTAGGTGAAATAGAGCTCACCCTCGATCGGCATCCCGACGGTGTACTGATGATGAGCCCATACGATGAATGAGAGGAAACCAATAGACGCAGTGGCGTAAACCATGGAGCTGTAGCCAAACAGCGTTTTTCTGGAAAAGGTCGGGATGATTTGTGAAACGATACCAAAGGACGGCAGAATCAGAACATAAACTTCCGGATGGCCAAAGAACCAAAAGAGATGCTGATAGAGAACTGGATCACCGCCTCCGGCAGCGTTGAAGAAGCTGGTCCCGAAGAACTTATCAGTCAGTAGCATGGTGACTGCGCCTGCAAACACCGGCATGATCGCAACCAGAAGGAATGCCGTAATCAGCCAAGTCCAAACAAAGAGCGGCATCTTCATCAGGGTCATGCCAGGGGCGCGCATGTTAAGAATGGTGACGATAATATTGATCGCCGCCAAGATTGATGAAACACCAAGGATGTGGACCGTAAAGATCGTGAATGGCAAGGCCGCACCGGTCTGCAGTACCAGCGGCGGGTAAAGCGTCCAACCTGCAGCAGCGGCACCACCATCCATGAAAAGGGTGCTGACGAGCATGACCGCTGCAAACGGCAGCAACCAGAAACTCCAGTTATTAAGTCTCGGCAGAGCCATATCAGGCGCGCCAATCATCATCGGAATCATCCAGTTGGCGAGGCCCGCAAAAGCCGGCATCACCGCACCGAACACCATGATGAGCGCGTGAAGCGTCGTCATTGAATTAAAAAACAATGGGTCGACAAACTGCATGCCCGGCTCGAACAATTCCGCCCGGATAACCAGGGCCATGGCCCCGCCAACCATGAACATGACCAGTGAGGTCAGAAGATAGAGCGTGCCAATATCCTTGTGGTTGGTCGTCGTAACCCAGCGCATGAATCCCTTCGCGGGACCATGATCGTGGTGATCGTCGTGGAGTGCCGTAACTGACATAGGATTCACCTCAATTCAATGGATTCGATTTAGTGATGAGCCAGAACATCGCTGGCATGAACCACATCACCGGTGTTATTGCCAAAGGAATTCCGCTGATACGTGATCACGGCCGCTACCTCCTCAGGCTTCAGGATATTCTTGAACGAAGCCATCAAGGGCGGCTTGCCATTGACCACCAGGGAGATATGGTCACTGACAGGTCCATTTACGACCTTACTTCCCTTGATCGCAGGGAAAAGACCGGAAATACCCTCACCGTTGGCCTGGTGACAACTTGCACAATGGGTTTCATAGACCTTCTGGCCTTCAGCCATTACATCCGACTTGTCTTCGCCTGAAACCGCAGCAGCGGATGCAACCGCCTCAGCAGGCGCAGAGTGCGCATCTGGCGCCTGAGCTGCAGGAGGTGCAGCAGGCTCTGTCTCAGCATGGCCGAGGGCTTTTTTCTGCTCTGCGACCCACTGCTTATATTCGGCCTCCGGCTTAGCGATAATCACAATCGGCATGAAGCCATGGTCGCGTCCGCACAATTCTGTGCACTGTCCGCGATAGATGCCCGGCTTTTCAATGCGGGTCCAGCCATCCGTGATGAAACCAGGAATCGTATCCTTCTTCCAGCCAAGGTCCGGCACCCACCATGAGTGGATGACATCTCCGCCCGTAAAGAGGAAACGAATTTTCTTGCCCGTCGGAACAACGAGGGGGTGATCCACTTCTAGAAGGTAATTGGGAACATCGGCAGGATTAATACCTGAATTCGTCTGGCGGGCTTCGTTACTCTTGGCATCGAGCGAACTAAAAAAGTCCAGCCCGTCATCCAAGTATTCGTAGCGCCATTTCCACTGATAACCCGTGACCTTGATGCTCATGTCAGCCCCGGAGACATCGTAGACGTTCAGCATCACCTTGGTGGCCGGAATGGCCATGGCCATGAGAATCAGGAAGGGAATGACCGTCCAAAGCACTTCGACCTTTGTATTCTCGTGGAAATCAGCAGCTACCGCGCCCTTGGATTTACGGAACTTCACTAGCGAGTAAATCAAAATACCGTATACGAGGACACCAATCGCCACACAGATCCAAAAGATCAGCATATGAAGATCATAGATATCCCGACTGAGCTCCGTAACGCCTTCAGTCAGATTGAGAGCGTAATCCGCCTGTGCTTCTCCCATGAACACCCAAACAGAAACCGCCAGCAATGCCTTTAAATTTTTCACGTAACCCTCTCTACTCCGGTCACCGAGACCCTGATCAGGATCATTGATTTTTTAGAATTCTACCGAGCTCTTGCATGAGCTTCTTACGTTCTGTTTCGGGGAGAAACTCGCCCAAAACGACTTGTTTGCCGTGGGATCTCAGCTCGACACTTCCGGAATAACTCCGAAACTTTGGCTTGCGCCAATTCAGCTGGACCCATGCACGCTGAAATTCGAACCTTTGTTCCGGCCTGCGCCTTCCTCGCTCCACCAACACTCGGGTCGGGTCGATTGTGACCACCTCTTTGAGCTCAGAATTCCTGAGGCTCCACCGGAGTGCAGAAGCGAGCATGAGCCATTCCAGACCAGAAAATGGCAACACAAGCCATAGACCCATTGCCCAGAAACCGCCGGCTATAAGCGTCATTAATAGACCTATTGCCAGCAAAACCCCAAACGCCTGAGATCGACTCAGCGAACCATTGGAAACCAGCACAAACCGAGTGACGCCGGTCTCAGGATCACTCTCGGAAGTTACCGATGGTTTTGGGAGGTGTTCCGGGCGCAAAACTCCTCGCAAGGCGTCCAGACTGGAATGAGCCGCTTCTGTGGCACGGTCGCATCCTAGCTTATGGAAGCAGTCGACGCAAGATTTCACCACGATTCCAGTGGTTATTTTGACTACATTCAACCCTTGAATCTGGAATCTTGAAACCGACTTGTCCTAACGGCTTTCGACCCAAAAATCCTGTCAGTGTTTCCACCGTTTCATCACGGGCAGTAAATTCAGGATCAATGAAATTGGCCACCCACCCGGCATAGGGAACCTGTGTCGAACGAATCGCCCTATCGGTAAGCCTTGCGTGATTGATGCAACCCAAGCGAATGCCAACCACGAGAATGACCGGAAGCGCCAGATCGCAGGCGAGATCAGAGATATCCAGACCCTCATCCAGAGGACAAAGCCATCCCCCCGCCCCTTCAACCACCACAGCATCCACCTCGCTCTCGATCTTCCGAAACTGTGCCCTAATGGTGTCAATACAAATTGTCCGACCTTCATGACGCGCGGCAAGATGGGGAGCGATGGGTTGATTAAATGCATAGGGGTTGACCCATTCATACGGAAGCTTGAGCGATGCTAGCGAGGCCAGATGAAGTGCATCCTCGTTTCGCCACTGCCCCGATACCCAATGCCCCCCACTGGCGACGGGTTTCATTCCAGCAACGCGTATTCCCGCCGCCATGATGAACCCCATCAATTCGCCACTGACGTGGGTTTTTCCGGCATTCGTGTCAGTTCCCGTGACAAAAAAACCTCTACTCAAGGCAACCTCCGGCACAACGAAGTTGGCCTCCCATCATTTCGAAGGTTGCGACAATACCCCCCTTGCCAATCCCAGATTCGGCCGGAGGATAGGCCGCGATCATAGCCGCAAGGCGCCCCTTTCCCGTCATTCCCCGCGACCTATGTCCTGAAGCGTTTCGCGCACCCAACCCCTTGAGCTCTCGCATTAAGGCAAACACATCAGGATAAGGACATCGCTCCAGCCAGTAAGCCTTGTCAGACCAGATCAATCCTGCTGACTCCATAGCCTGTTCAATCTCCGCCGCAGAGCTGAAATCAATCACATGATCATAATCATCCCCCGCCGCCCAGGCTCGCCTTAGCTCCGAGAGGGTTTGGGGACCAAAGGTTGAAAAGATAACCCTCCCCTGAGGCTTTAAGATGCGTCTGATCTCGGCAAAAAGTCGGTCGGGTGAGCGGCACCACTGGATGCACATATTCGAAAAAACCAAATCAACAGACTCATTGCTAAAAGGAAGAGCCTCCGCATCACCCACAACACTGTACCCGCCAAACCCACTCTGAGCCTGCCGAAGCATCGGTTCGGCAATATCCAGGGCTATCACGCGGGCTTCAGCAAACATCCCGGCCAGATGCCGCGCAAAAAAACCGGTCCCTGCCCCAAGATCCAATACGACAGATTCTGCCGCCAGAGGCGGCAACTGATTTATCAGTGCTCGGCCAATTTTGCGCTGAAGCTCCGCAACGCCATCATAGGTCAGTGCCGCCCGACCAAAAGAGCGGGCGACATTGATCTTGAATTGGTCCCTGGGTATGTCCATAGAAATCAGCGTGAAGCGGGGAGCAAAAATTCCCGAAGCGCGGCAAGGACTTCTTGACTGTGGGTCACAAAAGGAAGATGCGCCGCATTATCGATCAAAATTGCTGAAATCGAAGCGCTGCAGAGCCGCTCCAGCTCAATCGACTGGGCCGAAGGAACGAGCCTGTCACGACCACCCCAAATGGAGAGAATCGGCTGGGAGAGCGCGGTAAACTCCTCCCGCAAATCCAAATCACGCAGCAAGTTGAGCGCCCCCAAGAGAGAATCCACATCCGGCGGAGGCGCCTGCGCCATCAAGGAAAGAATCCGCCGGGACAGTTGGCGGGCCCCCTCGTGCCCAAAGGTCTGGAGACCCACAAAACGGCTCAAGGTGGCGCCATAATCTGCGACAAAGTCCTGACCCATCTGATCTAGCAACTCTTTTTTTACGCCTGGCCAAGCATCGTCCTCGACGAATCGAGGAGAACTTGCGATCAAGGAGATCGACCGAACCACTCCGGGATTCCTCGAAGCCATTGCCAAAACAATCAAACCACCCAGCGACCACCCGACCCAATGTGCCCTTTTGGGCAACGAGGTCTTCAGTCGCTCAAGCACCTCTTGAAGGGGGAACAAAGGAAGGGGCTCGCTACGTCCGTGCCCTGGCAAATCTACGACGAAAACCTGAAAATCATTACAAAGTTCGATCGCAAGTTCACGCATCAGGCCACCGTGCATCCCCCAGCCATGCACAAGCACCAATGGATCGCCCTCTCCCATCGACTCCACGAAAATCAATGAATCCCTCTTCACAGATTTGATTGTGATAATTCGGGACAGGCTGAAAGCGCCTCAAGTAAACGATCTACATCCTCGACTTGATGATTCGCAGTCAGTGTGCAGCGGAGTCGGGCGGTCCCCTTGGGAACGGTGGGTGGGCGGATCGCAATAACTAGAAACCCTGCCTCCAGAAGCCTTGCCTGCGCCATCACCGCAGATCGACTATCACCTACCAGAATGGGCTGAATCGGGGTCTGTGATGCTCCCAGCGCCAGTCCAAGCGCGTTCGCTCCGAGTCTGAAACGTGCGATTAGCGCCTTCAAGTGCTCCCTTCGCCAAGCCTCCTGCCGAACCAGCAAAAGAGAGGCTCGGGTGGCTTCCGCAACAGCAGCAGGCATTGCCGTAGTGTAAATATAGGTGCGCGCCTTCTGAATCAGGAACTCGATCAGGATTTCAGGTCCGGCGACAAATGCACCAAATGTTCCCATCGCCTTTCCTAGCGTGCCGACAAGAATAGGAACAGCATCCTGACCCAACCCCTGTGCTTCAAGGACGCCTGCCCCTGTATCGCCCAGCACACCAATGCCATGGGCGTCATCCACCATGAGGATCGCCCCTGAACAAGAGGCTACGGAGCACAGGGCCTCACCATTCATTAGGTCTCCGTCCATACTGAACACCCCATCGCTCGCGATCAGGGAATAAGGGCCTTGTTCTCGTCCTATCTCAGGAAGGGTTCCATGCGCATAGCGTTTGAGTTTTGCCCCTGAAAGTTGTGCCCCATCCAGCAAAGAGGCATGATTGAGACGATCCTCGAAAATCAGGCCATTTCGCCCCATCAGGGCAGATAAAACCCCCAAATTGGCCATATAGCCAGTAGAAAACAGGAGTGCGCGGTCCCGCCCCAGAAAATCGGCAATTTCTTCTTCAAGCCGATGGTGGGCCGAAGAATGGCCACAAATCAAATGCGCAGCGCCAGAACCAACTCCGTATCTGGCCGCACCTTTGACCAAGGCTTGCTCCAGACGCGCATCCCCTGCAAGCCCCAGATAGTCATTACTGGAAAAATTCGTGAGTGATCGTCCGTCTACCCGAACATGGACACCCTGACGCCCCTCAAGCAAACGCCGAGACCGGTAAAGCCCTTCCTTACGAATATCCTGCCGATGAGACTCAAGGCGTCCCAGCCAAGGGGGCGAGATCGATGGGTGATCCACGCCCACATCAACTCTGCGCGTAAAAGCCAGCCATCCGAAGACCAAGGCGATCAAAGAGACGCTTGTCTGAATCTGCTACTGGGTTGTCCGTAGTTAAAAGGCGTTCACCGTAAAAGATCGAATTGGCTCCCGCCAGAAAGCAAAGCGCCTGAAGTTCATCGGTCATATCCGTTCGACCTGCGGAAAGGCGAACTCGCGATTTCGGCATCATGATGCGAGCAGCCGCTATGGTTCTGACAAATTCGAGGGGGTCCAGCGCGTCCATTGAAGCCAAGGGAGTCCCTTCGACTTGAACCAGGAGATTGATAGGAACGCTTTCAGGATGTGCCGGCAGATTAGCCAGCTGAAGCAAAAGTCCGGCGCGATCTTCAGGGCTCTCCCCCATACCAACGATGCCACCGCAACAAACATTCAAGCCATGGTTTCTGACGCGCTCCAACGTCTCCAGGCGATCCTGATAAGTGCGCGTCGTAATGATTTCAGAGTAATACGATTCGGAAGTATCCAGATTATGGTTGTAGTAATCGAGACCCGCACCCTTCAGCCTTTCAGTCTGAATATCAGTAAGCATTCCCAGGGTGACACAGGTCTCCATACCGAGAGACTTGACCCCTTCAACCATCTCGCAAACGCGATCAATATCCCGGTCTGTAGGGCTTCGCCAAGCGGCACCCATACAAAAACGTCCAGCACCTTGCTCCTTCGCACGCCGCGCCGCATCAAGAACCTCCTGAATGGGCATGAGCGACTCAGCTGAAATTCCGGTCTGGTGATGGGCACTCTGTGGACAGTAGGCGCAATCCTCCGAGCATGAACCCGTTTTGATACTCAGGAGGCTGGAAACTTGCACCTC
Source organism: Pseudomonadota bacterium (assembly GCA_041178325.1). Classification (GTDB taxonomy): domain Bacteria; phylum Pseudomonadota; class Gammaproteobacteria; order Methylococcales; family Methylococcaceae; genus UBA6136. The sequence continues at coordinate 40,801 of JBEGVN010000017.1, forward strand.
ATTCGGATCAAAAAACCGGCGATGCACGCTCTGCGCCTCGAAAACAAGATCATTGAAGGGCTGATCAATCAGCGCCTGGGCCTCGGATAAGGTCCAATCGTGTCGAACGGAATCTTGGGAAAGCGAACTAGAGGCCATTCTGACTCCTTAAATTAGAGGGGCAACAGCAGAGGATTCGGGACAAACGTCAACCCGGAGACCACTTATTGGTTTACAGTTGACCAACTATTATACAGATTCAGCTCAGTGGGCCGCTTCGGTACTTTCAGAAGAAACCCTTCTGACCAAGGGCATGAACAGCAACGCCACAAAGAAGACGAGCCCCAGCGCGTGAAAGAGAGAATTGATCGTCATGACTTCGGCCTCCCGAAGAACCAAGCCGGTCAATTGCTTCATCGCACCCAGATCAGGATTGTTTCCACCTCGATCTGAAAGGTACCCGCCCAAAGACTCCAGAAGAGTATGTGCTGGTAATGAAGCACTGGTGACCTTTTCCCTTAGAAGCGCGAAATGCGCCTTGTTCCACTCAATCATGAGGGTGTTCGCAACCGCAAGGCCAATCGCCCCCCCTAAGTTACGCATCAGATTGTAAAGTCCACTGGCATTTTTCACCTCCTCTGGTGGCAGGGTTCCAAGGGCTAATGCATTGATAGGAAGAAAGCAGAACATAAGGGCAAAGCCACGCAGTGCTTGAGGCCAGAAGAATTCCCAGTAAGCATCCTGCTGCGTCAAATTCCCATTCAGCCAGCAGCCCAGACCGTAAAGAAGAAGCCCCATGGCCAGCATGAGCCGGGAGTCCATCCATTTTGCGAGAGGCCCGGCCACAAATGCCGAAACAAACTGAAAGAGACCTGCCACCATAATGTACTGACCAATCTGCAGACTGCTTAAGCCTTTCACATTCGCAAGATAGACCGGCATGAGGTAAATGACCGTGTAAAGCCCGATCCCCAATACAAAACTAAAAAGGCATCCCACGGCAAAATTAAAATCACGAAAAGCTCGTAGATCGACAATTGGCGACTCAAAAGTGAGCTCTCTGTGCAGCATTGCGACGCCCGCCATCAAGGCAATGACTGAAAAGAAAACGATCTCTCGACTTTCAAACCACTCATTTCGAACGCCCTCCTCGAGGACGAATTGAAGACTTCCAAGAAAAACAATGATGTAAAGAATTCCTCGAAAGTCGATGCGATCCAGTAAAGCCCACTCCGGCTCATCCACCCGCACGAAAAGCCATACGCAAAGTGTGACAAGAAAACCAGGGAGCAAATTAACGAGAAAAAGTGCCTTCCAGGACACGGTCTCCGTCAGAAACCCGCCAAGAACGGGGCCTGCCGTAGGAGCAACCGTCACGACGAGCCCAACGACAATAACCATCGTTGGCTGAAGCCTTGGGGGAAAGAGGGTATAGATCACGGCAAAGACCGAGGGAATCATTCCGCCACCAAAAAACCCCTGAAGCCCCCTGAAAACCACCATGGACTCGAGATTCCAGGCCATTGCGCACAGAAGGCTCATGAGGCTGAATCCGGCGCAGGAAATGGCAAAAAGGTAACGTGTGGAAAATGCCCTCCCGAGCCATCCTGACAGGGGGATAACAACAACCTCAGCGATCAGATAGGCCGTTTGAACCCATGTGATTTCATCACGGGTCGCCGAAAGGCCTGATTGAATTTGTTCCAGTGAACTCGCGACGATCTGGATGTCGAGAATCGCCATGAAAATCCCAAAGACCATGGCAATGAACCCAACCCACTCCTTGAGGGAAAGCTCCCTTTCTGCAGCATGGATGGGCACCTCAGAGGAATCCATTGTCTCAGCCAATTCAGTGAACCCTAACTTTCACCGTGGTCGAGAGCCCCGGTCGCAATAAATCCGTCGATGTACCAGAGTCAAAGACTATCTTCACAGGCACGCGGCGCACAATTTTGGTGAAGTTGCCCGTCGCATTTTCCGAAGGCAAAAGGCTGAACTCTGAGCCGGAAGCCGGGGCAAAGCTTGAAATAGTTCCATGAAAAGTCTGGGAAGACAGGGCATCCACTTCGATATCGACAGGCTGCCCTACCCGCATCGCCTCAATCTGGGTCTCCTTGAAGTTGGCTTCAACGTAGACGTCACGGTTAGGAATCAGATAGGCCAGAACATTCCCAGGCTTGACCAATTGTCCGACCTGAACGCTCCGATTTCCGATAACCCCATCCATTGGTGCGGTAATTCGGGTGTGCGACAGGGCGATTTTTGCGAGCTCAAGATCCGCAACCAAAGCCCCTAAGCGCGCACGCGACTGTTCGATCCGCGCATCAATCGCGTCCAACTGCAACGCGGTTTCGTCCCGCGCTCCGCCCGTCTTCTCTTTTTGAGCCTTGGCCTGGCGAAAACTCGCCTGGGCAGCATCTTGGGTCTGTGAAGAAATGGCACCCTCACCCACCAGATTCCCTAATCGCTTCAAATCCTTGGCCGTCCGCTCAAGGTCTGCTTCCGCCGAGGCTATATCGGCCATCGCCTGAGTTAGGCGGGCATTCTGAACCATGCGATCTCGCTCAAGACTCTGAATGCCTGCGCGTTCAACACGAATCTGAGCCTCACCCTCCGCAACGTGCGCCCGATAGTCAGCATCATCAATCACGACCAATAAATCACCCGCCGCGACCTTCTGATTATCTTCAAATAGCACTTCCTGAACATAGCCCGACTCACGGGGACTGACCTGAGTCATATGCGCCTTAAGGTAACTGTTCTCGGTCGTTTCATAGGGCCAAACCGACAGGCGCCACCAAAGAGCTAATGTGCCCAATAAGGCAAGAGCAAGAACGATCACGACTGGCTTACTATCTTTGGGCATGGGAGTCATTACTAAACGGTTTAGTTTAGTCTATGATAGTTTTGAACTCAGCCTCCCGCAACCGCGCTTCAAACCAGTCGATGTCTGCGATTCCAAGCAAACGCGAAGCCATCCTCAAGGCAGCCCGCACCATCTTCGTCCGCTCCGGATACCGTGGCGCCAGCATGGACGCCATTGCAGAGGCGGCTCCCGTCTCAAAGCCAACCTTGTACAGTCACTTTGGCAGCAAACACGAACTATTCATCGCCGTCGTGCAAACCCAGTGCACCTCGCTGGTCGGCAGCATGGATCGGGCAAAAACCTTAGGCCTGCCTCCTGAGACGGGTATTCGTGCAATTGCGGAATCATTCGTCCAAACGATTTTTAATCCCGAGTCCCTTGCGCTTTATCGCCTGATCATTGCTGAGCACCCCCACTGCCCGGAACTGGCGCAACTGATGGACCGTACCGTCATCCAACCCAACCTTGATCTACTGTCGGCCTATCTACGCACCCTTAACGACTCGGGAGCCCTCATGATTCCTGACCCCTCAGCCTCCGGCCAATTGTTGCTTGGTATTCTCAAGGGGATTCCACACTTCCGATGCCTCACTGGAGTCAGCCAAGGTCTCCCCCCCGAAGAAGCCCAGCGCCTGATCGATTTTGCAGTTCATCACTTTCTGAGAGGGCATGCGCTTGCGCACTCGTAAATTCGCGGTTTTGTGGGCCTTGTGCGCTCTTTCTGGTTGCGCCGTAGGTCCGGATTACGTGAAACCCAACACGACAACTCCCAAGCACTGGGACGCTGCGAAAGAGGCAGGGACCCGACTTAAGCCAATCCAGGAGTCAGATCTTGAGACATGGTGGAGGACACTGGATGACCCAGTACTGGATCAATTGGAACAGAAGGGCAAGACGGGAAATCTGGACCTTAAAATTGCTCTGACCCGCATTGATCAAGCTCGCGCCGAGAAACTTGCAAACCGCGCATCTCTTTTTCCTCGGGTAGGTGCCACAGCCGCCGGATCTTATTTAGACAACGTATTTCCTCGGCAAACCAGCACAGGAACTCAGAATCAATGGGGCTTTCTACTGACCGGGCTCGATGCCTTCTGGGAAATCGATCTTTTTGGTCGACTTCGACGGAAGCTTGAGGCGTCTAGCGCTCTGAACGAGAGTGCCGCCGAAAGTTATCGTGAAGCTTGGGTTCTTTTGTCTTCGGAAATTGCAAAGGAGTATGTGATCTACAGAAACTTGCAATCACTCCTTCGCATTACCCGAAGCAACATCAAGGCTCAGTCCCATACGCTTGATTTGACCGAACGTCTTTTTGCCGAGGGGATCGGCACACGCTTCGACACAACTCGCGAAAAGTCCCTGCTGAAAGCAACGGAGGCTGAAATACCCCGACTGGAGGGGCTTCTGAGCGAATCCCAGCACAAAATTGAACTCCTTCTGGCCCTGGAACCCGGAAGCCTTGAAAGATTACTCGCAACAGAGAGCACCGTCCCCGTTCCGATAGATCGCAGAGTTCTGGTCAAACCTGCCGACACACTCCGACTTCGCCCTGACATTCGCGAAGCCGAACGTAACCTTGCAGCGGCAACTGCCACTCAGGGTGCTGCATTTGCAGAGCTTTTCCCAAAAATCTCAGTCGCTGCATTCATGGGAGTACAGAATTCCGATCTTGAAAATCTGTTCCGATCCACCGCTTTCTCCTGGGCAAGTGGCAGCGCCATCATGCAGCCCATCTTCAATTTCGGCCGAATCCGGGCGGGCATTGATCTTGCTGATTCACGCCAACAGGAAGCATATTTCCAGTACGAGAAAGCAGTGCTTGAAGCGTTAAAGGAAACCGAAACATCCCTTCGCCTTCTAATCAAGGAGGAGGAAAGAAGACAAAGCCTTGAAGTGTCCGTAGAGAATCTCAGAGAATCCCGACGACTTGCAGAGCTTCGGTATCGCGAGGGCGTGTCAAACTTCCTGGATGTACTGGACAGCGAGCGGGCGATCTACACCGAAGAAATCAAACTTGCTCAGTGCCGAGCGCAAACCACGTTGTACTTAATCGCCGTATTCAAATCGATAGGCGGCGCGGGTAACCTTCCGGTTGAACAACCGGATGAACCCATTCGCCCTTGGGGATAAATCAAGAATCGGCCCAGACCGCGACAACTGGCGTGTGATCCGAGGGGCGCTCAAGCTTTCGAGGTTCGCGGTCGATCAAACAACCTGTCAATTCCGGACGAAGCTCATCACTAAAGAGAATGTGATCAATTCGAAGCCCGAGATTACGAGGAAATCCGTTCATTCGGTAATCCCACCAACTAAAACTCTTTTCGGGTTGCTCAAACTGCCGAAAGGCATCATGAAATCCAAGATCAAGTAGACGCCTGAAGGCGTCTCTCTCAGGCGCACTGCAAAGGATCTTGCCCTGCCATTGCAGCGGGTCATGCACATCAGCATCCTCGGGAGCGATATTAAAATCACCAAGGATAATGGTGCGAGGGTAACGATGTCGCTCCGATCCCAGCCATGCAATCAAAGCTTCGAGCCAAGAGAGCTTGTAGCGGTATTTGTCTGAGTCGACCTCGCTACCATTAGGAATGTAGAGATTGATCACACGGACATCGCCAATGGTCACGGCCATCACTCGCCGTTGGGGATCGTCAAAACCCGGTATTTCCATAACGGGATCTACAGCCACTTCCCTCGAAATCACTGCAACACCGTTGTAGGTTTTTTGACCACTAAAAACCGATTGATACCCCAAGCCGGCAAAAGTTTCCGCCGGAAACTTGTGATCTTCCATCTTGGTCTCTTGCACCGCAAGCACGTCCGGGGTCTCCCTCTCCAGCCACTCAACCACATGCGGCAAGCGGACATTGAGCGAATTGACGTTCCAGGTCGCGATTTTCACTGGATAGCTCGAGCCCTGAGGACTAAGGAAATAGACAGCAACATCATGAGGATCGTTCGACCAACTCTGTGACCTTTTTTTCGAGCGTTCGAAGCCTTGTCCATACCTCATGCAACTTTGGCATGACCGCCATATTCTTCAAATATTGTTGTAGCGGTTGCGCCGGACCACCAGCATACATTCCGGGCTCTTTAATACTGTTATTCAGGCCACACCGATGTAGGAGGACCGTATTATCAGGGACCGTCACATGATCCAATGTTCCAGTCTGCCCCGAGGCAATCACACGCTTGCCAAATTTAGTTGAGCCCGACAAACCAGTATGGGCACAGAGGATACTGTGATCCCCAATTTCCACGTTATGCCCGAGATGGCACATGGCATCAATAACGGCACCCGTTCCGACGACTGTTGCGCCATAGGTTCCCCGATCAATATTGGTGTTTGCACCAATCACCGCACCATCACTGACAATGACAGAACCGGTATGTGGAATCCGGTAATTTTTTCGCTCGGCATCCTGAGCAAATCCAAAACCCTCTGACCCGATGACACAACCCGCCTTGAGAATAACGCCAGCGCCCACCTCACAGCCATAACCAACCACGCACCCGGGATGCAGAACGGTTTCGCTTCCAATCACCGCATCGTGTTCGACAACAACGTTGGCCATAAACACGACTCTCGACCCGACCTTCACTCCACGCCCTAGAACCACACCGGGACCAACCAGAACATCCTCTGGAATCTTGACGCTCTCATGAATAACCGCACTAGGATGAATTCTAGGCCACTCGGTGTCGCGAACATCCCGATCGGCATACGTTTGCTTAAGGATGGCCATGGCCAAGCGGACATTTGGTGAAATCAGAATGGCCAGATCAGGGACATCCACCAACTGTTCGGCGATCTCGGCTGTGGTGACCACCCCCGCCGGCTGCTGCTCACGAACCCGCGCCAAATACTTGGGATGATCGATAAAGACGAGATCACCTGACTGGCACTCCTCAATTGGTGAAAGCCTTGAAAACAGCTGATCCCTTCCCTTCAAGCTCGTAACGAGCCCCCGATCAAGAAAACGCTCGAGAATCTGTGAGGCATGAACATTCATCTTAAAGTCTCTCTGGCTGGATGCCTCATCATAGCCGATGGATCCAATTGCCGGCGGCCTCGACTCCAAAAATTGGAGGCGACTTGAGCGCTGCGTTAAACTCACCCTAGTCTGGTCACCTGCGAGACCCTTAACTTTGGTTGCTGATCCTTCATTGGTCGAAAAGACCCAAGCCGACGCCACCGTCAGCCCAATATCTCAACGCTACAAGCCTTTCGCTGAGGCGTTGGTCCAACGCGGCAAGATGCGCGAATCCGAGGTGATTCGTGCAGAGCGTCTTGCGCTTCAGACGGATGAGACGCGATTTCCGGCGCTTCTTCTCAAGCTAGGGATTCTTTCTGAGCGGGATACGGCAGAAATCCTCTCTGCTGTAAGCGGAAAGCCTCTGACCAGCCCGGATGATTTCCCCGAGGCCTCCCCCCTTCCAGAACATGTCTCTGCACGATTCCTCAAAGAGAACCACGTCGTTGGAATATCAGGGGATGAGAACGGTGTTGTAGTAGCCCTGACCGACCCCTTTGATGAGGAGGTCATTGAGGCGCTTCATCTGGCCTGCGGTCGCCCCATTGATGTTCGCATCGGTATTGGGTCAGAAATCGATCGCGCACTGGAAACCCAGATGGGGCCGGGCAAAAGCCTCATGGGTGAGATCGTTGATACTTTTGGTAGCGATGAAGATGTCAATGAAGCCGATGTTGAGCACCTGAAGGATCTCGCTTCAGAAGCTCCGGTCATTCGTATGGTGAACCTCATCATGCAGCGTGCCGTTGAAATGCGCGCCTCAGACATCCACGTCGAGCCCTTTGAACAGGTTCTCAAAGTACGATTCCGAGTCGATGGTGTTTTGCGCGAAGTGGAGTCCCCCCCAGTAAGATCCACAGCCGCCGTGATTTCACGCATCAAGATCATGGCCAAGCTGAACATTGCGGAGCGCCGCCTCCCGCAGGACGGCCGAATCAAACTTCAGGTTCAGGGCAAGGAACTCGACCTTCGTGTCTCAACGGTACCAACAATGCACGGAGAAAGCGTCGTAATCCGCTTACTCCATAAGGAAAGCATCAAATTTGATTTTGGTAGCCTTGGATTTGAAGGCGAGGCACTGAATCGGTTTCTCGGCGTTCTGGAGCAACCCCACGGCATCATCTTAATTACCGGCCCGACAGGGAGCGGCAAGAGTACGTCGCTGTATACCGCACTTCATAAGATCAACACACCGGATCGCAAGATCATCACGGTGGAAGACCCTGTCGAGTATCAACTCGAGGGCGTGAACCAGATACAAACCAAGCCTCAAATTGGGCTGACTTTTGCTGCCGCTTTGCGATCCATCGTTCGACAGGACCCTGATGTGATCATGATCGGTGAAATGCGCGACATCGAAACCGCACGCATCGCTGTTCAATCCGCTTTGACCGGTCACCTGGTCCTCTCGACACTTCACACCAATGATGCCGCCGGCGGCGTCACCCGTCTTCTGGACATGGGGCTTGAAGACTATCTGATTGCTTCAACCGTAAACGGTATCCTGGGACAACGGCTGGTTCGCCGACTGTGCCCCCACTGCCGTGAATCCTTTGAGCCGATGCCCGAGGTCGCCGCAGAGCTAAAGCTCTGGAACTTCAGTGATGCAAGAGACGTCCTGCTTTACCGCCCCAAGGGCTGCGAAGCCTGTGATGGCACAGGCTACCGGGGACGACTAGCAATTTCGGAACTTTTGGTCATGACTGATGACATTCGCCGCCTGGTTATGACTAATGCGCCTGCCCGCAAAATCGAGGATCAAGCCCTACTGGAGGGAATGGAAACCATGTATGACGACGGTATCCGCAAGGCAGTTCGCGGCCTAACCACCGTCGAAGAAGTCATCCGCGTGACTTCAGACACCTAGGCGCGCCATGGCCGTTTACTTCGTCAAAGCCGTCAATCGAGACGGAGAAACCATAGAAGAAGAGCGGGAGTCAGCCAGCGAGGCGACGCTGATACTTGCTCTTCAAAGTGAAGGGCTCCTTCCGATCAAAATCGCCATCGCCGGATCCAGTCCACTCGACTTCCTGAGAATGCGGCGCAGACGCCTCAAGATTTCCCATAAACAGGTTTCCCTGTTTACCCGAGAATTGCTGACCCTACTTGAGGCAGGCCTTCCATTGGACAGGGCTTTATCCGTGCTTTTAGAACTGAGCGCCACGGAACCAGATTTCAACCAGATGATCAGCAAGATCCTCGAGCGGATTAAAGGCGGCGCTCAACTCTCGGATGCTCTGGAGGCTCAAGGTTCGGTATTCTCCCGCTTTTATCTGAATCTGATTCGTGCCGGCGAAGCCGGTGGAGCTTTGGAGGTCGTTCTCGATCGACTTACCAAGTATCTGGAGAGCTCCAAGGAACTAAAGGACACGGTAACCACGGCCATGATCTACCCCCTGATCCTGGTCATCATGGCATTCAGCTCCTTGCTGTTACTCTTGACCTTTGTCGTCCCCCAGTTCACCGAAATGTTTGACAGTGCCGGCAAGGAGCTTCCTTTGCCGACACAGATTGTAGTCGGAACGGCCGATGCCATCCGCGACTTCTGGTGGGTCGCCATCCCCATCGGACTTCTTGTTAGCAGCTGGGTCAAATACCAACGTTCCGACCCTGTCCGCCGGCTGGTTTGGGATGGCTGGATGCTTAGATTGCCACTTTTTGGAGACCTGATTCTCAAATTTCAGGTTGCAAGCTTCAGCCGCACCCTGGCGACACTGATGTCGAATGGTGTGCCACTACTCGCCGCACTCTCCATCGTTAAGGATACCCTTGACAACCGACTGGTCGGACAAAAGCTTGAGCTTGCTGTAACCAGCCTCAAAGAGGGCGGTGGACTCACTGCTCCCTTAATGGAAGCACAGATTTTTCCCTCTCTGGCCATGCAAATGATCAAGCTCGGGGAGGAATCCGCCCAGCTTCCTGAAATGCTGGACCGGGTAGCCACGACATACGACAAGGAAATTAAAATCTCGATTCAGCGGCTTCTTGCGCTTCTCGAGCCCATTCTCATCGTTGGCCTTGGCATCATGATCGGGGGCATAATCATTTCGATTCTAATGGCCATTCTGAGCGTCAACGATCTGGCCTTCTGATGGACCACCGCTCACCCTAACAACTTACCTCCCGACCTTGCGCTTTTGAGCCTTATGGACGAGAGCCCATTGACCCTTGAACCAGACCACACTATGAAAAAAGAGAATCTCCAACATATTCGCGCAGCGCTGAGAACTTCGGCGGGCTTTACCCTGATCGAACTCTTGGTCGTCTTGGCCATCATCGGTCTTCTTGCAGGACTTGTTGGCCCGCAGGTCATCAAGCATCTTGGCGAATCCAAGACCAAGACAGCGAAGCTCCAAATCGAAGAACTTTCCTCCGCGCTTGACATGTATCGCCTTGACGTCGGCCGCTACCCGTCCAGCGAAGAGGGTCTTGCGGCTCTAATCGAACAGCCTGCAAGTGCGGCCTACTGGAACGGACCTTACCTCCGGAAAAAGAAAATGCCTTCAGACCCCTGGAACAACCCCTACCATTACGTTACCCCGGGTGAACATGGGAAGTTCGACATCTTCACATTCGGCGCCGACGATACTGAGGGCGGCGAAGGGGAAGACCAGGACGTCAATAGCTGGGATTAATCGCAGGGCTTACGCCCGAGGGGTGCCTTTCGCACCCCTCAAAATGTGCAGGGTCACCACCTCAGCCAAGGACTAGATTGAGCCGTAAAAGGGTTGTTTTTCGCCCTCAATGCAGGGGCTTCACGCTGATCGAGATGATGATAGTCATTGCGATCAGTGCCATCGTCCTTGCAACGCTGGTTCCTAATTTCTCCCCAGCGATTGAGCGTGCCAAGCTCCACGCCGCTTCCAGGGATGTTGTCTCAGCCCTGAGGCATTGCCGTGGCTATGCCATGATCAAGGGCGAGGACGCCCTTTTTGAGGTCAACACGATCGCACACACCTACCGAATCAGCGGAAGAAAAAAGCTCTATCACATCCCTGAGAGCATCGAACTGGGGCTCTTTACAACGACCACAGAAACACTCGACGAGGGGACTGGGCGTGTTCGTTTCTTTCCCGATGGCTCGGCCACCGGAGGACGTGTCACACTCATCGGCCAAAACCAGACACTGGTCATTGATATCAATTGGCTGACGGGTGAAATCAAGCTGGGCGACAAGGATGCCGTGGACCAATAAGCAACGGAAAGAGCGGGGGTTTTCACTGCTTGAAATCCTTGTCGCATTTGCGATCCTCTCCCTGTCGATCGGAGTCCTCCTCCGCATCTTTGCAGGCGGCGGAAATCTCACCAAAACAGCCGACGATTACTACCGTGCCGTCATTACGGCAGAAACCCTGTTGACTGGACTTGGGGTGGAAACCCCTCTTCAACCGGGTGTAACTCAGGGCGTGACAGAAACGGGCTTCCGCTGGACAGTCACCGTCATGCCCTACCCCATCAATCCGCAACTGTTTGGATCACAAGCCGGCGCCCCGATGATGAATAATTCCATGGGATTCCTGCCTTTTTGGGTCGAACTAGCGGTGGAGTGGGGGCCGGAGGAGGATCCTCGGGCATTCACGCTGGAATCGCTTCGCTTGGTCATGGATCGAAGTCAAGGCGGTTTTTGATGCAAAAACTCTCTCTCACTTCACGATCTAGCGGCTTCACGCTGATCGAAATCCTAATCGGCACAGCGATTCTCGGCATCATGATGCTGATTCTGACTGGCAGCCTTCGAATTGGCGCCCAAAGTTGGGAGGCCGGAGAGGCCAGAATCGAGCGGGCTAATCGGCAATTCGTGATCCAGAACTTTCTCAAGCGCCATATAGCCACTCTACTTCCCCTTTCGGCAGTGAATTCCCAGGGGGAGATGGAACCCGCGTTGAATGGCATCAGCAATGCTTTTTCCTACATCGCAGCACTTCCTGACCAATTAGAAGGAGGTGGGCTCTACCGCTTCATCGTCTACCTCACGGGTGATGAGGGAAACCAAGCCATTCGCGTTTCAATCACCCCCTTTCAGTCCAATCCAAAAAGTGAGCGCCCTCCCCCCCAACCGATCGATGACGTTGTATTACTTGATCAGGCGTCACATTTCCAAGTGAGCTATTTTGGAATCAGTCAGGAACAAAACACCCAGACCGCAGGTGGCCCCCCGCTGCCACGGTGGACCAACACATGGCATGACTATCAACTTCCTCTGATGATACGGATTGATATGGGTCGGGTGGGCGAACCCTCATGGCCAACGCTTCTGATTGCCCCGAAGACACAGGTATTGCGGTGAATCACCATGCAAATCAAGCATACTAAAGAGCGGGGTATGGCCTTGGTGATGGTTCTCTGGGTCGTCAGCCTCATGACCATCATGGCTGGTAGCTTTGCGCTCTCGACCCAGAGAGAATCTGCCGTCCTGCGTCATGCGCATGAAAGAGCCCACGCGATGGCCCTGGCCGAAGGGGCCATCTACTACGCGATGCTAATGCTGAATGTTCCGGATCCCAAAATGCGCTGGCAAGGTGATGGCAGACCCTATTTCTGGGACGCAAAAGGGACTCCGGTCAGAATTCGCATTCAAGACGAGGGGGGGAAGATTGACCTGAATGTTGCACAGGAGCCCACCCTCAAGACCGCATTCAAGCTAATGGGAATTGGCGAGGAGCAAGTCAACGTCCTTACGGATGCGATTTTGGACTGGCGGGATGCCGATGAAATCAAGCGCCCAAGCGGAGCCGAGGCACCTGAATATGAGGCTCGGCGAATGAATGCGCTGCCGCAAAATCGCCAATTCCTCGTCATGGATGAAGTTCAGGGCGTGATGGGCATCAGGCCACATCTGTTCAAAAGAATGCAATCCTGGTTTACGTTATACTCGGGCATCGACGGATTGGATCCCTCAAAGGCTCCACGAGAGATGCTCTTTGCCCTAACCGGCGGAGACCCAGCGGCGGTAGAAACCGTGATGCAGCAAAGGCTTCAGAACCTTCCAGTCAACCTCCCGCCCGTTCAAGGTATCAACTTTACCCAAGCCGCAGGCGTCTCATACAGCATCATGGCGGAAGTCGTGATTGATGGTGATCAGCATTTCGGAATCATTGCTAACGTCCGCCGTGGAGCCATGGCAGGAACCTTGCCCTTCACCATCCTTCGGTGGAGACCTTATCATGAGCGCTCAACTTCCCGTGAAGAGATCTAGTTTCGGGCTTCCTGATTGACCCTCCTTGCATCATGATTGATTTTGACGCTCCCATCGAAGCACAGATCCAGAAATTCTGGCGCTGGTGGCTATCCGAGATCACCCAGATCATCCCCGATCGGGCCTTGAAGCTTGTTACGCGACGGCAAGAACTTCTGATCCTGAGTTTGGATCAGGACCACTGGGTAATCCGTCGGGCACAGGGATCTCAAGAATCAGAGATACAGCGGGTCGCATTGAATGACCTGAGCCCAGGTCATTTTGCTGAATTCATCACAGAACATCCTGAACTCGCCGAAACGAAGATCTCGCTTCGACTGATCAAGGGTCAGGGGCTTCGGCGTCAGTTCAAACTCCCGATGGCTGCAGAGGAAAACCTGTCACAGGTCATCGGGCTTGAGATGGACCGATTGACGCCCTTCACACAGGATCAAGTCTCATTTGCCACACGAATCTTGAGTCGCACCAAGGCCACCCGACAAATCTTGGTTGAGCTTATCATTGCACCTCGAGACTTTCTCGAAAGCGCTCTTGAGAGCCTTTCCCATGCAGGATGGCTTCCGGTGAACGTTCACCTGGAAGGCGAAACCAAAATCAACGAATACAACCTCATTCCCGAAAGATTCAAACCTCAGGGCGACAAGTTAGTCGAAATGCTGAACATTGGCCTCAGCAGCGCTATCTTGGCAATTTTGATTTTAATCCTTGTTCTTCCCGTCTGGATGACACGAACTGAGGTCATGAAAGTTCAGGCTGAACTCAAGAAAACCACCAAGGCGGCAAAGGAAGTCGAGGGCATGCGTGAGCAAGCCGAAAAGCTTCTTCATCAGGCCCAATTCCTTCAGGAAAAGAAACGCTCGGAACCGATTCTAGTGGATGCCATGGATGAACTCACCCGAGTGATCCCGGATGATACCTGGCTCAATGGTCTTCAGTACGCCAATCACCGCGTGGTGATTCAAGGGCAGTCGCCATCGGCATCGGTTCTTCTCAAGCAGATTGAGGGATCACGTCATTTCAAGGATGTCAGCTTCGTATCACCGGTAACCAAAGATGCGGGTAACAATCTGGAGCGTTTCCAGATTGCCTTTGACGTCGTTAACGGGAGGTTCTCTGAAGAAGCTCATTGAAAAGCTTCAACAACCCGTTGAAGTTAATACCAGCCGGCTGAGCGCCATCGCCCTGCTTGTAGGTGCGGTGCTGCTTCTGTTCATGGTCCTCATCTATCCTTTGATCAGTCTCGAATCGGACTACCGAGAGACCCTGGATCGCCAGCGCTTCAAGCTGCGACAGGCGAAACAAATCTTGTCGCTCAGAGAACCTTTAAACCAACGACTTGAGAGCATCAAGGCACTCAGCAGCTCCAACGAGACGCTGCTGCCTACTACCACAGCTGCTCTGGCCAGTGCAGATCTTCAGACCCGAATTAAGCAGGTTGTGGGTGAAGCCGGTGGCGAACTCTCCAGTACTCAGGTCATCCCGGAAAAAAACGAGGAGAATGTCGTTCGTGTCGGGGTCAAGGTCAGAATCAATGGCAGCACCCCGATCCTTCGAAATGTGCTTCACGCCTTCGAGTCTGGTAAGCCTGCCCTTTTCATTGATAACCTCAATATTCGGCCCATCCGGGTTCCCGGAAATCCAAGGGAAAAGAGCGTTGGACCTGAAGACAAGCTGAGCATCGACTTTGATGTAATCGGCTACATGCAGGCCCCCTGACCATGAAATTCGCGCTCGATCCCCGACTCAAACCCTACACTGTGCCAATCGGGCTGGGTGCAGGTCTTTTATTACTGGTGATTGTGATCTTGGTGGAGTGGTTCGCCTTCCGTCACAGCCTCGCTCAAAATAACAAGGCACCTCGCGCACCGAATCCGGAAACCTTGGGGGCTGCAGTTTCCCTCGAAGGGCTGGGGCTACCCCATGTCAGCGAATTTTCAGAGACCGTTGAACGGCCTCTTTTTATGGAATCCCGCAGACCCAGTCCTCCGCCACCCCCAGGCCCCCCGCCACGGTCTGAACCCCCAGCTCCTGTAACCTTCCAACTCATGGGCGTCATTGAGTCTCCAAAAGGCCGATTGGCGCTCATAGCCGAAGCCAAGGGAAAATACCGCAGGTTGCGCACCAAGGAGGCCATAGATGGCTGGGAAGTCTCTGAAATTCGAGATGATCGCCTGTTCCTGGAGCAGGGCGGGCTGAAACAGGACATTGGTCTCACCAAGAAGCGAGCTAAGACGGCAGGCGACAAATCTGCGCCGCCCCAACAACAAGCGCCGCAAGAGAATGAGGCAGCCCAACGACGGCAGCCCCACCCCCAAAGCCCACAAGGCCAGCCAAATGGGGAGCCCGTCGCACAACAACAATACCAGCAGCAACCCCACGCCTCCGCTGGAGGCCAGGCTCAGTACCCTGAAGACGGTCAGCAGCCTCCGGAAGATGTGGCTGAAGAAAACTAAGCAGAAGCCTCAGGATTAGGCGCAACAACCGAAAAAATGCCATCGCCTCAGAACGATGCGCTAAGATTTAGGACCTAGCATCCAGATGATTTCCATGCCGAACATCCATCCACGTCTCGTAATTCTCTCGCTATCAATGACTCTCCTTCTCGGAGGCTGTGAAGCGTTGGCGCCCGAGGCCATCAAGCGAACCCCGGTTCCTGCCAATCTGAAGATTGACCCGATCAATAATCAGAGCATGAACCAACGGCCCACGCAGAGTGAACCGATCAAAGCCCGAGCGCATAAGCCACCGGAATATTTTCCGGCCAAGAATAGTCTCCTAGGCGATGGAAACAACAAGTTGGGCAAAGCATCACCTGAAGTTGCCGCTGTCAGGAAAGAGGGAAAGTACACTCTTAACTTCGATGATGCGGACCTGAACGAGGTTGCCAAAACGATCCTGGATGAAACCCTCAAGATCAACTACATCATCAGCCCGAAGGTTTCGGGCAGAGTAACCTTACAGACAACACGTGCATTGGCTGAAGAGGAGTTAATCCCTACTCTCGAGACTCTTCTCAGACTCAACGGCGCGGTCCTTATCAAGGACAACGACATGTACCGTATCGAACCCGAGACCGCCGGAATTGTTGGCGCGCCCGGGGCTAAAATAGGAACACCCGGCCAACGAATTCCCCCGGGTTTCCAATTACGGATCATTCCCTTGCGCTACGTCGGCGCCCAAGAAATGCAAAAAATCTTGGAACCCCTCATGCCGCCTAAGTCGATCATTCGGGTCGATACGACGCGAAACATGCTCTGGATCGCAGGATCATCTGAAGAACTCGTCACCGTCCTGGATACCGTCCAGCTTTTTGACGTTGACTTCATGAGCGGTATGTCCGTTGGTATTTACCCGTTAAGTAACGTCGAACCGGCGCTCATTGCAACCGAAATCCAGAAAATCATCGGCGACACCAATAAGGGTCCTCTGGCTGGACTGGTCAAGATTCTGCCGATTGATCGATTAAACTCGATTCTCGCCATCACTCCACAACCTCGCTACCTCGAAGAAATTGCGAGTTGGGTTGGCCGCCTAGATCGCTACAGCCCCAACCGCATGGGCAGCATCCACGTTTATCGCCTTCAGAATGTCGACGCGATTGAACTTGCAAAGACTCTAACCAATATCTTTGGCGGCCGCTCTGGCTCAGGTAGCAATGCATCGCTTCGTCCGGGCTTTCAAAACAGCAACATTGGCGCGAGCAGCACAAGCACCCCTGGTGGTGGTGGCAGTGGCTTCTCCAACTCTGCTGGCGATCTTGGAAGCAGCCCTTCCGGTGACCTCGGGATGGGCTCCTCATCGGGCAGCCTGGGATCTAGTATGGGTCCAAACTACGGCGCCGAGTCAGCCACGGGCTCTGGCTCTAGTGGCTTTGGCGGTGGATCCACATCCGGTGGCTATGACAGCTCCGGTGGCATGGGATCCTCCGGCGGCGGCTTTGGTTCGTCAGGGTCTGGTGGTGGGTTTGGCTCTTCAGGGTCTGGTGGCGGCTTCGGTTCTTCCAGCGGTGGCCTTGGACGAGGCACCCAACAGAACCGATCCAGTCAGGCAGCTAACATTGGAAACATTCGGATTGTTGCCGATCCAGCCAATAATGCCTTGATCATCACGGCCAAGTATCAGGAATATCAGGAAATCGAAACCGTCATTAAGGAACTCGATATTCTGCCGCTCCAGGTTCTGATTGATGCCACCATCGCCGAAGTCAAGCTAACAGACAACCTCCAGTACGGCATCAAGTGGTATTTCAATTCAGGGAACTATGCCGGGGGCTTGGGAATCAAGGACATCTTTGGAGCATCTTCAGACTCCATAGCAGGAGCAGCAAGCCAGTACGGTTTGACCTACTTCATGAATTTCGGCAAAGAAGTCAAAGTTCTGCTACAGGCCGAAGCGGACAAAGGCAAGGTGAATATCGTTTCCTCGCCTTCCGTGATGGTCCAGAATAATCAGGAAGCAGCCATGCGCGTGGGCGATCAGGTACCGATTCTCACGGGCCAGTATGGCAACTTTACTGGCGGGGCGGCGACCACAACGAACAATCCTGTCTACTCCTCATATAACTCAGTCCAGTATCGTGACACTGGCGTTTTGTTGAATGTTCGCCCGCGGGTGAACTCCGGTGGCCTCGTCTCCATGGACATCATCCAGAACGTCAGTAATGTCAACAAGGCTGGGCAGATTCAGGGAATATCATCACCCACCATTGCCCAACGCCAGATCAAGAGCAATGTCTCGGTCCAAAACGGCGAAACCCTCGTTCTTGGGGGCTTGATCCAGGAAAACACGGCCACCAACAAATCTGGCGTCCCTCTTCTCTATGAGCTCCCGGTGATCGGCGACCTGTTTGGCAAAACCGATATGACAACAGACCGGACTGAGCTGGTCGTCCTTCTGACTCCAAGAATTATTGATACCTCAAGCAAAGGGCGCGAGGTCACAAATGAATTCAGGCGTAAACTCACTGGCATGTATGACCCAGGCCCAACGACCATTGATCTGAGCGGTCGAAACTACAGCCCCTAGAGAGAAAACACCATGAGAAGTTATTCCTTAGTTATTTTTTGGGTGGTAATGGCTACGAGTCTTTCATGCCTGGCCGCACCGGCTGACCCGCCCCCGGCCCCGCCCGGGCTGATGATGAGTGATGAGGGACTTCGCGAGCGACAAGACCATCTTCTCAAGATGCATGACCTTTCCAATCGGATCCTCTCGGCAAAAGATCAAAAAGAGAAAGAGCGACTCAAGGAGGAACAGCTTCAACTAATGAAGTCATATGAACTCCAGCATCACCAGATGATGCAACGACACATGAAGGAAATGATGGATAAGAAGCCGAAGCCCTAACCGGCGATTTGGCTTGCAATTAGCTTGGTCATGACAAAGTCGTCATAAACCACACCATCCCCTAGATCCGTAAATTCTTCCCGCGCGACACTGAATCCAGCTCGCTGATAGGCTTGGATCGCGCGGGTATTTTGACGGAACACATAAAGATCGATGCAGAGTGCCCCCCCATCGAGGGCAGCATTCGTTATCGAACGTAGCACCCAAGATCCAAGCCCTCGCCCCCAGTGATCGGGGTGAAGATAGAGTTTGGATAGTCGCATCCGGCGACTGGCCGTTTCCAGCCGATAGGCGACAAAACCAGCTCGGCCTCCAGACATCATGACCCAGAAGGTTTTCTCCCCACCCACATGGGCGGCTTCAAGCGCAGGTCTTGAATAACTTCTCGCCCAAAGCCGCTCGGAGATGTCCGAGGAAAAAAGGTGAGGCTCATAAGCCGCCCGCCAGAGAACTTTGGAATAGTCCACCAATAGAGGAAAATCCGAGGCTATGACTTCGATGAGCCTTGGGCTAGCGGGATCAAACAAGTCCGTCTCAGGCGGGATTTTCACTGTCGATATAAAAGCAGTCCAGATCAAATCGCTCCTTCAAAAGCGCCATCAGAGACTGGACACCAAAGACCTCAGTGGCATGGTGTCCTCCGGCATACATATGTATCCCCGCCTCCTTACTTTCATGCCAATCATGTTCGCTCATTTCACCCGTCAGGTAGGCATCAAGCCCCGCAAGATGAGCAAGGGCCCAATCACGGTTAGCTCCCCCCGTGATGATGCCCAACGTCCTTACCTTGGCCGTCTCATCAGGGCTCGCAAAAAGAACCGCATGATTGAGAGTCTGGGCGATTTTTACCCTTAAAGCAGACGCCAGGGGTTCCTCCTCAAAAATCCCATGAACACCCGTCGGCTTTCCTTTGTAATCACCAAAGGGTGACAACTGCGTCAAACCCAACGCACGGGCAAGACCGGCCGCATTTCCAACAAGCGGGTGCGCATCGAGTGGCAAGTGGTAAGCAAAAAGACTGATTTCATTTTGAACCAGAGGAAAAATCCGACGAGCGTAGGCACCCACCAAGGGCTTTGGCCCTGAAAAATGCCAGAGTAAACCGTGATGAACAATCAGGGCATCGGCCTTGGACTCAACAGCCCGATGAATCGAGTCAAAGGTCGCAGACACGGCAAAGCCTACGCGCCGAATCGTGTCCTTTCCCTCGACCTGTAAACCGTTAGGGCCGTAGTCGGCATAACCCGAAACCCCGAGCGTTTCAGCAAGGAATAGCTCAAGGGCTCTGCGCGTGATTATTCCAGATTCAGAATTCATCGGGCCACGTCTCCCACTCCAAGCGCCATAGCCCGATCTGAGCGAGCTGGAAACCATTGCCCACGTCCCAAGGGATAAGCGGCCTGAAGTGCGTTATAGGTGAATGCCTGAGCGCCAAAGACTGACTCCTTCTCTCCTTTCCCACAAGCAAGACCTCCAGCTAAAGCAGCCGCTAGCGTACAACCCGAACCATGATAGTCATGAGGAAGGCGTGGCCAACTCCATTCGGACAACCCATCCGGCCCATACCAGCGATTAATCACAGAGCCCCCCTCATCATGAGTCCCCGTAACCATAACGTGGCGCGCCCCCAAGGCCATCAGTCGCTCAGCACATTCCCGAAGATCCTCCCGACCCGCCAAGCGTCGCGCCTCTGGCACATTCGGCGTCACCCAAGTCACCCTCGGCAAAATATCCTGCCGAAGCACGGAGAGAAGCTGATCGCCCGCAAGGTCAGTCCCTCCGCCTGCTGCCAAAACGGGATCCAGCACCACAGGCACAGAGCCCGCCATATCAATCAAATCCACCACCTTTCGAGCAATCCTATGCGATCCCAAAAGACCGATCTTGATGACCGTCACATTGAGGTCATGGAGCAAAAGAAGCCCCTGAGCCATCAAAGCTTCTGGATCTTGAGGATAAACTCCGACCACATTCTGGCTATCCTGTGCCGTCAGCGCAGTAATCAAAGTCGCGGGATGTGCTCCCATAGCGCGAATCGCCTCAATATCTGCCTGTATTCCTGCCCCTCCTGTTGGGTCATGGCCTGAAAGACAAAGAACAACCGGGGGCGATATCAGTATGTCTGGTGAGGTGGATTTCATGGACAAAGTTTCCCATAGGCGAAGCAAGCCTCACAATCAATACTGGGCGAATCATCCTATCTTTCGAACCCTCGGAGCTGATCTTGTATAATCGGGGGTCGGGCCCCGTCATCTCATCCGACAGGGGATGCGCTTTCAGGCTCGGCCCAAAGACATAACCAGCGATCCCAGCCAGCAAGCGCCAGAGTCAAGGATGGAAGAATTCCAACGCATCAAAAGACTGCCCCCTTACGTCTTCAACATCGTCAATGAACTCAAGGCCAAGCAGCGGGCTGACGGCGTTGACATCATTGATTTCGGTATGGGCAACCCTGATAGGGCCACGCCACAACATATCGTGGACAAATTGATTGAGGTCTCTCAAAAAGGCACCTCCCATCGCTATTCAGTTTCTAAAGGTATCATTCGTCTCAGAAAAGCCATTTGCGGCTGGTATCTCCGTCGTTTCGGCGTTGAGCTTGATCCAGACACGCAGGCGATTGTGACCATTGGCTCGAAGGAAGGCCTTGCCCACCTCGCCATGGCCACGATGGGTCCAGGCGACGCTGCGCTGGTCCCCAACCCCGCATACCCCATCCATCCCTATGGTTTCGTCCTGGCAGGTGCTGATGTCCGCCACGTACCATTGGTTCCTGGCGTTGACTTTTTCGAGGAGCTTGAGAAAGCCATCAAGACCTCGTGGCCAAAGCCCAAGATGCTGGTTCTCAACTTCCCCGGGAACCCGACCACCCAGTGCGTTGATCTCGAGTTTTTTGAAAAAGTCGTCGCACTTGCCCGGGAATACAAGATCTGGGTCGTTCATGACATTGCATACGCAGACATCGTATTCGATGGCTATGTTGCCCCATCCATCCTTCAAGTCCCGGGAGCTACCGACGTCGCCGTAGAATTTTTCACCCTATCGAAAAGCTACAACATGCCGGGTTGGCGTGTCGGCTTCATGTGTGGAAACCGCGAACTGGTTGCCGCCTTGGGTCGGATCAAATCGTATCTCGACTACGGCACCTTTGCGCCCATTCAGGTCGCCGCCATCACCGCCCTCGAGGGCCCTCAAGACTGTGTGCAGGAAATCTGCAACATTTACAAAGGACGCCGGGATGTTCTTTGGTCCAGCTTGGCCGGGATTGGCTGGGAAATTGAAAAACCAAAAGCCACTATGTTCATGTGGGCGCCAATTCCGGAGCCTTATCGCCATCTTGGCTCACTCGAATTTGCAAAGAAAGTTCTCCTCGAAGCACAGGTCGCGGTCTCCCCTGGCATCGGTTTTGGGGAATTTGGTGACGATCATGTTCGTTTCAGCCTGATCGAAAATGAACATCGAACCCGACAGGCCGTCAGGGGCATCAAAAACATGATGCGCAAGGACGGATTGGCCTAAGGCCGTAACCCCGAACAGGAACACCCAGAGGAAACGCCTTGAAACCCGTATCAATCGGCTTGCTCGGTCTTGGCACAGTGGGCGGCGGCACGGTCAGCGTGCTGCAACGAAATGCCAGTGAGATCACCCGCCGCGCCGGAAGAGCCATCAAGATCCGTTCCGCGTCCGCACGAGACCTGAACCGCGTCCGCATCTGCGATGTTCAGGGCATTCATCTAACGACCGATCCCTTCACGATCGTTAATGACCCCGAAATCGATATCGTGGTTGAGCTCATAGGTGGCATCAATCCTGCCCGCGAATTAGTGCTTCAAGCCTTGGAAAATGGCAAGCACGTAGTGACCGCAAACAAAGCCCTGATTGCACTCCACGGCAACGAAATTTTTGCCAAAGCCCGAGAAAAGGGACTGATGGTGGCATTCGAGGCAGCTGTGGCAGGGGGAATTCCGGTGATTAAGGCCATCAGGGAGGGCCTTGCGGGCAATACGGTTGAATGGTTAGCCGGAATCATCAACGGCACCTGTAATTTCATCCTTACCGAGATGCGCGACAAAGGGCGAAGCTTCTCGGACGTCCTTAGCGATGCTCAGGCCTTGGGTTATGCGGAAGCTGACCCGACCTTTGATATTGAAGGTATTGATGCGGCTCACAAGCTAACCATCCTGGCTTCCATTGCTTTTGGCATTCCTCTTCAGGCCGACAAAGTCGCGATCGAGGGCATCACGGGCATCACTGCCATGGATGTCAACTATGCCGAGGCCCTAGGCTACCGGATCAAGCTTCTTGGGATTGCCCGAAGGGCCTCCCGTGGCATCGAACTTCGGGTCCATCCGACCCTGATCCCTTATCGGCGACTGATCGCAAATGTGGATGGGGTCATGAATGCTGTTCTGGTTAAGGCAGATGCCGTTGGCTCAACCCTTTACTATGGTGCAGGGGCCGGCGCTGAACCTACGGCATCTGCCGTGGTTGCCGACCTTGTGGATGTCGTTCGAACTTTGACATCAGATCCGGAGAATCGCGTTCCCCACCTTGCCTTCCAGCCGGGGGCTATTGCCGAGCTTCCGATCCTTCCGATTGCTGAAATCGAGAGCGCATACTACCTTCGCCTCAGTGCGAGCGATCAGCCCGGCGTGCTCGCAGATGTAACCCGCATTCTTGCCGATCATGCGATCAGTATTGAAGCGATCCTCCAGAAGGAACCGCCAGAGGGCGAAAATTTCCTTCCCGTGATCATGCTGACGCATCGAGTCCTCGAAAAGGAACTCGATCAAGCCATTATGGAGATCGAAGCCTTGCCCACCATCAACGGGCCTATCAAACGCATTCGCGTCGAATCTCTTGGCTAAATGACCTGACTCATTCATCGAACACGCTACCGCTATGACTCAAGCAAACCGCTACACCGGACTGATCGACCGTTACCGCAATCGACTGCCTGTCGGCCCGGATACCCGAGCCATCAGCCTGTCTGAAGGCAATACACCATTGATCCAGCTCATCAACATTCCTAACCTGATTGGCAAGAATGTCGATCTTTATGTGAAATTCGAGGGCTTGAACCCCACAGGGTCATTCAAGGATCGTGGCATGACCATGGCCGTCACGAAAGCGGTTGAGGCGGGCAGCAAGGCGATCGTCTGTGCCTCCACCGGAAACACATCAGCCGCGGCAGCAGCCTATGCAGCACGTGCAGGAATTCACTGCTACGTGCTCATTCCCGATGGAAAAATTGCATTGGGCAAACTTGCCCAGGCCATGATCCATGGCGCCAAGGTTTTGCAGATTCAGGGCAACTTCGATGATGGCATGCGCCTGGTCAAGGAAATTGCAGATCACGCCCCGGTAACGATCGTGAACTCTATCAACCCGTTTCGCCTTCAGGGGCAAAAGACGGCATCATTTGAGATCATCGAAGCCCTTGGACGCGCTCCGGATTACCACTGCCTGCCCGTCGGTAACGCCGGAAATATTACCGCGCATTGGATTGGTTACACCGAAGCCACCTGCTCGGGGGGTGAATGCCCGACACAGGCCTGCGCCTTCTGCGAGGGTAATTGCAGCTACACCCGACTAGGGAAAATGACCGATAACCGCCCAATCATGGTGGGTTACCAAGCAGCAGGGGCTGCCCCATTCCTTCGTGGCGGCATGGTCGACGAACCAGAGACGATTGCAACCGCTATCCGTATCGGCCATCCGCAATCCTGGCATCAGGCTTGGGCAGCACAGAAAGAGTCTGGCGGCTGGTTTGACGAATTAACGGACGCCGAGATCCTGGAAACCCAGAAGCTCCTCTCTGAAAAGGAAGGAATTTTCTGTGAACCGGCGTCTGCCACTTCCGTAGCTGGAGTACTTCGCGATCTTCGCTCTGGCAAGATTCCGGAAGGGAAGACCGTTGTCTGCACTTTGACCGGCAACGGACTCAAAGATCCCGACACGGCCATTGGTCAGTGCGACATCAAGCCGAGCAAGGTTCCTGCGACGCTGGACGCCGTTAAAGGCGCCATTCTCGAAACGCTCTAGAAAAATCTCAGCTTTCCACGACCCCTTTGGGGTCGTGGACGCCTCCTTCTAGGCTTTCTTCAGAAAGCACGCCTTGAGCATATAGCTCACATTATCAATCTTGCAGTCGACCTCGTGGTCTCCATCACGAAGGCGAATATTTTTAGCCTTAGACCCTTTTTTCAGGGTAATCGAACTCCCCTTGACCTTGAGATCCTTGATCAAAAGGACCGAGTCTCCATCGGCCAATAGGGTTCCATTCGAATCGCGAACCGCACCATCGACATCACCAGCATATGCTGATGCCTCGCCTTCACTCCACTCATGAAAACAGTCTGGGCATACCCACTGTTGACCATCGGAATAGGCGTTAACCATGCCGCAAACAGGACATTCAGGTGTACTCATTGCAGCCTCAACTCAAGTGAACCACTGGCGCGGGCGTCCAGCCTGGCTTTTGGTATTCGGCCACCACATTGGTGTAAACGCCTCCCCGCACATTGAATCGCGCCGTCAAACGCATAAACCTCGGGGAGGTGGCAGCTACAAGATCATCCAGAATACGATTGGTGACAGCTTCATGAAACGCACCCTCATCACGAAAAGACCAGACGTAAAGCTTCAGCGCCTTCAACTCCACACAGGACTGATCTGCAACATACTCCAGATGCAAGGTCGCAAAATCCGGCTGGCCCGTTTTAGGGCAAAGACAGGTGAATTCCGGCATGTCGATACGAATCGTGTAATCGCGCTCGGGCTTCGGGTTAATGAAGGTTTCAAGCGTCTTGCTTGGCTGAGTAGTCATAAGATCCTGCGAAGTAACGGAGAAAGAGGCGTTCGTTGGCCAATCCGCTCAATGCGACAAGGCCCGGGACCAACGGCAGTCGGCTATAATACCGGCACGGCTCCGTGCCAACCAGTTTAAAGCCTCATCACCCCACTCCTGGCCTTCCGACGTGCGCCTTGACCGAATCAAGCTTGCGGGCTTCAAGTCCTTCGTCGATCCCACAACCATTCCCACCCCGGGAAATTTGATTGGGATAGTCGGACCCAATGGCTGCGGCAAATCGAACATCATCGATGCCGTGCGCTGGGTCATGGGTGAAAGCTCTGCAAAGCATCTTCGTGGCGAGAGCATGGCTGATGTCATATTCAATGGTTCAAGCAGCCGAAAACCAGTGGGCCTCGCTTCTGTCGAACTGGTCTTCGACAATACAGAGGGTAAGGCACCCGGCGAGTACGCAAAGTTCCCGGAAATCTCCATCAAGCGGCAAGTCACACGCGATGGCCAGTCGACCTATATCCTCAACGGCACGCGCTGCCGAAGAAAGGATATTACCGATCTATTCCTCGGAACGGGTTTAGGGTCGCGCAGCTACGCCATCATCGAGCAAGGGACGATCTCGCGCCTGATTGAGGCAAAGCCCGCAGAGCTTCGGGAGCTCATCGAGGAAGCCGCCGGAATCTCCAAGTACAAGGAGCGGCGACATGAGACGGAGCTCCGGATGGGGCACACCCAGGAAAATCTCGATCGACTCCTTGATCTTCGCGAAGAGGTCAGCAAACAGCTGGAAAGCCTCAAACGCCAGGCCAAAAAAGCCGAGCGATATACCACGCTCAAAGACGAGGAACGCCTACTTAAAGAACAACTGCTGGGTCTTCGCTGGAAGAAACACCAAGACGAATTTCAGCAACTTGAAATCCAACTCCAGAGCAGTGAGGGCGCATTCAGGCAACATGCCGAAATGGATTACACCCAGACTGAAATTTTACAAGACCGAAGAGATCAGCAAGAAATCCTCCAGCGTGAATTGAGCGATACTCAAGCGCAATTTTACGAGCTGGGTGCTGACATCACTCGGATCAGCCAAACACTCCGCCATGCGCGGGAAACTCAAGCCAACCTGAATCAGGAAGAGCAGCGGTTGATTGAGGAGCAACGCCAGGCCGCCGTGGACCTTGCAGCAGACCAGGAAACACTGGATCAGATCCGCGAGGAGCACGCTGAAATTGAACTGAAGCTCGAATCTGCCATCCAGACCGAGAATGCGTGCCAGGAGCTGCGGAGCAAGGCTGACGCCAACCTCAGGGAATCCCGCATTGCGTCTGAAGAACTGAATCGGGAAATCAGTCGATTTAGAGGGCAATTGGAAATCCAGAGCGCTCGAATTCGCCAAAGTGAACAACAAATCAGGCAATCTGAAGTCCGCCTTGAAAAACTTCACGGCGAAAAGGGCGATATTGAAAAGGAACGCAACGCCTCAGGTCTTGAAGAATTAGAAGTCCTGGTTCAGGAACTTGAAGCCGAGCGCCTCATGGTTCACGAACAACAAGTGCAACTTCAAATAACGGTTGAGGCGCTGCGCCAGGAGATCAAGGCAGCGAGAGCTGAGCTTAATCAATTGCTGGCAGAACGACATGCTCTAGAAGGACGGATTGCTTCCATCGAGACCCTGCAGCATCATGCCATGGGCAAGGATCGCGCCGATCTTAAAGCATGGCTGGAACGGCATAATCTCAACACTGTTCCACGGCTTGCGGAACTGATGGAGGTTGCTCCCGAGTGGGAGACTGCCGTCGAAACGTTGCTTGGGCCTCATCTTCAGGCGCTCTGTGTCGGGGATCTCACGCAAGTCATCGAGCTCATCAAAGAAATCCCTGCAGAATCCATCGCTTTCCTAGAAACAAGTACTCCATCGTCTCCGCCAAAAGAGGACGATACCCTTTCAAGCCTCGTCAAAAGCCCAGTCGATCTTGAAGATCTCTTGGGTCGCATCCGCTGGGCAGGGTCACTTGATGAGACCTTTGCGTCACGGAAGACCCTGAAGACACATGAAGCTGCGATCAGCCCCGAGGGAACTCTCATCGGTCGCAATTGGCTGATTCATCAGAAAGTAGACGATGGCCAGGCCGGGCTAATCCGAAGAGGGCGCGAACTCAAGAACCTCAAGCATGAGCTCATTGTTCTTAGCGAAGGGATCGAACAAAGCGAAGCCCTCCTGGAGGCGCGCGAAGGCGCATTAAAACAAGCAGAATCCGAACGGGAACGGCTTCAATCAGAGGACCGTCGCATCGGCTCAGAACATGCACGCTCACGCTCTGAACTTAGCGCGCTCAAGGCTCGCCATGAACAAGCACTGAAGCGAATGAATCAGATCCTGAACGAAATTGGTGAAATCGAGATCCAGACCCAGGAAGTTCGAGAGGACCTTGAAGAATCGACGCACCTCAAGACCGAAGCCGAGGAGCGATTGGCCGAACTCGACAGAAACATGACCCTACTTTCGGGTAATCGTGAGTCGATGGAGACCGGCCTTAGCCAAGCAGAACAAGCCCTTCAGGCCAGCCGAGAAAAGGCGCAAGGTCTTAGAAGCCGTGCCGAACAGCTCAAGTCCAATGAGCAGATCACCACCCGCCATCTTGAACGCCTCCGAACACAGCTTGAGCACTGCGAACAGCGTCTGGATGCCTTAAAAACCCGCGCCACAGAGTCAGCGCAGATCCCTGAAGGATCCGAAGATGAACTTGAGATACTGACAGAAAAGAAAGCCCAGGTGGAAGAAACCCTGACTCGACAACGTCAGCGGGCCTCAGCACTTGAATCGGAGATACGAAGCGCCTCTGAAGCCAAACTTGAAAACGAACGGCAACTTCAGAGGGTCAAAGACCAATTGGAGCGCATCAAGCTCGACTTGTCCGCCAACGAGGTGCGCCGGCAAACGGTTGAGGAACAGTTTGAGGAAATCGGCTCAGCGCCTGACCGGGCCATTGAGAATCTCCCCGCAGAGGCCAGTGAAAAGGTTTGGCAGAACCAGCTGCAGGAAATCGCCACCGAAATTGCCCGGCTTGGCGCGGTTAACCTAACGGCCATGGAAGAATACTTGGTTCAGGAAGAACGCATGAAATTCCTCGACGAACAAAATGCCGATCTCGGTCAGTCACTTGAAACGCTGCGCGAAGCCATCGAGAAAATTGATCGCGAATGTCGCACCCGTTTCAAAGAAACGTTCGATCTCATCAACACCGGCCTCCAACGAATGTTCCCAAAGCTTTTCGGTGGTGGTCAGGCCTCGCTTGAATTGACCGAAAGGGATCTTTTGGAAACCGGGGTGACCGTTATGGCTCGCCCACCGGGAAAACGAAACAGTTCGATCCATCTTTTGTCAGGTGGAGAGAAGGCCCTGACCGCTGCCGCTCTGGT
Source organism: Pseudomonadota bacterium (assembly GCA_041178325.1). Taxonomy (GTDB): domain Bacteria; phylum Pseudomonadota; class Gammaproteobacteria; order Methylococcales; family Methylococcaceae; genus UBA6136. The sequence goes on from JBEGVN010000017.1 coordinate 69,444, forward strand.
TTTCGCCATTTTCGAACTTAATCCTGCGCCCTTTTGTCTGCTGGACGAAGTTGATGCACCACTGGATGACGCCAACGTCGGCCGATTCAGTCAATTGGTCAAGGAAATGTCGGAGAGGGTACAATTCCTCTTCATATCGCATAACAAGGTTACGATGGAGATCGCCCAGCACCTTGCGGGAGTCACCATGAAGGAACCTGGGGTTTCCCGCATTGTTGCGGTGGACATCGATGCAGCTGTCGAAATGACGGCCGCCTGAATTGCCTGAGGCTTCACGATGGATAGAGATACCGTTCGCCTGATCCTGATCCTGGTTGGCATCACTGTCATGGCGGGTATATACATCTGGGGTCGTTTCAAAGACCCTCTGGTCAGCAGCCTGAAGAACCTCTTCAGCGCAAGGGAAAGTGATGAGTCCAACGCTTCAGATCAGGATTATCAGGATCCTGACGAGTATTTCGAAGAGAGTGTCCGCGTCATTAGCTCGGGGGCTGACCATCGACGCGAACCTGTGTTTGCAGGCCTTGATGCCGATGTGGACTATCATGATGAGCCTGATCTTGAGGACGACGAGATCGTCGAGCATACGGCTTCCGCAGACGAACCCGGCGGCGCCCCATTCCTGATTCAGGTCAGCGTCATAGCAGGTACTGGCAGCTTCTTTAACGGCACCGAACTGAAGCAGGCGCTTCTGGAAAATGATCTCCTCTATGGGGATATGGGCATCTTTCATCGCTACAACCATGATCTGACCCAAACCCTTTTCAGCGTCGCCAGTCTGGTCGAACCGGGGACCTTCCCCATCGATGATATGGCATCATTCGAGTGCCCTGGAATTGTTCTCTTCTTCCAGACCGCGCGGGTTTCCGACCCCTTAGCCACCTATGATGACCTGGTCAACACCAGTCGTGAACTTGCCCAGCAACTCAATGGCATTCAATGGGATGAGGCCCGCCAACCGCTGGGTGCCAGCAAAATTGCCCACATGCGGAATCTCCTGAAACACCCTGTCGAATCCTGATGGCATTGGCCTCCGAGGCGGAACACCAGCGCGCGGAGACGCTTCGGGCCGAGATTGCCTATCACAACCTGCGTTATCACCAACTCGATCAACCGATTATTCCGGATGTTGAATTTGATCGTTTAATGGCGGAGCTTCTTCAGCTCGAATTGCAATTCCCAGAACTGAAAATCCCCGACTCTCCGACACAGACCGTCGGTGCACCCGTTTCAAAGACCTTCACCGCGGTCGACCATAAGGTCCCGATGCTCTCTTTAGAGAATGCCTTCTCCGAAGAAGACCTTGCGGACTTCGAGCGACGTATTCAACAGCGCCTGGCACGAACCAACTATCGTTTTGCCGTTGAGCCCAAACTGGATGGACTGGCCGTAAGCTTGACCTATGTGGGCGGGCGATTGACCCAAGGCGCCACACGGGGTGATGGTCAGACTGGGGAAGAGATCACCCAGAATCTTCTGACCATCTCGGATATCCCCAAGCTTCTTGAGGGCGAGGGATGGCCTGAGGTCTTTGAAATTCGCGGGGAGGTCTTCATGCCCCGGGCGGGGTTCGAACAATTAAATGCCGAAGCCGCCCTTCGAGGAGAGAAAACCTTCGCCAATCCCCGAAACGCCGCTGCAGGAAGCCTCCGGCAACTAGACCCTCGGATTACCGCTACGCGCCCGCTGAGTTTTTTCTGTTACGGATGGGGCCAATACCCGAACTCAGCGCTCGCAGAAACCCACTCAGATACACTGCGTCGCTTTCAAAGCTGGGGCATCCCCGTCAATCCGGAGTCACTCGTCACCCAGGATATATCAGGATGCCTTGCAATCTATCGGGATCTTGAATCACGAAGGTCCACCCTTCCTTATGACATAGATGGGGTGGTCTACAAAATCGACAACCTGTCCGATCGGGAAATCCTTGGTTTTGTCGCACGTGCGCCACGTTGGGCGATCGCTCACAAATTTCCGGCCGAAGAAGCCAGAACCCAAGTCAAGGCGATCGACGTTCAGGTGGGTCGAACGGGAGCACTGACCCCCGTCGCCCGACTAGAACCCGTGCAGGTAGGCGGCGTGACCGTCACCAATGCAACCCTCCATAATGCAGATGAAATCAGGCGCAAGGATATTCGCATCGGTGATGAAGTCATTATTCGGCGCGCAGGTGATGTGATTCCGGAGGTGGTTCGAAGCCTCCCGGAATTACGAGCGACGGATCTCCCAGAATTCCTCATGCCTTTGCACTGCCCAATCTGCGGATCCAGCGTAGAGACCGATGAGGGTGAAGCTGTGGTCCGCTGCAGTGGCGGCCTATCCTGTCCTGCTCAGCACAAGGAATCCGTGCGACACTTCGCCTCTCGCAAGGCAATGGACATCGATGGTTTGGGCGAAAAAATCATCGATCAACTGCTCGATAGTCGTCTCATTGAGACGGTGGCAGATCTCTATCGGCTTGATGTACCAGCCTTGAGCGGCCTTGATCGGCTGGGGGAGAAGTCAGCAAAAAACTTGGTTGCGGCGATCGACAAAAGCCGAAACACAACACTTCCCCGTTTTCTTTTTGCCTTAGGAATTCGCGAAGTAGGCGAGGTGACGGCTCGTAATCTAGCCCAACATTTCAGCGATCTTTCGCCACTGATGGCCGCGGATCCGCAGACTCTGATGGGCGTCCCAGATGTTGGCCCGACCGTCGCAAAGCACATCCATACGTTCTTCTGTCAGCCGCGCAATCTTGAGGTCATTTCAAGCCTTATCGCCCATGGCGTTCGCTGGGAAAAGATGGCGGCGGCCAGTGAGGGCCCCCAACCCCTTCAGGGTAAAACCTTTGTGGTTACGGGTACCCTTGCGACTCTTTCACGCGATGAAGCCCATGCCCGTATTCTGGCTCTGGGAGGAAAGGCGACTGGCAGCGTCTCGCAAAAAACCAGCTATGTCGTCGTGGGGACCGATGCCGGATCGAAGGCCACAAAGGCCGCCCAACTCGGCATTCCAATTCTCGATGAAGAAAGCTTTCTCGCACTAACCAGGCGCATCGAGAGCTGATCATCCACCCGCCTGTTGCCTCGCAAACGAGAGGCGCTCAAAGAGACGGACAAACTCCATCCCCAAGCGCTGCTCTAGCGCTCGCGCCTCAACCCCCAACTGCCTGAGATTCAGCGGACCATAGCCCTCACCCAGCGAAAGGGAGATGCGGTTCCCACGACCCGGTACCGAAAGCGTAGCCAAGATTCCCCTGAAATGCTCGTGTATCCGCGCTTGAATTTCGCGCCAGGCAGCACCCTCTCCCGACCAAAGATTGATGGCCACAGCCCCTCGGGGAGCGAGTAGCGCAGACAGTCGAGAAAAAAATTCAGGCTCCTCAAGGACCACCGATGGCCCCTGGGCATCAAAAACGTCGACGAAAATCAGATCAAATTGGCCGTGGGCCAGACTAACCTGACGTTCGAGATAGTGATGCGCATCCGTCACATGGACCTCCAAGGGGGGTCTAATTAGCAGCTGGAAATAGGCTTGAGCGACCTCAACCACGCCATGCCGCAATTCGACCGCCTCGATTCGTGTGCCTGGAAAATACTGAAGAAAGAATCTTGCCAAGGTTCCACCACCGAGACCCAAAAGGAGAACGCGCTGCGGCCTTGCAACAAACAACAAGGGAATCAGCATCGATCTGAGGTAAGTCAATTCAATCTGATTCGGGAAGGCAAGGTCCATTGCACTCTGTCGAGCCGAAGAACCAAAATGAAGCGACCTCACACCGTGGGCATCGACCACCTCAATAGGCCCATATTCATCAACGACACGATGGATGAGTCTTCCGCCATATTTCAAAAAGGTATCCTCCTCTTTTGGCCATTTTGCGCCGGTCGATATAATCGCTGCTTGCCTCAGAAAAGGGTACCGCCCTGTGAAGACCGAAGCCCCTGGCCCCAACAACCAATTTCATCAGGATCAGGTCCGCCTCATTCTGGACAGCTACCATCACTGGACCGGTGAGGATCTTTTCCCCTTTCCCGCCAGCGCGCAGGAAAACCTCGGCGAGCAGGTCTTTATCGCCCCTTTCGCGCTGGTTTCCCATGGAACCGAAGACGACCCCATCTTCAATTATGCCAATCGCTTGGCGCTCGAAGTATTTGGCTACCCCTGGGAAGAGTGGATCACGCTGCCTTCCCGATTTTCGGCTGAAGCTCCCAATCGGGAGGCCCGACAGAAACTTTTGGATGCCGTACGAGAACAGGGATTCTCAGATGGATACCAAGGGATTCGGATCGGCAAGAAGGGCCGCTTTGAAATTCGCGCTGCAAAAGTATGGAACCTCGCAGATCCCGGCGGAAATGCCCGTGGCCAGGCCGCCTGCTTCATTGACTGGCGCAGAATCCAGCCCACAACCTGATCCTTTAAAACGCCCCCTAATGGCAGAGACCCCAGGGGGCGTAAATGCGCTTCATCAGGTCGAGAGGACAATCCCACCGTCTTTGAGATCGGCGGTGACCACATCACCAGATCCCACATTTCCAGCCAGGATCTCCTGTGCCAGAGTGTTCTCGAGATCCTGCTGGATCGCCCGCTTTAAGGGCCTAGCCCCATAGACCGGATCGAATCCTGCTTCGCCGAGATAATCCAGCGCCGCATCGCTGACCTTGAGCACGATATCGCGCTCATTGAGACGTTGCTCCAGATTCTGAATCTGAATTCTGCAGATGGCACGAATCTGATCACGGATCAGCGGATGAAAAACCACGACCTCATCAATACGGTTAATAAATTCGGGCCTGAAGTGGTGGCTCACCACCTCCATCACCGCCGACTTCATCTCCATATAATTTTCTTCCCCAGCTAATTCCTGAATACGGTCAGAACCGAGGTTTGAGGTCATCACAATCACGGTGTTTCTAAAATCCACTGTGCGCCCATGCCCATCCGTGAGCCGGCCATCATCCAGAACCTGAAGAAGAATATTAAAGACATCAGGATGTGCCTTTTCCACCTCATCCAAAAGTATCACCGCATAGGGCCGACGGCGTACCGTCTCCGTGAGGTATCCACCTTCCTCATAGCCGACATACCCCGGCGGGGCGCCAATCAGTCGGGCAACCGAGTGTTTCTCCATGAACTCCGACATATCGATTCGGACCATGGCTTCTTCGGTGTCAAAAAGGAATTCCGCCAACGCCTTGCAGAGTTCGGTTTTACCCACGCCTGTCGGACCCAGAAAGAGAAACGATCCATTCGGTCGCCTGGGATCAGAAAGGCCCGCCCGCGAACGTCGGATCGCATCGGAAACGGCTTTGATCGCTTCCGCCTGCCCTACCACCCGATGGCCAATCTCGGACTCCATCGCCAAGAGTTTTTCCCGCTCACCTTCCAGCATTTTGGAAACCGGGATGCCGGTCCACTTTGAAACCACCTCGGCAATTTCTTCGTCTGTCACCTTGTTTCTCACCAAGGTGGCTTCAACATTCTCAATCGCCTCGGCTGCATCCAGCTGCTTTTGGAGCTCAGGGATCAGTCCATACTGGAGCTCACCCATCTTGGTGTAATCCCCCGCCCTTCGCGCCGCCTCAAGGTCGAGACGTGCCTTGTCCAACTTTTCCTTAATCGCCGTGTTCCCCTGAAGCGCTGCCTTTTCAGCCTTCCAAATCTCCTCCAGCTCGGCATACTCGCGCTCCATTTCAGAAATACGCTCTTGAAGTTCAGAAAGCCGCCGACGTGAAGCCTCATCCGTCTCTTTCTTGAGAGCTTCCCGTTCGATCTTGAACTGAATCAGACGGCGCTCCAGCCGATCCATCGACTCCGGCTTAGAATCGATTTCCATCCGAATACGGCTGCTGGCTTCATCCACAAGATCGATTGCCTTGTCCGGAAGATTCCGGTCCGTAATGTAACGATGCGAGAGGGTCGCCGCTGCGACAATCGCCGGATCGGTGATGGTAATGCCGTGGTGAACCTCATACTTTTCCTTGAGCCCGCGCAAAATAGCAATCGTGTCCTCAACACTGGGTTCATCGACCAGCACCTTTTGGAAGCGCCGCTCCAAGGCCGCATCCTTTTCGATGTACTGGCGATATTCATCCAGCGTCGTGGCACCAATACAGTGAAGTTCGCCTCTCGCCAGGGCCGGTTTGAGCATATTTCCTGCATCCATGGCGCCGTCGGCCTTGCCGGCTCCGACCATCGTATGAAGCTCATCAATGAAGAGAATGACCTGACCTTCCTGCTTGGAAATATCATTCAGTAGCGCCTTCATGCGTTCCTCGAACTCGCCGCGGAACTTGGTTCCCGCAATCAAGGCAGCCATATCCAGGGCCAGAAGGCGCTTACCCTTGACGCCCTCAGGAACCTCGCCATTGATGATACGCAGCGCGAGTCCCTCAACGATGGCCGTCTTGCCGACGCCGGGTTCACCGATCAGGACGGGGTTATTCTTCGTTCTTCGCTGCAGCACCTGAACAGTCCGACGAATTTCATCGTCCCGACCAATGACAGGGTCCAGTTTCCCGTCTTCAGCTCGGGCCGTCAGATCAATGGTGTATTTTTGGAGTGCTCCCCGCTGTTCCTCAACATTGGGGTCATCCACCTTCTGCCCGCCGCGGATGCGATCAATAACCTCCAAAAGCTTTGCCGGAACAAGTCCTGCTTTTTTGAGGGTGTTGCCCAACTCGCCGCGCTCCTCCAGCGCTGCCTGAACAAAAATCTCGCTCGTAATGAACTGATCCCCTCGTTTTTGGGATAACTTGTCGGTCAGATTCAAAAGCTTGAGAAGCTCACCGGCGATCTGAATATCACCGCCCACGCCCTCCACGCGCGGCAGACGCTCCACCTGTTGCCCCAGAAGCGACCTCAGTTCAGCCACGTTGACACCGCATTGGGTGAGCAATGGGCGAACCGTTCCTCCTTCCTGGTCAATCAGCGCCACCATGACATGGACTGGGGCAATGAATTGCTGATCCCGACCCAACGCAAGACTTTGGGCATCTGCCAGTGCAGACTGGAATTTTCCCGTCAGTTTGTCCATTCGCATGTTAAAAACCTTTAATCTGAGTAGAAGATAAGCTCGATATTGGGACCACACGGGACCCAATCAAGCATCCTTCATAACAATTTCCTCCGGTCGTGTGCTGCCGTATGATTCAGGGTTGACCTGACACCCCCACTCATGAACACATCCACTCCTCAACGCGTACTGATTGTCCGCCTGAGTGCTATCGGCGATATCGTGATGGCTTCAGGCCTTATTCCTGCGCTCAGAAACCTCTGGCCTGAGGCTCATATCACCTGGCTGGCTGAAACAGGCCCCGCGGAACTACTGCATCCAAACCCCCAACTGGATGAGGTCATTGAACTACCACGCCAACGCTGGAAAACCATGGCGCGCGAAGGCCAGAGAGGAAAGGCAGTTAAGGAAATGTGGGCGTTTGCAAGAGCGCTGAGAGCAAAATCCTTTGACCTCACGTTGGATCTGCAGGGTCTATTCAAAAGCGGAATCTGGGCCTTTGCCACAGGCGCTCCGCGCCGAATTGGCCTCGGCTCAAAAGAAGGCAGCCAATGGCTCATGACCGAGTGCCTGATGCGCAATGAAACCGACCCCCGGATGGGAAAGGAATATCGGGCCCTGGCTGTCAGTCTCGGCGCTCAGGATGAGGATTTCACTCCCGACATACAGGTCCCTGATGTCCTGAAAAAGAAAGCTCAAGCCAAAATCCAGAGTCAATTCGGCGACGAAAAGGTGGCTCTTCTGGCTCCTTTTACCACCCGCCCGCAGAAACACTGGTTTGATGATCACTGGATTGCTCTCAGTCAGGGTCTGCGCTCCTTAGGTTATCGCAGTCTGATTCTCGGCGGCCCCGGCGATCTTGAAACTGCGGAACACCTCGCCAAAGGCATGGGTCCCGACGCCGTCTCCCTTGCCGGGAAGACAACCCTTCTTGAGTCTGCGGCCTTGATTCAAACAGTGAATCTCCTGATCGGGGTGGATACCGGCTTGACCCATCTAGGCAAGGCACTTGGAACACCGACGATCGCCCTTTTTGGCTCGACGCTCCCCTACTGGGAGGATCCCTCATCCAAGGCAGAGATTCTTTACGTCAAGGAACCCTGTTCCCCTTGCCATCGAAAACCGCTATGCCACGGCCTTTTCACCTGCATGCGTCACCTTGAGCCTCGGAAGGTCCTTGAAGCCGTTCAAAGGGTCAACCCCTCATGAGTCACGTTTCTATGCCCCCAAGCGCAGCGGCCTTCAAGCTTCATATTGGTCGCCTCACGCTGAACAACCCCTTTATTCTGGCGCCCATGGCTGGCGTTACGGATCGTCCTTTTCGGAATCTGTGCCGACGATTCGGCGCCGCCATGGCGGTCAGCGAGATGGTCTCGGCAAATCCTCTGCTCAAAGACGACCGGAAAACCCTCATGCGGACCGATCATGGCGGCGAAACTGGAATTAGAGCCGTCCAGATTTTAGGTAATGAACCCAAGGATATGGCCGAAGCGGCTCGCCTCAACGTGGCGCGGGGCGCTGATCTGATCGATATCAACATGGGCTGCCCCGCCAAGAAGGTCTGCCGAAAGGCCGCAGGATCTGCCCTTCTCAGGGACGAAGATCTGGTCCGCCGTATCCTTGAAGCTGTCGTCCACGCTGTCGATGTTCCGGTGACACTCAAGATCAGAACCGGTTGGGATCCAGAAAACCGTAATGCCGTCCGAATCGGACAAATTGCAGAGGATGCAGGAATTCAAGCGCTCACCATCCATGGACGCACCCGCAGCTGCGGGTTTTCGGGGTCAGCTGAATACCGTACAATCGCAGAGGTCAAGCGCTCGATCCGCATACCCGTCATTGCCAATGGCGACATCACGCGTCCTGATAAAGCCCTCCAGGTGCTGGAGGAGACTGGCGCGGATGCCGTGATGGTCGGAAGAGCGGCTCTGGGCCAACCATGGCTTTTTACGTCCATGATCCGGTATCACGATGGCAACCCATCACACCTTGAACCCGATCTTTCGGCGCTGGAGACACTGATGTTGGAGCACGTGGATGCCCTTCATGTGTTTTATGGGGAACATCAGGGCATTCGAATTGCCCGGAAGCACATTGGTTGGTATTTCGATCACCTGGAGGGTCCCTTGGAAGCGCGTTCAGCTTTCAATCAACAACTCTCGGCGGAGGGGCAAATAGGTCTGATCCGCGAACTCTTCCAACAGCATCTCATCGCGTACCGTCCGTGACCCAGATTCCGTCAGATACCGCCTCCTCGAAAGAGGGTAATTCCGTCCTCAGCAGCCATGTGCGTGATGCTCTGCGCGCGTATTTCGCAAGTCTTGACGGCCATGGCGCCAGCAACCTCTATGAATTGGTCCTGAGCGAAGTGGAGCAACCCCTGATCGAAACCGTGCTTGAACATTGCGAGCATAACCAGACCAAAGCCGCTCAAATCCTCGGACTGAGCCGCAGTACCCTGCGTAAAAAAATGCAGATTTACCGGATTGAGTAAGAGAGACTCCATCATGTCTAGCCCCCAGCGCATCACGCGCGCCCTTATCAGTGTTTCTGACAAATCCGGACTTCTCGAGCTGGCTGAAGGCCTAACTCGGCAAGGAGTCGAGATCCTCTCCTCCGGGGGCACGTACCGTTACCTTCTGGATCACGGCCATGCGGCCAAGGAGGTTTCACAACACACGGGATTCCCTGAAATCATGGGTGGCCGCATCAAAACGCTGCACCCCAAGATCCATGGCGGCATTCTGGGCCGCAGAGGTCAGGACGAGGGCGTGATGGCAGAACATGGCATCTCGCCGATCGATCTGGTCGTCGTGAACCTTTACCCCTTCGAAGCCACCATCGCAAAACCCGATTGCAGCTTTGAGGACGCAGTCGAAAATATCGATATTGGCGGACCCGCCATGCTTCGGGCAGCTGCAAAGAACCACAACGCAGTCGGCGTGGTCGTCGACCCTTCTGATTATGCTGGGATCCTTGAGGAAATGGTGCTTCAGAATGGCGCCTTGAGCCTTGCGACCCGCCTGCGTCTCGCTGCCAAGTGCTATCGTCACACCGCCCGATACGATGCGCTCATAGCGGATTATCTCGACAAGGTTTCGGGTGGCCCTCTTTTTCCAGACCCGCTAATCCTGACCCTTCAGTATGCTCAGGACATGCGCTATGGTGAAAATCCGCATCAACGCGCCGCGTTCTACAGAGACTCGACGCCCCCCAAAGGCTCCATTGCGGCTGCAGTCCAAGTTCAAGGCAAGGAGCTTTCCTATAACAACATTGCCGATGCCGACGCGGCCCTTGAATGCGTCAAGAGTTTTGACAGTGGGCCCGCCTGCGTCATCGTGAAACATGCAAACCCTTGTGGTGTTGCCGTGGGTCCGGACCTTCTATCCGCCTATGAACAGGCCTACAACACCGATCCGACCTCTGCTTTTGGCGGGATCATTGCCTTCAATCGCGAACTCGATCCTCAGACGGCGAAGACGATTATTGATCGTCAATTTGTCGAGGTAATTCTTGCGCCCTCCATCAGCCTCCAAGCCAAAACACTTCTTGCAGGGAAACCCAATGTCCGGGTACTCGAAACCGGAGAGTGGGATCCTAATGCACCGCATGCTATTGATTTCAAACGCGTCGGTGGTGGACTTCTCCTTCAGGATGCCGATCAGGGAAGAATCACCCAGAATGATCTTAAGGTGGTCACCCAAAGGCCCCCTTCACCATCAGAGCTCAATGATCTTCTGTTCGCCTGGAAGGTCGCAAAATTTGTCAAATCCAATGCGATCGTCTATGCCAAAGATGGACGCACCATCGGTGTTGGCGCAGGCCAGATGAGCAGGGTCTACTCCGCACGTATTGCCGCAATCAAGGCCCAGGACGCGGGTCTAGAGGTGCAAGGATCGGTTGTCGCCTCTGACGCCTTCTTCCCATTCCGCGACGGCGTCGATTCAGCGGCCGAGGCGGGCGTGACTGCATTAATCCAACCCGGTGGCTCCGTTCGAGACGCTGAAGTCATTGCCGCTGCCGATGAGCATGGCATGGCCATGGTGTTCACCGGTATGCGCCACTTCAGGCACTAAAGGTCGGGGCCCTGCGATGTTCGAGGAGACCGCACCCGCGACAAGGGACCCAGAACTCGCAGCAACGACTGATGTTTGCGTGAAATGTGGGCTGTGCCTTCCGCACTGCCCCACCTACCTCAAGACATCGGATGAGAACGAATCCCCTCGCGGCCGACTGTCATTGATCCAGGGATGGGCTCAGGGCGCTCTTGAGCTGACGCCCAAACTGACTGACCATATCGATCATTGTCTGCTCTGCCGGTCGTGTGAGGCGGTTTGCCCAGCTAACGTTCCCTATGGTCGAATCGTTGATGACTTTCGAGCGCACCTTCATGACTCACCGTTAGAGGGCGGAAATCGGATCAACGCCATGGTGGTTCGCTTTCTGAAGGCGGAACAACCTCGCTTCCTCCAATCAGGAATGGGCCGATTGGCGCGCTCATCCGCGGGACAGAGCATCGCAAAGCAGCTCGGATTGGGCACACTCACCGAGGGACTTCCGGACACGCCCCCCGGACTTCGCAACATCAAGCCAGGCCGATATCCCAACAACCCCGATAGGCTCCAAGGTGAAGCCCAATTGTTTCTCGGCTGCACAGGGACCCTATTGGATGCCGAGACCTTGGATTCGGCAGTTCGTCTTTTGAACGCACTAGGTATTGCCGTGGACGTTCCTGAAGCCCAAGGCTGCTGCGGCGCGCTGGATCTTCACGCCGGTGGCAAAGACGATGCCCTCGCCTTAATGCGGCGGAATGGGGCGGCATTTGAAGGGCCTCCTACGACCCCCGTGATCAGTTGCGCCACAGGCTGCGGCGCCATGTTAAAAGATTACACTCGGGAGCAAGGGGATATTGGCGCCCGACACGCTGACATCAGTAGCTACCTTGAGCGGCTGGAGTGGCCGGATTCGCTCAAAATTGCCCCACTGGAAGCCAACGCCATTCTTCAGAGCCCCTGCAGCCTCAGAAACGTCCTGAAGACCCCTGACGCCCCATTGAAGCTGCTGGAAAAAATCCCCGGACTGAAAATCAAAGCACTGCCAGCTCACATCCGCTGTTGTGGCGCTGCCGGCAGTTTCATGCTGAACCACCCGGATGAAGCGCAAAGCTATCGACAGGTGATTCTGGACCAATTATTGGCTGCCCCCCCCCGCTTCCTCCTTTCATCGAACCCCGGCTGTTCGGCTCACCTTCGCGCAGGCCTTCGAGCCCTTGGACTTGAGGTAGAAGTGATTCATCCTGTCACGCTGCTCTGGCGCCAAATTCAGGCCGGACAGACCTCCCCTGCCTGAGGAGTCCTAAGATGGCACACAAGGCGCTGGTCTTCGACGACCGCCTCATTGATTACCTCGAAAAATTCGGGCACCGCGAGTCGCCAGCGTTAAGAGCGCTCCGAGAGGAAACCGCAGAGCTTCCGGAAGCCGTCATGCAAATTACGCCAGAGCAGGGTCAATTTATGGGATTCCTGGCCAAGCTGATGGGTGCGAAAAAGCTGCTTGAAATTGGTGTTTTTACGGGCTACAGCGCCCTGGCCGTGATGGAAGGTCTTCCTGCGGAAAGCCGTATGCTTGCGCTCGACATCAGTGAAACCTATACGAGAGTCGCGGCCCGCCATTGGCACTCGGCGGGCCTCCAGGATCGAATCGAACTTCGAATTGGGCCTGCCACTCACTCGCTTGCGACTCTGCTCAACGAAAAGGGACAACGGGAAAGCTTCGACTTCATCTTCATCGATGCGGACAAGGCCAATTATCCTGCTTATTATGAGGCCGCAGTTCGCCTTTGCAGACCGGGTGGTTTGATTCTGATCGATAACCTCCTCTGGTCGGGAAAAGTAGCGGATGCTTCCCAGGTTGATCCGGATACCGAAACCCTGAGAGCCATGACCCTGACACTAAGGTCCGATTCAAGAATCGATTTTTCGCTGATCGCCGTGGCCGATGGGATTGGTCTCGCCCGACGCAAAACCTGAATGCGAGTGACCAAGCGCTAAGGCAACCAACATGTCGAAAAAATACCCCGTTCTTGTCACTGGTGGCGCCGGCTACATTGGCTCCCATACCACCTTACAACTTTTAGAAGCTGGCTATGAAGTCGTTGTCCTCGACAATCTCGCGAACTCACATCCTGAGTCCTTGCGGCGCGTGGAGGAGATTACAGGGAGACCGGTGACTTTCGTCAAAGGGGATGTGCGCGATCGCGATCTTGTTCGCCGTACATTGACCCAACATGACTGTCAGGCCGTCTTGCATTTTGCCGGCCTTAAAGCGGTCGGAGAATCGGTTGAAAAGCCCTTGCTCTACTTCCAGAACAACGTGGAAGGCATGATCGCCCTTCTTGAAGTCATGGACGTGGCTGGATCACGCAGGCTGGTCTTTAGCTCCTCCGCAACCGTCTATGGCGAACCTCAAAAACTCCCGCTCACAGAAGATCACCCGCGTTCGGCTACCAACCCCTACGGCCGGACCAAACTGATGATCGAAGAAATGCTCGAGGACCTACTCCGGGCCGATGATCGATGGGAGGTCGCCATCCTTCGATATTTCAATCCGGTCGGTGCACACGTGAGCGGGCGCATAGGCGAGGATCCGCAGGGCATCCCGAATAACCTCATGCCCTTCATCGCACAGGTCGCCACAGGTCGCCGCGACGCACTTCGGGTCTTCGGAGATGACTATCCGACACCCGACGGCACCGGGATGCGTGACTATATCCATGTTGTGGATCTTGCCGAGGGCCATCTTCTTGCACTTCAGCAACTGGAAAAGACGGGAAGCTTCACTGTCAACCTTGGAACTGGCTCACCTTGCAGTGTGCTGGATATGGCTAAGGCGTTTGAGCAGGCTACGGGTCAGGACATTCCGATCGAAATGCACCCGCGCCGCGCGGGCGATGTAGCCTGTTGTTACGCGGACCCAACGCTGGCGAGGCGCCTTCTTGGATGGGAGGCCCAGCGGGATATCCGAACCATGTGTGAAGATGTCTGGCGCTGGCAATCGGGCAACCCCTCGGGTTACCAATCGCCCGAATGACTGAGGGCCGCCTCAGGGCAGCCCTCTTTTCGTTCCCGAAAAACGTCGAGCCGTCTCAGCGACGCAGCTTGTAGTTGCGACCGTAGAAAATCTCGGCCATTTCGTGCTTCAGCTGGCGCTGAATGGCCTTGCGCTCATCATCAGACAGCGCGTCCTTGTCCGTCTCAAAGAGATAGTTATCCAACTGGAAGTCTTTCAAGATCATCTTCGTGTGGAAAATGTTTTCTTGATAGACGTTCACGTCGATCATCTGATACCGCTCTGCCGTCACATCGGAAATGTAGTTCTGGATCGAGGTGATTTCGTGATCAATGAAATGCTTCTGACCACTAATATCGCGCGTGAAGCCACGAACACGGTAATCCATGATCACGATGTCAGAATCAAAACTGTGAATCAGGTAGTTCAGCGCCTTCAGTGGAGAAATACGACCACAGGTCGACACGTCAATGTCTGCGCGAAAGGTGCTAATGCCCCCATGGGGGTGACTTTCAGGGTAGGTATGGACCGTAATGTGGCTTTTATTGAGATGGGCCACCACAGAATCGGGAATCGGACCTGGCTCTTCCATATTTCCAACATGAATCGGAGCGTCGTCTCCTTCTGAGATCAGCATCGTCACGCTGGCACCCTGAGGCTCATAGTCCTGACGAGCGATATTGAGGATCTGAGCGCCAATAATCGCATTCACATCTGTAAGAATCTGCGTCAATCGCTCCGCGTTATACATCTCATCGATATATTCGATGTAGCGGCGCTTCTGCTGCTCGGTCTTGGCATAGCAGATATCGTAAATATTGAAGCTCAGCGACTTCGTCAGGTTATTGAAACCATGCAACTGAAGCTTGTTGATATCCATGTATGAACGCTACCCCTAAAAAGTTTGTTTCGCGCTCTTCAAGAACGCCACCTTGGCCACCAATGAGACGGTTCAGGCCCGGATCAAACCCGAAATCCTTCAATCCGCCTCAACCACCTCGAAGGAATGGCTAACCAGTGCTGTTTTTCCCAGCATGATTGAAGCAGAACAGTATTTTTCGGCGGAAAGTTTGACTGCACGCTCGACAACCGCATCGCTCAGGCCCTTGCCTGTGATGACGAATCGGAGGTGAATACGAGTAAAAACCTTGGGGTCCTGCTCCGCACGCTCCGCCTCAAGGTGCGTCTCACAGCCCCTGACATCATGACGGCCTTTTTTAAGGATGTGCACGACGTCGAAGGAGGCACAGCCACCCATACCCATGAGCAGCATTTCCATCGGCCGAACGCCCAGATTTCTCCCACCGGACTCCGGGGGCCCATCCATCACTACCGTGTGTCCGCTTCCGGACTCCCCGATGAATAAGGTTTCTTCAACCCACTTGACACGCGATTTCATGGGCCATCCCCTGCAAAATAGCCGCGTAATTTAGCACAACCGGAGGGAATGGATCACAACTTCTCAGATTATGGACTTTTTTAGCGACTTTTAGGCTGCCTTGAGAAGTCCACTATGGCGCAACAGTGGCTCAATCGAAGGCTCGCGACCGCGAAATGCCACAAACAATTCCATGGCCCCGGCACTCCCGCCTTTCTCCAGAATTTCTTCCAGGAAGGATTTGCCGGTTTTCGGATCGAATACTCCACGCTCCTCAAAAAGCGAGTAAGCGTCGCTCGAGAGGACTTCCGCCCACTTGTAGCTGTAATAGCCCGCCGCATAACCACCAGCAAATATATGCGAGAAGCTATGAGGGAACCGGTTGAATTCCGGGGGCTTTACTACGGCAACCCGTTCACGAACTTCTGCCAAAATGTCGTAGATCCGTCCGCCTTTTGAGGGGTCGAAGGCCCGATGCATGCGAATATCAAAGAGAGCAAACTCAACCTGCCTGAGCATCTGCATCCCCGACTGGAAGTTGCGGGCAGCCAGCATCTTGGACAGAAGGCTCTCAGGAAGCGGAGCCCCAGTTTCAAAATGCCCGGAGATCAAGCCGAGAGCCTCCGGATTCCAACAAAAGTTCTCCATAAACTGACTGGGGAGTTCAACAGCGTCCCATTCAACCCCATGAATCCCAGAAACCCCAAGGTGATCTACCCGGGTCAGCATGTGCTGAAGTCCGTGCCCAAACTCATGAAATAGCGTTTCCACTTCATCGTGGCGAAGAAGCGCTGGCTGATCGCCAACGGGTGGCGTGAAGTTGCAGGTCAGATAAGCGACCGGCAACTGCAGGTGTTGGCCCAACCGTCGCCGTGTCGAGCACTCATCCATCCAGGCCCCACCGCGTTTCTTGGGTCGCGCAAAGAGGTCGAGGAAAAACGCCCCACGAACTCCACTCAGATCGCGAATTTCAAAATAGCGCGCATCAGGATGCCAAGTATCAATACCCCCGACCTCATGCACCGTAACGCCATAGAGCCTCTCAATGATATTGAAGAGACCGTCCAGGACTCGTGGCGCGGGAAAATAAGGTCGAAGCTCCTCCTGCGAGAGGGAGTAGTGGGCTTGCCTGAGCTTTTCAGAAGCATAAGTCAGATCCCAGGCCTGGGGATCAGAAATTCCGAGTTCATCTCGGGCAAAAGCCTGCAATGTCCCAAGGTCTTCCCGAGCAGAGGGCAACGAACGATCAGCAAGATCGGTCAAGAAAGCCTCTACCGCATCAACGGAGGGCGCCATCTTGGTCGCCAGGGAAAGGTCCGCAAACTGGCTGAATCCTAAAAGCTGGGCTTCCTCATGACGGAGAGCCAAGATCTGCTCCATGATCGCGCTGTTATCCCACTTCCCGGCCGTTGGCCCCTGATCTGATGCTCGGGTGGCATAGGCGGTATAGAACGCCTCGCGAAGCGAGCGATCATCAGCATGGGTCATCACCGCGATGTAGGAGGGAAATTCGAGATTGAATACCCATCCTTTGAGACCCATGGCCTTGGCGGTCTCCGCAGCCATCGCCCGGGCTGTTTCCGGAATCCCCTCAAGCTGGGCTTCATCCTCGACTGCCCGATGCCAACCTTGAGTTGCGTCGAGGACATTGTCTTGGAATTGGCTGGTCAAACGAGAGAGTTCCTGGGCAATCCATTTGAATCGCTCTTTTTTTTCCGGTGCCAAATCAACGCCGGAAAGCCTGAAGTCACGCAGTGCGTTTTCAATGATGCGTTTCTGCGCAGGCTCCAAGGCCTCATATTCAGCAGAATCAGCAATCTCGCGATAAGCAGTAAACAACGCATCGTTCTGCCCGACTTCCGTCGCATATTCACTCAACAGGGGAAGACAACCGTTGTAAGCATCCCTGAGTGCGTCGCTGTTCATGACCGCATTAAGATGGCTTACTGGCGACCAGGCTCTATTGAGTCGGTCATCTACGGTTTCCAGAGGCTCAACGAGATTTTCCCACGTGTATGGCCCCCCTTTTTCAAGTCGCTGGCGAATGGCTTCCCGATTCTCGGCAATTAATTGTTCGATGGCCGGCTTGACATGAGAGGCATCAATCCGTGAGAAGGCAGGAAGAGGAAGGGATTCAAGCAGTGGGTTAGACATGGGCGTATCCAAAATAAAGTTCACCGATTCATAGACCTGATCAAGTCATGAATCGTTCAGCGCAGTTGGGATCATTTGAAAAAGATGCCGCAAAAAGCACCTACTGGCGGAGGCTGAGGTCAGGCTCAAGTGAGGCGTTTATGCATCTCAAGCACATTACCGCCCTCGATTCGTCTGTAGCTGACAGCATCCATCAAAGTACGAATCAAAAACAGTCCGCGACCACGCTCCGGGAGGTCATCAAGGTCTGGCTCGGGCACAAGATCAATATCAAACCCCTGCCCGTGGTCATAGACCCTCACGCACAGGTCATCCTCTTCGATAAAAATGCAAACTCGGACCGTTTGATCCGCATCAGACGATGCACTGTGGTCGATCGCATTGGCCATGGCCTCGGTCAGGACTACGTTGAGGTGATAGGCCAAGGCCTCACGATCCCCGCGGTAGTTGTCCAGCGCTCGAGCGACCTCCTCAGCAATGTTTCCGATCAGGCTGAGATAGCGCCTCTTGTTAGGAACCACAATGTCGACATGAATATCATCACTGGAAAACATAATGGCTCTCCATTTCAGGCATGTGCCAAGGCATCGTCGACCGAGGAAAAGATCTCAAACACGCGATGCAATCGCGTCAACTCAAACATCGACTGGACGCGGGACTGAAGTCCTGCAAGCACCAGACTGCCGGAACGAAGGTTGGCGCTCTTAAAACCAGACAGTAAGGCACCTAGCCCGGAACTGTCGATGAAGTTGACCTGACTCAGGTCAATCACCAGTTTTTGCCCGCCAACCTCGAGGAGATTCAGCATAATTTCCCTCAGCTCGGCTGAATTGGATGCATCCAGGCGCTCCTCACCCACAATCAGAACGGTCCGCCCTTCCCGGACCTCGGTGGTGCATTTCAATGTAATTTCCTCGAAAACCACCCGACACGCAGGGCGGGCATTGACTCCCTCGGACGTCGGTCGCCGCATGAAGTCAGTTCATAGACCCCCATAGTCTACGACCGGGATGGGGGATTCGCTGCTCCATCCGGCCGAGAGACCAGAATTTTATCGACCCGATTGCGGTCCATATCGACCACCTCGAAATGAAGGCCACCCCATTCGAAATGATCCGCTGAACGCGGAACCCGGCCCAGATGCTCCATCACGAAACCGCCAATCGTATGGTAGTTGCCATCCTCGGACTCCGGCAGCTCGTTCACCGACAAAAGCTGCTTAAACTTTTCGACCGTCAGCATGCCATCCAGAAGCCAAGAACCATCTTCTCGCTGGACAGCATCGGGCTCTTCCTCCCAGGGCTCCTCTGTCGGCATGTCACCCACAATAGCCTCAAGAACATCCTTCAGGGTTGCAAGACCGGCAACCTCACCATATTCATCCACGACCAAAGCAAGAGAAATCTTTGATCGACGAAACTCTTCAAGCAACTGTACCGAGCTCAATGACTTTGGAATGTATTTCACCTGTCGAATGGCTGCACTCAGCTTCAACTCCTCTCCCGACAGGGATCTTCGCATCAAGTCCTTCGCCTCAATGACTCCCAACACGTTATCCAGTCCATTCCGGCAGACTGGAATCACTGAATGGGTACTTTCGATCAATCGCTTTCGAATTTCCTCGGTAGGACTTGCGATATCGAGATAATCGATTTCCATGCGCGGCGTCATGATCGCACCAACCCTCAGGGCATCGAGCCGCATTACATTGGAGACCATCTCCTTTTCACTCTTGTGAAAGAGTCCAGCCTCGGTACCCTCATCGATCATGAGACTGATTTCGCGCTCGCTCACAATCGAGTCTTGCCGATGCCGCACTCTCAGCACAAACAAAACGAAATCGGTGGACCAACTCAAAAGCCTTACGAGCGGGTAGGCCATAACCGAAAGCAGACGCATCGGCCGAGCCATGCCGATCGCAATAGACTCGGCCTTGATGAGGGCAAGCCGCTTAGGCACCAATTCACCGATAATCAGGGAGAAATAGGTAATCAGGAAAACCACAACGACCGTGGAAAGGGCATCACTGTATGCAGCAATCAGAGGGAATTGCCGGAGGTAATCATCCACTTTCTGGGAGAGGGCTGCCTCACCGAGCGCACCGCTTAGAATTCCAATGAGGGTAATTCCAACCTGAACCGTCGAGAGAAAATGACTGGGCGCATTAGCCAGTTTCAGGGCAGTATCCGCACCCGAAACACCGTCATCCACAGCCTGTTTCAGGCGTGTCTTACGGGCAGAAAGAATGGCAATCTCAGACATCGCAAAGAGGCCGTTCAGACCAAACAATAGCAAGAGTGTAAAAACTTCCATCAAGTGGGGTTGTTGTTTACCAGCTTTGTAGGGTATCGGATCAAGGGTAAGTATGCAAAACTCTCGACAAACATCGGATTCACTTGCCCCGACGCCCTGAATTTACTCAACGGTCACCAAGAGAGTCTAAAGCGACTAGAGAGAGCATGCAGAGAGAAAACTACCTTGACAGGACCCAGCGTGCTGGGATTTTTTTAGTTCATTTTTATGCATTGAGCGCCTGGTTCAATCCGATTTTGAACCACCTGGCATTTATCGGGCTAGTTTGTCTTGGGGTGATCGACCGGCCGACAAGAGAGTGGCTAATACAGCAGCGAATTGTGCGTTACGCTCTGTTGTTCTCCCTCACGATCCTGGCCCTCTCCTTACGGGGAATGCTTGAGTACAACGAGCAACTGCCAAATCAAGTTCTATCCACCTCGAAATGGATTCTTCTCTCAGGCTTTGTGTTCCTTCTCCCCTGGATGAATCATCAGCGGGTAAAACCAGAAAACCTATTTGGCCTTGCTCTCATAGGGCTTCTGCTCGGAATGTTGCTGCACACGGCGCCCGGAAAAATACTTCGATTCGATATCGGGAGCGACCACACCAATTGGCAGCCACGCTTCCAATTCTCTACTGCAGGAATGGCTGGACTCTCCGGAGGTCTCTGCCTCGCGGGTCTCGTAATGTACAGGGACCGCTTTTTTGATCGCGCAACCGGTCAGAGGTGGTCCAAAGCCGTTCTCTGGCTTTTTGCGTTCTACCTGACGGGCTACATGCTCATTGCCAGTCAATCAAGAATCAACTGGCTTGCGCTATTCATCATCCTTCCCGCGGGCCTGGTCCTCCAGCGCCTACACACAAGACCGGAAAACATTAGAAAAAGCTCCGGCAAGACGAATCTTTTAGTAATCGGGGTTATCTTTGCCTTGGCCTTGGGCGTATGGAAAAACTCAGCCATCTTCCAAGAACGAATGACTCGAGATATCGAAGTTTTATCTGAACAAAAGAGCAAAGACTTCGAGGGCTCATCATTTGGGCTCCGAATAAAAATGATGGAGCTTGGCCTGCTGGCTGCCCAAAAAAAACCTTGGTTTGGATGGGGGAATCGAGGAACCAGCTCTATCACTGAAGAAATAGGCAATAAAAAATATCGTTCACCCGAACCCGATGGCACCCTTATTTGGTTTCCTCATCTGCACAGTAGCTACCTTGAAATTTTGGTTCGATATGGATTCATTGGTCTATTAATTTTCGGTACCGCCATAGCATCAAGCCTTTTTAGAATCGCAAAAAGCATTGTTGGAGCCCAAAACCGAGAGATTCGGGAGAGTCTGACCTTTTCGGGTCTGGGACTGGTGATGTTTGCAATATCCAACCTAGCCAGTTTTCGAATCATGCAAGAGGAATGGCGAGCTCCATTCTCCATGCTGATGGCAATTGCATTCACAAATCTAAGAGGAAGATCTAGAGCCATACCAGAGAAATCCGAGAGCGCTTAGAGAAACCACCCGAGCTAGGCCCTTGGCTTATTCCACTCCTCAAGATCGCGACCGATCAGAGTTCCAAGCTGGCGGTTCTCGTCAATAAACTCGGCCTGAAGTTCTGAAATCAAGCGCGAATCAAAGTTATTCCTGGGACGAACCTTCACGTTAATTCGTTGCAACCTTCGAATCAACCCATGACGAAAACCGTCTCCAGGTAGGATCCATCTGACAATCCGGCGAACCCAGCTTGGAGGATTTTTTAGAAGATCCCTTAGTAAGAGGCTTCCAACCACCTTATTGGCGTTGACCCGAGTAAATTTAGGCTGGAAGTTGCTTTCAACCCCAAGGAACTCCGTAATTCCTCGGAAAACACGATCCGGATCACGTTCAAATTCATCATAAAGCACGACATGGATGCGGTCCCGCCCAAAAACGTCAATGTATCGTTTCAACTGCGATACATAACGAGCCGCATCCCGGTACTGTAACTGAACGGGTACAGGAGCATTTTTCGGCACAAGCCGACCATTCCTCCTGGCTGGCTCAACCTCAAGCGCCTCCCTGAGGTTTCTAATATTCTCGTAGCCACAAAAAATCAGATAGCTATGCAGGGAAGGAATCATCTCCATCGGATTCCTTAACATGACAATTATTTGCGCATCAGGATTGAATTGGTGAATATTGCGAGCGGCTTCTTTAGATGCAAGATGCCATACGGAAGACTCTCCAACCCGCACCTCATCTCGGACACCGAAAAATAGCGCATTAAATGCTTCCGAATCTCGAAGATGTTCCGCTTCGGGCATATCAGTGGCGAAGAAATGCGACTCTTTTCGAGGCGCCATGAAAATTTCAGGATGCTGACTCAGAAATGAATCCATGGCGGTGGTACCGCATTTTGGCGCCCCGACTATAAAAAAATCAGGCTTGCGACCTATCCAAGCTTTATTTTTTCCTGCTGATGACAAAGAAGTCTCCACCGAACAATCTGCCTATACTGACCTAAAAGCGACACCCATCCTCATCGAAGAAAATCTTAATAAAATCAGCGTGTTGCCAAACAAATCTCGATTGGATAGCTACAGGGCAGGCGCATAAAAGCATAAAGAGAAGGAGGATTGCGCACAATTTAAAATTGGATAATTCCCCTTTCCTCAAGCCCTTTGAGGAGGACGTTAACGCACTCCGCGATCGAATGTTCTCCAGTTCGCACCCTGAACTCAGGATTGTCAGGTACCTCATAGGGGGATGATATTCCTGTAAATTCCGAAATCATTCCGGAACGAGCTCGCTGATAAAGGCCCTTGACGTCCCGGGCTTCACATACATCCAGTGCCGCATCGCAATGAACCTCGAGAAACTCTCCCGGGGCAAAAAGACCACGGACAACTTCACGATCTTGCCTTAGCGGGGAAATGAAGGCCGTCACAACAATCATGCCGGTTTCAACGAACAGTCGTGAGATTTCGCCCGCTCGTCGAATGTTTTCGGTGCGATCAGGAAGCGAAAAACCCAAATCACTGCAGATACCGCCTCGGAGGGTGTCACCATCCATCACAACCACACGGCAGCCAAGGGTGAAAAGCGCCCGCTCCAGATGCTGAGACAAGGTCGACTTCCCCGATCCCGAAAGTCCCGTCATCCAAAGCACCGCTGCCCTGTGGCCATTCTGTACCTCACGCTCCTCGCGAAGGATGCGATCTTGCGCGGGGCCGATACCAAGATTCGATGATTTAGAAGTCATGGGCAAAATGCTACCGCAGTCGATCAGATGATGTCTTGGCCTTAATCACCCAAGAGCAGGGAAAGATAGGCGTCACCACTTGGTCCCGGCGTAAATCGGCGCGCCCGCTGCCGCCGCGCCTCCACATCCCCGGGCGCATCCAAGGCTCGGGCCATTGCCTCGGCAAGAAGGATGTCGTTTCCTACCGGAACCAACTCCCCATGAAGCCCTGCCTCCAGAATTTCGCGCGGCCCACTCGGGCAATCCGTGGCCACAACCCGCGTCCCGAGGGCTAGAGCCTCAATCAGGACCGTTGGGAGCCCCTCCCACTCGGATGACAGCACAAACAGATCGGCATGGGCGATAAAGTCCCAAGGCTTTCGACAAAAACCAGGCAACTGAACCCGGTCAGCGATCCCTTCTTGGGCAATTAGCGCCTCTAAGGCTCCCCGATCTCCCCCCTCACCTAGAATCATGAGACGGGCTGATCTTTCATTCAGCAAACGCTTAAATGCTCGAATCAGGGTTGGAAAATCTTTAGCCCGCCGCAGACTTCCCACCCCCAAAATCACCGGCTCGGATCGATCAACAAACCAAGGATGCTCGACCGAAGGCCGCTGGCCCTCAATTATCTCATTCGTGACTGAGGGGTTATAGATCACATGGATCTTTTCGCGCACAAGCCCCGAAATTACCGCAAGATCATCTGCAACGCCCCCAGATACGGCCACCACGGCATCCGCATGGGCATAGGTTCGCCGAATTAAAAAGGGGAGCAATCGGACCTTGCGATCCGTCGCCACCGGCACGTAACGGGAAAGCGTGCTGTGACAACTAATGACTAGACGGATTTTGGCGCGCGCCAGCGCACGAGCCCACACAGCCGCAAGATTGCATTCATCAGATGCCGACAAAAGGGCTTCGGGTCGTTCATTTTTGAGATAGTTCGCCAAAGCCAGGGTGTAGGCGCGCAACTTGGGTGCGTTCAGAGCAATCACCTGGACTCTGGGATCCAACACCTCAAGAAAATCCCCAACCGCTTCTGCAAGAACCAGATCCACCCGATGCCCTCGGCGAGCAAACTCATTGGCGAGATTGCCGACAACACGCTCAAGCCCGCCACCGTGCATGGTTCGGGTGAAAAGCGCGATATGGCGGGGTAATTGCTCTGAGCTTTCCATTTAGAGGTGCCCGTCGACCCAGCGTTTATCCAGCACATTCTTGACGTCGTAGACGACGGCCCGATCATGACCGAAGTTACGGAGCGCCTGAGCACCCAGGTCTAAAAACTCCCGATGCGCAACCGCCAGAACCACGGCATCGTAATGTTCTTTCAGAGGAGCAGCGACCGTGATGATGCCGTACTCTCGAGAAGCTTCATCAGAATCCACCCAAGGATCATGAACGTCGACTTCGACCCCATAGCTTTGGAGTGCTGCAACAACATCCATCACCCGGGTATTGCGAAGATCAGGGCAGTTTTCCTTAAAAGCGAGTCCCAGCAGCAACACCCTCCCCAGATGAATTGGTAACTGATGGCGCGCCATGAGCTTGACCACCTCGCCGGCGACGTAATCTCCCATTAGATCATTGATGCGGCGCCCGGCCAGAATCATTTCGGTATGGATACCCACTTCCTGCGCCTTATGCGTCAGATAGTAAGGATCGACACCAATGCAATGCCCTCCGACCAGTCCCGGCTTGAATTTGAGGAAATTCCACTTGGTCCCAGCTGCCTCAAGGACATCGGCCGTATTAATTCCCAAGCGATTAAAGAGGATAGCCAATTCGTTGATCAGGGCGATATTGACGTCCCGCTGGGTATTCTCGATCACCTTGGCGGCTTCCGCAGTCCGGATGTCAGGTGCTTTGTGAGTTCCGGCCTTGACGACACTGCCATAGAGCGCATCGACACGATCAGCCGCCGATTCTGTCGAACCTGAGGTCACCTTAATAATGGAAGTGAAACGGTGCTCGCGATCCCCCGGATTAATCCGTTCGGGGCTATAACCGCAGAAAAAATGGCCTGGGGAGCCCTCCACCTCTGGTTCCGCGCGGGTGGCATAACGCAATCCTGAAATTGCCTCCAGAATCGGGACACAAAACTCTTCTGTCGCACCCGGATAGACCGTGGACTCATAGATCACGAGATCGCCCTGTTTAAGTAACTGCGCAACCGTCTCCGTTGCCGAGCGAAGGGGTTGGAGATCAGGGCGCTTGAAGCGATCAATTGGGGTTGGAACGGTAATAATAAAAACGTTGCAGGACGACAAAACCGCGGGATCGGCTGTAAAAGTCAGATACCTTGCCTTCTGGAGCTCTGTAGCTTCCACCTCCCCCGTGCGGTCATGGCCTGTGGAAAGTTCGTCGATGCGCTCAGGGCGTATATCAAAACCGATGGTAGGATATTTGGCACCAAATTCCGTGGCCAACGGCAAGCCGACGTAGCCAAGACCCACCACGCCAATTTTGACGCCCTGAAGAACACGCATAAGTTGACCGTCGCCTGAAATGCTTCGCCACTAAGGCGATCTGTCCATTGAGCCGCCGACCCCAGGTACCGGAACCCGTGACCAGAGCCTCCCCCGCCAAACGCCAGACCTTCTTTGACGCCATCTGGTCGTCTGTGATCTGGACAACCCTCGATCGCGCAGCCGCGCTCTTCAAACATGCCTATGTGGCATCGATGATCGGTCTGACTGCCGAGGTCGACGTATTTTACATGGCGGTCGCCATCATCACGCTCTTCGTCTTTAGTTGGGGACGCATTGCCGAGGTTTTGGCCGTTCCCCGTCTTGTGGAACTGATCAATCTGGGGAAGAGGGAGGAAGCGAACCGACTGAGCGCAGACCTTTTTAGCTTCAGCATCGCCTTCTCAATCGTCGTGGGTTTTGCCCTTAATCTCATCTGGCCCCTTGTGACTCACATTGCCTGGGGCTTCGACAACGAACGGCTTGACCTCCTCAAAGAATCGATCAACTGGGCTCAGCCGCTCTTGTTCCTCTACATCCCCACGCGGATGCTTTACTCCCTATCGAAGGCACACCGGGCGTTCTATGTCAGCTACCGAAACGAATTTATCGTCACGCTGACCATCTTGGGCATCATCAAACTGTACCCCGAATCAAAAGGGGTACTAATCTGGTCTTTCAGCGCCGGAACCCTTGTGGCCTTTTTAACTACGCTGGCCTCGAGTTGGCGTTTCTTCGGCCGGTTCGGCAACCCATGGTCAATGGGTATCCGGGCCATAGTCCCCTTTGCGCCCGCCCTGCTGGCGATGTTCACCATCCAGCATCTCTACACCCTGATCGATAAGGGATTTGTTTCTTACCTGCCCGAGGGCTTCGTTAGTGTCATTGCCTACAGCTGGACCCTAACGACCCTGGCGCCCTCCCTTTTGCAGATGGAAGGCGCCTTCATCACGGTCTATACGGAAGCCAAGCAGAATCCTGAGGTGCGATCCGACACGGTCAACAAACTGCTCAGTGCCAGCATTACATTAGGCCTTATGATGAGTCTCACCCTTTTCGGCTTCGGTGAAGACGCTGTCGCCCTCCTCCTAGAACGGGGCAAATTTAGTCCAGAAGATACGCATAAGGTTGCGGGTTGCCTCACCCTTTTTTCACCCTCAATTATCCCGCTTCTGCTAATGAAGCCTCTAGGACAGATTTTCCAGGTTGAAAATCGCGTCAAACTTGTCATCCGACGCCTCATTTTCGGCATGATCGTGAATGTCGTATGCTGTTATTTTTTCCTTTTTGAATTCAAACTTGGCCCAAATGGCATAGCGTTGGCAACATCGATCAGTCAATGGGCCATGGTTCTCACCGCCCTACTCCTGATGCAGCGCATCCAGCTCCACATTCATTACCTTAGACATTTGGGATGGTTGATCACGATGCTTTTCTTTGGCCTGCTTGATCTGCATGTGGCCGAAAGTCTTCGCCAAACTCATCCTAGCCACTGGATGATTGTGCCTTCAGGATTGGTTTTTCTGGGGCTCTTCTTGCTGCCGATCGCGCTGGGAAGGAGCCGCGAAAGCCTCCTTGCGCGCACACTGCTCGGTCGATCGTTTCGAAAAATTGGTCTGGGTAAACGCAGATGAGCCAATCCTCCCCCATCCTCAGCGTCATCACGCCGACCTTTAACCGTCGACATCTCCTGCCTCGAGTACTGGCTTCCCTGACTCAGCAGACACTCTCTGATTTCGAGTGGATTATTGTGGATGACGGCTCCAGCGACGGAACCCGCGAATACTTGGACTCCCTCGATGATCCCAGAATCATTCGGGTGTATCAGAGCAATCAGGGCTGCAATGCCGCACGCCACCGAGGCGAGCTAGAAATGAGTGGGCGCTATGTTGTCTTCCTGGACAGCGACGACGAACTTCAAGGCCCTCAAACCCTTCAGCGGATGGTTGAGAAAATTGCTGCAACCCCTGCTGAAATTGGCGTTGTTGGCTTTGGCGTTACCACACCATCCGGTGGAGGCGGCCATTCCCAGCTCGCAGAACCTGAGATGCTGCTCGACTATGGCGACGTTCTTTGCGAACGTAAGGTGAAGGGTGAAATTTTTCGTATTTTCAAACGCGAGGCTCTCGCAGTCGCCCCATGGTGGACTGAGGGCCTCGGAATGCTGACCCTTCGTTATTTTGAAATCGCGCGCCACTTCAAATTCCTGGTAACCCAAGAGGTCGCTCTGATCTACCACATGAATCACGGGGGCAACCTCACCAGCGCGAGACAGACCATACGTCGCGCCCACTCGATGATTGAGGGATATGAACGACTGATTCAAGAACACCAGGCGGGGTTTCGAAATGCCTGTCCGGGAGTCCTCGGACTGAATTTATTCCATACCGCCATGTACTGCGCGATCGACGGCCAAAATCGCCGAGCGATTGGACATATCATGCAGTCCATCAAGGAAAAGGGACCCAAGGCCCATAATTTCGTCCTTTTGGCCTCTCTTCTGATTCCCCTTCCCCTGAGGCGACAGATCTTCATTTGGCGTTCAACGCTGAAAGGCCGGCAGTAAACCTCTTGAAAAAGCGTGTTGCCTTTATTACGAGCGGACTCCCAACTGGAGGTGCCGAACTCGTTCTGCTCTCCCTGCTTTCTCGGCTGGATAGAAACCGTTTTGAGCCCTTTGTCATCAGCCTTCGCGGCGAAGGAGATCTGGGACAGAGTATCCGCGACCTTAGCATTCCGGTTCTGGCACTCAAACTCGGGCTCAGACCACGTTTGGCCTTTGAAATACTGAGAGGCATCCGGACATTGAGACGCTTTGATCCCGATGTCATTCAAGGCTGGATGTACCATGGCAATGTTTTTTCATGGCTTGCCGCACCCCTTATGCGCAGACGTCCCCGTCTTCTCTTTTCAATCCACAATGCACTCAGCGACTGGACCAGTGAGCGCCACCTGACGCGAAAGATTATTCGACTTAACGGGACTCTCTCAGGCAGCGCAGACCGCGTGATCTACCCCTCCGAACCCAGTGCGCTGCAACATGAAGCGCTTGGGTACGCCCAGGATCGAACCCAGATCATCCCTAACGGTTTTGATTGCGACCGATTCGCTCCAGATACTGCTGATCGCGCACGCATCAGATCAGAGCTTGGCTTTGCTGATGAAGATTTTGTCATCGGCATGGCCGCCCGTTATCACCCGGTCAAGGACCATGCAATTCTCCTGGCTGCCGTCAGGGACGCCCTCGATCGGTGCCCTTCCACCCGTCTTTTGCTCTGCGGACCCGGTGTCGATGACAAAAATTCCGAACTTCAAAACCTGATCCGAAAACACGGGCTGGAGCAGGTTGTTAGACTGCTCGGCACACGGCGTGATATGCCTCGAATCTACCGTGCCATGGACCTTCTGGCCTTGTCATCAAAAAGTGAGTCGGCCCCTGGCGTTCTCGCAGAAGCCATGGCCAGCGGCGTTCCTTGTGTTGCTACGGACGTGGGCGTCTGCAAAAAAACCCTCGCCGGGACCGGTTGGGTCGTGACCCCCAGGGATCGCCACTCGATCGCCGAGGGCCTCATTGCTGCGGCCGAACTCCCGCGAGAAGCGCTAAAACTGAGGGGCGAAAGGGCTCGGACGGAAATTGTGAGTACTCTCGCACTTTCGGCAATGATCGAGGCCTACCAGTCCCTTTTCGATGCCGCGACAACACCTTCCTGATACCCAAACCAACCTCGCAAGCCATGTGCGGATTTACCGGATTTCTCGACCGAAAGCATGCCCTTAACACGGAGGAGGCCCGACCGATCCTCGAAGCAATGAACCGGAAGCTTCTTAACCGCGGGCCGGATGACGATGGGGTTTGGATTGACGCCAATCAGGGCATTGGTCTAGCTCACCGACGGCTTTCCATCCTTGATCTCTCGGCTGCCGGCCATCAGCCCATGGCCTCGCAAAGCCAACGTTATGTTCTGGTCTTCAATGGCGAAATATATAACCATCTCGAAATTCGCCGGGACATCGAACAACATGGACCTGCCCCTATTCATCCGCTTGCGGATCCAGGAACGTCCGTGGAACCCCCCTCTAACGCACGCTGGCGTGGCCACTCCGACACCGAGACCCTACTTGCTGCGATCGAAGTTTTTGGCGTCGGGGAAGCCCTCTCTCGAAGCCGGGGTATGTTTGCCTTTGCTCTCTGGGACCGGCACGACCGCCTTCTTTACCTTGCCCGGGATCGAATGGGGGAAAAGCCGCTCTATTATGGATGGCAGGGGGATAGCTTCCTCTTTGGCTCGGAACTCAAAGCGCTGGAAGCCCACCCCGATTTTCGTGCAGACATCGATCGCAATGCCCTCTCCGAGTTACTCCGCTTGGGCTACATCCCGGGGCCGGGAAGCATTTACAACCAGATTCACAAGCTGCCACCCGGCACCTACCTCGCGATCGGCATTCATCGACCCGAAGCACGCCCAGTCAGATACTGGTCTGCCGCCGATGCCGCACTGAGAGGTCAAATGTCACCTTTTATCGGTGACGAATCGGCGGCCATTTCACATCTCGACGGCCTTCTCAGAGACGCGGTTGCGAGCCAAATGGTCGCCGACGTTCCCCTCGGGGCCTTCCTATCGGGAGGCATTGACTCAAGCCTGGTCACCGCTCTAATGCAGGCCCAGTCGAATAAGCCGATCCAAACCTTCAGCATTGGCTTTGAGGAAGAGGAATACAACGAGGCGCCTTTTGCCAAGGCGATTGCCCAACATCTTGGAACGCATCACGTTGAGCTGGTTGTGGGGCCAGAGGCGGCACTGGCCGTGATCCCAAATCTCCCCACCCTCTACGATGAGCCCTTTGCAGATGTTTCGCAGATCCCCACTCACCTGGTCTCCCGGCTGGCTCGAGAGAGCGTCAAGGTGGCCCTGACCGGGGATGGCGGGGATGAGCTTTTCGGCGGCTACAACCGTCACTTCTGGACGATGCAGCTTTGGAACCGGATGCGCTTCATGCCTAAGGGCTTACGTCGACAAGTCGCCAACCTGCTCACCCTCGTCCCACCCCACCTTTGGGACAGCACGTTCAGAGCTTTGGGCTTTGCCTTGCCTGAGAACTTAAGATATCGGAGTCCCGGAGACAAGCTTC
Source organism: Pseudomonadota bacterium (assembly GCA_041178325.1). Lineage (GTDB taxonomy): Bacteria > Pseudomonadota > Gammaproteobacteria > Methylococcales > Methylococcaceae > UBA6136. Next base: position 100,147 of record JBEGVN010000017.1, read on the forward strand.
ACAAGATCTCACGGATCCTCGGCGCATCCCGCCCCGAGGATATCTATTTTGATCTGATTGCACATACCAAGGATCAGAACCGACTGGTGGTTGGCAGCCAACCCGCCCAGAATGCACTGACCGACACTTCGCGCTGGCCTGCGCTGCGTGAAATCGAACATCGGATCATGTATCTCGACTCGACCACCTATCTGCCCGATGACATCCTGACCAAACTGGATCGGGCTGCCATGGGTGTGAGCCTTGAGGGGCGAGTTCCTCTCCTCGATCACCGGGTTGTCGAATTTGCCTGGAAGCTGCCGCTGACAATGAAGATTCGTAATGGTCAGGGGAAGTACGCGCTAAGGCAGGTCTTGTCACGCTATGTACCAGAGACGCTCACCGAACGCCCCAAGATGGGCTTTGGCGTTCCGATTGATCGCTGGCTGAGAGAACCCTTGAGAGAATGGAGCGAAACCTTGATTCAGCCTGATCGACTGAAATCTGAGGGTTTCTTCCATTCCAAACGCGTCCAGCATTTGTGGAAACAGCATCTCAGTGGACGAAGAAATCATGCGTCCTTACTGTGGAGCATTTTGATGTTCCAATCTTGGCTGGAATCACGGCGCTAGCACATGAGTCCAAATTCCATGCGCCCAAAGCTCCTGTTTTTCGTCACCGAAGACTGGTATTTCTGTTCGCATCGCCTGCCTTTAGCCATTGCAGCGCGTGATGCGGGTTTTGAGGTTTCCGTTGCCACCCGTGTCAATGCCCATGCCGAGGCCATTTCTCGGGAAGGCATCCGCTTGATTCCTCTAAAATTATCCCGGGGCGGCAAGAATCCCTTGCGGGAGTGGCGAACACTATGGGCGCTCTTTCGCATCCTGAGAAATGAAAAACCCGACATCTTGCACAATGTCGCAGTAAAGCCTGTTCTTTATGGAAGCCTCACTGCAAGGCTTGCAGGAACAAGCCGGGTGGTGAACGCGGTCGCAGGCCTTGGGCATCTTTTCGCCATTCAGGAACGTGCGAGCTTTCTTCGAAACGTGGTCAAACTGGCGTTTCGATTTCTCCTTCGCGGTCATGGCCGCGTGATTGTTCAGAATCCGGATGATCTTCAGCTGCTGGAATCCAGTGGTGCCATTCTCAAAGGTCAAGCCACCCTGATTCGGGGGTCGGGTGTCGATCTTTCGCGCTTCGCGCCGAGTCCCGAGCCACCCGGAACTCCAATTATCGTCTTTGCGGCACGGCTCCTCTGGGACAAGGGTGTTCAAGAATTTGTCGAAGCAGCGAAAAACCTGAAAAAAGAGGGCATTGAAGGGCGTTTTGTCATCGTTGGCGCACCGGATGATGAAAACCATGCCGCCATCCCGAGCGAACAACTCGCCGATTGGGCTGCTGAGGGCATGATCGAGTGCTGGGGTCATCGGACCGATATGGCTGAAATCCTTGCGGGTGCAATCCTTTTCTGCCTTCCGTCTTACTATGGTGAGGGCGTTCCCAAGGTGCTTCTTGAAGCTGCGGCCTCAGGCCGTCCGCTGATCACCACGGATATGCCCGGTTGCCGGGAGGTCGTCGAAGATGGCGTCAACGGTCTATTGGTCCAGCCCCGGGATATCGAAGGTCTCACCGTGGCCATCAAGCGGCTCCTGAGCGATTCCGCCCTGAGGGCCCGTATGGGGCAGGCCTCAAGGCAACGGGCCGAAGCTTTTTTTGGCATAGAAGCCGTGACTGCACAGACGCTTGCGGTCTATGACGCCCTCCTCTCCGAATGAATGCGCATATTCAGGCGCCTGTCCTCACTTCCAATCCGCCGTCCATGGGCACGGTCATCATCGCCGGCGCTCACAAGGCAGGCACGACATCGCTTTACGCGCTTTTAGCCCGCCACCGGGAGATCGCCATGAGCGTAGTCAAGGAGACCAATCGCTATTGCCCGGACCTCTGGCCGCTCCTGACTCATCTCAAGCGACTGACGTCAGAAGAAATCGGACAGTTACATAAAAAAGGGGAAACGTGCCACTTAGGCCTTATCCAAGATGAAGCGACTTACGCCCAACTATTCGCTTCCCGTCCAGGCCTTCGCTACAAGGGTGAAGCCAGCCCGTTTTATCTTCGCTCCACCCTCGCGGCCCAGGAAATTGTTCAACATCACCCCGATGCCCGCATCATTGTGGTTGTCAGAGATCCGATTGAGCGCCTGCTTTCGCACTATGCCATGGAAATTCGGGACGCCCGCATCCCAGAACCTCTGGAACGTGCGATTCGAGACGAAGAGTTAGAAATGGAGCAAGGAAGAAAACCGCTGCATGGACTTTTGGATTCAGGCTGCTATGGCGAGGGACTTTCACGCTTTTATCAGCATTTTCCAGCCGATCAACTTCTGGTCATTGATCTTTGCGAGCTATCCAACCCCGAAGAAATTACTTCCCGAATCGCCACCTTTCTCGGCGTCGACCCCTCAGGCTTTTCCCGGGGGGTTCCGAATCAAAATGAATCCGTCTCCGCCAGAAACCCCCTCCTCAATCGCTTTTTGGCCCGATCAGGGCTCAAGAGCCTCGTTCGAGCCTGCGTACCTCAGCCCCTGATAGACAACCTGAAGCCCCTGTATTACCGGCCTGAGACTCGCAAACCGCCGATTGACGCGGAGCGCCACGCAAAGCTTGTGACCTATTATCGAAAGGACATACAGCAGCTTTTAGCGACCGTGGGCCCAAAACCTTGGGATTGGCTGAAACACTACACCTGAAACACCCCAGGGAGAGAAGCTCATGGCTCTAGAAGCGCGAAAAATCGAACAAACCCTGCCAGGTCGGGAAACCCAAGACGGGGCCGGGGTTCGCTTGACTCGCATCATCGGGCAACCTCTTCAGCATCGCCTCGATCCCTTTTTGATGCTCGATTACTTTCGCAGCGATGACCCCAACGACTACATTCGGGGTTTTCCTGAACATCCTCATCGAGGTTTTGAAACCCTCACGATATTGCTTCAGGGCCGAATGCGCCACCGCGATAATCGCGGCCATGAGGGCATCATTGAAGCCGGTGGCGCCCAATGGATGCTGGCAGGTCGGGGCATCATCCATTCAGAAATGCCGGAACAGGAGCAGGGTCAGCTCGAAGGATTCCAGCTTTGGATCAATCTTCCTGCCCGTGACAAGATGACAGAGCCCCAGTATCAGGATCTGGGCGCAAGCGACATTCCCGAACTCCGGATTGGCACCTCTCGCATTCGCGTGATCATGGGAAAATGCAAGGAAACAAAAGGCCCCATCCAGCGCCTTCAAACCGAACCAATGGTTCTCGACATCGCCATGAACCAGGGCGAGCGACTCTCGCTTCCAATAAAAAACCGCCAGCGTGTGGCCCTTTTCGCCAACCAAGGCGACCTTCAAGTGGGCGGTAAGCCTTTGGCTCACCGCCATCTGGGTGTTCTTGATGATCAAGGCGAGATCGTTGCTATTGAAGCCATGTCGGATTGCCGGTTCCTCTTGATTGCAGGAACTCCACTGCACGAACCGATTGCCTCCTATGGCCCCTTCGTCATGAATAGCCCGGATGAGATTCACGTGGCCATTTCCGACTTTCAATCTGGTAAATTCGGCTGATTATTCCCATCAGCGTTGAATTCCCTCTATCCAAGCGCAATGGCGCGTCATTAAAAGCTCATGTCAGACCACTTCAACACCCTTGCCCAACAACTGGTTGATGCCGGACGCTTTATTGATCAGCGTGGCTGGGTCCCAGCGACCAGCGGCAACTTCTCGGCCCGATTGCCGGACGGCCAAATCGCCATCACTGTCTCAGGGCGGCATAAGGGTAGACTGACGATTGAGGACATCATGCCGATCGATGCCAATGGCCGCTCCCTCGATGGTCGGCGCGCCTCTGCGGAAACGCTCTTACATACGGCCATTTACCGGCGTTACCCCCAAATCAACGCCGTACTGCACCCTCATTCTCCGGGAGCCACCCTTGTGTCGCGCCTTCACCGTGAGTCCTTGGTGCTCGAAAACTACGAACTTTTAAAGGCGTTTCCGGGGATCACAACGCATCAGACGCAAGTCACAATTCCGATCTTTTCAAATGATCAGGATATTGCAAGGCTCTCACACACCGTGGATCAGTGGATTGACCAACACGGTGACATCCATGGCTATATCATTGAAAGTCATGGTTTTTATACTTGGGGCGACAGCGTTGATGCCGCCCTTCGCCATCTTGAAGCCCTCGAGTTTCTTTTTGAAATCGAGGCACGACTCCATGGAGCGTCTAAGTCATGAGTCTTCTTACCGTTCATCCGGAAAATCACCCGGAACAATTTCAGGTTTTTCGCGATCCTCAGGCGATCACCAAAGAACTTCAAGAAATCGGCGTTCAGTTCGAGCGCTGGGAAGCCTCCGCCTCCCTGCCGCCCGATGCCGATCAGGAAAGCATTCTCAAAGCCTACAAGCCCTCTGTGGATCGGCTCATCCTTGAACACGGCTTTCAGTCATCCGATGTTATTCGCTTGAACCCCGATCATCCCGAACGGTCCTCACTTCGTCAGAAGTTCCTGAATGAGCACGTTCATTCTGAATTCGAAGTGCGCTTTTTCGTCGAAGGCAAAGGCCTCTTTTTCCTTCACCCCTCGGACAAGGTCTATGCAGTTCTCTGCGAACGTGGCGATCTCATCAGCGTGCCTGATGGCGTGAAACACTGGTTCGACATGGGAGAGAACCCTTCGTTTACCTGTATTCGCCTTTTCACCAACCCTGAAGGCTGGGTTGCTCAGTTCACCGGAGATCCGATTGCAGAGCGCTTTCCGACCCTCGATACCTTTCCCGGGACCGCTTCATGATTGAAGCCGTGCTCACTGACATAGAGGGGACCACCTCATCGATCTCCTTTGTTAAGGATGTTCTTTTTCCTTACGCCCGGGAACGCATGGCGACGTTCGTGACCCAGAACCAGCATGACCCTGAACTTCAAAAGGCGCTATCCGATGTCACAGCGCTGACAGGAGATGCACCGAATCTTGAGGCCTGCATCCGGCAATTGTGCCAATGGATCGACGAGGATCAAAAGGTCACACCACTCAAAGCGATTCAGGGATTAATCTGGGAGGCGGGTTACCAGCGAGGAGATTTCCACGGACACCTCTACCCCGATGCGTACGAAGGTCTTAAACGGTGGAGATCGCTCGGCATCCCTCTTTATGTTTTTTCATCCGGATCCATCAAAGCCCAGAAACTGCTCTTCGGTCACACCGAATACGGAGATCTGACACCCTGGTTCAAGGGCTATTTCGACACGACGACTGGACCCAAGCAGGAACCCTCCTCCTATGTCGCCATCGCCCAAAGCATTGGGCTTGCTCCCGCCCGGATCCTCTTTCTCTCTGATATCGAGGGAGAGCTTGACGCTGCAGCCTCAGCCGGTTTTTTAACCCGTCAGCTGGTGAGAGACTCTGCGACGCTGGCTTCAAAACGGCATAGCCAAGCGACAGACTTCGCCGAAATTCGGCTTTCCAAGGATTGATTGTTTTATCTAAAGAAACACATTGTCGCCAATAATAAAATCTAACCGTAACTGACCGTAGCGGGGTTGGTGCGTCTTTTTTGGCACAGATAATGCTTAACAATTCATGACCGTTTGGGCTTGAACCCCAAGGTTAGGGTGGTTACAGTAGAGCCATCGTTGATGGGGACAGTAGAAGTTCCCGCCCTTGCATCTAGAAATTCCCCGTTGGCCCAGAGGCCTTAAAAGCGGAGAATTCCTCGATGCTCATGCGTAAACCCGCCGGCTACGGCCGTCTTAAGTATTGCCTATGAGTTATCACGCCAAGAATCCGTCTGGCCTTATTACCCCTCGTCATTCTTCCACCCTGAGCCGCCGTAGCTTTCTGGTTCGCTCGACTGCCGCCGCCGCTGGCGCACTCCTCCTCCCTGCCCGGGAGTCTGTGGCGAACATCCTCTCGACCGAAAGGACCCTGCGATTCCACAACGTCAACACGGACGAGGAACTAACGCTTCGGTGTTGCCCGGAACACGAGTACGACCGCGAGACGCGACTTCGGTTTAGCAGCCTGATGCGGGATCACCACGCTGACGAAGTCAGGGAAATGGATCCCGCCCTCATCGACATCTTCTTTGCGCTTTCCGCAATTACCGGCTCAACCGGAACCTTCAAGATCCTGTCAGGTTACCGCTCACCGGAAACCAACAGCTGGCTTCGAAGCTACCACCGGGGTGTTGCTGAACACAGCATGCACATTGAAGGAAAGGCCGTGGATATTCGCATGGAGGACGTCAGCATTCGTCAAATCCGGGCCGCAGGCCTTGCGATGGCCATGGGCGGCGTCGGCTACTACCCCCGATCCAACTTTGTTCACCTCGATACCGGCATGATCCGGACTTGGTAAACCCGCACTCACCGAGCTAACCCGGAACCCCGCAATGCGAATCGATGAAGACGGCAACATGGAGCTTTCGGCAGAAGAAAACCAAAGCCTGATGGACCAACTGGAGATTCGGCCCCGCGACTATGACGATCCCCCTGTAGAAATCGAATGCGAGGGCGTTGAGGGCGGCGCCGCCAGCTTTCGGGCGACCAACACCAAGACAGGCAAGTCGGTCGTCTTAGTCTTCGACGTCGTCGAAGACTAAGCCTTGGGATCACCCAGCCTGGGGCTCACCAAGACCTTTATCCCGGATAAGGAAATCCGCGCGCCAAGAGGACCTGCAAGGTCCTGTCATGACCATAGATATCATCGAAAAAGCTGATACGACCCTCTTGGTCCACCATCACGGTGGAGTAGAGAATGTAGACCGGAATGGGCTTTTTCAACGTTATAGTCTTCGTCACGTCGCCGTTGGCAAATTCTGCAATCCTTTCCGATGGCCAATCCCCATTATCGTCCAGTACCCATTCGGCTAGACGCTGCGGGTCCTGAACCCGGATACAGCCATGACTGAAGTCCCTTCGGTCTCGACTAAAAAGACCCTTACTCGGCGTGCTGTGAAGATAAACATTATTGGTATTCGGAAAGGAAAACTTAAAAAGACCCAAGGCATTTTCGGGCCCAGGTCTTTGTCGAATTTTTAGGCTACCGGAAGCCACGCGTTCGAGATTGGCGTCATCCGCCGCCAAAGGCTGCGCGGCTGGAGAAAACGCCGAAACAATCTCCAGGTCATTTTTCTGAAGATAGGCCGGATGCCGACGAATGGCAGGCACCACCTCCTTCGCGGCAATCGCCTCGGGAACATTCCAGAAGGGCCTAAAGGTCACCATAGTCATATCCGAATGAAAAATGGGGGTCTGACGGCCGTCAATGGCCTGCCCAACCACCACATTCATTTGGAGCTCATGATGCCCAATCCCCTCGCCTGCGCGGGCACCATAAAGCTGGAACGCAGGGATATTCACAATCAGATAGTGCCCCCTGACCCCCTCCGGCAACCAACGAAGACGCTCCAGACCTAATTCAATCTGCTTCAGTCGATCTGCAACCGGCGTCGAAAGTCGAGCCAACGTGCCCTTGCCGATCACTCCATCCGCCGATAACCCATGCCTCGCCTGAAACGCCTTGACTGCCTGCTCGAGCCCCGAGTCATAGAGCTCTTGCAAACCCTCCTGCCCATGCGCCTCTTCAGGCAAATCCCCAAGGGCAATCAGAAGACCCCGAAGCGCTGGAATATCCGGGTGGGACATTCCCGGCGTAAACTTTGCCGGAAAACCAAACTTGGGCTTGGGGAGATCGAGGGCCAATTTGCGATATCGCACTAGAGCACTCTTGAGGGGTTGGTAGATTGGGAACCGCGGCTCTAAATCTGCCAGCAAGGATCTAGGGGAGGAGCTTCGAACCATTTCAAGCACACGGGCTGGAACCTCTTGGCGGCGGGAGATCACATCAAGATCAAATCCCACACTTCGAGGATTGATTCGACCGACATGAACATTACTGGCAAAGCGAAGAACCCCAACACTCAGCGCCACATCATAGGCCGCCATCGCAGCAGCGTCCCTGAATCCACTCCCAGCCTCCTGACTCCAGCGCTGTAGCAAGGCCGCATCGTAATCTTCAGGAACCAATCCCGCCGCATCGGCCTCCTTGAGGGCGGCAACCATGGCAAGCGCCTGTGATGTGGGCTGCTGATCCTTAATCCATAAAGCTTTGACGGCTGACTCCCCATAGAGCTTGGTCAAGCCCTTTGACACATCGGAAAGATTGCTCCACCGCAGCGCAGGATGACGACCCGACTGGATCAAGGCCTGAATGCCCTCACTCAATCCAGACTCCGCCACGACAGACGAAACCGGGAAGAAAAAAGACCCAACAAGGAGAAGACAAATTCTTAGCATGACACGTCGATGAATGAGGAAAGAATAGACGCCGATGAGTATAGCTTCGCCAAGCCCTGAGCACCCAGACTATATCCCCAGTACTTTACTCAGGTTTTAAAGAGGACTAAAATGGTCCCCAATATCGAGGACCGCTCATGCTCCGGATCAGCAAACTCAGCGACTACGCAATCATTGTGTTGGGCTATATGGCAAAGCACCCAGGAAAAACCTTTGCTGCCAATGAACTGGCTGAGGAAGCTGGAATTGCCGGGACGACTGTCAGCAAAATCCTGAAGGCATTGGTTCGCTCCGGGGTACTTGCCTCAACGCGTGGCGCGAGAGGGGGCTATCACTTGGCCAGGCCACCCGAACTGACACCGATCGCCAGCATCATTGCGGCCCTCGAAGGTCCCATCGCTCTCACCGAATGTGGACTTGATCACAACCACTGCGACCAGTTGCGCTCCTGCCACGTCAGGGGGAACTGGTCCGTACTGAACCGGGCTATCCAGACGGCCCTCGAAGCCGTCACACTCGCCGACATGGCCCAGCCCATGACACGTGCACCAGAGGAGTTCCGCCTACCGCTGGCGAAACTTTCCCTGCACAGCCGACGCATCCAGGAGTAAACCCATGGCCGCGACAACCGAACACTTAGAATCGATCATCCATAAGGACTACGCCCCTGGGTTCGTGACGGACCTCGAGGCCGACACGCTGCCCCCAGGACTCAATGAGGATGTGATCCGAGCGATCTCAAAGCGGAAGAACGAACCAGCCTTTATGCTGGAATGGCGCCTTAAGGCCTATGCTCAATGGCTCACCCTCAGCGAGCCGCACTGGGCCCAACTCAATTACACGCCGGTCGACTATCAGTCGATCAGCTATTATTCAGCCCCAAAGGTAAAGGAGTCCCCCAAAAGCCTCGAGGAAGTCGATCCCAAACTGATCGAGACCTACAAGAAGCTCGGAATTCCCTTGCATGAACAGGAGAGACTTGCGGGCGTCGCTGTCGATGCCGTCTTCGACAGTGTATCTGTCGCAACGACCTTCAAGGACAAACTGGCCGCCGCCGGGGTCATTTTCTGCTCCATGTCAGAGGCGCTCCAGCACCATGCCGATCTGGTCCAAAAATATCTGGGCACAGTTGTACCTACCAGCGACAATTTTTTTGCCGCACTCAACTCTGCGGTATTTTCAGATGGCTCCTTTGTCTACATCCCCAAGGGTGTTCGTTGCCCTATGGAGCTCTCGACCTACTTCCGAATCAACGCTGCCAATACTGGTCAGTTTGAACGCACCTTGATCATCGCCGATGAAGGAAGCCATGTCAGCTACCTTGAGGGATGTACTGCCCCCATGCGCGACGAAAACCAGCTTCATGCTGCGGTCGTTGAGCTGGTTGCACTCGAAGGCGCTGAGATCAAGTATTCAACAGTCCAGAACTGGTATCCCGGTGACGCCGAGGGTAAGGGTGGCATCTACAACTTTGTCACCAAGCGCGGCGACTGCCGAGGTAACCGCTCCAAGATCTCATGGACCCAAGTTGAGACGGGATCCGCCATCACCTGGAAGTATCCGAGCTGCATTCTTCGCGGTGATGACTCTGTCGGCGAATTCTATTCGGTGGCGGTCAGCAATCATTGTCAGCAGGCCGATACCGGGACAAAGATGATCCATATTGGTCGAAACACCCGCAGCACGATCATCTCCAAAGGCATTTCCGCCGGGCGAGCCCAAAACAGCTACCGCGGTCAGGTCAAGATCCTCAAACGGGCTGAAAATGCGCGGAATTACACGCAATGCGACTCCCTGTTGATCGGCGACCGTTGCGGTGCCCACACGTTTCCAGCCATTGAAGTTCGCGAGCCCAGCGCACAACTGGAACACGAAGCCACTACAGCCAAAATCAGCGACGACCAACTCTTTTTCTGCCAGCAGCGGGGCCTTTCAGCCGAAGATGCCGTCTCGATGATCGTCAACGGTTTCTGCAAGGAAGTCTTTAAGGAACTTCCCATGGAATTTGCCGTGGAAGCCCAAGCCCTTCTCGGAATCAGCCTTGAGGGCAGCGTCGGCTAAAAGCTGCGCCCCTCCCCAACACGTTAACTAAAGTCATGTTAAGCATCCGACATCTTGAAGCCCGCGTTGAAGAAAAGCCCATTCTCAAAGGGCTGAATCTCGAGATAAAAGCCGGGGAAGTTCACGCCATCATGGGTCCGAACGGATCCGGCAAAAGCACCCTATCCCACGTTCTGGCTGGCCGCCCAGGCTACGAAGTTACAGGCGGAACCGTGACCTTTGACGGCCACGATCTTCTGTCGCTCAAACCCGAAGAGCGCGCCCGCGAAGGGGTGTTCCTCGCCTTCCAATATCCGGTCGAAATCCCCGGCGTCAGCAACATCTACCTTCTGAAGGCCGCCCTGAATGCCGTTCGTCGCCATCGCGGCGAACCCGAGGTAGACGCGATGGATTTTCTGCAGCTTGTAAAGGCGCGCATACGGTCACTGAATCTCGACGAACAGTTCCTCTATCGCGGCGTAAATGAGGGATTTTCCGGCGGCGAAAAAAAGCGCAACGAAATCCTTCAAATGGCCATCCTCGAACCCAAGCTCTGCATCCTCGATGAGACGGATTCGGGCCTCGACATCGACGCTTTGAAAGTGGTTGCTGATGGAGTTAACGCCCTCAGATCGTCTGATCGGTCATTTGTCATGGTGACCCATTACCAGCGCCTTCTGGATTACATCAAGCCCGACTTCGTTCATGTCCTTGCCCAAGGCCAAATCGTCCGCTCAGGAGGGCCCGAACTGGCTCATGAGCTTGAGGCTAAGGGCTATGGTTGGCTTGAATCCGCCCCGGGGCTTTGAGGGTTCAATCATGGAGAGACTTTCCACGTTTCAGACCCTTCAGGGGACCTTGCCAGGGGCAGGACTGCCCTGGCTCGATCAGCATCGGCGTGAATCGCTGGTCGCCTTTGGTGCGCAGGGATTTCCAACGACACGTGATGAAGAATGGCAATACCTGCCTGCTTCGTCGTTTTCAGGATCCCAATTTCAGCTCCAAGCGCCGAAGATTGAGGAAACGTTCGATCGTGACCTGATGTTGCCCGAATGCCTCACCCTGGTTTTCAAGGACGGGCGAAGGATCCCATCTGATCAAACCCCATTACCTCAGGGCCTTGAGATCCTCGATATCAAAGAGGCTTTCGTTCAGTACCCAGAGGAGGTTCAAGCCCTACTGGATCTTCCAGAGCCTGCATCCCAACACAGTCTCTCTCTGCTGGTCGCCGCCCTTGCCGGTGAGGGCGTATGGATACGAGTCACTGCCGGAGCCCATATTGAGACCCCCATTCAAATCCTTCAGCTAAGCTCAAGCCCGGATCACCTTTCCGCGCTTCGACACTTTATAAGCCTTGAAAAAAATGCCGAAGCGACAGTGATCGAAACCCATGCAGGGCCGAATCAAACGCCCTACCTTGCCCTTTCAATGACTCGGATAAAGCTTGAGGAAAATGCATCACTAGATCATTACAAGCACCAGAGCGAAGGTGACCAAGGTCGACATTTCGGGGGCATCTACGTGGACCAGGCACCGACTTCTCGTTTCCAGCAAACCCAGGCTGCCTTTGGGGGCGCCATTGCGAGGACCGAGATTCATAGCCGACTGGATCGAGCAAGCGAATGCGTGCTTGAAGGTGTTTTTCTGGCTCAAGACCGAACACAGCTTGATACCCACACCCGCCTACGTCACGCAGGACCTCATGCCACTAGCCGGGATGATTACCGGGGCATCGCCGGCGGCAGGGGCCGCGGCGTCTTTCAGGGCCGAATCATTGTCGAGCCCGGCGCGCAGAAAACACAGGCCGAGATGCAGTGCCGAAATCTGCTGCTCTCCCGAGAAGCTGAGATTGATGCCAAACCGCAACTTGAAATCCATGCGGATGACGTCAAGTGCGCACATGGGCTGACCGTGGGCCAACTCGACCCAGGCGCCATCTTCTATCTCGCCTCTCGCGGTGTGGACGAGGATGAGGCTCGCCAACTTTTGACCTTTGGCTTTGCCAATGAAATTGTGGAACGAATTCGGCCTGTAGCCCTTAAAGGACGCATCCAGCATGAACTGGGACAGCGCCTAACCCAGTCGATTAAAGGGAGCAGTCAGGAATGAACCGCGTTCCCCAACCTCGCTACGATCTAAAGAAGGCGATCCGCGACTTCCCGATTCTGGATCAACAGATCAACGGGCATCCCCTGGTCTACCTGGATAATGCGGCATCGACCCAAAAACCCGATCAGGTCATCAATGCCCTGTCCGACGTCTATCGCAAGGATTACGCCAACGTACATCGCGGGGTCCACACACTGAGCCAGCGGGCAACAGATCGATTCGAAGGCGCAAGAGAAAAGATCCAGAAGTTCATCCATGCGCAACATGCACATGAGATCATCTTTGTGCGCGGAGCAACTGAAGCTATCAACCTCGTGGCGCAAAGCTTTGCAAGACCGCGCCTTCAAGCCGGGGATGAAATTCTCATCACGGCCATGGAACATCACTCCAACATTGTGCCCTGGCAGATGGTTGCTGAAGCCACTGGCGCCAAGCTTCGTGTCGCACCAATGTCCCTTGAAGGCGAACTCGTGATGGACGGCTTTACCGAGCTCCTGACACCGCGGACCCGACTGGTTGCAGTCAGCCATATGTCAAATGCGCTAGGCACCATCAACCCAGTCCGTGAAATCATTCGTGAGGCACATGATCGGGGCATCCCGGTTCTCCTCGATGGTGCTCAGGCTGCACCCCATATGGCCGTAGACGTAACCTCGCTGGATTGTGACTTCTATGCCTTCTCCGGCCACAAGCTCTATGGCCCGTCAGGCATTGGTGTTCTCTATGGCAAGGAGGCCCTACTCAAGGCAATGCCACCTTACCAGGGCGGCGGCGACATGATTCGCCAAGTGACCTTCGAGGCCTCCGTTTACAACGATCTTCCTTACAAATTCGAAGCAGGAACACCGAGTATCGCGGATGCGGTTGGATTGGGCGCCGCGATCGACTACATCGAAAGCCTAGGCATCGATGCCATCGCATCGCATGAAGAAGCCCTTTTGACCTACGCCACTGAGGAAGCGCTCAAGATTCCAGGTCTCCGGATCATTGGAACGGCGGCACAAAAGGGGGCCATTTTATCGTTCACTCTCGACCGCATTCATCCCCACGATATCGGTACGCTTCTCGATCAACTGGGGATTGCCATTCGGGCAGGTCATCATTGTGCGATGCCCGTAATGGATTTCTATCAGGTTCCCGCGACCGCAAGAGCCTCCTTCGCCCTGTACAATACCGAGGATGATGTCGACACCCTGATGGGTGGAATTCGGGAAGTCATCCGACTTTTCGGCTAATCGTCCTGCACCTATTGCGACCACCATGCTGGATCAAATCAGAGACCTCTATCAGGAAGTGGTTTTCGACCACAACCGCAATCCCAGAAACTTCCGTGTAATGGAGGATGCCACCCGCACCATCGACGGATTCAATCCTTTGTGCGGCGATCGAATCACCCTCTACATCAAACTCAACGATGGCATCATCGAGGATGTCAGCTTCCAGGGTTCAGGCTGCGCGATTTCAACGGCTTCCGCATCCCTGATGACGGAAATTGTCCGGGGCCAAACCGAAGCTGAAGCCGATCACCTTTTTGAACTCTTTCATCGGGTTACCACCGGGAAGAACGGCGATGAGGTCAATCTTGATGAGATCGGAAAACTCGCCGTGCTTGCAGGCGTTAGGGCTTACCCCGCGCGCGTCAAGTGTGCGACTTTGGCGTGGCACTCTTTGCAGGCGGCCCTGAAAGACGATCACGCAACGGTCTCGACAGAATAAGTATTCAGCAATGACGCGTTGGATCGATATTGCCACTGAGGGGAGCCTTGCTCCTGGCGAGCCATTGCATTTCGAGCACAATGGCCTGACCATCGCGGTCTTTCTGGTTGATGGCGAGGTCTTTGCGATCGAAGATATTTGCAGCCATGATCGGAGCCCCATCAGCGATGGCTGTATCGACAGACGTGAAATCATCTGCCCACGCCATGGCGCAAGATTCTGTCTTCAAACCGGACAAGCCCTGACGGCCCCGGCCTATGAGGACATCGAAACCTTTCCCGTTCGCACCGAAGCCGGACGCCTCTGGCTCGGGCTTCCCGACTGATATGCCCCCCGGGAAGCGCCCTGACTTCCCTGTATAATGGTTCGTTTTGCACCGGAATCGCACATGCGCGAACTCAATCCCCTTTATAACCAGATCAAGGATCTCAAGGGACGTGAAGAGTCTCTTAGGGGGTACCTTTGACTTCGAAGAAAAACAGGAACGGCTGACCGAGGTTCTTCGGGAGCTTGAAGACCCCAAAATCTGGGACGATCCCGAGAAAGCGCAAACACTTGGTCGCGAGAGGACCCAACTTGAGGGCGTGGTCCACAACCTGCTAAAAATTCGCAACGGCATTCAAGATGCGCAGGAGCTTCTTGAGCTGGCCGTTGAAGAAGATGACGAGGGAAGTGTCGACTCGGTTGCCGACGACCTTGATGGCTTTGAAAAAGTCGTCGCAGAACTTGAGTTCCGCCGCATGTTCTCCGGAGAAATGGATCCCAACAATGCCTTTCTCGACATTCAAGCAGGGTCGGGAGGCACGGAAGCTCAGGACTGGGCGGCCATGCTGGAGCGTATGTATTTGCGCTGGGGTGAGCGCAAAGGATTCAAAACCGAACTGGTCGAGGAATCTGCCGGCGACGTTGCCGGCATCAAGAGCGCGACCATTCGCTTTGAAGGTGAATATGCCTATGGCTGGCTTCGAACAGAAACCGGAGTCCACCGGTTGGTGAGAAAGTCCCCGTTTGACTCCGGGAACCGGAGACACACTTCCTTCTCTTCCGTTTTCGTCTCACCCGAGGTCGACGACAACATTGATATTGACATTAATCCTGCAGACCTTCGCACCGACGTCTATCGGGCCAGTGGCGCAGGAGGCCAGCACGTCAATCGAACGGAATCTGCTGTCCGAATTACGCATATCCCGTCCGGCGTGGTGGTTCAGTGTCAAAGCCAGCGCTCCCAGCATGCCAACCGCGACTGGTGCATGAAGCAGTTGCGCGCCAAGCTCTACGAGCTTGAGATTCAGAAACGGAACACCGAAAAACAGAAGCTGGAAGACTCCAAGTCTGACATCGGTTGGGGTAGCCAGATTCGATCCTATGTATTGGATCAGTCCCGTATCAAGGATCTCAGGACCAACGTTGAAACCAGCAACCCAGGTCCCGTCCTCGACGGCGATCTCGACCCCTTTATCGAAGCCAGCCTCAAGAGCGGACTCTAAGCTCCATGAACGATCTTATCGACGAAAACAAACTTACGCTCCAGCGCCGCGAAAAGCTCAAAGCCATCCGCGAACAGGAAGCCATTGCCTTTCCGAATGACTTTCGAAGAAACGCGCTGGCGCAAGACCTTCTGAACCAATACGAAGCCCTGGAAGCCGAAGAACTCGAAGCCAAGGCTCTTCGCGTTAGCTTAGGTGGCCGCCTGATGACCAAGCGCGTTATGGGCAAAGCTTCGTTCGCCCATCTTCAAGACATGTCGGGTCGACTGCAGGTTTTCCTGCAACGCGACACCTTACCTGAAGGTGTATACGAAGCCTTCAAGGGATGGGACATGGGGGACATCATTGGCGTCGAGGGCGTGCTGTTTAAGACCAAGACCGGAGAGCTCTCCGTACGGGTCGATCAGGCTCGCCTTTTGACCAAGTCCCTCCGCCCTCTTCCTGAAAAATTCCATGGCCTGCAGGATGCGGAAACCTGCTATCGGCAACGTTATCTCGATCTCATCATGAACGAGGATTCCCGCAAGGTTTTCCTGCTTCGAAGCGCCATTGTTCGCCATATTCGCGAGTTTCTGGCAGCACGCGGATTCCTTGAAGTGGAAACCCCGATGATGCAGGTGATTCCGGGTGGAGCGAGAGCACGCCCCTTCGTGACCCACCACAACGCCCTCGACATGGATCTTTATCTTAGGATCGCACCCGAGCTTTATCTGAAGCGTCTCGTGGTCGGCGGCTTCGAGCGCGTCTTTGAAATCAACCGAAGCTTCCGTAATGAAGGGCTTTCGACCCGCCACAACCCCGAGTTCACCATGATCGAGTTTTATCAGGCCTACGCGGACTACCGCGACCTGATGGATCTTACCGAAGAACTCATGCGGACGATTGCCGTAGATCTGACTGGAGATACCCGCATTAGCCATCAGGGAGAAACCTACGATCTGGGCCAGCCTTTCCAGCGAATGACAGTCCTCGAATCTATCCTGCACTTCAACCCGGATATCACCGCGGCAGACCTTGCATCACTGGAAGGTGCCCGCGCCATTGCGAGCCGCCTTCACATCAAGCTCGATGCGGGCGACGGACTGGGTAAGGTTCAAACTGAAATATTTGAAAAGACAGTCGAGGACCGCCTCATGGCTCCGACCTTCATCACAGCCTATCCCGCCGAGGTATCACCTCTGGCTCGGAGAAATGATAATGATCCTTTCATTACCGACCGATTTGAGTTTTTCATAGGTGGTAGGGAGCTAGCCAATGGCTTTTCCGAGCTCAATGACGCAGAGGATCAGGCCGAGAGGTTCAGAAAGCAGGCCGACAACAAGGATGCCGGCGACGAGGAGGCCATGCATTACGATGCAGACTATATTCGTGCTCTGGAATATGGAATGGCTCCCACAGCTGGCGAGGGAATTGGCATTGACCGCCTAGTGATGTTCTTTACCGACTCGCCTTCGATTCGCGATGTCATCCTCTTTCCACACATGCGCAGAGAGGCTTAAAAAAGCCCGCATAAAATGCGGGCCTTGCTTTCGATGAGCCAGAGACTTTAATCCGTCTTCTTCCCTGTTGCTTCTGACTCTATCGGCAGCAGAGGGATCTCAAAACTCTTTAGGATGGCCTCGATTTCTGGGGCCTTTTTTTCGATCAGCCCATTAAGAAGCTCCTTACGTTCCTTGTCAGGGATTCGAACTCCCATTGCCATTGCAAAATCAAACTTCAGTCCTGGCTCCGTCTGCATGGGCAAAGCAACCAGTGCACCTGGCTTTTGCTTGACCAGATAGCCTGCAATCGGCCCCCAGATAATCACCATATCGATTTTCTTATCCTTAAAATCCTGCGCCAAAACCTGCGCTGTATTCTGCGTAATGTCTCCGGTCATGGTCTGGTAAGGAATTCCTTGCCCAATCAACCCGTGCTTTAAAAGCCAGGTCGTTCCGGGCGCACCTCCATCGAACATCGCGATCTTTAGCTTCGCCTTGACGTCCGGCGACAGATTATCGATGTCAGAAGGTTTCTTAATGCCATCCAGCGGCCCTCCTTTTGCATAGACCAACGCGTAGGTTGACCGGTAATAGGGCCTTGTTGTGGCCGCGAGCTCGAAGCCCTGGGGCACCTCAATCACAACATCGCAAAGGTATTCCTGTGAGTCCTCAGGCTTCATCTTCAGCGTATTTCGAATAAATCCCAGCCGCTGAGGAAACCACATATATTCGAGCTTTTGACCAAGCTCCTTAGCAAACAGCTCTGCAACCTTGTTGCCATAACCGCCACCATCCTTTTGCGAAAGGGGGGGATTATTAGGATCTGCACAGACCTTGAATGTCTTTTCTGCCTGCGCAGGATCTGCTAGCAACATATAGGATGCAACTAACACTATGCGAGTGAATCTTGCACTTAGACCTTGCCTCATTCCAATACCTCAATAGTCATAACTCTCTATATAGGACGCCCACCACTGAGCGGGGTTCCCTAAAAAACAAAAGCCCCGACTGTAACAACAGCCGGGGCTTTCATTGAGTCTTTTGGAGTCCCTACAGGGGGACCCCTTGGACTATCGTCTTAGTTCGGCAATGCGAACACGGTGAACACGCCACCCAGCTTGGTGTGGGTGCTCAGGCTCTTGTATGCACCAACGGCACCAAGACCTTCACTATCACCTTCAAGACCAGCGGCCATACCGACGCCAGCCCAACCGCCGATACCGGACAGAACACCAACATACTGCTTACCGTTGTACATCCAGGTGCTGACGTTACCGATGATGCCGGACGGGGTCTTGAACTTGTAAAGTTCAGCGCCGGTGTTGGCATCACGAACCTTCAGGTAGCCCTCAAGGGTACCGTAGATCACGAGGTCACTCGCGGTGGAAACCATGCCGCTCCACAGTGAGAAGGGTTCGTCGATCTGCCATGCGATCTTACCGGTGGTCGGATCCCAAGCAGTGAATGAGCCCATATGGAGCTTTTCTTCCTTATCACCGGTCTTGACGTTGATCTTAGCCGGATAGATGTTCAGGGTTGCACCAACGTAGGGCTGACCTGCGGTGTATTCAACCTGGAAGGGCTCATAGTCCATACAGGTGTGATTGCCCGGGATGTAGATCAGCTTGGTCTTGGGTGAGTAAGCAACCGGCGGCTCGTTCTTCGCGCCCATAGCGGAAGGACAGATTCCCTTCTGGTTGTGGTCTTCACCACCAGCCTGCGTAGAGTACTGGCTCTGAACCTGTGGACGACCGGTCTTGGGATCAACATGTGATGCCCAGTTGACCATCTTGTCGAACTTTTCGGCTACAAGCAGCTCACCAGAGATACGGTCAAGGGTATAACCGAAACCGTTACGATCGAAGTGGGTCAGCAGCTTGGTGTGATCCTTGCCGTCCTTATCCTTCATCGGAAGGTCGACAAGGGTCATCTCGTTGATGCCGTCGTAGTCCCATTCGTCGTGCGGGGTCATCTGGTAAACCCACTTGGCCGCACCCGTATCCGCATCACGAGCCCAAATGGTCATAGACCACTTGTTGTCGCCCGGACGCTGAACCGGATTCCAGGTGGAGGGATTGCCTGAGCCGTAGTAGATCAGGTTGGCTTCAGCGTCATAGCTGGTCCAACCCCAAGTGGTGCCGCCACCGATTTTCCACTGGTCGCCCTGCCAGGTCTTCAGAGAAGAATCCTTGCCAACCGGCGCCATCTTTCCGTCAGTCCATGTGACCGTCTTATCGGGATCGATCTTCATGTCGGCGTCAGGGCCCATGCTGTAGGCCTTCCATGCAAGCGAGCCATCCTTGACGTTGTAAGCGGCCATAAAGCCACGTACGCCAAACTCACCGCCAGAGATACCAATCAGGACCTTGTCCTTTACAACAACTGGTGCGCTGGTGTTGGTCATACCTGCCTTTGGGTCACCATTCTTGACCTTCCAGACCAGCTTGCCTGTCTTTGCATCCAGAGCGATCAGAGTGGCATCACCCTGCGCCAGGAAGACCTTGCCGTCACCATAACCGAGACCACGGTTAACCACGTCACAACACATGACGCCGATAACCTGAGTCGGGTCCGTACCCTTATCGGGTGCGTAATCGTATTCCCAGACGACACTGTGGGTGTCCTGGCTCAGCGCGTAGATCTTGTGCGGGAAGCCGGTGTGGATGTAGATGAGGCCGTTGACAACCAACGGACCACCTTCGTGACCACGAAGCATACCGGTAGAGAAGGTCCACTGCGGCTGAATGTTCTTCGCATTGTCCTTGTTAATTTGGGTCAGCGTGCTGAAGCGGCTGCCAAAATAATCACCACCCCAAGTGGCCCAGTTTGCAGGGTCACGGGACAGCTTTTCTACTTCGGCATTAGCAAAACCTACGCCCGGGGCGGCCAAAGCGGTCGCAACGGTCGTGGTCAGCAGCAAACTCTTCAAAGAGTTCTTCATCGTTTATCCTCCTCAGATAAGGCAAAAATACGTTTGCAAACGCTTATTTACACCTAAGCTTAACGAGCCGCAGCTTTTCAGCAGGTTCAATCTTCTTAGAAAATCGGGTCAACCCGAGCGACCGTCTGGGTGCGTAACTTGAAGGATTTCAAGCGAAAAGTCAACGGGCGCAAGCCCTTGGCTGACTCGCACGACACAGAACGCCAGCGTCGCTCCAACGACACATTCTACTGAAGAAATGAACGACGAGGATCATGTGTTGATTTAACCTTGCGTGCCGAAGACAATGGCAACCGCAACATCAGGAGAACCTGATACACCATGATCCAAAAACTCAACCTCCATCTGCTGGTGGCGGCCTCGTTCCTGCTAGGACTGGGATCTACCCTCCGGGCCGAAACTCTGTCCCTCAAGGAAGTGGCTCCCGGTATCTTTGTCCATCAAGGCATTCATGAAGTTCCCGACATCAAAAACCACGGGGAAATCGCCAATATTGGCTTTGTCATTGGCGAGCGATGCGTCGCTGTAATAGACAGTGGCGGAAGCCCTGATCAGGGCCAACAGCTGCGAAACGCCATTGAGCAAAGAACGCGACGCCCCATCTGCTATGTGATCAATACCCATGTCCATCCTGACCATATCTATGGGAACAAGAGCTTCCATCATGAAGGCGTTCGCTTTGTCGGCCACTATAAATTGGCGCAGGCAATGGCCCTAAGGGCCCCGTATTACAGCGAGATGGCTCAACGCGAGCTCGGTATAGCCTTGAGCAATGATCACTTCGTGCCCCCAGACCTTCCGGTTCAGGGAACGCTTGACCTTGATCTTGGGGGGCGAACCTTGAAGCTGACCGCACATCCAACGGCTCATACGGATAATGACCTTAGCGTCTTCGACACTCAAACCCGGACTCTTTGGCTTGCGGATCTCCTTTTCATGGGCCATTTGCCCGTAATTGATGGCAGCCTTCTGGGATGGCTTCAGGAAATTGAACGTCTTCGGCATATTGAGGCTAGCCAAGTCATTCCAGGACACGGCCCGGTCACAGCCGACTGGCCATTGGCTCTGACCGGAGAGGAGAATTATCTTTTGTCATTGGCCCAAGAGATCAGAATCGCACTTAAGTCCAATAAAACGATTGAGCAAGCCATGAACGAAGTCGGTCAAAAAAACCGGCCCGACTGGCAGCTTTTTGATGCCTTTCACAAACGCAATGTTGCTACGGCCTTTGCAGAACTTGAGTGGGAAGATGAATCCCCCAAAACGATCCCAGGAGACACACCATGAAATTTTTTTCGCTGATTCGTTCCATTGCGCTGGCAGCCCTCGGCGCGCTTGCCTTAACGCAGGCCGCTTGGGCCGAAGGCGAAGATGAGTCGGCCTGGAACGGATCAATTAAATCGAAATTTTTCGGAGAACAGGCCATCCTTGAGGACAAGGACACGATCGAAATTACGGCACCTTACCGAGCCGAAGATCCGGCCCTCGTCCCGATCCAAGTGACCAGCAAATTTCCTCAGTCGCAGGACCATTTCATCAGAAACATCACGGTCATAATCGACAACAACCCAGTCCCCTTCTCAGCCTCATTCGACTTTACTCCCGAGAGCGGCAAAGCCGATATTGCCACTCGGATGCGTTTTAACGCCTACACGCATGTTCGGGCCATCGCCCTGACCAATGATGGAAAACTCCACATGGCCAAGGCCTTCGTCAAGGCCAGCGGTGGTTGCTCGGCGCCCATAGGAACGGATGCGGAGGCGGCGATGGCCCGCATGGGGAAGATGAAGTTCAAATTCGATAGCGACAAAGCGACGATGGGCCAGCCCAATGCAATCCAGCTGCTGATTAGCCATCCCAATATCACAGGGATGCAAATGGATCAGATCAGCCGCATTGTGCAGCCAGCCCACTATGTGACAGAGGCCAAAGTGACCTTTGATGGAAAACTGATTCTCGGCGTCAGAGGGGATATTGCTATCAGCGCAGACCCCAATTTCCGCTTTTTCTTCACCCCTACTCATGCGGGAGAACTAAAGGCAGAGATCAAGGACAATCTCGGAAATCAGTTCAGCGCATCGCAGGCCGTTTCCCCTTGACGGTCGCTACCCTGGTCGAGAAGTAGATTCCATCTCGACCAGGCCTTTTATGTATTTTTTCCCTGTTTTCGGGCAGAAAGCCATTCCGAAAACTGCTCTGTCAGAACATAGAAGACCGGAACGAACGGGATTGCTAAAAGCGTCGAAGCAATCATGCCCCCAAACACTACAGTGCCAATTGCCTGCTGACTGGCTGCCCCGGCACCACTCGCCTTAAGCAGCGGGTAAACCCCGAGAATAAAAGCGAAGGATGTCATGAGAATGGGTCTAAAACGACGCCGTGTGGCCTCGACAGCAGCCTCCATGATCCCCATCCCCTCATGTCGGAGCTCTCTAGCAAACTCGACAACCAAAATGGCGTTTTTACTCGCCAAAGCGATCATCAGAACCAAACCCACCTGCGTGTAGAGGTTATTGTCGAAGTTGCGCGAAATGAGCGCCAGAATCACCCCGACCAGCGCCATGGGCACAACTAGAATGACCCCCAGGGGGGAGATCCAACTTTCGTACTGGGCCGCAAGAACGAGATAGACCAGAAGAATCGATAACGCGTAAATGAAATAGGCCGTATTCCCAATCAGCTTCTGTTGATAAGCGACGGCGGTCCAGTCAAAGCTCATGCCCGCCGGCAAAACATCAGCCGCCATCCCCTCCATGATATTCATCGCATCACCGCCACTCTTATCTGGCGCAGGCGCGCCAAAAAGCGGTGCTGCAGGGTACAGGTTATAGCGGGAAACCAGTTCGGAACCCACCTGTCGGTTGACCGAGAGCAAGGTTCCGAGCGGGACCATGTTTTTCTGAGCATTGCGGACATAAATGTTCTGTATGTCCTCAATATCGCTGCGATAGGGTGCATCAGCCTGCACGTAAACCTGGAAAGACTGATCGAATTTGGTAAAGAGATTGACGAACGTCGACCCCAGGTAAGACTGAAGGGCGCTAAAGACATCGTCCACCTGAACCTGCAGAGATTCCGCCTTGACACGATCAATGTCGAGGAAAAGCTGCGGACTCAGTGCACTGAAGGTGGTAGTTGCAAACCCGATACCACTTTGCGCTTGAGCCGCCCGAACCATCTCGCCCATCACGGGCTGCAACAGCTTGATCCCCCGACCCTCACGGTCCTCAACCATCATCTGCAGACCACCCAACTGTCCTAGCCCGGCAATAGGCGGAGGGGTGACAGCGACAACCCGGGCCTCCTGAATCTCATCAAAGCGCTTCTTCAGGCTGGCAAGAATGACAGGCTGATTCAGCTTATCACCTCGCTCTTCCCAATCCTGGTAGACAGCAAACATCGTTAACGCATTGGAGAGATTGGCCGCATCAGCGACAGAAAAACCCCCAATAGTGACCCAGCCTTTAATTCCGGGCGTCTCCTTCAGGATGTTGCTGATTTGCTCGGCCACTCTGCGCACCCTAGGCTGAGCGCTTCCCTCAGGAAGTTTGGCCACCACAATCGCGTAGCCTTGATCCTCTATCGGAAGGAAACCGGCAGAATGGTTGGCAAATAACCACCCCCCCAGAAGAATGGCCGCAAAGAACACCGCCAACATCGACTTGGTTCTTTGAACCATCCACTGAACAATTCGGACGTAACCATCTTCGATCTTGCCATAGCCGGCATTAAAGGCCCGATAAAAAGCATTCGGCTGGTGGCCCTTCGGCACTGGTTTGAGATAAAGCGCACATTGCGCTGGCTTAAGCGTCAACGCGTTGATCGCACTGATAATCGCTGTCGAGGCAATCACCAGCGCAAACTGCCGAAAGAGCTGACCACTGATTCCTGGAAGGAACGCAGCGGGCAGAAAAACCGCCGAGAGCACCAGCGTGATTCCGATCACAGGACCCGTCATCTGAGCCATCGCCTTGATGGCTGCATCCTTGGGCGTTAATCCTTTTTCAATGTGGGACGATGCATTTTCGACGATCACAATTGCATCGTCGACCACAATACCGATCGAGAGAATCAACGCAAAGAGGGTCATCAGATTTATCGAGAAACCCAAAGCCGCCATCGCGGCAAAGGCACCGATGATTGTCACCGGCACCGTGGTAGCGGGAACCAACGTCGCACGCCAGTTTTGAAGAAACAGTATCACCACGGCAAGGACAAGGAAGCCGGCCTCATAGAGCGTTTCATACACCGCATGAATTGACTGTTCGATGAAAGTCGTGGTGTCGAAGATAATCTGGTACTTGAGTCCTTCGGGAAAACTTTTGGACATTTCCCCGGTCAAGGCCCGAACTTTTTCACCCACGTCCAGAGCGTTAGCTCCCGGAAGCGCATAAACCAGCAACTGGGCCGCCCGATGCCCGCTGACCGCAGAGAAATTGGTATAGGACCGCTGCTCTAACTCAACTCTCGCGACATCCTTAACTCGGACAATCTGTGCCGTCTGCCCGCTCTGGGGCAACACACTTTTGATGATGATATTTTCAAATTCGGGGGTTTCCGTCAGTCGCCCTAGGGCGTTGATGGTGAACTGGAGGGACTGGTCATCGGGGACCGGAGGGCCTCCTAACTGCCCTGCGACCACCTGATTGTTTTGACTTCGTACCGCGTTGGCTACATCCGTACTGGTTAGACCAAAATACTTGAGCCGCTCTGGATTCATCCAGATCCGCATGCTGTAGTTACCGGCCCCCTTAACCACAACCTGACCCACACCCGGGATTCGCCAAACCGGATAAAGGAGATTGATCTGTGCGTAGTTCGAAAGGTAGGTTTCGTCAAAGCGGTCGTCTTCAGCGTAGAGACTGATCGCCATCAGAATATTCGTAGAGACCTTACGAACCGAAACGCCCTGTTTCTGGACGGGATCGGGAAGCTGCGCAAGCTGACCGTTAACAAGATTCTGAACCAAGGTGAGCGCCGCATTAAGATCCGTGCCCACCTCAAACGTAATGGTCAGCGAGTAGGTTCCATCGGAGCCACTGGTTGAATAGAGATAGATTGACTTTTCGACCCCATTGACCCCCTCTTCAATGGGGATCCCCACGGTCTTTGCAATCACCTCGGCGCTTGCACCCGGATAGGTTGTTGAAACCTGAATGGTCGGCGGCACAATCTGAGGATACTGTGCCACGGGGAGTTGGCCCATGCTGACCAACCCCAAAATCACGGTGATGATCGCAATAACGTTCGCGAGAATCGGCCGCTCAATAAAGAATGTAGACATCATGGATTTGCCGATCCCTGGGCCTCACCCTGCTTGAGGGGAGTCACCTTTTTTCCGGGAATGGCTCGCATCTGACCATTGACGATAACCCATTCTTCGTCGGTCAGCCCCGCCGTCACCTCGTATCGCTTATGATCAAGTGCACCCAACTCGATGCCACGGCGACTGACTACCCCCTGCGCATCGACAACCAAAACATAGGCGCCTGCCTGATCAAAAGCCACGGCATCTTCCGGAACCAAAAGTCCCTCGTGGATTCCGGGCTTCTCTGCCCGAATCCGGACAAATAAACCGGGGAGCAATTTGAAATCTGAATTCGGAAGCGTGGCCCGTAGCTGCATGGTCCCCGTGGAGGGATCAATTTGAATATCCGCGTAATCGAGAAGGGCTTCGTGAGGATAGCCCTCTTCGTTGGCCAACCCCACTTCGATCGGCATATTCGGTGAGGACTTGGCTCTGCGGCTCATATCGCCCTCATCCATCGTTTGTCGAATTTTGAGGAGATCCCGCTCACTGATCGTGAAATAAACATAAAGGGGATCAATTTTGTTGATCTCAGCTAAAACCGTCTCCTCACCATGCCCGACGACGTTCCCAGGATCCGCATAACGGCGACTGACCTTTCCACGAAACGGGGCTTTGACGGTCGTATAACTCAGATTCAGCTTAGCGATGTCTAGTTGGGCTTCGTTGGCCATGACCGCAGCTCGGTTAGAATCCCGTTCGTAGTGCCAGTGATCGACGTCGGTCTGGGCCGCAGCCTCTTCCTTCATCAAACCCGTATAGCGCTTGAACTCCGTTTCGGAGTGCATCAACTTTGCCTTTGCGGAAAGGAGATTAGCCTCAGCCTCCTTAACTTTCGCGATATAACTTTGCTGCTGAATCAAGAAGAGCGTCTTACCCTCATCGACAATATCCCCCTCCTTGAACAAGACTTTTTCCAGATACCCATCAACTCGCGCACGAAGCTGTACGGTATAGAAAGCCTGCGTATTTCCCGTGAACTCGATGGCATCCACGACCTGATCCCTCTGAGGATGACTTACGGTCACGTTAGGAGGAGGTGGTGGCTTGTAGGCGTTCCCGCTATCACAGGCAACCAAGGGCAACAACAACGAGCCCACGATCAATAAGGGACGGATGCGAAAGAACGCGAATGGAACATGCATAGTGTGATCCGGAAACTGCCTGACCATTTTTGAAATACTCATTACTACCACTCTGGGGCCCTGATATTGGCTCGAGCGGGCCCGGTATCCGGTTTAAAGGACTCCAGAAGGCTACCCCAACCGGTTCGCTTTTCCATCGCCGCCCTTATTTCTTCAGGGACGAAGTCGCGACCCTCTCGAATCTGCCAGCCGCCCCCCATGCCACGATAGGCCACTACCAAGCTGCCCGCGACATCACCCAACGTGGATGCGAAGGTATCCTGCTGCTGAAGTAGCGACTGCTCAGCAGTCAGTACGGTTGTAAAGTCGGCAATCCCCTCCTTATATTGGAGGGTTGCCAACTCGAGGGATCGTTTAGCTGCGGCAGTACTTTGGGCCAAAAACTCTGCCGAATCCTGCAGCTTGAGGAAATAGATGAGGCCATCCTCCACTTCCTGCTGTGCCTTGAGCACCTTGCTCTGGTAATCGACCACCAGCGCCTGGAATTGGGCATCGTTATAACGCACCTGATTGGTGATCTGGCCATAATTCAGCACATTCCACTGAACCGCAGGACCAAAGCGGTAAAAATTGTTTCCCCAAGCAAACATGTCGCTCAGACTATGGCCAGCTGCACTACTCGAGACGAAGGCAAAGCTTCCGCTGATCGAGAGTGCGGGATAAAGCTGTGCTTCGGCCACGCCTATCTGAGCTGACTGGGCCTGCGCCTTATATTCCGCTTCACGAATATCGGGACGCCTTTTAAGGAGATCCAGCGGAATGCCCACAGCGACCTGAACTGGAGGAGTCGGAATGGCGCCAAAATGCTTCCCGCCACCGAGTAACCCGTCGATATCCTGAGGGGGCTTCCCCAAGAGATAACAAAGCATATTTTTATTGGCCCGAAGCATGGCTTCCAGCTTTGGAACCTGTGCTTGGGTGCTTCCCAAAACCGTCTTTGCCTGCTCGACGTCACGCCGTGAGGAGCTGCCACCTCGAAACTTGGATTCGGCAATCTTGAGGCTGCCCTTTTGAACTTCGATATTGCTCCGCGCAATATCGAGGCGTCGCTCCAACGTCCTGAGGTTAATGTAACTATTGGCCACATCACCAGTGAGGCTCACAAGCATGCTGTCGTAATTGGCGACCTGCGCCAGCATAGAGGCATCCGCTGACTCGATGGCACGCCGAAACTTGCCCCAAAGGTCGACTTCCCAATTGACGGTGGGCCCCAATCGATCGTACCAGAGACCCGTAATGTCATTATTACTTCCGGGCAAGCGTTCGCTTAGGCCCGATTTTGGAAGATGAATGTCCCAGATGAGCCCATCTACCTTTTGCTCTTGGGGATAAAAATCACCGATCGCAATGCCTAGCTGGGCTCTAGCGGATAAGATTTTTATGCCGGTAGATCGCAGAGAGAGGTTTTCCGCATAGGCCATCTCAATCAGCTTGGTCAGGACAGGATCATTAAATGACTTCCACCACTCTGTCAGCTCACCTTTTTTTGACTGTAGCCGGGTATCCCCTTGATCCATCCACTTCTCGGACAGGCTCCCTTCGGGCTTTTCAAAATCCGGCCCCACCAAAGGGCAACCAGCCAACATCAAAGAAAGACCCAACCCAACCAGCGTGCGCGAAATCATAGGCCAGACCTCTGATCTAGAGCACTGCCTGCGACGAGCACGACAAAACTCCGGTCCCTGACAATGACCCCGCCCTCTGACAGCACAGGAACTGCGTCCTCTGGACGGCAAATATCATGAGGTGACGTAATGGACGTATCGATTAATCGCCGCCAGCGGCGATTTTTGGGCGGTGCCGGTATCTTGAAAACCTTGGGCGTATCCAAAGGATTCGCCAACAAGCAAAGCTTCTGGCCATCATCCTGTGAATGGATCACGCCTCCCAAAGCATGTTCAGACCCCCAATCAGGCGCATGCCCTCCAGCGCTAAACCAATCAATTTCATCCGGCCGATAAAACCTAGCACTCGACAACACCGGAAAACGGCGACGCAGCAAAATCAATTCCCGTATAAAACGGACAAAATCGGCCCGCTGATCAGCCAAAGACCAGTCAAACCAGGAAATCTCATTGTCCTGACAATAGGCGTTATTGTTGCCAGCCTGAGTTCTGCAAAATTCATCCCCACCCAAGAGCATGGGCACGCCTCGAGCCATGAAGAGAGAAACCATGAAGTTCTTCATTTGTCGGTCTCTGAGCTGATGGATGACAGGATCTTCTGTGAAGCCTTCAATTCCGTAATTGCAACTGCTGTTATTGTTGCAGCCATCCCGAGAGTCTTCACCATTGGCCTGGTTATGCTTAACCTCGTAGCTGACCAAATCATTGAGAGTAAAACCGTCGTGACAGGTCACAAAGTTGATGCTGTGCAGTGGCGCCTTACCACTGTGTTCATAGATATCTGCGCTGCCGCAAAGTCGGCTGGCAAAAGACCCCGCCATACCGGAATCGCCTCGCCAATATCGACGAATATCATCACGAAAAACGCCATTCCACTCTGACCATCGCTCGCCCGGAAAGCGGCCTACCAAGTAGGCACCACCCGCATCCCAGGCTTCAGCAATCAACTTCACGTCGCGCAAAATTGGATCTTCTGCGATTTGCTCCAAAAGCGGGGGGTTTGGCACCAGATTTCCGTTCTGATCACGCCCAAGGATGGAAGCCAGATCGAACCTGAAACCATCAACATGCATTTCAACCACCCAATAACGCAGGCAGTCGAGGATAAAGTTCCGAACTACAGGGTGACTGCAGTTTAGGGTGTTACCGCAGCCTGAATAATTCTTGTAATAGCGCCGATCCTCTTCGAGGATGTAGTAGACCGTGTTGTCGAGACCCCGAAAGCTCAGGGTGGGCCCCGTCTCATTGCCTTCAGCCGTATGATTGAAGACCACATCCAACAAGACCTCAATACCGGCCTCATGTAAGGCTTTGACCATTGCCTTGAACTCATCTACCTGACAGCCTGGATATGAGCGGCTGCCGTAGCCCTCGTAGGGGGCAAAAAACGCAATCGTGTTGTAACCCCAATAATTGCTGAGCCGTTGTCCGTTAAGCGGGTTTCGCAAGGTAACTTCCGCCGGATTGAACGCCTGCAAGGGCATCAACTCGATCGCATTAATCCCCAAGGACTTAAGGTAAGGAATCTTGTCAATCAGTCCAAGGAATGTTCCCGGCGCCGACGAGCCCGCCGAAGGATGAACGGTGAGCCCTCGAACATGGGCTTCATAAATCACCAGATCCGACCAATCATGATGCAGTGGGCGATCATCCCCCCAATCAAAGCCGCTTTCCGTAACCAGACATTTAACGATGGCGGGATTCTCAGAACAGCTGTCGCCATCATGCACTGAGGTATCGAGGCCACAGAGCCGGCCAAAATCAAGGCGCTGCGGGCTTGCCAGCGCTGTCGCATAAGGATCCAGAAGAATTTTAGATGCATCAAACCGGTGTCCCTTCTCAGGCAGCGAGGGCCCATCGACACGGTAGGCATAGACCAAGCCTCGGCCAGCCCCCAGAACACGAACGTGCCAGATGTCGCCGGTCTTGTGATGCTGACGATCTAGTTCGATGGTTTGGGAGGGAAGTTCAGCATCAACACCCGCAAACAAAAGCAACCATACCCGTGTGGCGTGACGACTGAAAAGAGCAAAGTTCACCCCATCGCTGGCGAGATGAGCACCCTGCTGTAGCGGTGTTCCCGGGGCAATTTCATACCGCTTCGAGCTGGATCGAGATGGGCGTGAAGCACGCACTTCCGTCTTCATAACGTGATCTCCGTGATCTCCCGGCGAACTTAGGGAGCCACGCTACCCAGATGCCGAATACCTTGTGCTATCTCACGATTGAGCCGAGCAAGGCACTCGCTCTGAGCCCCAACGATCTGCCCGTAGTCGGAAGGAGAGACCGCAATCGCACATGAAAAGTGATGATTGACCGTCTCGCCCCGGGCAGATTTGAGTGACCAAAGCGCAACCATCCGGGCTTGACCCTCGGAATCCACATGCAACTCCTGTATCTGAACGGCCGCCTGTACATCCGGTTTGGTGTCCCGTGACCAAGGATGCATAACGATCCGATCACTGGGCACCATCGCGGCAAGGTTTTCTTGGGAAACACGCGCGATATTGTCATCCAGACGCTCCGCCCAACGCTGATTCTCGGCGAGGCGATATTCGTTATTCGAAGTCGCGATCACAATTTGAGGTCGGTCCAGATAGGCAGGCACCTTGATGGGCCCCAATCCAATAAGGGGGCCTTTTGCAGAACTGGTGCCTGAAGGGGGCGCCTCCTTAACCGGCTGAAGCATATAGAACTGGTCCTGAACACCGCCGCGAAAGCAGCCAGCGGTCATGAGGACAGTGATCCATAGGGGCAACCATAGGAAGTGGCCGCTCCATCCATTGAGGGGTCGATACGCGTTGGACACGCAAGGCACTCCGGGATTCAAATACAAGAAAGGGCGTTAAAAAACGCGTGTTTTGATCATAACACGCAGGCAGGTTCGTTCTTCCGGATTCCGATGTTTTAGTCTGGTTTACCAAAAAGCAATGACTCAGGATGGCGCTGCAGAAAGTCCGATAACTCCCGCAATGAAGCCGCCGCCCGATTCACCTCCTTCACCGAATTCGAAAGATCCGAATTGGCCTCCGTCACATCGGCAATATTGCCCGCAGCGATGCGACCATTTTCGAGAGTGGCTTGGGTTGAATCCAGAACAGGGCGCGCGTGGGCATTAACCTCCCGAACCGTTGCATCCATGTGCGCGACAAGTTCCGGCAGCGTTTTCTCAAGCCGTGCCAAGATCACCTGAGCACTCTCCATTGAATGACTAAGTGCCACCTGGGATTTCCTTACCTCTTCCGAGCCCACCAGGGCATGCACATCCTTGAGGGTTGCCGCCAAATCCTCCACAACGCCTTCGATAGGAAGATTCCCGATCTTTCGCATGACCTCCTCAAGCGTCGCAAGGACCTCATCAACCGTCGGGGGCACCGACGGGACTTCAAGAAGCCCTTTGTAACTTAATCCCGTAAGACGCGCCGGCTGATCCCGATTGAAGTCAAGATTCACATAGAGGAGCCCTGTCAGAATGCTCTGGACCTCCAGTCGTGCTCTTAGGCCAGAATCGAGCAGGGTCTTAAAGCTTTTTTCGAGATCAGTGGGCGAAAGCACGGAAATATCGATGGGCCCACCCTTCGATGAGACCAAACGGGTTGGATCGACTTCAATGACCACAGGCTTCATCAGCCTTTGCATGTCATCATCCAGCTGGAGCTCTATTTCCTTCACAATACCCACCTGAACGCCCTGAACCTTGACCGGAGCCCCCACATTCAGGCCGTTTAGCGAACTATCAAAATAGACCACCCAATGAATCTTGGACTTAAAAAATTCTCCTCCGCCAAAAGTCAGCAAGGCTAAAACCAGAAGAGCTATACCGCCAAGGAGAAAGGCACCGATAGCTTCAGGTTTCACGGGTTTACTCATGTCGGAAAACCTCCGGTGGAACGGGATGAGGCCGAATGATCCCGCGTCAAAAAGCGCAAAACTCTGGGGTCCTTGCTTGTGCTTAAAAGATCATTTGGATTTCCCCTGGCAATCACCGTCTTTGATTCAGGATCCAAAAAGATCGAATTTGTACCAATAGCAAAAATACTAGCCAACTCGTGGGTAACGATAACGATCGTTGCCCCAAGTGCGTCCCTGAGACTTTGAATCAAGTCATCCAGGAGCCTCGCGCTGATCGGATCCAACCCCGCTGAAGGTTCATCAAAATAGAGAATCTCAGGATCCATGGCCATTGCCCGGGCCAATCCCGCGCGTTTTTGCATGCCTCCGCTGATTTCTGAGGGGTAATATGATTCGAATCCAGCCAACCCCACCAGCGCAAGCTTATACGAGACGATACTGGCCACCTCACGCTTCGAAAGCGAAGTAAATTCATTCAGGGGCAAGGCAACGTTCTCAGCAAGCGTCAGTGAACTAAACAAGGCACCACTTTGGAACAAGACCCCAAACCTCCTCAACAGCTTTTGTTTTTCCTCCGCTTCCGCGGCCCAAAGGTCCCTGCCCCCATAGGAAATATGCCCGGCCGCAGGCTGGATAAGCCCAATCATATGGAGGAGCAAGGTGCTCTTACCGCAACCACTGCCCCCCATCACGACAAAGATGTCCCCCCGATTCACGCTAAAGCTGAGATCCTTTTGGATGACATGCGCGCCATAGGCCATCGTCAAACTATCCACGCAAATGACCGGTTCCTTATCGCTTGAAATCGCGCCAGCCGTCATAGGTCGAGCCGATTGCAAATTAAAGTGACAATCGAATCAGCCGCGACAATCAGAACAATACTGGTTACAACAGCAGACGTTGCCGCATCGCCGACTGCTGAGGCTGTTCGACCGCACTGCACGCCTCGCATGCAACCGGAAAGAGCTATGAGCACACCGAACAAAGAGCATTTAAACAGCCCGATAAAAAAGTCCGTCAGATCAACCGCTTCGGATGTTCGCATCACAAACTGCGAGGGAGGAATATCGAAGAAAGCCACACCCACGAGGGCGCCACCCACAATTCCCAGCAAGTCCGAATAAAGCCCCAAAAAAGGCATCACCAAAATCAGCGCGATCAAGCGTGGAAGCACTAGAAAATCCACGGGTGAAAACCCCATAACCTTTAACGCCGAGACCTCCATGTTGACGTTCATAGTCCCAATCTGAGCGGCAAAGGCGGCTCCGGATCGACCCGACATGATGATCGCCGTCATCAATGCACCCATTTCCCGCGTCATTCCCAGAGCTACCAGATCGGCAATGTAGAGTTCGGCGCCAAACAACGAGAGCTGAACTGCCCCTACAAATGCAAGGATCAACCCGACCAAAAGACTGATCATGGTCACAATCGGGACGGCGGAAGGCCCACACTCCTGAATCTGAATCCAAAGATCAACTCGCCGGTATCGAGCACGCCCCCGAATGAACGCCGCCAGGGAAAGCGCGGCTTCTCCCAAAAATCGATTGAAGTATTTGGCATCGATCCAAAAGCGGATGACCGCCTCGCCTAGCTCGGCGAGATAACCGCGACGCACTGGATCGTGATGGGCATCGGTTGATGAAGGAACCGCCGTTGCCAAGCTAAAAAGAGACCTCACTCCCTCCGGCAAGGACGAAACGTCAAGCGCAAGCTTTTGTCCTGAAGCGACCTGACTGATCTCCAGCAAAGTCGCAAGCAACAGGGTATCCCAACGACTGATTCCGCCATCTTCAATCAAAAGGCGCCCCGTCGAGCGAATTTGTCGAAGACGATTAATTATTTCGGCACTGTCGGTGTGGACCTTGGCAGACACGGCCCAATCTCCCGAAAGAACCAGCCGCGGCCGATCGGTGCCCTCATCAATCAGCTTCCAGGTGGGAAAATTCAAGTCGCTCGCCGCAGACGTAATGGAAGGTCTCATGATACACAAGCTTGAACCGGATTCGCTTGTCGTTCCCAGTGAGGCAACAAGCCCTCTTTCTCAGCCAACCGCCTAAAAACAAACGACTCTTTTGAGATAGAATGGGGCGGAAGCATATCCTAGGCATCAGGAGCGTAGCCTTTGTCCGGCCACCACGACATCTTCATCTGTCATGACCAGGCCTCCGCGACCTCCGTCAAACGTCTTGCCAGCGCCCTTGCCGCACGAGGGGCCTCCTGCCACACCCATGAGGGCACGGCCAGCGCGGAGATCAGTCACAAACTGGCGATTTCAAAACTCTTTCTTGTTTATGGCAATGAAGGCTTTTTCGAGTCCCGCGGCTGTCAGGCTCACCTCGCCCTCGCCTGGATAGCCACATCCCTCGATCGGAAAGGCCCACCATCCAGAATTCTGGTCGTGAATCCAGAAGCAGGCACCCGACACATTTACCCCCTCTGCCTAAAGGAGCGCGTCATTGCGGATACTCAAGGGGCACAGGATCTTCAAAAGCTTGCGAGCGACCTCCATCAGCATTGCGAGTCCCTCTCAGGCAACCTTGGCGAGCTTTTCCCTCTCGCAAACAAAAAGTGTACCGGCCCCTTTGATGCCATTGAGCTGGAGCCACTCAATTTTGGGGGCCGGCATAGAGAAATCTGGGACATTCATGGGGCCCTTCGGGGCACCCTGGATGGTCATCGGCAGAATGAAACCTTTGTCGTGATCTCAGGGAGCCCAGGATTCGGCAAGACCCAAATCGCCATCGAATACGCCTTTCGGTTTGGCGCAGCGTATCCTGGCGGAATATTCAGAATTTCAGGAAAAGGGGCAGAACCTGCGGCAAAGTTCAGCCAGCTGGCCATGAACGCACCGCTTAAACCACAACTGCTTGCTTTGCTGCGACAGCTATCCCCCGATACCGAGTGCAGCGAAAAAACCTCGCTCTCAAAAATCCGCGCGGCGCTCGCAGAGCAATTGGGAAATTCTGCTGGGGACTTTCTGTGGATTGTCGATGATTTTCCTGAGGGCATTAATGGCCCTGTGATTCAGCAATGGCTTGCACCGGTAAACCCCAGGCAAGATTCGGGCATAGCGCATAACATTCTCATCACTGAGAGCCAACGCTACGACCATCGCGGGGACCCCATTCACCTTCCGCTTCTAAGTGAAATTTCAGGACAAATGATCCTGACCGGGAATAAATTACCCGCAAGAAATGATGAGAAAGACTCGCTCAACTGGCTGACGGATGAGATCGGAAGACACCCGAGGTTTGCAGGTATCGCGGCAGGAGTCCTTGATGCCGAACGCCATGATCGTCGCAGCACGCTGAGCCGCCTTGCACAGCGCATAAGCCGGAGAAACCGTCTTTCATCCGAGCTATCGCTCCTTTGGGCCCGAGACTTTCCCGAAGGACGGGAAAAATCCGCTGCCAATCTACTGCTTGACGCTATCCAGAGTCTTGGCGGTGCGGCGCGCGACATTTTGAGGCTGGCACTTGAGTTGGAAGATCACCCGATCCCTATGCCCCTCATTGTCGAGTGCTTGGTGATCGCAGGCCTGAGTGCCGATGAGCGAAAGGAGGACCTTTTCACGATCTTTCTTAATGAGCCAGAGGAAAGCCCGCTTAGCCAAGAAGCCGCCGAAGCATATGTCCGCCAGGGTGCACAGCAGATCGGCGCTCTGGGGCTAGGTCAGATCAGCGAAAAGTTCGTAACCCTCCCTCCTTTGGTTATTCGCGCGTTTTCAAGAGTTTCCACCACCTCACCCCGACAGGCCTTGCTGGCCGAAGCCTCCTTGCAAGCACTCTACATCATCGCTGAGTCGGCCCATGCAAGTCATAACTTCGACAGCCTGAGTGCGGTCGCGCCCCACGCAAGAAAGCTGGTAGGCGACCTTCGCGAGCGAATGATTACGCAAGAAGACAACGCCGGCGAAATCACTGGCCGTATCCGACTGGCGCTGCATTTAGCGGATCTTGATCTTCTCCATGGCGCGAAATCGCGCGCAACGGCTATCTACCGTGCTACGAGTGCTTATCTCGTTAGGGCTATGGCAACCGATCCCCACAACATCACTCGTCAGAAAGATTTTGCACGGACTCAAGAACAGCTCGGCGATCTCATGGAAGAGACAAGCCAGCCACAGGGCGCTCTGGATCATTACCGTAAGAGTCTTGGCATCAGAACCTTCATGGCCAAACAGGAAGGTGGGCCGGGAGAATCAATTCAGGATGCGCTGCGGCTCAACATCAAAATTGCGAGGCTCCAGCGTCGTCTCGGGGATATCGAATCCTCACTCCAAACCCAGCAGACCGCCCATGCGCTTCATCTTAAGCTAGCGCAAATGGAACCTGAAAATCACGAGCTGAACTTTGACTTGGCTTCAAGTCATGCCCAGCTTGGCGAACTGCACATCAAACTTAACCAGTCGGATGAGGGATTACGGGAACTTAAAAAGGCCCTTCCCCTTTTCGAAAATCTGGCTGATGCGGTTCCCGATGATCTGCGCTACAGCCGCGCACCGGGCGCAATCCATAATCGAATTGGCGACCTCCTTCACTCCCGCGACGATCTAACCGGCGCATTGAACCGATATCGCACCGCGCTTGCGGCGGCAGAAAGCCTTGCCCAACGCAATCCACATCATCCGGAGCTACAGCGCGACCTTGCCATTTGTCACGACAACCTTGGCGACACGCTCTCAGGCCTCGACGACGCCCAAGAGGCGGACCATCACTTCAAAGCATTCCTGAGTATCGCCGAGGCCGCGGAAAATCGCCCTGCGTTCAGAGACCTTCGGTCCCGAGAGATTGCCGCGGTTCACATGAAATTAGGACGGGGCCGCGAAGCTGAAAAAATGCCAAGACTCGCATTAGAGCGCTACCTTCAGGCCCGAACGATGATCGAAAAACTCGCCATCGATTTCCCAGAAAATCAGCGTCTTCGCGAGGACCTCCAATGGCTTCGCCACAAAATTTCTAGACTGAGTGAGCGACTTGAGGCGGATGATCGCCGAATCGCTCGCAATCGGGCCAATATCCCGGAGATCCCTGAGTCAGGAGCCTCTTCCGATTGGCAGGGTGATGCCTAATTAAGGATAATGGCCGGATAGTACGCCACAGAGCCGCTCCCGCCCATCATGAAAAAACGCCTCGAAACTCTTCTCAAGGAAGCCGTAAGCATCCTTGCCAATTCTGATGTTCTGCCACGCGACATCGAGGCCAATTGCCAGGTCGAGCGTGCACGGGACGCACTCCATGGGGATTTTGCCAGTAATCTGGCGATGGCTCTCGCAAAGCCTGCTCGCATGAACCCCCGGGTGTTGGCTGAAAAAATTATCGCTGCCATCCCAAGAGACCCAACTGTACTCAAGATTGAAATTGCCGGCCCAGGATTCATCAATTTCTTTATGGATCCCAGAGCCCAATTCGGCATCATCCCGGCCATCCTTGATAGCGGAAAAACCTTTGGATGCAGTCAAAAAGGGGCTGGACAGAAGGCACAGGTTGAGTTTGTCTCAGCCAATCCGACCGGACCGCTACACGTCGGCCATGGTCGCGGGGCCGCCTATGGTGCTGTGGTCTCTAATCTTCTTGCGGCTGTAGGCTTTGACGTCCATCGTGAGTACTACGTCAACGATGCCGGGCGGCAAATGGATATTCTTGCCGCAAGCGTTTGGCTTCGCTATCTGGAGCATCTTGGCGCAAGTTTTGCCTTCCCCAGCAATGGCTATCGGGGAGACTATGTCAGGGAGATTGCTGCATCCCTGCACAAGAGCCATGGTGAGCGCCTCAAGGTCAGCATGGACGCCCTCTTAGAAGACCTTCCGCCAGACGAACCCGAAGGTGGCGATAAAGAAATCTATATCGACGCCATCGTTCAGCGCGCCAAGGATCTTTTGGGTGAAACGGGCTACCGAGCAGTCTTCGACGCAGGCCTCAATGACATTCTCGCGGATATCCGCGAGGATCTGGCCGAATTTGGTGTTCACTATGACACCTGGTACTCCGAAAGGAGTCTGACAGAATCACAGGCCGTCGCGCGATCTTTAGAGAAGCTTGAAAAATCCGGTTACCTTTATCAGCAGGATGGTGCCACCTGGTTCGCATCCAGCCAACTGGGCGATGAAAAGGATCGGGTCGTTGTGCGCGAAAACGGTCAGATGACCTACTTTGCCTCAGACATCGCCTACCACATGGAAAAGCTCGAACGGGGCTTTGACCGTATTATCGATATCTGGGGGGCGGACCATCACGGCTATATCCCAAGAGTAAGAGCGGCCATGCAGGCCCTGGGCGGTGACCAAGCGCGCCTTGAAGTCCTTCTCGTTCAATTTGCAGTGCTTTATCGCGGCGAAGAAAAAGTGCAAATGTCGACTCGCTCTGGAGAGTTCGTCACCTTGCGGCAACTGAGAAACGAAGTCGGAAAAGATGCCGCACGCTTTTTTTATGTTATGCGTAAATCTGACCAGCACATGGACTTTGATCTCAAGCTGGCTACTTCACGCACCAACGAGAACCCTGTCTATTACGTTCAATATGCGCACGCCCGCGTCTGCAGTGTTTTCCGACAGCTCGACGAAAAGGGCCTGAGCCGGGATATCGCTGATGGTATGACACACCTCGAGTTACTCACCGATCCCCACGAGACGTCGCTGTTGACCGCCCTCTCTCGTTACCCTGAGACGATCGAAAACGCCGCCATGCAGCATGCGCCACATCATCTGATCCACTATCTTCGTGATCTGGCAGCAGAGCTCCATGGCTACTACAACGGCGTCCAGTTTCTGGTGGAAGATGCGGGTCTTCGCAATGCCCGCTTGAATCTGATTGCCGCAGTCCGGCAGGTGATCCGCAATGGGCTCACCCTCTTGGACGTTTCCGCTCCGGAAACTATGTAGGCCATGGCGCGGGACGTTAAACACCGGATCCCTGCTTTTCGCCCTGAAAGGCGCAAGCCCCGCGTTAACTTATTGCTTTTGTTAGGATTATCAGTCGTAGGAGTGGGCATTCTGGCCACTTTGCTCTCCAAATGGTCCGTCTCAACTGAAAAATCGGAGCCTGCCATCACCCAAAGCACACCTCCCGACGAGGCGCATTTCGCCTATTTCCGACTGCTTGAAGATCGAGAAAACCGGGTCCCCGAGAACCGAATCAGCGAGGAGCAACGCAATATTAGGCTGGGAAAGGGCGCAACATCAGGCGAATTTTCCCTCCTGATCGGAACCTATAAGACCCGAGACAAGGCCGAGTCGGTCAGAAATCAGCTCTCCGCTTTCGATGCCCTAAAACCCCGCATGGAAGAGGTCACCCTGGAGTTTGCCACCTGGTTTCGACTCAAGCTTGGCCCCTACGGAAATCTCAGGGATGCCAATCAGGTGAGACTCTTCCTCAGAGACCATGGCATCGACAGCATTATTGAGACCGACGAGCACCCGTAATCCCCTCCGTCGACCCGGCAGCCTGATCAACCATCGAGAAATACCGCCATGAGAATCCTTCACACCATGATTCGCGTCGGCAATCTGGAACGCGCCATCGATTTCTATACAGAAGTTCTGGGTATGCGGCTCCTTAGGCGACAGGATTATCCGGATGGGCGCTTCACCCTGGCTTTCGTTGGCTACGGGGAAGAATCCAACCACACGGTCATCGAACTCACACACAACTGGGATACCCCGTCCTATGACCTTGGCTCGGGCTTCGGTCACATCGCACTCGAGGTTGATGATGCTGCAACCGCCTGTGAACGGACCCGTCAGAAGGGGGGGCGCGTTGTACGCGAGGCCGGACCGATGAAGTTTGGCGATACCGTGATCGCCTTCGTTGAGGATCCTGACGGCTACAAAATCGAGTTCATACAAAAAGGGACCGGCGGACATTAACGTGGAGACAGAGCGACAGAAGGAGCTCGATCTTGCAATTCAGGAACTGTCCTCAGGCGGTGTCGTCGCTTTTCCGACCGAAACCGTTTATGGTCTGGGTGCTGACGCCTCAAATCCTGCCGCGATCGCCCAGATCTTCGACATCAAAGGCCGTCCGCCGGATCACCCACTGATCGTCCATATCAGTGGAGCCGATCAGCTTTCCCGCTGGAGTCATGAAGTACCCGAGTCAGCTTACCAATTGGCTGAGCGCTTCTGGCCGGGCCCTCTGACACTCATCCTCCCCCACAGCAAGGCACCTCCCGAAGTCACCGGGGGACAATCCAGTGTGGGTGTTCGCGCACCTCGCCACCCTGTCGCGCAGGCCCTTCTTAAGGGCTTTGGCGGAGGAGTGGCTGCACCCTCGGCCAATCGATTCGGACGCATTAGTCCGACACAGGCCAGACATGTTCGCGATGAACTGGGAAATCGCGTGCGCATTATTCTGGAAGGGGGCGATTGTGAGGTCGGGCTTGAGTCCACGATTTTGAGTCTTGCAGGCCCCATCCCCTGCCTTTTGCGCCCAGGCGCCATTAGCCGCTCTGAGCTCGAGAATGCACTGAAGCAGACGATACAAGGGGCGGAAAAAGCATTAGGTCTCAGGGCATCTGGGCTTCTCGAATCGCACTATGCCCCAACGACAAGGCTTAAGCTCATCGCCCCCGAACAGATCGCCCGCGAAGCTGCAACCATGACTCCTCGAACCGTCTTGATGTGTTTTCAGGACATCCCGCTGCCGCCTTCGGTTGACCGCGTCCTCATGCCTCAGAACCCCTCGGATTTTGGCGTACGCCTCTATGCAACGCTTAGGGCACTGGATCAAGGTCAATACGATCTGATCGTCGCTGAAATACCGCCCTTCGATGAATCCTGGGCAGCCATTCACGATCGTTTAGGGAGAGCAAGCCATTTCCCACAACCCTCAGGCTCAAAGACTCCGGAATCAAAATGACCTTTCCTCTGCTCACGATGTCCCTCCAAGACATTGCCAACAGCATTCCCGAGGCTCAAATAAATGGGGCCGCGGACCTCACGATCACGGGCATCAGCACAGATACGCGAAACATTCCCGCTGGATGCCTTTTCTTTGCACTACGTGGGGATCGATTTGACGCACATGATTTCATTCAAGAAGCGCTCAACTCTGGCGCAAAGGCCATTGTTTCAGAGCGACCTCTGGGACCTGAGATTCCGCATGTGCTTGTCGCCGACACCCGAATAGCGCTGGGCGCTACGGCAAAGGCGTGGCGAAGCCGATTTGAGATTCCGGTCATTACGGTTACCGGCAGCAATGGGAAAACCACGGTCACCCAAATGCTCGCCAAGATTCTCGCAACAGCCTCAGGCGAAGACCATCGCCTCGCCACCCAGGGAAATCTCAACAATGAAATTGGTCTTCCCTTGACCCTTTTCCGCATGAACAGCGGGCATCAGCGTGCGGTCTTGGAACTCGGCATGAATCATCCAGGGGAAATTCATTATCTTGCCGACATCGCGAGGCCTACCGTCGCGCTGGTCAATAATGCACAACGCGAACATCAGGAGTTCATGGGGACCGTCGAGGCCACTGCCCATGAAAATGGCGCAGCCATCAGCACACTGCCCCCCTCAGGGCATGCAGTTTTTCCGGCTGATGATCCCTGCGCCCCCATCTGGAGAACACTCGCGAATGACCGGAAAATCTTGGATTTTGGATTCAAGAATCCGGCCCGCATCCAGGCCGCATGGCAAAGTGAAGCCGATGGCATGATCCTGAGTCTTGACACCCCAGAGGGCAGAATCGAGCCCCGACTGGCCCTTGCTGGTGCGCATAACGCACATAATGCGGCTGCCGCTGCGACGGCTGCATTGGCTGCAGGCATATCCCTGTCGGACATCCTTCAGGGACTGGAGAGCTTTCGGCCCATCACGGGAAGAGGCGTCATTCTGCGATCCGCTAGGGGGGCCACCCTGATTGATGACAGTTACAACGCAAATCCTGACTCGGTGCTTGCTGCGATTGACCTTCTGGCGGGTAGGCCTAAGCCGGCCTACCTAATCCTCGGTGATATGGGTGAAGTGGGTGAAAAGGGACCCGAATTTCATGCCGAGGTGGGCCACTATGCAAAAACTCGAGGCCTCACAGGCCTCATCACGCTGGGCAACCTTGCTCGCCATGCATCAGCGGCATTTGACGCAGAAAAAATGCATCACTTCGACACCTTAGAAGCATTGCTTGCTATCGTTCAACCACTGACCATAGAAGGCGCAACCCTCCTGATTAAGGGGTCACGATTCATGAAAATGGAGCGCGTAATCGAAGCTTTAACCGGATCACCGAGCGCTACACACTGATTACTAAGGGGAATCCCTGCATGTCCACGTCCAGCTCCCCTTTCGATGCCCTGGTTTTCACCAATCGTTTCGTAGGCGATCTTCCCGAAGATCCGATTCCGGACAATTTCGTTCGCCGCGTTCAGGGGGCAGCCTATTCAAGGGTCTCACCCACACCAGTGAGTGCCCCCAAGCTGGTCAGCGTCATCCCGGAAATGATCCAAGCACTTGGCTTTCCACGAGATGCCGCGTCTCATCCTGATTTTCTTAATGTCTTTTCGGGCAATACGATACATCCCGGCATGGCTCCCTATGCCACCTGTTATGGCGGCCATCAATTCGGTCACTGGGCGGAACAGCTTGGCGATGGCCGCGCCATTAACTTAGGCGAAGTTCTTTGTCCCAGCGGTCAGCACCTCACGCTTCAGCTTAAAGGAGCAGGGAGGACGCCCTATTCCCGATCAGCCGATGGGCGCGCTGTTCTTCGCTCATCCCTCAGGGAGTATCTTTGCAGCGAGGCAATCCATCACCTGGGCATTCCGACCACGCGCTCACTGTGCTTGGTCTTAACAGGTGATTCGGTTATTCGCGACATGTTTTATGACGGGCACGCCAAGGCAGAACCTGGCGCCATCGCCTGTCGTATTGCACCCAGCTTTACCCGCTTTGGCCACTTTGAGCTTCCCTCGTCCCGCGGAGACCTCGACCTACTAAAACAACTTGTCCATCATTCATTGCAAGTTGAGTTTGAAGGGCGTTTCAATCCCGACGTCGAGGGATATTGCGAATGGTTTGAGGAAGTCGCCCTAAAAACCGCACGACTTATGGTCGACTGGCAACGCGTTGGCTTTGTTCATGGGGTGATGAACACGGACAACCTATCCATTCTGGGACTAACCATCGATTATGGCCCTTATGGCTGGCTTGAAGGCTTCGACCCTCTTTGGACGCCGAATACTACCGATGCAGGGGGTCGCCGCTATGCCTACGGCCAGCAACCCCTTATCGCCCGCTGGAACCTGATTCGTTTGGCGAATGCCATTTACCCCCTGATAGGTAAGGCCCAACGCTTGGAAGATGCGATCGAGCGCTACGATCAAACCTTCAAGACCCTATGGCTTGATGCCATACACCACAAACTGGGTCTTGATCGCTCGACTAGCCCTTTGCGAGAAGCGCTGATCGAGAGACTTTGGCAACTTTTACTTCTGCGGGAAACCGACTTTACCCTGTTTTTTCGTGGGCTATCCTTCTGGGAACCTCCTCACCCCGGGACCCCAATCGATCAGATCCCCCATTTTCTTCGTGCCGCTTGGTATGACGAGACACCTCCCTCCCATGCAATAGAGACTCAGTCCCTTGAATGGCTCAGGGACTACACACATGAAGTGCATGAGGGGGGCGTTTTGGAACAGGATCGTCAACTGCGCATGCAGGCCGTCAACCCAAAATTCATCTTTCGCAATTATCTCGCTCAGGAAGTCATCGATGAAATTGAGCGGGGAGGCACCGACAAGCTCGAGCGCCTTCTGAATGCGCTGAGAAGACCTTTCGATGAGCAACCTGAGAACGAGGACTTTGCTCAAAAAAGACCCGAATGGGCCCGGCATCGGGCGGGCTGCTCAATGCTGTCCTGCAGCTCTTAACCCGCACCATCCGGGTGCGACCCGCACCACCCCCAAGCG
Organism: Pseudomonadota bacterium; assembly: GCA_041178325.1. Classification (GTDB taxonomy): domain Bacteria; phylum Pseudomonadota; class Gammaproteobacteria; order Methylococcales; family Methylococcaceae; genus UBA6136. Next base: position 144,077 of record JBEGVN010000017.1, read on the forward strand.
ACCTGAGATTGAAGTCCCAACGCTCCGCCAGAACATACCCCCCCTTAAAGAGATGGCACGCGATCTGCAAAGAGTAAATCTGCGGGGCATCCCTTTCGGGCTGCCAACGCAAGAACATACCGAGCGGAGGCCCCATGGTGAGTCATCTTTCAAATCCACCCATCCTGCATGCAGCCCATGCTCGCTCCAGAGAGGGCGCGTGTAAGGATTTCAAAACGACGAGAAACGCTTCCGAAAACTCTGGCACATTGAAACGCTTCGAGCGCTTCATCTCCCCTCATCTTTCGATTAGCGCCCTACCCCCTGAGGATTTCCTGGATAGCTTGATCCAGCGCAACAGCTGGTTGCGCTGAGAGAAATGAAACCATTTTAATCAGCACAAAAAAAACGCCGACGGCGCCAAGAGAATTCATCCGATAAGCCAGCGAAGGGGGCGCTAATTGCCCCCTAATAGGCGATTGATCACATTATTCCAATTGAGACAGATCAATGTCTCCGTGACGGAAAGGTATCCAATCGTTGTATTCGGGTCGGTACTGAAGCCCGTATGGGGTATTCAGGTATACCTTTGGAGGATTGTCTTGGTGTTGTTGGCACTTGGGAATGTCCATCTGCCCGGACGGAAGGAAAATCTTATCCACAATTTCCTGAATCCCCACCTCCCGACCAGCCTCCTTGGCTTCCTTTACATACGCGCGCGCAGCATCGGAGAGGGCCCAAGCCTCTTCCACCATAGCAAAGTAGTCGATTTTTTCAGCCATAGTTCAAACTCTTTAAGAAGTGAAACTTGCGATCGATCACGCAAGCTTTGCAAGTTAATTCTAGCCCAACACCCGATAAAAGTTGAAGAAAAAGCCGGTTACCTCAGAAAGAGACTGATTCTTGACAATCTGGACACTCTAGCACCAGAGTAGCGTGTCGAAAGGTGTTTCCCCACTGCAACATCGCTTAGCCCGAGTCAAAGCCCCCATGAAAGATGAAGATCAATCCAGCGTGTTAACCAGCCCTCGGTTTGAGGACGCGCTATCGGAACTCTTTCCGGGAGCACTCCGCATTGAGGACTATTTTGAAAAAACTACCGCAGCACTGATCCCCGAGGGTTTTATCGACGACAACACGCTGGGAATTGTTGCGACGTGCCGGGACGAAATCGCATCTCCCCTCGAAACAGAGATCATTCGCCACTGGGGGAGAACTTTCAGCTGCCGAAGCCTCGGCGGCTTTCTGCTGCTTGGCCGAACCGGAATTAAAACAGGCATCAGTCATGCGCCTCTGGTGGACCATCGGCGACGCTTTGTGATGTATGCCATGCCCCACATCGCGCTTTCTGAGAAGGGTATTCCCGGCGTAGTAATGCGCGAAGGGATCGAGGAGGCTTCTCATGCCTGCGGATCGCTGGATGCAGTGGTCTCTCAGTTGAAATCAGGCCGTATTGATCTTCACATGGACTTTGAGGATCTTGAACAATCCTGTGTTCGTCAGAAACTGCTCTCGAATCTTCACTATGGGGAAGAATTCGACCTGGTGAACATGACCCGATTAGCCGCCAAAATCATCCTAAAGGACACGGATCGGCTGCTCAGCAATCTGGCAAGACCCAACGAGTATGATTTTGCTTTTTTTGTAGGCATTCTTATTCACGGACCCAATGACCAAAACTGGATCTGGCATGAACACGCCGAGGTGCAAAAAGGTCCTGAGCCTGGTCATCGCCGGTCACTAAGCCTTGCACTCTAGAGGGCCATTTGGCGGTTCGCCTCGACCTCACCCGAAACGCTACGACCAGAAAAGATTTTCATAATGAACCAGTTACTTGTAATAGCCTTTGGCGGTTCACTGGGAGCAGTCACTCGCTTCTGGGTTGCCAATGGCGTTTACGGGATATTTGGTCGAGAATTCCCGCACGGAACCCTATTTATCAATGTGTCGGGCTCATTCCTTATGGGATTCCTGACCGAGTTGCTGCTGCAACGTTTTCCAGTCGCGGTGGAGTATCGTGCGGCCATCCTCATCGGTTTTTTAGGTGCCTACACAACGTTTTCAAGCTTTGCATTGGAGACCTACCTTCTGATCGATCAAGGCGCCTACTTCAAAGCCTTAGCCAATGCATTCTTGAGTGTTGTCTTATGTGTAGGCGCCGTCTGGATCGGGTTGGTTTGGGCCAGAACCTTCTTCGACGGGAGCCAGATCAACTGGACTACTCATGAGCAAGCCTATGCCATTATGGCAATCGGTTGGGCTTTCGTTTTTGCTCTGGCCGCCGGCATTTCGCTCGCCGCCAATTACGCAGGGTGGCCCTCCAGCATTCAAAGCGTCGCGCAGGTGTCTTTATTGGGCCTCACCACAGTTGCAGCCACCCTCTGGATGACTTTCAAGCTCACCTCAATGGACAGTGAGCTCGGAGAGCTCTTTACCCTTTTCTCACTGAACGGCCTTTTCGCTGGCTCTGCCATCTGGACTGCCACCCAACTTGGAAACTGGATATGCCGACAATACCTATCACCGTAGCCAAAATCTACTCTCGGGAAAAGGAACACCGTCTTGAGAAACTGCTAAAAATTCTCCACGATGAGGACCGCGTGATGGGAGCCACAATTGTTCGAGGAATTCAGGGCTTCAGTCTTGACGGGATCATGCACGACGCCTCCCTGCTGGACCTCTCCCTGGACTTACCTCTGATACTGGAGTTTTTTGATACCCCAGAACGGGTAGATGCCATCTTGAATCGCCTGGAAGATCGAATGGATGTCAGGGGCGTCGTTTGCCTGAACGCAACGCTCCGACGCTAAAGCACCAGGCCTCGCTCACGCACATCACAATCCAGAAAACCATGCCGAGTCAGGGCTCTCTCTTCTGGTGCTGAACGTATTGGCCATTTCCGGACCGATTTTCTCCATCATATTTCTGGGCTTTTTGGCGGTCAAAGCGAGGCTGCTCCGAACAGAGGAGGCACGTGCTTTAGGCGCCTTTGTCATCAATTTCGCTCTCCCCGCCCTCCTTTTCAAGGCCCTGGCCCAAAGGCCCGCAACACAGCTGTTGAATGCCACCCTAATAAGTCATTACGGGGCTGGATCCCTTTTGATGTTCACCTTAATTACCTTGGTGATGGTAAGGCGGCATAGACCACAAAAAGCCGCAGCACTCGCTGTAGGAACATCGCTCTCCAACAGTGCCTTTATGGGCTTCCCCATCGCTGAACAACTGTTTGGCCCCGATGCTGCTGGCATGCTGGCAGTCTATGTGTTCGTTGAAAATCTCATCCTTGTTCCTCTCCTTCTCATTATTGCCGAGGCAGACTCAAAGCGCGGGGTACATTGGTTCAGGCTGATATATGACATCACCTCGCGTCTTATCAGAAACCCGCTCGTGCTTGCCATGATTGCGGGCGTTATCTTCTCGACTCACCACATCCCATTGTCAGGAGCCCCGGCCAGAACCATCAATCTCCTCTCTGAAGCTTCAGCGCCCACAGCGCTTTTCTATATCGGCTGCTCACTGGCCGGGTTGAAACTCAAAGGCCTAAGTTACGACATCGCCATCATCTCACTTAGCAAACTGATTCTGCACCCAACCAGCGTTTTTCTGACGTTCACACTTTTTCCCATCCATGATTCGGAGAGCATTAAGGCTGCAACACTGAATGCGGCCATGCCAATGGCAACCATCTATCCTTTGTTAGGACAGCGATATGGTCAGGAAGGCGTTACCTCCGCGATTCTTGTTGTCACGACCATCACCTCTTTCTTCACCATCAGCGCTCTTCTCTGGGCATTCACCACAGGCTTCTGGTAAATAGCTGGTCGGCCAGTCCCGCCCCCCCTTTCACACGCTGATTGAGCGGATGAATTTGGTCTTTATCGTTTTTGAATTTGCCGTCGAGTGAATGCATGTCATAGGATCGGGTTTAACCTAAACCATCCTCACAGGACCTTCTTCCCTATGGCTCGACGACTTGCATACATTCTCTTACTCCAAGCGGCACTGGGGATACCCCCGGCCTTCAGCCAGGTCATCAATGGCTGTCTGATTGCACCTCAAGCCCCGTGCCCTAACGTCAATCTCAGTGGAGTCAACCTCGGCAGTGCTGCACTCAATGGGGCAGATCTGAGCGGGGCCAACCTCAGCCGGGCGAGCCTGATTGGCGCGGATCTTCGAGGGGCGAATCTTGACGGTGCAGACCTTACTGGCGCGCAATTGAGTGGCGCAAACCTTGCGGGCGCTCATCTGGTGGCTGCCACAGGGAGCGACGCCAATCTGAAGCAGGCAAACCTGTCGACAGCAAACCTCAGCGCCATTACTCTTGAAAATGCCAATCTTGATGGGGCGAATTTTTATAGCGCACGCCTTCAAGCAGCAAATCTGCTCAAGGTTAGTGCGCGAGGCACCAATTTTCGCAGAGGAAATCTCAGCAACGCGGATCTTCGTGGCAGCGACTTCAGCTACGCGCTGTTAAACACTTCAATTCTCAAGGCCACGAATCTCCAACAAGCCATCCTAACCGGAGCTGACCTCAATCATGCCAATCTTCAACAGGCAAATCTGTCTTTTACCAATTTGGTTTCCGCCAACCTCAATTTCAGCAATGCCTCCCGAGCATCGTTCTATGCCGCCGACCTTACAGCAGCAAGCCTGATCAGAACCAATCTGATACTGAGCAATCTCTCCGAAGCAACGCTGACAGATGCCAATCTGACCGGAGCTAAATTGAACGGGGCCAATTTCAGTTCGCCCAATCCGGGGATGGACAACCTCAATGGCTATACTCTGGGTGATACTGGCCCAGGGGGTGGGATCATTTTTTATCTCAGCGACGACAGTCAGCATGGACTGGAGGCGGCATCCCCTCTGGCCTCGGCCAACTGGGGATGTGACTCCACCTACCTCGGCGTCACCGCCACCACGCTTGGATCCGGCGCATCCAATACGGCCTTAATCCAGTCACGTGGCATATCCGCAGAATGCCAGAGCATCAACTCACCCACGGCAATGGCAACAGCTTTCAGCCAAGGGGGATACAGCGACTGGTTCGTTCCCTCACGCGATGAGATGGCCATTTTGATCAGCCATGTTAAGGACACGCAGGCACTTTATTGGACATCTTCCGAGACCAGCGCAACAAGCCTATGGATCTGGAGTTATCTCCCGCTCCCGATGGGGCAAGTTCAGGCGAATGGCACCTCGGTCATCATGGGCGACAAGAGCGCACAGGGCATTCGGTCATCGCATGGATATTTGTTCTATCCGATTCGAGCATTTTGAGCCGAATCCCAGCCCTCACCACCCAAGATGGCGCGTGAGACGTGCTCCTCCATTGAAACGAGAAAAATCATGAAACCAGCCAATACCACAACACCATTCCGAAAACCCCTTCTGCATGCCTGCATTTGGGCATCGGCCCTCCTAGCCATCAGTTTTTCACTTTCTGTTGCCGCCGCCCTGTCGGAAGTCGAACCAAACGAAAACGAATTTGCAGCTAACGCCTTGCCATGGAAGCAGCCCATCTATGGCCAACTTTACAGCGAACTGGATCAGGACTACTTTATTTACAGGGCCGTCAAAGGAAGCCCCAAAAGCGTCAATGCATATTTTCAATGCTCGAACAGTCAGGGCGCTTTACTTTCAGGTACCGGTGGCTATTTGATTCGCGTTTTTTCACCCATGGGCCTTCAAGCAAGCTACAGCATTAGCGAGGCGCTCTGCACCAATACCTTCGGATTTGTGATGCCCACCCCAAAATCCGGAGGTTACGCAATTGCGATCAGCGCCCCACCGCAACTTCAAGGATCAAACGGGTCATTTGCGCATAGCGGGCTTGGGTATGTTCTGGCAGTAGGATCACGTTCAGTTACGACAGGTTTCTGTCCACCGGGAAAGTCGCCGACCCAGGTACCAATCCCAGCGACGCCTGAGGTATGTGGACGAACTTGGCTTGAATTCTGCCATCCCACAGCCTTGCAGTGCCTCTAAACCCCAAAGCCTGAGGGGCTCGCGGATTTCGTTCTCAAGCCCCAAAGCCCTCAGGGGTGCGTAGCCAATTTACAGGCTATTGAGGAAGTTCATCAGATCCTGATTTGCCTGAGATGAAAGCTTCTGGAAAGATGCGACGACCGTAGAAGCTTCGCCGGAATGCCTATTGATCGCATCAGCAAGCGAAGTAGCGCTGCCATCGTGAAGGAAAATGCGTCTCTTGCTTAAACCCCAGAGCGGCATGGTTCTGATCTTGTTTCGCGTGGCTTGCCCACCGTTTTGTACAATCCCATCGCCAGTGCCGACATCATGCAAAAGAAAGTCACTATATGGATGGATGGTGACGCCCCCGAGAGCCGCCGGAACCTCATAGGCTCCCCCATTTATCAAGGTCCCCGCCGGTGCCGTTACAAATGAAGCCGTGTGACAGATGGCACAGCCCGCACTGGTAAACGTCTGCTCACCCTTGTTAAGCGCTATCTGACGAGAAGTCGCAGCTTTTGGGGGTCTTTGATTTCGCGGATCAGTAGATCCTGGCGTACGAGCAGGCGCCTTTGTCGAGCGAATGAAGTTCGCGGCAAGAATAACCGCCTCTGTGGTGTCATTGGGCCTTCCCGCCTTATCAAAGCTCTCGATCGATCGACCATTGGAGGTGGGTTCAGTGGGAAAGAGAGGAGTCGTGATGCCCATTTCATTCCGATACGCATCGGCTGAGAAAGAAACCAGACTGGCATGCTGCGCTTTCCAACCAAACTTCCCCAATCCTTTTTTTCCTGGCGCCTCAAGAAGATCTACAAGAAGGTACTGGCCATTGATTTGCCCGTTTGAAACTGCAGGCTGATCTGATGCAATCTGAATGATGGCACCGTCTGGAATCGCCTCAACATAGCCGTCCCCGAGCGTGCTCAATGAAGTTCGGGAGGCCCTGACCGTCGCATCTTTAGGCACATGTGCCTGAATCGAAGGATCAATGGCCTTGGCAGGAATCAAGGAGCCCCCCGGGGGTTCGATAAAATTCACCCCGTCGAAATATCCAGCTCGCTGGACCTTGACCTGGCTCGCCCCCCCATCAATCGGACCCTTGTGACAGGCCTGACAGGAGACATCATTAAAGACTGGACCCAAGCCATCAGCCGGGGTTTCCGCCTTATTGAACTCCGCAAGACCCTGGTCGTAAACCGCTTGCGAAAGATAACCATTGGTCTGCCCGTCATAACCCGTAGGGGCTTCAATAGCGTTCGCAACAATCGATAAAAGACCCAATGCGCTCAAGCCGAATCCCTTCATAAAATGCAACACGTTGCCCGATCCATGGGTCATTCTGGATGATTTTGCCTCGGACACCGTTTGGGCTCCTTTAAATTGATGGGAAATGAACACCGACCATCCTCTCAATGATAGATAAAGGATATATGGGAGAGTGTACTCCTCCCCTAGCAGTACCGCCCAGCCATTGGTTGCAGTCGCCCCCCCAAAAATAAGGGCGCCGAGGCGCCCTTTAATTTCCGTCTTCATTTCAAGCATCCCTAGCAGATCAGGGAAAAGAACCGAAGCAGCATCGCAATGATGAAATTCTTTCCGGCCATCGTTCACCTCCTCAAGAGTAAGAACAACTAAAAGGGACGATCCAAAGCAGGATCATCGAAAAAACGAAATCCGTGCCCGGTTCAGTGATGGATCCGCCGCGCTGAACCCAACCAGACATGTGAAATCAGGTGTCACGATAGAACTCGCCCTGACAAGCGTCCAATGCTCATTCGATAAATCAAGTATTCATCGTGCAAATATTCCCTAAACGGCGCCTTCAGCCGCATCATTTGTATAGACTTACTAAAGGCTCAAAAGCCGCACACCATCACTTAATAAGCTATCGCTAGAGCACCGAATGAGCGACTCCCTTCTGGCAACAACTCCTCGCTTTCGCCTCTTTATCGTCAATACAGGCTGGCACTCCGATGCCACCGAAGTGGTTGAGGAGAATCTCGAAAACTTTAAGGCGCTCATGGGGCCCATTCCAGTCTATGCCCTTAGCAAAGAGCAATCCCGCCAAGTTCTCCTGTCTGATCCCGACAGAGTGGGGACAGACCCTTGCTTCCTACTGATCGATCAGCATGCCTCTGGTGGTCAAGGCGCAAATGGTTATCATGGATTTAGACTCTCTTTGGGCCGGGCTACGAGTAAAAGCGAAGCACTTGAGATCTTTCAGACTTTCACCCGCTTCATTGTTACGCACATGTCGTCAACCGATATTGAGCGTCAGGTCAGGAAGCGACTCAAGAAAGAAGGATTCCAAAATGTCTTTGAAGTTCTGAAGAATGTTGTCTAGGCCCTATCGAAAAGAATCCACATGAATCAGCAAGTTACAAATGCTCTTACCGCCCTTGCAGGATTATTTATCGTGACATGGATCGGGTTTGAGGTTTCTCGACGCCGCCATAAATTGCGCGAACTTTTCGACGTTCTCGACAAGGGAGATCGCAACCTTACGCTACAACTCGAAAAGTTGGTTCAGGAAAATGAAATAAAACCGCTTTAATTTGAGCCGAGTCGGATGAAAAGGAATTTGAATCCTAACCTCCCTCAGACCACCCACTCAAATCACGACATAGCCAAAACTCCTGAGCTAACGTCAAAGATTTTGAGGTTACCCAATCTCAAGCAGCGTCAGGAAGTGCTTGGCCCAACTTCAAAAGCGTGAGCCCGCAAATAGAAAAAGTTGGGGATTTCGAAGACCAAGGCATGCCACAAAAGATCAGTAGCAAGGTTCGACCCGTTGGATAGGTCTTTAAAAGATGGAGCCGTCGAGAGGATTAGAACCCTCGACCCGCGCATTACAAGCAGCGTATCGACCGCATTTCTTTGGTCTCGCTTTCACCAACCTTCTTCCGATCTCAAATGGTTACGTCTCAAATTTCAGTTTCGGTTGTAGCACGGTAAAAGACCGGCTACAAAACGCTAACTTGATGCTTTTCATAGGGTTACGTGACCAAGGCGGCTGATGGCAATTTAGAACCCAGCCAAAGCAACCGTCGAAGCGTTGTCCCTATCCCCTCCTCTATTCATCACGTTCCAGGCTACCCAAAGAAGCTAATCATTTTCCTTGTGGAAGCTTCGCCCTATTGGTGGACACGATGCTGGTTTGAAGGAAAACATCACAAGCGCAGCACACGAACACAGGCAAAGCGAGTGGCCATTCGTTTTGCCAAGCGGTTCTTCGAGGAGTTGATCGTCAGCAAATTAGCCCCGGCGCCAACATCAAAAAAGAAAGCGACAAAGCCCTGATTCCTGATCTGTGCCGAAGGCTTAATCAAGGAAGATCAGCAAAAAGCGGAGCTTGGGGAGATTCCAAAACGCTACGCCGAACACCAACGAGACATCATCAAGGACTACCTCTTCCAACAG
>JBEGVN010000018.1:0-13512 GCA_041178325.1 Pseudomonadota bacterium
GATGGGATCGATCAGGATGACATGGGGAGCTTTCTTGCAGCCTATCGGACAGGTTTGAGTACCAAGCCTCATGTCACTCTGCCAAAGACGAGCATCCGATCCAATCGAGTGAAGTTCAACAATGGACGACAGACGGTTGCATTACGTTTCGTGGAATGTCCTTTCGCGCCTTTCCTCGATAACAACACCCAAAAGGCATGCTCCGGAAAATAATCCGGTTGGTCCTGAACGAGGCCGCTAGAGAAGATCTCGACAGGCAATGACAATGATTGATGCGGACAAAGAACTTATGAGCAAGAACATCCACCGGAAGACCCATGCGAAGGATCGCCTCCCTTCGAGTGTCATGGCGCTTCTTGTGGGTGCCCTACTGATCGCCAATTCGATACCGGCTAACGCCATTCCCGAACTGGCCCCGCCTTCCAAGGCGGAAAAGCCCAAAGCGTCCGAGCAGCGCGATATTCCGGGTGAAAAGGCCGTTCTAGACGAGGACCCTGATGATGATTTCTGGATCGAGAACTGGATTGGAAGCGACAAGAACAAGCGTCTGATCCCTGGAACCGGGAAAGTCACCCAAGGGGGGACGGGCTGGCTCGATAGCAACCCTGATACCGGCCTTAAACCCGTCGATGCCCCGGATCCTCGTGTGCGTTCTGATTTCCTGCCAACGCCTGATCGTTGGCGGCTGGCCAAGGATCTCAATCTGGTCAACGAATCCTTCTGGGATCCCTACAACCGTAACCCCTTAAAAGGAGACAATCCGGTTTTTGACGACTGGTTCGTCAACGTTAAAGGGATCTCGGACTCTCTTTTCGAAGCCCGTGAGATTCCGACCCCGGTATCATCGCAGGTTAGTGCGCCTAATCTCGATAACAATGGACAGCTCGATCTTCAGGGTCGCGGCTCTCAGCTGATGTTCAATCAGAACCTCATTATTTCGATTGACATGTTCAAGGGGGATACCGTCTTTAAGCCGCCGGAATGGGAGTTCCGGGTGACGCCTGTCATCAACTACAACTATACGCATGCACAGGAATACGGATTCCTGAATGTCGATCCGAGGAGAGGCGAGGATCGTAGCATCTACTGGGTGGGTCTTCAGGAGTCCTTCGTCGACTATCACATTCAGGATGTGTCATCGCGATATGACTTTGACAGTATTCGCGTCGGCATTCAGCCGATGACTGTCGATTTCAGAGGGTTCCTCTTTCTGGACAATGCACTCGGTGTTCGTCTGTTTGGTAACCGCGATGACAACCGCTGGCAATACAACGTGGCGTGGTTCCGGCGTCTGGAAAAAAACATCAATAACGGCCTCAACGATATTACCCAAGCGCCGCGAAATGACGACGTCTACCTCGTCAATGTTTTCCGTCAGGACTTTCCCTTCCGGGGCTTTACCTCCCAGTTGGCGGGGGTCTACAACATGAACCGGGAAGGCAATAATCCCAATTACTACGATCAGAACGGGTTTCCGCAACGGCCGGCCTTGATTGGTACCAACGAAAGTCGGAACTATGACATTGGTTATGTCGGTTACAACGGTGACGGCCATTTCGATCGATTCAATCTGACGACATCCTGGTACTACGCCGCAGGTACTGAAAACAAAAGTACATTCACTAACAAGCCTGCCGATGTGAGTGCCTGGTTTACAGCCACCGAAGGCTCTGTCGATTTTGACTGGAATCGCATTCGTATCACGGCCATTCATGCCAGCGGTGACAAAAATCCTTATGACGGTATTGATCAGGGCTTTGATGCCATTCTGGAAAATCCCCAGATTGCCGGAGCAGATACCAGCTTCTGGATTCGTCAGGCGGTCCCCTTAATCGGCGGCGGTGCAGTGACTCTGTCAGGTCAAAATGGCCTGCTTCCCGATCTCCGATCCTCCAAGATCTTGGGCCAGTCTAACTTTGTGAATCCCGGTCTCAATCTATTTGGTATTGGTACCGATCACGAAATCCTTCCAGAACTCAGGCTCTCCACCAATATCAATTATCTGTCCTTTGACAATACCTCGGCGATTCAGGCGGCCAGAAATCAGGGTTCCATCCCGAGCAGTATTGGTTGGGATGTTTCGGCCGCGGTAATTTACCGACCGTTGTTCACGCAGAACATCGTTACGCGATTCTCAGGGGCTACGTTGATTCCGGGGGATGGGGCCGCTGCGCTGTATGGCGATCGAATGTTGTATTCCTTCCTGGCCGACGTAATTTTGACCTACTGATTTAAATGCCGCTTTAAGCCCTATCTACCGACGTATCCCATGACACGACCCAGCCTATTCCAGTTTGTCCTCCTTATCCTCATGGGGATTGGTTCTGTTCTGGCCAGTGAACGAGAGGAGCCGGTCGAGAGGGAGTATGTCGAAGCCAAGGAGGCCCCGGGTCACCAGAGTCAGGCTGAGGCGGATGCCAAGAGCAAGGGCTGTATCTCTTGTCATGCCAAGACCGACCGCAATTCGATGCACGACAATGAGGCGGTCACCTTGGGCTGTGTCGATTGCCACGGGGGCAACGAAAAGGTTGTTGCTGCTATGGCGCTCAATCGTGACTCGAGCCTTTATCGCAGCCTTATGAATCAAGCCCATGTGCAGCCGCGGTTTCCCGAGTTCTGGAACTATCCCAGCAGTCGAAATCCAGAGATTTCCTACGCCCGTCTCAATGATGAGAGCCCTGAGTTCATCCGTTTCATGAACCCCAGCGATTATCGAATTGTGAGACAAGCCTGTGGCTCTTGCCATACCAAACAGATTCAGGCCGCCGAACGCAGCATCATGTCAACAGGTGCGATGCTCTGGGGTGGCGGGGCCTATAACAACGGGATTCTGCCCTTTAAAAAGTATGTGCTTGGAGAGTACTACCAGCCTTTGACCGGAGACGCGCGAAAGGAGGCCGAGGAATCGGGAGCGCCGCTGTCAATCTCCGGCATATTGAAGGCCAATGTCCCTCCTGATGCGAACATGGAGAAGAAGGGTGTGTTGCCTTTGCTTGCGCCCTTGCCGGCCTATGAGGTTCTGCCTCCGGCGGACATTTTCCGCGTCTTTGAACGGGGAGGGCGTTTGATCGGAAATACGTTTGCAGAAGTTGGGTTGAACAGTGAGAGTGGTTCTATCCAGCTCCTTGAAGAGTCGGGAAGACCTGACATCCGACAGTCCAATCGGGGGCCTGGTACGGGTGCCCGTATTGCGATTCCGATTCTGAACATCACGAAATCGCGTCTGAACGATCCTTTCACGTGGTTCCTCGGAACCAATGACAACCCGGGGGATTACCGCAATTCCGGTTGTGCCTCCTGCCATGTGGTTTACGGTAATGATCGTGACCCAAGGCACTCGGGGCCTTACGCCAAATTTGGCCACCATGGAACGAGCCAATCGGTCGACCCGACGATCCCGCGGGGTGAAAGCGGTCATCCTTTGAAGCATGAGTTTACCCGAGCCATTCCGACCAGCCAGTGCATGATCTGTCACATGCATCAGCCGAACGTTTTTGTGAATAGTTTCCTTGGGTACACGATGTGGGACTATGAGTCAGATGCACCGCATATGTGGCCCAAAGATCAGCGCTACCTGAATGCTGGGCATGCTTCCTCAGGCACGGATGTCTCTCCGGAGCAGATCACCTTGGGTCTCGATGTGAAGCCTGAGCAGATCATAGGAGATGACAAGGCCCGAGAAATCGCGAGTCGTAACCCTGAGGAAGCGGCTCAGCGCGGACTTTGGGGCGATCGCGAATTCCTGAGCAAGGTCTGGGAGCAAAATCCCAAACTGAAAGATACTCAGTTCGCTGATTATCATGGGCATGGCTGGAACTTCCGTGCGATCTTCAAGCGGGATCGCGACGGCACCTTGCTCGACAAAGAGGGGAATAAGGTTCAGGACACTGATCCTGCAAAGTTCCAAAAGGCCGTACATCTTTCCTCCATCCATCTTGATCTCGGCATGCACTGTGTGGACTGCCACTTTGGGCAGGATGCGCATGGCAATGGCCATATGTATGGTGAAGTCGCGCAGGCGATCGAAATCGATTGCGTGGACTGCCATGGCACCGCAGACCGTCTGCCTAACCTTTTGACCAGTGGGCCTTCTGCACCGCCGGGTGGCAGTGATCTCAGTGCGCTGAGGACGCAGGATGGACGTAAACGTTTTGAATGGCGTGGTAATGAGTTGTACCAGCGATCTGCTCTGTGGCCGGACCGTGAGTGGCGGGTGAAACTGGTTAAAAATACCGTCAACCCCCAACACAAAGACTACAACCCCAAGGCGGCTCGGGCGAAGACGGTTACGGACGATCCTTCCCAAGAATGGGGCCCCGGTGTGGATCCTGCCAACTGGGCGCACAAGAACGAGAAGATGACCTGCTTCACATGCCATAGCTCCTGGGCGACCAGTTGTGGTGGCTGTCACCTTCCGATTCAGGCCAACTGGAAGACACCTAAACAACACTACGAAAGCAAAGAAACCCGTAACTTTGCTACTTACAACCCGCAGGTGGCTCGTGATGACATGTTCCAGATCGGGAAACATGGACCTGCGAAGGGGGGGCGTATTGCGCCGGTTCGGTCGTCATCGGCCCTGGTTCTCTCCTCTCGTAACGTCAATCGTGAGTTGATTTATATTCAGCAGCCGCCGATTTCAGCCAGTGGCTTCAGTTCTCAGGCCTTTGCCCCGCATTATCCGCATACTGAGAGAACGGTGGAGACCAAGACGTGCACCGATTGTCACCTTTCAAAGGAAAACGACAACAATGCAATCATGGCTCAGCTGATGCTGCAGGGGACCAATTTCGTCAACTTCCTCGGTTACAACGCCTGGCTTGGAACCGAGAATAGTGTTGTTGCGGCGACGGTTACCGAATGGGATGAGCCTCAGGCTGTTATTGGGAGCTTCCTCCATCACTACGCCTACCCGGATTGGTTCAAGCAACATCAGGATCGTGGACGCGTCCTTAAGGAGGGCCATGATCACCGGACCGGTGGACGGGTGGGCTGTCTTCAGCTGCGCGGCGAATATCTCTACGTCGCTCAGGGCGAGGAGGGTTTTGAAGTCTACGATGTGGCCAATATTGCGAACAAGGGATTCTCACAACGTATCGTGAATCGTCCCTTCTCAAGCCTGGGTCACGATACGCATGTCAAGTCGGAAAATGCGACCTGTGTGGCACTTCCGACGAATCAGCCGATACATCCAGCACGCCGCCACCTCCCGGGCTTTGGTCTCGATGCGGAGGCAATGACCAAGTTGATTGAGGAAACGAACCTCGAGCAGAAGTTCCATCCGATCTACAACTACGCCTTCATTACGGATGCGGAAGAGGGTCTGATTCTGGTCGACATCAACACCTTGGCGGACGGTGAACCCCGAAACAATTTCCTTGAAAGGGAGCTCACCTGGAATGAGGGTGGCATCCTCAAGGGAGCCCGTCATATCGTGATTGGTGGCCATTACGCTTACATCATTGCCGATGCGGGTCTTGTGGTCCTTGATATGAATTATCCGCTGAACCCCAGAGTGACCAAAGTGGTACCCCTGAAGGATGGTCGTGCTGCGGCCCTTCAGTTCCGTTATCTTTTTGTGACCGACCGTGAGGGGCTTCATGTCTTTGACGTCACCCAAAATGGGGATGCCCGTGAAGTGAAGTCGGCGAAGTTGCCGCTTGAAGATGCGCATCGCATTTACCTCGCAAGAACCTATGCCTATGTGGCGGCGGGACGACAGGGGCTTGCTATTGTTGACATCAAGCATCCTGAAAATCCGCATTTCAAGGAGTTCTTCACGGCAGGTGGGCAACTGAACGATACCCATGATGTGGTGGTGGCAACCACCAATGCGAGCCTCTTTGCCTATGTGGCAGATGGCAAAAATGGTTTGCGTGTTCTTCAGTTGACCAGTCCGGACAGTCAGCCCAAATTCTATGGCTTCAGTCCTGAACCGCATCCGGAGCTAATCGCGACGTATCCGACCAGTGATCCAGCACTCTCGATCTCCAAGGGTCTTGACCGCGATCGTGCCGTTGATGAAACGGGTCATCAGATCGCAATTCTTGGCCGTCTCGGTTCCCGTCCCTTCAATCTGAAGGAAATGCAGAAGCTCTATCTTGATGAGACGGGAAGTCCCTGGTTTACCCAGGATCAGGTGGATCAAAGTAAGTTTGTTCGATAGGTCGCATTCCGCTCAAAACTAAGGGGGCGATGCGCCTTGAGTGTGAGGGACAGGTGTGAGTATCGGTAACTTGTTCTTGCAAATGGGCGCAGAAAACTTGTCCGATGGGGCAGGGTTGCTCTTTTTTGCAGTCTGCGTTACCGGTGCCTGTATCGGACAATTGTTAGTTTGGCGGTTGATCAATCGTCAGACGCTCCAGCATTGCCAGAATGCGGCGAGTGCCTATTTTTCGGTCGTGGCGACGCTTTTGCGCTCCTGCTCGGTCTCATCGTCTTTGACTCCCAGGCGCGCTTTGAGCAAGCCAAGAACAATGTTGAGAACGAGGCGGCAGCAGGGCTCATGACCTTTGCTTTGGCTCGGTCTTTGCCAGGTTCCATGAGTGCCCCGATCAAAGAGCACTTTGTTCATTACGTGAATCGGGTGCTAGACCATGAATGGGACGCAATGCAGGAGGGGCACCTGGATGAAGGATCTCGCCTTGCCCTGATTGCGTTCAGCGAGGCTCTGACAAAGTATGATCCTGTAACGCCAAAAGAGCAGATCCTTTTAGACAAGATCTATGACAACCTTGCAGTGATATGGGAGATGAGAAGGGAGCGTTTGGATGATGTGATGACGGCCCAATCCACCTTGCTTTGGAGTTCCATCCTCATTGGCGGAGCGGCAACAATCTTTCTGGGCTTCTTCTTTGTTTTGGACCATAACGGTCTACAGCTCCTGATGACGTCGATATTAACGCTCATCATTTCAGTCAACATCTATATTGTCTTTCAATACGCCAATCCCTATTCCGGGGAAGTCAAAATTCAGAATACATCTTTCGCCTTTTTGCGCGAATATGTCATGCAGGGCAGGTGATTCTGGAAGAGCACAGGAGCGGCTCTGGGTGATAGCCCGCTTTTTCATTGCGGTTCTGTTACTGATGCTGTTCATGGCAGCGAAACCGAGCTTTGCCGGCCAATCGGGAGGTGGTAACTATCGGCTTCGCGTAACCCCGGACTATGATGACCCCGGATTCTCGCTGATTTCGGAGTTCAATATCTACGGTGGTGCGCTCTATACGAACGCCATGATGGATTATCTGACGGACGAGGGATGGGATATCGGTGTCAACACCTTCAATATTCCGGTTGCCGGGACGGCCAGCTCCAATGGAAAGCAGTTTGATACGTTTCTCAACATCACCAAGTTTTTTTATCCGACCGAGGATCTGATTATTGGTGTTGGTACCCAGAATGGCACGCACTTTTCAGGCGGCGGCCGCCAGCTCAACAACTTTGATTTCGCTCAGGTGACCTATGAGTGGGATGACTGGCTAAAGGTGACTGCAGGAAGTTATTACGTCAACAATTCGCTATCGGAAACGCGACAAAACGTTGGCGCTCTCGTTGGTGTCGACATCATGTTCATTCCCGGCCTTTTCTGGACGGAGATGGATTGGCTGGGTGGCAATAACAACCTGAGCGGGGCCGTGATCAATAACTTCTGGCGCATAACCCCATTGGTTACGGTCTATGCTGGCCTCCAAATCCCATCCGAAAACTCCGTCAACGACTACGCAGGGATTGTGGGATTTTCTTTAAATCCCCAGCGCTCTGTGGTTTCGCCTTAAAAACCCTCTCAGGGCAGTGGTCCACGATAGTGGGGTTTTTGGAACAGCATGTGGAGATCGCCCAACGCCCGCTCCTCATAGCCTCCTTCGCAGTAAGCGAGATAAAACTCCCAAAGCCGGATAAAGGTGTCCGAGTAGCCCAGATCTTTGACTTTTGGAACATTATCGAGAAAACGCTCGCGCCAGGTTCGTAGGGTTTTCGCATAGTGGGGTGCAATGTCCCTCAGATAAACCAGCTGAAGATCCGTGGCCTGTGTCGCCGCATGGAGCAGTGGTTCAATCGCCGGAATGCAGCTCCCCGGGAAAATATAGCGTTTGATGAAATCGACTTCATCGCGGGCACTGAGATACTGACGGTCATTGATTGTGATGGCCTGAAGCAGCATCAGCCCCTCGGGCTTGAGGAGCTGGCTGCATTTGTTGAAAAAGGTCTCGAAGTATTGATGCCCCACGGCCTCGATCATTTCAATCGAGATGAGCTTGTCGTATTGTCCCTCAAGGTTCCGGTAATCTTCCTTGAGGAGAGTGATGCGATCTTGAAGCCCTGCCGCCTCAATGCGCTCTTGGGCTAACTGGTGCTGGCGTTCTGAGATCGTTGTCGTTGTCACATGGCATCCGTAGTGACGGGCTGCATGAAGCGCAAAACCACCCCATCCGGTCCCGATTTCAACTACACGGTCGCCTGGCTGAAGCTCAAGCAACTGACATACCCTCTTAAGCTTGGCTATCGAGGCCTCTTCAAGCGAGATACCCTCGGGTTCGAAGAGTGCACACGAGTACATCATCGAATCATCCAGGAAGGTCTGGAAAAAATCATTTCCAAGATCATAGTGGGCGGCGATATTTCGACGGCTGCCGGATTGATTGTTGCGATTCAGCCAGTGGAGCCAGCGCCTTGCAGGTGTCGTGAGAAGCGAAAGGCCGCCATCCAGTCCCTCAATAACCGCACGATTGCGGAGCATGAGTCGAATCAGTCCCGGAAGATCTGAACAGTGCCAGTCGCCTGCAATATAGCTTTCAGAGGAGCCGAGGCTGCCGCCGAAGACCGTATTTCCATAAAAGGCCGGGTGATTGACCTCAAGGCGAATGGAAAGCGGAAAGGCCTCGGTGGGTCTTCCAAAGGTCAAGCTTTCCCCATCCACCAAAATCAGCTCTCCCTCCTCAAGCCCCATAAGTTGCCGATGCAGAAGTGTCCGCGCCCAATGATTGATTCGGCCCTTGCCATGGGTTCTTGAAAAACTGTCCTTTTCAAGGGCGATGGTGCTTTTACTCATCGTGAGTTTCCTTTGCTGTCCGGGCTTTTGTAGCGGGATGATCAAAGACGGGAATCTTCTTCAGCTTGAGCTTTAGAGCTTCAAGGTAAATACCGCCAATGACTTTGAGGGTCATCAGAGGATAGCTCAATAAGGCATGCGCCATGGGCCCGGTCGAGAGCGGCTGAGACTCTAGTTTCAGGGTGGCATCAAAGACCTTGTTGCCCTTTCGATCCAGCCGCATGTGGACGTTCAGAGATTTGGCCGGGGTTGAAAAGCGCCAGTCATAATCAAGATCCATAGGGAAAAACGGGGATACATGGAACGATTTTGGAAACTGGTAACGGTGCATTCCAGCATGCACCGTGTCAATCTCAGGCGTCAGCACATAGGCCTTTCGCTCATCCCAGGGCGTGTTGGTAATCTCGGCGACGATGCTTTCGACGGATTGGCCATCCGGAGTGAAGCAGTAATAGAAGGTGACAGGGTTGAAGCCGTAACCAAAATACCGAAGGTGGGTGAGCATCCGGATCGCCCCCCGAGGCCTCGGGCCCCCGGCTTCAGTCACGGTGTCACAAACCGCTTCACGAAGGGAGGAACGGCTTTCGCCGAGATAATCTTCCCTTCTGAACCAGGCCAGATTAGGCCCTCGACTTGACCAGAACCAGTGTCCTCGGAAAACCGTTTCGATCTCATCAAGATCCAGATAGACCATGAAGAGCCGATAGTTAAAGTCATGCGGACGGGGATGGAATCGCCGATGACGAATGTCGCCAAAGTAAAGGCGACTGTTCATTGATCGCGGCTAAGAATGGAGTGGGCCACCCGAAGGCCGCTTTTGACGCCATCCTCATGAAAACCAAAGCCCCAGTAGGCTCCAGCGTAATGGGTCCGGCGAACGCCACTGATCTCGCCATGACGCATCTGGGCCCGAATGGTTTCGGGGGTATAGGCCGGGTGGTGGTAGGTGATCTTTCGAATGATTCGATTGGGGTCAATGCCTTCAAGATGATTCAAGGTCACGCAGAAGGTCTCTTTGGAGGAAAGCCCCTGCAGGATATTCATGTTGTACGTGACGGCAACGCGATCCGATGCGTCGGATGGAATGTGATAGTTCCATGCGGCCCAGGCGAGTTTGTTTTGAGGCAGGATGCGTGCATCGGTATGGAGCACCGTCTCATTGCACTGGTAGCGCATGGCACCCAGAACGGCGTGCTCTGCATCACTTGGATCCTGCAGGAGACGATAGGCTTCATCGCTATGGCAGGCGAGCACGACTTCATCAAAAGATTCGATTGAGTCATCGGCTCGAACCACCTCGACTCGGTCGGCATGACGTCGAATGGACCGTATGCCCGCATTTAAGTGGATCTGTTCCCTGAAGGATCGGGTCAATGGCTCAATATAGCTTTTTGAGCCGCCCCGGATGACACGCCACAGGGGCCGCTCATCAATGCTCAGCATGCCGTGATTCTTAAAGAAGCGGATAAAAAAACGTGCCGGGAAAGTGAGCATGTCCTCGGGTGCCGCTGACCAGATGGCAGCACCCATGGGGATAATGTAATGGTCCTTGAAGGCGCTCCCGTAGCGATGCGCGGCCAGGTAGGCCCCAAGGGTCATCCCGTCATCGCCGCTTTCGAGAAAGTCTGGGGCCTCCCGATTGAATCGCATGATGTCTCGGATCATGCCCAGAAACCGCGGTGAAAAGAGATTACGACGTTGGGCAAAGAGAGCATTGAGCGACGTCCCGTTGTACTCAAGGCCCGTTCTTTCGCACTTGACGCTAAAGCTCATCAGGCTCGGTTGATCTTCCACCCCGATGGCCTTCATCAGCCGGATAAACTCGGGATAGGTCCAGTCATTGAAAACAATGAATCCGGTGTCGATCTGGTGGCGTTCGCCATTCCATTCGATGTCATGCGTTTGGGTGTGTCCCCCAATGTAGTCGTTCTTCTCAAAGAGCGTCAGGCTACAGCGTTCATTCAAATGATAGGCAGCAACGAGACCTGAAATTCCGGTCCCGATAATGGCAATTTTAGGGCGGTCAGCGCCTTGCATAGCGGGATCTCGCAATGAATATGTCAATGATCACGGGAGTGTTTGCGTGATGGCAGGTCAATTCGGTCGCGTTCGCGCCAGCGCTCTGGCACGGGTCGAAGATCCCAAACAAGACCAAGGCTTGCCATGAGTCTCAGAACATAATACGTGGGATCCAGTTCCCACCAGAAAAAGCCCTGCCGAACGGCACCAGGATAATGATGATGATTGTTGTGCCAGCCTTCGCCCAGCGTGATCAGTGCCAAAAGCGGGTTGTTTCGACTATCGTCTTGCGTTGCATAACGACGGGACCCCCAGACGTGAGCGAGGGAGTTGACCGTGAAGGTGGCGTGATAAAGCACTACCGTTGAGAGGAAAAAGCCCCAGCTTAAAAACTGAGCCCCATTAGCTTGCCACGAAGGATAAAGCCAACGAAGCATTTCTCCGAAGCCATAAATCGCCAATCCGAAAAGGGCAGGGACCAATGTGTCGTAACGATCCAGAAAGACCAGCTCTGGAAACTTGATCCAGTCCCGAATGAGATCCTTGCGTGTAGAAAAGTTTTGTCTGCACAGGAACCAGACCATGTGGCTCCAGAGAAAACCTTTCTGCACCGGCGAATGGGTATCTCTGGGGGCATCAGAGTGGGCGTGATGGTTGCGGTGGTGAGCCGCCCACCAGATGGGGCCTCGTTGAATCGAGCAGGAGCCAATCAGTGCAAATAAAAACTGGAGGGCCCGCGAGGTCTTGAAGGCACGGTGTGAAAAATAGCGATGATAAAAGGCGGTAATCGCGAACATCCGTATCAGGTAAAGCCCAATGGCCAGAGCCAGAGCCGCCCAGCTGAACCCGAAAAGAAAGACTCCAAGACAGCCAAGATGCATGAGGACGAAAGGGAGCGTTCTGAGCCAGTCGATCCGCTCCTCGTCACCCGAGCCCGTTGAAAGGCCACTCTCGTTGTCGAACCATTTGAGAATGGTGGTCCAGATGCCTTGGCGCTGGGAGCTTGGAGGCTCGACCCTGAGGTTCATGGGTTTACCCACTTCTGCGGGACACGTTCAATCTTCGATGCATCGTAGCCTTGCTCCACGCAACGCTGGATCAGTTGCTGAAGCCTTGCTTCAGAAAGCTCTGGGCTCCGGGCCATGATCCAGACGTAATCGCGCGCCTCGCGACCAATGATGGTTTCGCCGTAATCCTCACTCAGATAAACAATGCGGTAGTCCGACTTGATAGGCCAGAAAAATTGCATGTCCCAGACTGCATTCGATGTGGTGTCAGTCACAAATCCCTTGGGTTCATGGCGCTTTTCGGGGCCATTAAAACTTCCCTCGCGAAAAGTGAACGTGGTCGCGATCGTCCCATCAGGATTTAGGCGATAGCTCTCGACGGCATTGTGCGCCCCCTTCTCGATAAAGGTCGGGATGTTGGCGATGACGTACCAGGGACCCATGAAGCGCTGGAGATCAACCTTTGGAACGGTCTGTATTGGGGGGCGTTGGGTGCCACACCCAAAGAGGCAGAGGGCGGACAGGGCCAGAGCCAGACTGGCTCGGATCTTGGATTGATGTTTCACGATTTTTTGTCCAGTCGATAACGCAGCTTTCCTCCGGATTCGAGCTTGGAGTCCAGTCCAACCCATTGGCCGGAAGGGTCGTACCAGAGGTCAATGTCAAATTTGGGTGCTGAGAGGTGATAGTGATCAGCCAATTGATCCTTGTCCGCCACCTGAATGTTGTCTTTTCCCAGATGTTGAATGTTGACGGGAACCCATTCCCCCGTCTGGGGATTCAGAAGCTTGGATTGGTGAAGCATCTCGGGATTCCAGTAGGCAAAGGTCATGATGCAGGAGGGCAGTGATTCGCTCTTACCCGCAGTGGAAAGTGAAAAATCGTTGGGGCGTTTTTCCCCACGGATCTCCTGCGGGGTGCCATTGTCGTCGGTGGTCGCATGAATTTGTTCGAGACAATTGTCCTTCCATCGCTCTTCCGAACGATGATTGTATCGGTAGACAGGAATGGCCAGAATCCGGACGTCGAAATGGGCTTCGCTCAGAAGCTCGAGACCATCCTTTACCGTCTGGGTGCTGAAGCGGTGCTCGCCGACCGGCTGCTCATCGAGATAGACCTTGAAAGGCCAAGCGCCATCAGCAAAAGCGCTCAAGGTGAATAAGCATCCCGCCAGGGTCAATAAAAGACTTTTTGATACTGTCATGCATCCTCCTTGGGGGGGCGTGGCCAGAATGGGGACGTCGTCCGAAGATAGCGCTGATAGTCGGGTCCCCGCTTCAAGAGGTCGGCTTCAAGGAGAGGAATGCCTGAGACCTTGATCAGGAGAAAGGTCATGAACAGGGGGGATAGGCCTAACCATGGGGATGCGCCCGAGGACAGCGCAATGAGTAAAAAGCCCCACCAGAGCAAGGCTTCCCCAAAGTAGTTGGGGTG
>JBEGVN010000019.1:0-3984 GCA_041178325.1 Pseudomonadota bacterium
ACACTTCAGAGTACAGAAAAGGCGTCCAAGTGCCCGTTCCATCTCATCTACAAAACCACCAATTAAACGCTGCGTTTGTGATGAAAATGCCATGTAAACAGCATCAAGAGCATCACCGCCAACATGAACTGCGCCGATTCACTGAGGGATGGGACTGATGCCACAGGGTTAGCCGGGCCCAAAGGATCAGTAATGCTCCCATCGGCCGCGTTGTCACCATCTCCATCTCCTCCATCGGCGATCGTGTAGGTGATCGTATTGCCGCTGATCGTTACCCTGTTGGTCCAGTCATACCAAGTCCCATGGAGCTCTTTCCAGACTCGACTACCTGCAGCTACGGCTTGGGGATAGGTGAGCGTAACGGTGATCGAACCACCCACATTCGTGCTCGCGATAAAGCCAAAAACACCGTAAGGAAAAGACTGCCCGGAGGGTGGGTTTATTGGTGTAGTGAACTGTGCCGTTCCGGGTACAAAACCACCGCCTACAATGTGTGCATTCACATTGCCGCCGGGTGTAATTACGGTCGCTTCAGTCTGCGTCAGGCAAGAGACTGATACGTTACTCACATTCGAATTTACCGTTCCACTGCCATTGCCGACCGTACAGAATTTACCTGATGGCTGCGAAAGCACTGTGACCGCATAAGTGCCCCCTTCAGGCACCGGATATGAAAATGAAAATGCGCCGTCCGCATTGATCGTCAAATCATCCGACCCATTATTTTGAAGAATCACCGACTGGCCACTCTCAAGCCCTGAGACCGCTCCGCCCAAGGAGTAGAAAATCTCATTGAGCTGAAAACCCAACGTGTAAAGATTAGTTTCATTGCGAGCTTCACCACTCCCAATCCTATAGCCACTGGAGACATATCCAAATCCACCCGACGTGGCAAGCGGGGGGGCAGACCCAGGCGGCGCATAACTCCATACGAAGAGATTTACGGAAGAAGAAATAGCAAATGCGTAGTTAGTGCCAGGAGAAATCACCAGATTGCTTGGCCTCAGCACCACATCAGGCTGATTCCCGGAAGCGACATATCCGCTCACATTCACGTTTTGAAATGTCTGAGAGAATAGTGAATTACCCGCAGGTTCTCCATTCTGATCCAGAGCATATACATTCAGGGTCACATCGGCTTGGGTTGCCGACAAAGACTGACTCGTCAAAACAAATCGAAGAGATGTTGCTGTAACGCTACTCGACCCAGAGCTCAATCCAAAAAATGCCGCCTGAGACGCAAATATATTTGTTATGTTGACGTTGGGATTCGCCGGATTCTGGGTTCCATTGTCTGTGGTGTCTATGTACGTCGTCGCAAAAACGCATGCAAAGGGATTTGCCATACATAACAAGAAGATCAATCCACTGATCCATGATCTGATTTTATCTTTGGTTTCTATCACGATAGTTCCATATCCTGGATTGAGGTAAATACAGAGGCTCATCCACTTTCCTCAGATTAAGTTCAGGTGTTTTTTCCGGTCCGAACTTGCTCGCGCAGGACCTCTCCCTTTTTGGGGATTTCATGCGGCAAGAGTGGCTGCAAAAGCAATCGATCGAGCCCAACCGCACGGCGCTCTCGAAAGTATTCCAACCCCAGAGGCATCGTCATCTGTTGTTGTCGGGACCAACACACAGCTGTTCCAAACAGGCAGTCGAACAGTGGAAAGTTGTTTGAAAAGTTACGATTGGTGTATGGCAGAGTGGCGCTATGGTGGACCCGGTGAAAGTTCGGGGTGACCAGAAGATATCTCAGCCAACGCCCCACTCCTCCGAGGGACAGATTGCCGTGTGTAAAGGCATCCATCGAAAGGCTCAGCAAACTGCAGCCAAGAGCCGTGATCGGCTGGGTACCCAAAAACATGATCACGCCGAGATTGACGAAGCTTCCCAGGAGAACTTCACCGGGATGATGCCGAAGCGCAGTGGTGGCATCGACTTCGGTATCACTGTGATGGACCGCATGCAGTCGCCACAACCACGGGACGAAATGACTGAGCCTGTGCCACCAATAACCCACAAATTCAAGGCTCACCAGGGTGACCCAGAAAGAAACCCACGGCCCTGCAGAAATCTCGCTGAGTAATCCCTCGTGGGACGAGATGGGTAACTTTGAGTAAAGAGCAATGATCAACGGCCAGCAGATCAGCTGGAGCCATTGATTAAAAATCGAAAGCACAGAGTGATTCAGCCATCGCAGCAGCGGAACGACACCTGAAGATCGAAGTGGGATCATGGACTCTAGAACAACTACAACTGCCACACTTCCAAAGAGGGCGGTAGCGGTCAATGCGTCACCGAGTGCGATCGCGAGGTCACCCACCGAAAATCATCCTGACGCTTACCCCGTGCCAAAGGCGATGTAGCAGATTCCGCCGCTAGTCAGCGTCATGCCAGGCAGGCATCGGGGTGTCACACCGGGTCCTGCAATGCTGGGATCAATCGTGAAATAGGGACTGCTGACGTTAATGGCATCGATTTGAATCGCGACGCCACTACTGTTCACGACTCTGTCGTAAGAGTTCGACGGAACATAGGGATAAAGACCACCTGATGAGACCAAGCCGCCACTGGCGTTTGTCAGAGTGAATGTGTTCTGAAGGGCGGCATAAGCGTCCTTTATGATGACTACGCCCGCTACCCCTGCGACGACGAGCATCATCCCCGGAATCATCAACTGAAGTAATGCTCCATGCTTTCTGAGCCTTAACACCCTAAAGGCAACGGCAGGCAACAAGAGAGCAAGTGCGATAAGCAGAGTTCCCGAGAGCATCGGAACGGCTATAGGTGCTGGACTGTAGACCACACTGGCGATGATCGGACCACCACCGAAAACATCTCCGGAGACCAGAAATGGGATGAGCCCTATGAATGACCAAATCAACCTGCTCTGCTGCATTTGCTGATGTTCTCTTATCGATGGTCCTTGATAATCTGATCGTGGTTTCCGTGTGAGCGACGCCTACACTGAATGATCTTTGCATGAGGAAAACAGATGATTGACCCGATGCAACCCTGTTTTTTGAACCATAGCAGATGAAATTCAGCCAATATTTCGGAACATTTCAAAATGCGCCGTTTGGCGCTGACGTTAGATACGCACCGCTTGAAAATGCAAGATTCGAAGGAGGTTGGATAGTCCCGTTATGCGAGGAGATCCGGGCAATGGGGGACTATCCCAGAGAGGGAGAGGACTATTGGAGAAAATAGATTCAGGCAAAACGAGTGTTGAGGTCATCAACGCGACCGATATTCGCGTTGTCTGCCCTGATTTTTTTGAAAATGAGACTGATCGGGATCGCTTTTTGGCTCGAAGCTTTGAAGTTCTCGAGGTACGCTCAGTTGAGATTGATGTGGCTGCGGGTTTCGCGGTGGTGAGACGCTACCCTTCGAGCAACTCCATTCAAATGATCTTGGAGGCTTTATCAGACAAGTTGTCAGATGATTACCCCCGCTCCCGGCTCAATCCTTTGTATTACGGGTTGCCACGCAAAAAAGGGCCGCTGGCTTTTGTGCGGACTCCTCAGGAAATAGTGGGTATTCGACGCCCGCTTTATAAAGGTCTGGGGTGCTTTTTTGCCGGGATGAGCATGGTGGGGGTACTAAGCCCATTTGTTCCAACGTCTCCCTTTATTCTCTTGGGCGCCTATTTTCTTCTAAGATCCTCAACGCGCCTTCATGATCGAATGCTTGAGGCTCGCGTCTTTGGCCCGATCCTCGATGACTTTTATGTTCATGGGGGGCTTCGCCGGAGCATTAAGCAGAAGTCGCTGATATTCATAGGCGCGGCTCTGGCCCTCTCTATCGCTGCTGCAGGTTTCGCGCCCTCAATGTTAATCGCAATGGGCACGGCATCACTCGTGAGCTTAACCCTGATGATGGGGCTTCCTACCATTCGGGAGGAAGCCAGAATTGAAACTTTGAGCGTCTAACCAAACCCTCTGAGGGTCCGGCAGATTAATAAGGTTACCGCCTTGCCGA
>JBEGVN010000020.1:0-50779 GCA_041178325.1 Pseudomonadota bacterium
ACCAAGATGTTGACCGGCTTTCTTTCGCTGATTGTGATGAGCCTGATCGGATTCCAGGGGCCTGTCATGGCCGAAGAATTCAAGGCGGGAACCGACTACGATCTCGTCAACCCGCCTCAGCCGACCCAAGATCCGAAAAAAGTCGAAGTCATGGAGTTTTTCTGGTACGGCTGCCCCCATTGTCTCGACTTCGAACCGGACCTGAATGCCTGGCTCAAAACCAAGCCTCAAAATGTTCAGTTCATCCGTCAGCCGGCGGTCTTTAATGAACAATGGGCTGCCCATGCGAAGGCGTTCTACACTGCCGAAGCGCTCGGTGTTGAAGAGAAACTGCATGCGGACTTTTTTGATGCGATCCAGCACAAGAAGGAAAAGCTGATGACCGAAGAGGATCAGGCCAAGTTCTTCGTGGCGCATGGCGTCGATGAGGCCGCCTTCCATCAGGCCTACAAATCTTTTGCTGTGGACTCCAAGATGCGAATTGCTGCCGTCATCGGCGCCAAGTATGGCATCACCGGAACCCCATCCATCGTGGTGAACGGCAAATTTGTTGTCAGCCCGGGAAAATCCAAGTCATTCTCTCGCATGATTGAAATTACGAACGCGCTGATCGCCCAGGAATCGGGCAAGAAAAAATAATCTAGCCGGCGGGGGAAAGTTTCGCCTCCAGGCGAAATAACCCCCGCTCTGCATCGAGGCCGTCCTCACTGACGGCCAACTCGGTGACCGCTCTCGCGTACCCCAGCCAGCCCTTCGTGTTCAGCGACCGAATTCCCGCCGCGAGCCGATAGCGGCCCGCAGCAAGCCCTAGCCGAGGAATTTCAAGCAGCCACCGGCCAGCTCCTGCTTCCGCAAGTCCAGCCTCTGCAGAAGCCAGCAGCAAGCCTGAAGGACTCCAGAACTGGAGGACCAGGATGGTCTCCTGAGGCAGGATGCCAAAATGCAGAGAAAGCCTCAGCCCAGAACCACTTGAAATCCTCTCGACAGGGTCCCCGCCCGCCAGCACTTCAATACTGTCCAAGGCCCCCGTCGTATCGAAATCCTCCGGCATCTCAGGCGATACGCCCATGGGCTTGAGATTCCGATCCAGAAAACCGGTTGCTTCATAGTAGCGCCTGAACATGGCATCGGTCTCACCGACACCCAGCGCTTCGCCCTCAAAAAGCAAAAGACACCGATCGGCAATCTGCCGCACATTCATTTCCGAGTGGGATACAAAGAGCACTGTGGTCCCCGCCGCCTTTAACTGCTCCAGACGCTCAAGGCAGCGCATCTGGAAAGCCATATCACCAACGGCCAGCACTTCATCAATCAGCAAAAGATCCATCGGAACAGCCGTTGCGATGGCAAATTCCAGACGCGCATACATGCCATCCGAGTATTGGCGAACCGGGACATCAAGAGCCTCCCTTAAGCCAGAGAAGGCCAGGATCGGTTCCACCAAGGAGTCGATTTTGCGGGTATCGAACCCGAATTCCTGCCCCTTGGTGTAGATATTTTCTCGGCCGGTCAGCATGGGCTGCAGGCCACCGCCAAGACGAATCAGGGGCGTAATGCTGCCCCTACGAACAACGTGCCCGACATCCGGCCGAACATCCCCATTGATGATGCGAAGCAGTGTACTTTTTCCGGCACCATTAGGCCCAATCACCCCAATGCATTCACCTGGCCTGGCCTCAAAGGACACATCCCGTAGCGCCCAGAATTCCGCTTCACGCAGCTTAGAGGACGCAGAGCGCCCCAAAAGACGCGCGCCGAAATCGAGAAGCCCGTTGGAAATCGCTCGACTTGGCGAACGATTGAATTTCTTGGCCAAACCCTCAATACGGAGCACGCTGGGGGGCACGGGAGGAGACCTTTTAAGACGTATAGTGAACTAGCCCGGATGCCCTTCTGGCACAGGGATCGACGCCGCAGGCGGCGCCAGAAGCTCGAGCGCCCGCTCAACCGATTCAGACTCAAACGCTTCACCATGAGCCAACCGCAAGCCCTGACGATAAAGCCTGCTGGCAGCAACCTCATCACGACGACTGTAAAGGACGTCGCCCAGAATCTTTAGCGCTTCAGGCAGGGGTTTGAGGCTCAAGCTGGTTTTAGCAAACTCGATCGCGCGTGCTTCCTGACCGACCTTGACAGCAAGGCGGGCCAAAAGCGCGAAAAGTGCCGGATCCTCGCGGTGGGGACCCAGCCACTCTTGAACGTGTTGCAACTGCTTCTGAGGATCCTCGGCCTCGATCCGACCATAAAGTTCAAGCATCTCTGGCGTCCATTCCCTTCCCAGAGCAAGGCGCAAGGGTTCCTCGACCTCCATTCCGACACCCGCCTCAATCATGCCGCGGCAGTAAACACCGACAACCTCTTCGTGCAGCTGGACATGTTGGGGGACCCAACGCCACACCTCACGAATCAGAGTGGCATCCCGGGTCGCGGCACGCTTCTCAAGCAAGCTGCGATAGATCCTGACCTCGAGGTCTCTTAAATCCGATTCCGGATAAAGCTTGGCTTCTCTCAGTGAGGGAATCAGGTAATGCAATGCCTCTTCATCCCGGGTGCGCTCATAGCCTTCACGCAACATGCGCAACACCAGAGGGTGATTGGCGTGGGTCCGATTAATTTCATTGAGATAGTCCAGCGCTTCCTCATCCTCACGGGTTTCCAAAAGGAGATCCGCCCTCAGAAGATGGATTGCAAGATCCACCTGCGCAGTCTCCTTTCGTGCCCGGGCGAGATAGTCCTCGCGTTGCTCCGGCGCACCTCGAATATGCGCAGCACGAGCAGCCACCAAATAATTGATCAGAGGAAGAGCGCTATCAGAGGCGTGTCGGATCAGGGTCCGCTCGGCCCGTTCCCACTTACCTTCGATGGTTTCGATGTACCCCTGCGCAAGAGCCTCCTCAGAGCGCTTCATTCTCTGGGCCAGATTGCGCCGTTTGATCGTCTCCGGGAGACGAGCCGCCCGCCAGGTAAAGAAGATGCCGAGGTTCAAGCTGATAAAAAGCGCGGCAACGAACATCATGATCACATACAGTGAAGTCTCAAGGACCCAGTCCCCAAGACCAATGATGACGTAGCCCGCTTGACCCGATGCGGAAAGATGCTGATAGATCCCGACCACGATCCCAAGAATCAGGAAAAAGGCTGCCAACGAAAAAACGATCCGCCGTCTCATAGACGTTCACCTGAAGCATCAGCCGGTTTGGCCGCAGGCGCAACCGGGGCGGGCCCGCCGGCAGGGTTTTCGGGCTTGGGGGCCTCAAGGGGCTTTGCCTCCGGTGGGACTGAGGGTTCCGCACCCTTAGGCGCTTCGCCTGACTTGGGCGTCTCACCCTTTGCCTTGACTGGCGTTTCCTTGTCCTTGGTATTCTTGATTGACTTAGCTGGTACTGGCACTGAAGGTGCTGGTGCGGGTGTCGCCTCCGTCGGGGCCACGGGACCCGGATTAGTGGCCGTTTTCGCCGGTTCAGAGCGAGAGGCCGGACCCGAGTCTCTCTTCTTGAGGATCTGATCCTCCGCCTCAAGCCGAAGCTTCTCGATATTCTGCAGCATGACCAGAGACTTGCTGATGTCCGGATAGGCCACGTTCAAGGATTGCTCACGCAGCTTTGCAATATCTTTCAGCGTGTCGCGGGTCGCGTCCTGATTAACGTCAAAGTGTTCTTCAATCCACGCAGTCGCATCGTTCAGGCTATCGCGATAGAGCCGCTCATCATTGCGGAGCAATGCAGCACGGGTGGTTTCAAACTTCAGGATCAGAATCTGCTGAAGGGTATGAACCTGTTCGGGTGCCAGAAGTGCATCAACGCCCCGGTCAATGCGGCGGACCGTCACGAGCTCCTTGATCCCCTGAATCGCATGGTCGACCGCATCCGCATCCGGATCTTGGGGAACTGCATGTGCCTTCTCTTCGGCCTTTTGGGCCTCGTGCTGCTTAATGGTGCCTGCATGGGGGAGATGGGTCGGCAGCACGGTCACTTTCTTTTCAAGCGCGATGAGTTCAGAGGAAATACCCACCACATCGAGGCCTTCCACCTTCCGCAGGGAGGCCATTTCACCGGCCAGCACTTCCCTGACTTTGAAGACCGCAGGGTCACCACTCTCGTGGAGTCGCTGATCGGCAGCCTCCATCGCGGCCAGAACGGATTTCACATCACCAATCAGGTTCAGCTTCTGGTTGGCAACGCCCAGAAGATATTCCGCATCGGTGACCAAAAGATCGCCTCGCGTCTTGTTCAGTTGGCTTTGGATCTGCTGAATGGCCTGCGCCAAATCGCTGCGGGTGGCATCAAGCTTAACGTCTAGCTGTTCGCCATGCTCGGCCAAAAGCCGTTCGATTTTGGCATCGTCCGTGGCTGCCTGGCTCTGCAAGCTTGCAATCTGGGCATGGAGGCTAGCAATTTCCGTCTGTGTGGCCGTGAGCTGATGGGTCACTTCCTGGACTTGCTGGGTCTTGTCAGAAATCTGTCCACCCAGTCCCTCCTGCCGGGAGCGCAACTCCTGGAGGACAAACCAACCACCCCCCACAAGCACCAAGGTACCTAACAAGAGGACATAGCCCATCCAGGCAAACCCACCAGAGCGCGGTGGCTTTGGTTCACGCTCTGCCTTCTTGTCTTTTTTACCCTTGCCCGTCTTGGTCTCAGGTGCCGGCTGATGGACTGGCGCCTCCATCGTCGGTGCATCCTCGGGGGTGGCAGCTGGCGTTTGAATCTCTGGCTCACTCACGGGCATTTCCTCAATCGGATCAGGTTCAGGCCCGGGAAGTTCGGGCTCGAGGTTCGGCAACGGGGCAAGACCTTCAGGCTCTGCAGGGGTTTCGCCCTCATGCTCTGGAAAAGGCTCCACCGACGAAAGGTCGGGGGACCATGGGACGACAGCCTCTCTCAAATGAAAGGCCGTCTGCCCGGTTCTCTGGGCGTGGGCATATTGACGCATGGCCTGCGCCAGGGACTCATCCCCCGCGGATTCGGCCTCCAACACAAGAGGCCAGCCCCCTTCGTGGGCGAGTGCGACGAGCCTTGGACCTGGCACCAACAAAAGTGGCCGTGGGGTACTAAGAAAAGCGGGGCGCTGCCAGAGGGCTGTCAGCTGGGCCAGCGCTTCACCACTGGTGACGATGATGCCATTAAAAGAAGCTGCACCCAGCGATTGGAGCTGATACTCCAGTGTCTCGAGAGAAACCGGCACCCGCCGATAAAGCTCGGCGACCGACACCTCTGCCCCCCTTGCTACCAGGGATTCACGCAGGAGTTCACGGCCACCTTCGCCTCGAACGATCAGGATCTTTTGACCCTGGACGTTCATTAAACGCGGATCCTCCAAAAGCCCCTCACTACTGAAGGTCGAGGGGACCAATTCGACACGAATTCCGTTGGATTCCAGAACATCCCGGGTGGCATCCCCAATCGCAGCGATCCGTATGCCTTGGGCCAGATAAGAGGTCCAAGCTGGCTGAATGAGTGCCCAGCGCACCGCATTGGCGCTGACAAAAATCATCCAGTCCCAGGCGCCCAACTGATTCAGAAGATCAGGACCCGGAGCGCCGGCCTCGGGTGCTTCAATCACCAATAGCGGTGCCATCACCACCTCAGCACCCGCTTCATGAAGGAGGCTGGCTAATCCATCACCCTGACCCTCAGGCCGGGTGACCAGCAGGCGATATCCGCTTAAGGGGGGCTGGAAAGAGGTGGTCATGCGCGTGCCAGAACCTTCTGAAGGATACGGTCTGCTCCAGCCGCCAGAAGCTGTTCGGCAAGTTGGCAGCCCAAATGCGAGGCCTCAGACCGATCGCCCTGAATCTGATCCATAACGAAACCTTGGCCCTCTGGATCGGCCACGATGCCGGTTAAAACAAGCCCCTCAGGCCGCAGTTCTGCGTGCCCTGCGATGGGAACCTGGCAGCCGCCGTCAAGGCGTGCGTTGAAGGCACGCTCAGCAAAGACACAATCCGCCGTGTCCGCATGATGCAGCGGGCGGATCAGGGCTTCAATCTGAAGATCCCCCTGACGGCATTCGATTCCAATCGCGCCCTGGCCTACAGCAGGGAGCGACACCTCCGTCGCCAATGCCTCCGTAATCCGTTCCTCAAGACC
This sequence comes from Pseudomonadota bacterium, assembly GCA_041178325.1. Classification (GTDB taxonomy): domain Bacteria; phylum Pseudomonadota; class Gammaproteobacteria; order Methylococcales; family Methylococcaceae; genus UBA6136. Next base: position 6,090 of record JBEGVN010000020.1, read on the forward strand.
CAGCCGCTTGAGACCGGCTGCGGCCAAAATAATGGCATCCAGTCCTTCGGTCTCAAGCTTCTCAAGGCGGGTCCCAACGTTACCTCGGAGCGCAGTAATGCGTGCATTCGGAAGTCTACGTCGGATTTGGGCCTGTCGTCTGAGGCTCGAGGTCCCGATACGCGCATCGTCAGGCAGTGCATCAAGGGACAGGTATTTCAGTGAAACCAACGCATCCCGGGGATCCTCACGCTCGAGGATGACCGGAAGGTAGAGGCCCTCCGGGAACTCCGCTGGGACATCCTTCATGGAGTGAACCGCAATATCCGCAGCGCCTTCCAGCAAGCCAAGTTCCAATTCCTTGACGAAAAGGCCTTTACCGCCCACTTTGGCCAAGGGGGCATCCAGAATCTGATCGCCACGGGTCACCATCTTGACCAGCTCCACCTGAAGTCCAGGATGAAGGGCCTCGAGACGGCGGGCCACATGTTCGGCCTGCCATAGGGCCAACGGGCTCTTCCGGGTCGCGATCCGAACAATTTGGGGCACTACTGAAAACCCTAAAGAAAATAAGTCGAAGTCTACCAGATCGGCATCTCACAGGGGCCTTTAGACAGGGGCTCGAAGACCGCGCTATGCTTTGAATTGCGGCCCCCATTCCCCTCTAGTATCCTTCGGGATTTACCGACGACAGCCCTCCCCATGGAAGAGAATTACCAAGCCGCCATTATCGAAGCCAAAACCCAGCAGCTTTGGGAGGACAAAGGCGTCTTCCGGGCGGTCGAAGATCCTTCGCGGGAGAAATACTACTGCCTGTCCATGTTCCCTTATCCCAGTGGACGACTCCACATGGGCCACGTCCGCAACTACACCATCGGGGACGTGATGGCACGTTACCAGAGGATGTTGGGGAAAAACGTGCTCCAACCCATGGGCTGGGATGCCTTTGGACTGCCGGCCGAGAACGCCGCCATGGGCAAGGGGGTGCACCCCGCCGACTGGACCTACGAAAACATCGCCTACATGAAGCGCCAGCTCAAGGAGCTCGGTTTTGGCTATGACTGGCAGCGCGAGCTCGCCACCTGCTCACCTGAATACTACCGCTGGGAGCAATGGTTTTTCCTGAAGCTTTTGGAAAAGGACCTGGTCTACAAGAAAACGGCACCCGTCAACTGGTGCCCGCATGACCACACGGTTCTGGCCAATGAACAGGTGATCGAAGGCTGCTGCTGGCGGTGCGACACTCCCGTTGTACGCAAGGAAATCTCCCAGTGGTTCATGCGCATCACCGCGTATGCCGAAGAACTCCTTACGGAACTGGATACCCTCGAGGGTTGGCCCGAACAGGTCCGAACCATGCAGGCCAACTGGATTGGCAAAAGCCATGGCGTGCGGTTCGCCTTCCCTTACACGCTGGAGGGTAAAGAGGGGAAGCTTTGGGTCTACACCACGCGCGCCGATACGATCATGGGCGTCACCTTCTGCGTTGTTGCCCCAGAACACCCCTTGGCGTCCCATGCTGCGGCACATCTTCCCGAACTTGCCCATTTCATTCGCGAGTGCGAGCAAAGCGGTACGGCCGAAGCCGACATGGCCACCATGGAAAAAAAGGGGATGGACACGGGTCTCACGGTTCGACATCCGCTCACCGGAAAAGACATTCCGGTCTGGGTCGGCAATTACGTGCTGATGAGTTATGGTGAAGGCGCGGTCATGGCAGTTCCCGCCCATGACGAACGCGATTTTCATTTTGCTCAGCGCTATGGCTTGGGCATCCAACAGGCCATTGCCCGAAAAGATGGCAAAGAGACCTTCAATGAGACCGAGTGGCAGGATTGGTACGGCGACAAGACACTCGGCGTCTGCATTCATTCAGGCGCCTATGATGGCCTTGAGCATGCTGCGGCAGTGGATGCAATTGCGAGGGATCTCGCAGACCTTGATCTTGGGGAAAAGCAAACCAACTTCAGACTCAGGGATTGGGGCGTTTCGCGCCAACGCTACTGGGGCTGTCCGGTTCCCGTCATTTATTGCGAAAGCTGTGGCACGGTTCCGGTACCGGATCAGGATCTCCCCGTCCTGCTCCCACGCGATGTCGATATTACCGGTGTCGGCTCACCCCTGACGCGACTGGATGACTTTGTCCATGTCCCCTGCCCCTGTTGCGGCAAGCCAGCCCAACGGGAAACAGACACCTTCGACACCTTCATGGAGTCATCCTGGTACTTTGCCCGTTACACTTCGGCAGACAACGCCGAGGCCATGCTGGATGAGCGCGCGAACTACTGGCTTCCGGTGGATCAGTACATTGGCGGAATCGAACATGCAATCCTCCATCTGCTGTATGCGCGCTTCTATCACAAGTTGCTGCGGGACGCCGGACTGCTTCGGGCAAAAGAACCCTTCGCGCGGCTTCTGACCCAAGGGATGGTTGTTGCTCCGACCTTCTTCCGGGAGGCAGAAGGCCGAAAGCAGTATGTGGGCCCGGATGAAGTCGATGTCACCACCGATGACAAGGGCCGGATTACCGCGGCACTTCTCAAAGCCGATGGCCTGCCGGTGCGCGTCGGTGGCACTGAAAAGATGTCCAAATCCAAAAATAACGGGGTCGATCCGGAACATTTGGTCACCCGCTATGGCGCAGACACGGTCCGTCTCTTCACCATGTTCGCAGCCCCTCCCGATCAATCGCTGGAATGGTCCGACTCGGGGGTCGAAGGGGGCTTCAGGTTCCTGAGACGCCTGTGGCGTCAGGTTGCCCAGCATGTCGAGAACGGAATCCCTCAAGGAGCCGTTCCTTCCCTGTTCACGGAACCCCAAAAGCAGATCCGACGCCAAGTCCATGAAACCCTCAAGAAGGTGACCGATGACATGGGACGGCGCTTTACCTTCAACACGGCCATTGCGGCGAACATGGAGCTTTTGAACGCTCTTGCGAAATTCGAAGACGCCTCCGAGACAGGACGCTGGATTCGTCAGGAAGCCTTGGAGCGGGTAACCCTGATGCTGGCACCGATCGTCCCCCATATCACCCAGAGCCTGTGGGAAGCCTTGGGACATGATGGGATTGTTGCCACCGCACCCTGGCCCACGGTCGATGCATCCGCCCTGATTCAGGATGCGGTCGAGATGGTGGTCCAGGTGAACGGCAAGTTACGCGGCAAGATTTCGGCGCCGATAGGGGCGACAAACGAGGCTATTCAGGCGCTCGCTCTGGCTGACGAGGGAGTGCAGCGGTTTGTCGAAGGCCAACCCCTCAAGAAGGTCATTGTCGTGCCCGGAAAGTTGGTCAACATCGTGGTCTAGAGATGCTGAGACTTCCTTCACTGCTGGTTTTGATCGGTTTACTCACAGCCTGCGGCTTCCACCTGCGCGGCGGGCTGCCTGACAGCATCAAGGACAAGCCCATTGCCATTACAGGCATTGGGCCAAGCGTCAATCTCTATGGACTTTTTGTCCAGCGCATCAAAACGGCCGGAGGCAAATTCACCAACAAGACCGCCGATGCAGCCGTCGTGGTGAACATCCTCAAGCAACGCCACATCCGCCGCCCGATCACGCTCAGCGCCGTCGGCCGTGCCAACATGTTCGATCTCAATTACATCGTGGTGTATGAGGTTCACGACAACAAGGGACACACCCTTCGCAAAGCGAGTGAGCTTGCGATTCATCGCGAGTACTTCAATACGCAGGCCTCCCCACTCAGCCAAGGACTGGAGGAACAACAGTACCGGACCGAGATGGAATCCGAAGCGTCTTTGACCCTCATGAGACAGGTCACGCTGATTATGGAAAGCCCACCTGAGGTCCCTTCCGAGAGGATTTCCGAGGACCCCAAGGCCTCCAGCCCTGAGCCGTTGGTCAATGGCAGCATGCAGCCGTGAAAATTCGGGTAGATCAGCTCGCCGCTCACCTCCAAAAACAGCTCGCTTCGGTCTATATCGTCAGCGGCGATGAGCCCCTGCAACGCCAGGAATGTGTGGACGCGATCCGGGAGATAGCCCGCGAGCGGGGTTTCATCGATCGCGAAATCATGGACGGTGAAACCGGTTTTGAGTGGGCCAGTGTCCGCATGTCGGCGCGCGAACGCTCCCTCTTCGGCGATGCGCGTATTCTCGATCTCCGACTATCGCAAAAACCCGACCGTGAGGGGCAGGATGTCCTGACAGGGATTGCTGCAGCGCCTTCCGATGAGATTCTGCTGTTAATTCAGCTTCCCAAACTGACCGCAAAGGAACAACAGGCCGGATGGTTCCAGAAACTGGAGACCCAAGGTGTTCATATTCAGGTTTGGCCCCTTGAAGGCGACCGATTGATGCGCTGGATCGAGCACCGCATGAGCAGCCGAGGCCTTCTGGTCAACCAGTCGGGTGTGCGGCTGATCGCCGCGAGAGTCGAAGGCAACCTTCTTGCTGCCGCTCAGGAAATTGAAAAGTTGCGCATCCTTCATGGGACTGGACAGGTCAGCGACGCCATGATTCGGGAAGCCGTCGCCGATAATTCGCGTTATGACGTCTTTGATCTGGCCGAGGAGATCCTTGCGGGGCATCTCGGACGCACACGAAGAATCCTCAAAGGTCTCCAAAGCGAGGGGATTGCCCCACAAGTGGCCCTCTGGTCAGTCACCCGTGAACTCCGCCTTGCCAATCGACTCAAGCGGGATCTTGCCGAAGGAAAGAGCTATGAATCGCTCGCCAACACCCATCGCCTCTGGGATCGTCATAAAAGCGCCATGCAGACAGCCCTGGGACGCCTGACCCTTCAGTGGATTAGATCCTGCCTGGTTCGTGCAGCCGAAGTGGATCGAATCGGCAAGGGTCTGGCGCCCGGCGACCCCTGGGATGCCCTTTGGGGGCTCTGCGTGGCAGTCGCCACGGGAACCGCGTCGCCGTCGAATCTCTCCCATTGATGATGGAAAGTCCTATGTCCGAAACCCTTCAAAAAACCCTCCTTTCCATCGGCATCCAGGCCCGTGAGGCCGCACGGGACATCGGCCGCGCCGAGACTCGTGACAAGAACAAGGCCCTCGATTCGATCGCCGCTCGCTTGGAGGCCGCCATCCCATCCCTGATCCAGGAGAACGCCAAGGATCTGGAAGCCGGCCGAGCCAAAGGACTGGAGCCCGCCCTTCTCGACCGACTGGAACTGAACGAAAATCGGATTCGGGCCATGGCCCAGGGCGTTCGAGAAGTTGCCGCACTGCCCGATCCTGTGGGCGAAGTGACTCATCTGACCTACCGCCCGTCGGGCATTCAGGTCGGCCGAATGCGAGTCCCTTTAGGCGTCATCGGGATCATCTATGAATCACGCCCCAACGTGACAGCGGATGCGGCGGCCCTGTGCCTTAAGTCCGGTAATGCGACCATTCTTCGCGGCGGCTCCGAATCCATCCATTCAAACAAGGCTATCGCTGCCTGCATTCGCGGTGGCCTCACCGACGCAGGTCTTAGCGAAAATTGTGTCCAACTCATTGAGACCACCGACCGGGCAGCAGTGGGCGAGCTTTTGAAGCTGGACCGTCATGTGGATGTCATTATCCCGAGGGGTGGCAAGGGTTTGATCGAACGCATCGTCGCTGACTCGAGGATTCCCGTCATCAAACACCTCGATGGAATTTGCCATGTTTTTATCGATGACCGATGCGATCCGGAAAAAGCCCTCCGGATTGCCGTAAACGCCAAGACCCAACGCTACGGGGTCTGCAATGCGATGGAGACCCTGCTGGTCGCGGAGGCTGTGGCACCGACCTTCCTCCCGCCCTTAGCGGATGCGCTTAACGCCAAAGGGGTCGAGCTTCGGGGCTGCCCGAAAACGCTGACATGGATCTCCTCCGCCGTTCCTGCAACCGAAGCCGATTGGGATACCGAGTATTTGGCCCCGATCCTTTCCATTCGGGTCGTGAAGGACCTGGATGCCGCAATGACTCACATTGCCAGTCACAGTTCGGGGCATACCGAATCCATCGTGACCGAGGATTACACCCGAGCCCGACGCTTCCTTCGGGAAGTCGATTCAAGCTCGGTCATGGTCAACGCCTCAACCCGATTTGCAGATGGCTTTGAATATGGCCTCGGTGCCGAGATCGGCATCTCGACCGACAAACTGCATGCCCGGGGTCCCGTAGGGCTTGAAGGACTCACCACCCAGAAGTTTGTGGTGCTGGGTGATGGCCACATTCGAGGCTAGCCTCGCCTCAGGAGGCATCGAATGGAGCTGATTGGCGTTTTCGGCGGCACCTTTGATCCGATTCATCATGGGCATCTTCGGATGGCGCAGGAGGTCCTCGATGCGACCCCAATGGCGGAGCTACGACTGATCCCCTGCCATGTCCCTGCACATCGGGAAATACCGGGAGCTACCGCAGAAGACCGGGTCAAACTCCTCGAGATTGCTCTGGCTGGAGGCGACCCCAGACTTCGAATCGACCGCAGGGAACTCTATCGGCCAGGGCCTTCCTATATGGTTGACACTCTGAATTCGCTTCGTGATTCGCTCGGCGAGAGCGTTTCGCTGGCGCTTATTTTAGGTGCTGATGCCTTGCAAGGGCTGACGGGATGGTCCCGCTGGACCCAGTTGATTGAATTGGCCCACCTGATCATTCTGGAGCGCCCCGGGTATTTGCCCGATTGGCCCATTCCCCTGGAAGAGCATTTGAAAGATCGTTGGCGGAATGACCCTCTGTGCCTCATCGAGGCCCCCCAAGGATTTGCGATCCATGTCAAGGTCACGCAATTGGACATTTCTGCGTCCAAGATTCGCTCCCTCATACAAAATGGCCAATCGGCAGATTATCTGTGTCCGGCCCCGGTACTGGCCGAGATCAAAAGGCGGGGCCTTTACCTTCTGGACTAGAAGGTCTGACCGAAAGAGAACTGGAAGGACTGGAGATGGTCGCCGTAGACCGTGTTGAGGGGGTGCGCAACACTGAAGCCGATGGCTCCAAACGGTGAAATCCAGCGGGCAAGAATACCCGGCGAGTAGCGCAGAAAATCGCCTTTAACCGGCGCGTAGCACAGCCCATCAGAAGGATTGCCGTTGGCTGCAGAAACATATCCCTTGGGCCCTGGGACCTGGAACGCATTACAGTAGACGTTACCAACGTCTATGAAAGCACCAATACGGATACTTTTACTGTCTTCCATGAACGGTGGGGGCGCCAGAATTTCGGCCTGCATGACGATCTTACTCGATCCCCCCAAGGAGAGAAGGCCGCCCTGGCCCACCTGGTTAGAGATGGTTTTCGGACCCAGTGAACTTGGGAAAAAGCCGCGCATGGACTGCGGGCCACCAGCAAAGAAGTTTTCCCAGAAGGGGAGCGCAGGCGCGCCATTAAAGCCGTCACCGTAGGCCGCTTCCGCCGACAACTGAAGTGTCAGGTCCTTTGCCAATGGGAAGAAATGTTGCGTCTTGGCGCTGGCCTTGAAGAAGGCGACCGACGAGGAACCAAAGACCGGTGGCGTCGCCATGACCTGAATTCTCTGGGCGCCACCCTCAGTCGGGAACATCGCCCGGTTCAGGGTGTCATGAACATAGCCCACAGCAACCGGAATATAGTCGAAGGCATAGTTCGTCTTCAGGGGATCTTTAGTGTAGTACCGGATGTAATCCAGAATCTGCACCGGTGAATAGGCGTTAGTCTTAACGTCCGAGCGATTAAGGTCGAGGTTGAACGTGATTCGGTCGAACTCGTTGACCGGAACCGAAAGATTGGTGCCGATATCCCCGGTGTCCGTCGTGTAATTTGCAAGATTGGTGTAATACGCATTCATCTTGCGATAGGCGATGTCAAAGCCGTGGCTCACTCCATCGACGCTTGCGTAGGGATTGAAGTAATTCAACGAGTAGATGGTATTCAGCCGGCTGTTATTGAAGTTAAAGCCGACTCGCTTACCCGTACCAAAGACATTGTCCTGGGTGACAGCCGCATTGAAGATGATGCCCTGAAGCTGGGAATAACCAACACCTGCAGTGATGTTGCCCGAAGATTTTTCGGTAATTTTATAGTTGACGTCGATCTGGTCGGAGGTGCCTGGAACAGCCGGCGTCTCGACGTTCACTTCCTGGAAATAACCGAGACGTTCAAGACGGACTTTGGAACGTTCGATCTTGGTACTGGAAGCCCAGGCGGCCTCCATTTGCCGCATTTCACGACGGATGACCTCATCCCTGGTTTTGGTGTTGCCACTGAAATTGATTCTGCGGACATAGACCTTCTTACCTGGGTCGACGAAAAACGTCATTCGGACGGTCTTGGTGAGTTCGTCAATCTCGGGGACCATGTTGACGTTACAAAAGATGTAGCCCTCATCCCCGAGGCGATCCGAAATCGCTTTCTGGCTTTGTGTGGCAAGCTTTCGGGAAAAGACATCGCCAGGACCAATCCCGACCAGCGGAATGATCTCCTCCGGCCGAATAATGATCTTGCCCGTCACCTGGACATCACTGACCTTATAGACATCCCCTTCCTTGAGATTGACCGTCAGGTAGATTTCCTTGCGGTCCGGACTCATCGCCACCTGGGTCGACTCAACTTGTGAATTGATGTACCCGCGATCCAGATAGAAGGATCGTAAGCGCTCAAGATCCGCGCTGAGCTTCTGCTTCGAGTAGTGGTCGCTCTTGGTGTAGAAGGACATGAGGTTGCCGGTGTTCTGCTCAAAGTCCTGCGTCACCTGCTCATCGGAATAGGAGTGATTTCCGACGATATTGATCTGCTTGATCGTGGCAACCTTGCCCTCGGACACCGTAATTTCAATGTCCACGCGGTTTCGCGGAAGATCTGTGACCGCGGTATCAATCTTGACGCCGTACTTGCCCCGGGCAAAATACTGGCGGCGCATTTCCTGCTCCACCTTGTCGAGCGTGGCGCGATCAAACACCTTGCCCTCTGTCATACCAATGCCTTTCAAGGCCTTTTTTAGGTCATCGCTGCTGATGTCCTTGTTGCCCGTAATCTTGACACTGGCAATGGAGGGGCGCTCCTCGATGAAGATCACCAGGGTATCGCCATCCTGCTCCAGGCGAACATCCTTGAAAAATCCCGTTTTAAAAAGTGCGCGAATACTCTCGGTCGCGAGGCGCTGATCAAAGTCATCACCGACTTTGACTGGCAGGTAGTTGAACACTGTCCCCGGCGCGACGCGCTGCAGTCCCTCGATGCGAATGTCTTCAATGGTGAAAGAACCAATGGCGCGCGCAACTACGGCAGTCGCAAGGAACACCATGAAAAGGACGAGACGAAAGACAAAAGAAAGATTCAAAACGCGTTCAGACGGATTCAATCGTTGAAAGAGAGGATGAAGATCAGCTGGAACGCAGATCTTTCTCGACCTGATCAATGCTGATGTGACGAATGTTCTTGCCCATAGCGTAATAGATGACGTACTCGCAGATATTGCAGGATCGGTCACCCACTCGCTCCAGCGCTCGCGCAGCCCACATGATGTTGAGTGACACGGGGATCATCCTCGGATCTTCCATCATGTAAGTAATTTGTTGCCGCATGATGCTCTCGTATTCCTGATCAACCTGTCGGTCTTCATGGACTACCCGGAGCGATTCATCCACATCGATACGAGCGAAAGCGTCCAGCGACTCACGAAGCATATGACGAGCATGAATCGCCAACTGCTGAAGTTCGGTCAGTTGATTGCGCTTGGGGAAATGGTCCACCAAATCAACGGCGATTCGCGCAATGCGCTTGGCTTCATCTCCAATCCGCTCAAGATCAGTAATGGTCTTGATCACGGCAACAACCAAGCGAAGATCCCGGGCCGCCGGCTGCCGGAGCGCAAGAATCTGGGTGCACTCCTCGTCAATCGCCACTTCAAGGGAATTGACCTTGTAATCGTCAGCAATTACCCGCTCAGCAAGGTCGGTATCCCCGTCCAAGAGCGCGTTGACCGCGGACTCTATCTGCGACTCAACCAGCCCGCCAAGGGCAAGAACGCGGTTTCGAATCTCAAGGAGTTCGTGGTCATACTGCTTGGAAATATGCTGCGAATTGAGGTCGCCCTCAAGATCGACAACGCTGGTCATACAGGAACCCCTCCCACTTAGCGAACAAACGAACCTTCCCCGCGTCAATTATAGTCGAACTGGACGCCGAATCGGGGGTTTTTCGATAGCGCGTTCAGTCCGAAGTGATCTCGGCATATCCCGTAATTTCAGCGCGATCATGATAGAGCTGCTTGAACGACAGTCGACAGGAAACCCCTGCCTTCTCCGTCCGGCTTTCCAGAATTTCTCGACAATCCAGCACCATCTCGTAGCGCTTTTTCATCGGTAGCTTCAGATTAAAAATCGCCCTTCGGCACCGCCCCTCCGCCAGCCACTCGGCAACCAACCGGGCAATGCGCTGTGGCTGCTCCACCATATCGCAGACCAGCCAGTCCACGGGTTTTAAGGGACGATAGCGAAAACCGTCGACCCGAAGATGTTCGACCAGCCCTGAATCAAGAAGACTCGCATCCATTGGACCATTATCAATAGCCGTCGTCCGAAGATGTCTTCGAACCAACTGGTAGGTCCAGCCCCCGGGCGCAGCCCCAAGATCAACGGCCGTCATGCCAGGCTGCACTTCGTTTTCGGGATCTCGGACAAACAGCCCGAAAGCCTCATCCAGCTTGAGGGTCGACCGACTTGGGGCACCCGGCGGAAATCTAAGTCTTGGAATACCCATCAGCCAGGGCGATGCATTGTGCACGTGGCTGATCCCCAGGATCACTGATGTCCCATGGACAAAAAAGACATGAAGACGGGCCGTGGCGTTGGGCACCAAAAGCCCCTCTCGCTTCAGCGCCTCACGGAGCGGGACATTAAATTTCCGCAGAAACACCGAAAGCGATTTGGCGTCATTGGTATCCGCGGTCTCGAGCATCAAATCCCCGTAACGGCGACCTTCAGCCATGAGACTTGCCAGAATTGGGCCCAGCCGGTCCTCCGTCGAAAGCTCGGGAAGCACATCCAATACGCGAACCATCTGCCGAGCGAAGATCAGGTCATGAAAACGAAGTTCCTTGGCCAGAATGTCCATGAACCCAGCGTCGCCAGGCACAAATCGCACCGCCCCTTCGCCTTCCCGCGTTCGGACATAGCCATAAAGCCCAAGCGCTGCAACCTGATCCATGATTTCAGCAGCCGCCTCACGCTCAAACCCAGGACGGGTATAAAGCAAAAGACCGGTTGTATCGAGCGAACGCTCCGTCGTTTCCATCAAATCTCCTGCGGCCAACTCACGGGCCTGAATAGTTCGACATCCACCCAGTCACCCGCAGCCAAAGATTGCGTCTCCGGCGGCAAAACGATCAGACAGTCCCCCCGCGTCATCGAGGTCAATCGATGACTTCCCTGGTGGGCCAGCGGCATCACGGACAGCCCTTCTTGTCCCTCGATCAGACGCCCTCGCAAGAACTCCTGACGGCCTGGAGATCTTTGGAGGCCCGTCTGAAGCGGCAAGCGCCATAGGATCGGGCGCTGAGGGCCTTGCCCTGAAAGCAGCTCCAAAGCAGGCTTTACGAGCTTCAAAAAAATGATGGCTGAGGAGACCGGATTCCCCGGCAATCCAAAGACCGGGACTCGCCCCAAATGCCCATATAAAAAGGGTTTACCAGGCTTGACGGCCACCTTCCAGAAGGCGACCGCCCCAAGATCCCTTAATGCTTTAGCGACAAAATCCGCATCGCCCTCAGAAGCGCCCCCCGTCGTCATCAAGGCATCCAACCCTTCATGGCTCTGAAGCAGGGCCTGACGCAAGCTCTCAAAGTCGTCCGGGATAGTCCCAAGGTCGACAACCTTGTGCCCCATCTCCTGAATCAAACCCATAAGGACCGGACGATTGCTCTCATGAATCTGTCCAGGCGCAAGCCTCTGACCCGGGGGAATCAACTCATCTCCGGTCGCAAGTACGCCGATGCGGAGCTGATCCTGCACCCTGATTTCTGTTACCCCCGCGAACGCCAGCAAACCCAACTCATAGGGCCCGACTCGCACTCCTGAGGGGAGAAGCGCTTCCCCCCGCTTCAATTCCTCGCCCTGCTGCCGGACATTATCCCCGGGCCGAAGAGGGGCCATCAGATCCAACCTGATGAGATCTCGATCACAGGTCACCTGCTCCTGAACCACGACGGCATCGGCACCTTCAGGGATTGGGGCTCCGGTAAAAATACGGATACATTCGCCATTCCCCAGCCTCGACGTCGACGCAGTTCCCGCCATGACCAAACCAACCCTACGAAGCGTCGCACCCGGAATCGCATCGCTGGCCCTAACGGCATACCCATCCATAGCCGAATTGGCAAACGGTGGAAAATCGAGAGGAGTTCTAAGACCTTCAGCAAGAATCCGGCCCAAAGCCTCGCCCGCCGGGATCGTCAGGACCCGCTGAATCGGCTGAAGCCCCTCGAGGAGCTGGGTACGAGCCAATTCAAGACTCAGCAGCCCCTGCGATCGATCACAGACCGAGTTCATGGCGGGCCTTAGGCAGAAAAACGTCCACGATAAATCGGCTGACGGCTTCCGGATCATTCAAATCCAGAACAGGAATGTCTGGCGTCAAACGGAGTGAATGATCGGTGGCTATCGCGATGATTGAAGGATCCTCCGGAAACTGAAGCGGCGCCCCGACCCCCTCGCGATAGAGCTCGATCTTTGAGAATGTCTCGCGCTTGAACCCCTCCACCAAAATCAGATCAAGGTCTCGTACGTCGAGAAATGTAAGCTCCTCTTGAAGGTCCGGATCCTGAGGCGCTGGATGATCGAACAGTATCACTCGCCGATTCTGGGAGGTAATCAGGACCGGGCAGGCACCGGCCTTTCGAAGCTCATAGCTATCCTTTCCCGGCTGATCGACTTCAAAGGCATGATGGGCATGCTTGATGAGCCCCACCCGCACACCCGCGGTTTTCAGGCATGGAATGAGCGCCCGCAGCAATGTGGTTTTACCCGTTCCACTCGGTGCTGAAAACCCGAGGATCGGCACCTTCGCCCGGATCGAAGGCGTCGCCATAAAGATCAACCCACCTGATAATAGTCGCGGTACCACGCCACAAATCGCTCAATCCCGGTCTCTATGGGCGTTTTGGGGGCGTATCCGACGTCCCGAGCCAGATCATCGACATCCGCAAAGGTCTCTGGAACATCGCCATCCTGCATGGGGAGGTAATTCTTTTCGGCAACCCTTCCCAGAGCCCCTTCAAGAATCTCGATGAAGCGCATCAGGGAGACCGGCTGATTATTTCCAATGTTGTAGATCCGATAGGGGGCACGACTCGTCCCCGGGTCCGGGGCATCACCATTCCAATCAGGATTGGGTGAAGCAACCCGATCCAGGGTTCGAATAACCCCTTCCACAATATCGTCAATGTAGGTGAAGTCACGTTTGTGCTTTCCGAAATTGAAAACGTCTATGGGATCCCCATTGAGAATGGCGCGAGTGAACTTGAATAGCGCCATATCCGGACGGCCCCAGGGGCCGTAGACAGTAAAAAAACGGAGTCCCGTTGTCGGGATCCCAAACAGATGCGAATAGGTGTGAGCCATCAACTCATTCGCTTTCTTGGTCGCAGCATAGAGACTGACAGGGTGATCAACGTTGTGATGGACAGAAAACGGCATTCGGGTATTGGCGCCGTAGACCGAACTCGATGAGGCGTAGACCAGATGCTCAACATTAAAGTGACGACAGGCTTCGAGAATGTTGCAGAAACCGACCAGATTGGCATCGATATAGGCCCTAGGGTGCTCAATGGAGTAGCGCACTCCAGCCTGAGCTGCGAGATTCACAACCCGCTGCGGGCGATATTTTTCGAAGACGACCTGAAGACCGGACTGATCCTCCAACGCGAGTCGTATATCCGTAAATCCGGGCCGGGCGGTGAGCTTTTTGAGGCGTGCCTCTTTGAGGGACACCTCGTAGTAGTCATTGAGGTTGTCGATGCCGATGACTTCATCACCCCGATCCAGTAGGGCATGTGCCAGGGATGAGCCAATGAAACCGGCGGTCCCGGTCACGAGGATTTTCATAATGAAGAGCCAGAATGCACGATAGGTAAAAACTGAATTGGTATCCCCTTAATCTACCACTCCGAATGCGCTCGGAGAATGAGGATCCCTAGAGGCGATACCCAGACATTGCGGCTTGCGCTAACATGCGGGGGTATGACATCGCCAAAACGCCCTGCCCGCGTGCTCCATTCTGCGAAGCGGCCCAGTGACAGAATGCGACTTCCCAAAGACCCCGAAGTGCCCAAGATGCGATATTCACTAAGACCCTTTCTGATCTTTCTCGCGCTGATGCTCGCGCGGCCCGCCCTCGCGGACAATACAGCCCGTTTTGTGGTTGAGGATCACCCTGTTCAAATGAGATCAGGTTTTTCTGAGCAGGATCACACGCTAGCGACCCTTCGCCCCGGAGAGGCCGTCAAGGTCCTGAAGGAGAACAAGCGGGAGGGACAGGAGCGGGTCCAGCGTGAATCCGGTGAAGTGGGCTGGGTTGAATCGAAAGATCTGACCGAGACGCCAAAGGGAGTCGCATCACCCCCCACTGTTGCGCCCTTGCTCCAGGAGGATCAGGTAAAGACCCCTGAAGAATTGCAACAAGAGCTCGGGCGTCTTCAGAGTGAATTAGTTCAGGTTCGTGCGGCTTCCGCGGATGTCCTTCGCATTCAAGCCGAACGCGATCAACTCCAGAGCACAGTCATCAGTCTCAAGCGCGAGCTTGAAACGCTGAGTCAGGAAAAGAACACATTGGATGAAGACCAGCAGCAAACCTGGTTCCTGATCGGTGGCATTGTTCTTTTCGGCGGTGTTCTGATTGGCATTCTCCTGCCCCGAATTAGCGTCCGCAGGCGCAATCAGTGGGGCTCATTCTGAGCATCACCCTCCGTTACAACCCAACTTCGTCAAGACATGAGCAACGATAAGAAAGATACCCGTCACTTTTCCTCCCAGGTCGTCGACGGCATGGAGCGCGCACCGAGCCGCGCCATGCTCCACGCGGTCGGATTCAGCGATCAGGACTTTGCCAAGCCCCAGATTGGGGTCGCCTCGACCTGGAGCATGGTGACGCCCTGCAACATGCACATCAACCGACTCGCCGATGATGCGGCACTCGGTGTGGACCAGCATGGCGGCAAGGCCGTGGTCTTTAACACCATCACCATCTCTGACGGAATCTCAATGGGCACTGAGGGAATGAAGTATTCCTTGGTCTCCCGCGAAGTCATTGCCGATTCAATTGAAACCGTGGTCGGTTGTCAGGGTTTTGACGGATTGGTCGCCATTGGTGGCTGTGACAAGAACATGCCAGGGTGCATGATGGCGATTGCGCGACTTAACCGCCCCGCCATTTTTGTCTACGGCGGCACAATCCTCACCGGTTGCCATGGTGAAAAGAAACTCGATATCGTCTCGGTCTTCGAGGCGGTTGGCGCAAGAGCAAACGATCAGATCGATGATGCCGAACTCAAGGCCATTGAATCCAAGGCCATCCCTGGCCCCGGTTCGTGTGGCGGCATGTATACCGCCAACACCATGGCATCCGCGATTGAAGCGCTCGGAATGAGCCTGCCCGGAAGCTCCGCCCAAGCGGCTATCTCAGACGACAAGAAACGCGATTGCGAGGATGCAGGACGTCAGGTCGTCAAACTCCTAGAACTGGACATTCGTCCCCTCGACATCATGACCCGCAAAGCGTTTGAGAACGCCATTACCGTCGTAATCGCCCTGGGCGGCTCAACCAATGCGGTCCTGCACCTTCTGGCGATGGCACACGCAGCGGGTGTAGAGCTCTCGCTGGAGGATTTTGCCGAAATCGGCGCCCGGGTTCCGATGCTGGCGGATCTCAAGCCCAGCGGGAAATACGCCATGGCGGAACTGGTAGCGATCGGCGGCATTCAACCGCTCATGAAGGCCCTTCTCAAAGCGGGTCTTTTGCATGGCGACTGCCTGACCGTGACCGGAAAAACCCTGGCTGAAAACCTCGCGCTGGCCGCCGACTATCCGGAAGGTCAGGATATGATTCGCCCACTCGATCAGCCGATCAAGAAAGACAGTCACCTGGTCATCCTTCGCGGCAACCTTGCTCCGGAAGGTGCCGTGGCCAAGATCACGGGCAAAGAGGGTCTGAGCTTTACCGGGGTTGCCCGGGTCTTTGATTGTGAAGAACTTGCACTCAAGGCCATTCTGGATGGCAGCATCACCAAGGGCGACGTGATCGTTATTCGTTACGAGGGACCCAAAGGCGGCCCCGGCATGCGCGAGATGCTCTCGCCCACGTCCGCCGTGATGGGCAAAGGACTGGCCAAGGACGTGGCCCTGATCACCGATGGTCGATTCTCGGGCGGCACCCATGGCTTTGTGGTTGGCCATATCACGCCTGAAGCCTATGTCGGGGGACCTTTGGCGGTCGTCGAAGAAGGTGACCGAATCACCATCGATGCCGAATCGCGCGAAATCAGCCTGCATGTCGATGCCGCGATGATTCGCGAGCGACTTACCCACTGGAAGGCACCCGAACCCCGTTATCGCCGGGGCGTTCTCGCCAAATTCGCAAAACTGGCCGCCTCCGCTTCAGAAGGGGCCGTCACTGACAAAGACCTCTAATCCAAAGCACGGTAGGGTTGAATCATGCATCAGATCCCCTCCCTGACCGAGCGCATGGCACAACTGATCGGTTCACCTTCGATTAGTTGTGCCGACCCCAAACTCGACCAGAGCAACCTTGGGGTTATCCATCATTTGGCTGAATGGTCTGAAACGCTTGGCTTCAAAGTCGAGATCGAGACCGTGGCGCCTGGAAAAGCCAACCTGATTGCAACCCTCGGGCCCGCCACATCCGGAACCGTCCCCGGGGGACTGGTCTTATCAGGCCATACCGACACCGTCCCCTGCAACCCTGATTTGTGGCATTCGGATCCCTTCACGGCGACTTTTCGTGAGGACCGCATCTATGGCCTTGGAAGCTGCGACATGAAAGGGTTCTTTGCCATTGCGCTGGAAGCCGCCTCTCGATTCAAGGCGAAGGATCTCAAGGAGCCCTTGATCCTGATTGGAACGGCGGATGAGGAAAGCTCGATGTCAGGGGCGCGCCAACTCCTCGCCAGCAGCCGTCAGCTGGGACGCAAGGCCGTCATAGGCGAGCCGACCGATCTCCAGCCGATTCGTGTACACAAGGGCGTCATGATGGAGGCGATCCGGGTCAAAGGGCGCGCCGGTCACTCATCAGATCCCTCGTTGGGCGCCAACGCCATCATTGGTATGCATCAGGTGATCAGTGCGCTGCTCGCACTCCAGGAGGAGCTCAAGGCACACTATCGGCATCCCGCCTTCAAAGTCGACTACCCCAGTTTGAATCTGGGCGCGATTCATGGGGGTGACAATCCCAACCGCATCTGCGGCCATTGCGAAACCTTGATCGATATCAGACCACTACCCGGCATGTCCATCGAAACCGTTCAGGCCTTGCTTGAAGAGCGCCTCTCGGGGCTTTTACAAGATAGCAACGGATTGACACTCGAAATAGAGCCGCTTTTTCCCGGTGTTCCGCCTTTTGAAACCTCTGCTGAGGCCGAACTGACCCGTTACCTTGAAAAGGCAACCGGAAAGGCAGCCGGCGCAGTTGCCTTCGGGACGGAAGGGCCTTTTTTCAGTGCTCTTGGGCTTGAGACGCTTATTCTGGGTCCCGGCAGCATTGATCAGGCGCACCAACCGAATGAGTTCCTGAGCCTTTCGGATGTAGCCCCGGGGATTACCCTGTTTGAAAATTTGATTGGTCGTTACTGCCGGGCCTGAACGCAGGCACTAAATCAACTCGCGTTGTTCTTGGCCGTATCAGCGATCTTTTCAACTAATTTGTTGATCAGGGCCTCAAAGCCCTCCCGATCGATAACGCTCGTGTACTGCGCCTTGCGGAGGGCAAGGTCGCTAATACCATCCACGACAATATTCACGACGCGCCATTCACCGTTAAACTGGGACACGTGGTACTCAAAGGTATGCTTTTCCTTGGGCGCCACAAGGTTGTAGCGAAGCACCACGCGACCTGGCTTGAGCTCCTGTCCAGACTCGAACTCAAAACTCTCCCCGTCATACTCCTTGAACTGGGATGCATAAGTTGCCGAACTGAGTTCACGATATTTGTCCATGAACTCGAGCTTCTGTGCTTCTTCCAGCTTTTTCCAATGCGTTCCCAAAGCAATCTGGGCGACCGCCTCGAACATGAAACTTTGACGGACTGTCGGATCAATTTTTTTGAACCGGCCTTCGTACCCTAACTGCTTCCCGCCGCGCATCAGAGCAACCAACTCCTGATTCAGGTGATCGACCGGTTTCTTTGCTTCCTGTACCGTGTCTGCAAGGACGCCGAGGGAAACCAGGGCCAGCATCCAGAAGGCCAGTAAGGAACGCATGATCATGCCGAAAACCCCTTGATTCAGAGCGTGTAAAACCGGAATCGTAGCATACCCAAAGGCCTCTCAGAGCATCCAAGAGACTAGCCCAGTCCTGTTATAATATCGCCCTATGCGGCCTCTGATTCGCTGGCCTTCCCGCTCTCCAAGCACTCTGGATTCAAATCCCTCGTAAACCATGAATATCCTGATCATTGGCGGCGGTGGCCGCGAGCATGCTCTGGCCTGGAAGGCCGCCCAATCGCCCCTCGCTGAGCAGGTCTTCGTGGCACCTGGCAATGCTGGAACGGCACGGGAAAAGGGCATCACCAACGTTCCGATTGCTGCAGACGATGTCCCTGGACTGGTCGCATTCGCCCGTGAGAACGCTATTGGTCTGACCATTGTCGGGCCTGAGGCGCCCCTGGTTCTCGGCGTAGTGGATGCTTTCAAGGCGGAAAACCTGCCCTGCTTTGGGCCAACACAGGGCGCAGCCCAATTGGAGGGCTCCAAAGCCTTCTGCAAAGACTTTATGGCTCGGCACGGAATTCCGACCGCTGCCTACAAGACCTTCACCGAAGTGGAACCTGCCATCGCCTACATTCAGGCGCAGGGGGCGCCGATTGTCGTCAAGGCAGATGGCCTTGCGGCCGGAAAAGGGGTCGTGGTCGCCCAAACCGAAGTCGAAGCCATCCAGGCTGTCAAGGACATGCTGGCGGGCAATAGCTTTGGCTCGGCAGGCCATCGGGTAGTGATTGAAGAATTCCTGGTCGGTGAAGAAGCCAGCTTTATCGTGATGGCCGATGGACGCCATGCACTCGCCATGGCGTCCTCCCAAGATCACAAGGCATTGCTCGATGGTGACCTGGGTCCCAACACCGGAGGCATGGGGGCCTATTCACCCGCGCCAGTGGTGACTCAGGACGTTCACGACCGGGCAATCCGTGAGGTGATTCAACCAACACTTGATGGGATGGCGGCTGACGGCCTCCCCTACACCGGCTTTCTTTATGCGGGCTTGATGGTCGCGCCCAATGGCAGTCTCAAGGTCTTGGAGTTTAATTGCCGTTTTGGCGACCCTGAAACACAGCCCATCATGATGCGCCTGAAAAGCGACCTGCCTTCACTGTGCCTTGAGGCGCTGGCAGGACGCCTGGCTCAAGCCAGGACCGAATGGGATCCACGACCGGCCTTGGGCGTGGTTTTGGCCGCTGAAGGCTATCCGAACGAGATTCGTAAGGGGGACCCGATTGCGGGGCTCCCTGAAAATGAAGACTTTGAAGTCAAGGTCTTTCACGCCGGAACCCGACTGGAACATGGCCACGTACTGACTGCAGGCGGGCGGGTTCTGTGTGTGAGCGCCCTCGGCGCCAATGTTCGCGAAGCCCAAGAACGCGCATATGCCCGGGTAAGAGAAATCAACTGGCCAGGCATGACCCTTCGACAGGATATCGGCTATCGCGCAATCGCCCGCGAGAACGCACACTGACACCCCGGACCTATGACGCAAAAAAGCCCGGCGGGTTACCCCAGCCGGGCTTTTTTATAAGGCTTTCGCTTAAGCGAAAAGACCTTACTTCAGAGCGCCCTTGCGGAAGCCACGGTCGAGCTTCGCATTGACTTCTTCAGCAGCAGCAGCAGCGCGGCGAGCAGCAGCGTCAGCGCTGGTAGCAGCAGACAGAGCTTCGTCAGCGGTGCTCTTAACAGAAGACAGTTCAGCCTTGAGGCCATCAACCTGGGTCTGCAGAGCAGCCAGATCAGACTTGCTAGCGCAGCCTACGGTCAGGCCAGCAGACAGGAGAACGATTGCAAACTTGGTAGCATTCATTGTCAGTTTCCTTCTTGGTAATTGAAGCGGTCGGTCTAAGTAACCTCAACATAGGAACATAGCCCCAACGCTAAGGCAACTCAGCCTTTAGTTTGCCGCGAAATCGACAAACTTTCCAGCGTTATTTTCACACAATTGGTTGCATTGTCACCAGTTGTTCGTTCTTAATGACTTTTTCACGCCATTTTCATCCGACTCCAACCCTTTTCTCCACCCGTAAAGTCGGAGGCAGCGCTTTTGACGGAGCGTCTCAAGTAGAATGGCTACCCACCAGATTCAAGGGAGGCCCCATGCAGATCACGACCCGCGAAACCCAGCCTTTCAACGACCAAAAGCCCGGCACATCAGGGCTTCGCAAAAAAGTTGAGGTGTTCGTCCAGCCCCACTATCTGGAAAACTTTGTCCAGTCGGTCTTTGAGGCCATGCCCAAGCTCAAGGGAACCACGCTGGTCCTTGGAGGCGATGGGCGCTATTTCAATCGAACCGCAGCCCAAACCATTATCCGCATGGCCGCCGCCAACGGCGTTTCAAAACTCTTGGTCGGCCAAGGCGCTCTCCTTTCAACGCCAGCAGCCTCCTGCATCATTCGAAAATATGGCGCCGACGGCGGCTTCATTCTTTCGGCAAGCCACAACCCCGGGGGTCCCCACGAGGATTTCGGGATCAAATTCAATACCGACAACGGTGGACCCGCGCCTGAGGGGTTTACCAACGCCATTTTTGAACGTACCAAGACCATCCAGCAGTACTTCACCCTGGAAACGCCCGACATCGACCTGGATCGCCTGGGGTCTGTGACCGTCGGTGACCTGACGGTCGAGATCATCGACCCGGTCAAAGATTACGAAGCCTTGATGGAGCAACTTTTTGACTTCGACGCCATTCAGGGCGCGCTTCGTGAGGGCTCCTTGAGCATTCGATTTGATGCCCTGCACGCCATCACAGGTCCCTACGCCAAGAGAATTTTGGTCGAACGGCTGGGCGCCCCGGCTGAAGCTGTCGTCAACGCCGTTCCTCTGGAGGATTTTGGAGGAGGCCATCCTGACCCCAACCTGGTTCATGCTCATGACCTGGCTGAATGGATGTCTCGCCCCAATGCCCCAACACTCGGGGCAGCCTCTGACGGCGATGGCGATCGCAACATGATCATGGGGGCAGACTTTTTCGTGACACCCAGCGACAGCCTTGCCGTCCTTGCCGCTAATCTCCACCTTCTCCCGGGTTATCGCGATGGCCTTAAAGGCGTTGCGCGCTCGATGCCTACAAGCCGGGCCGTTGACCGCGTGGGGAAAGCAATGGGGCTTGGATATTACGAAACCCCGACGGGCTGGAAATTTTTTGGCAATCTTCTGGATGCTGGAAAGATCACCCTCTGCGGCGAGGAAAGTTTTGGCACCGGCTCGGATCATGTTCGGGAAAAGGACGGACTTTGGGCCGTCCTGGCCTGGCTTAACCTGCTTGCTGTGCGCAAAGAATCCGTTGCCGATATTGTCCGGGCGCACTGGCAAACTTACGGACGCGACGCTTATTCACGTCACGACTATGAAGGCATCCCGATCGCCATTGGCGAAGCCATCATGGGATTGGTCAACGGACAGCTCCCGTCACTTCCGGGTCAACGTTTTGGCGACTACGAAGTCACTGAAGCGGACGATTTCTGTTACCGGGACCCCGTGGATGGGAGCGTGAGTCCGCATCAAGGCGTTCGCATCATCTTTGGGGAACGTGCACGGATGGTCTTCAGGCTTTCAGGGACAGGAACTGTAGGTGCGACCCTCAGACTTTACATCGAACAATACGAAACCGATCCTTCACGACAGGCCCTGGATGCCCAGGTGCTGCTCAAGGATTTGATCGAGCTGTCTGAAAAGCTGGCTGAAATCCGGAAACGCACTGGCATGGCGGCACCCACCGTCATTACCTAAACCCCAGCTTTCTACCTCAAGGATTTCGACTGGCCCACAGGCGGGCCAGTCGCGCATAGGCTTCCAGTGACAGGGTCTCAGCGCGGGCCCCTGGATCAATTTCAGACGTTCTGAGGTCCTCCTCTGTGAACAGATCCCTCAGAGCATTTCGAAGTGTCTTTCGCCGTTGCATGAAAGCCTGTGTCACGACCCGCCCCAAGGCCTTGGGATCGGCATCGACCGGCGGAGCCGAATGGGGTGTCAAGCGGACGATGGCGGAAACCACCTTAGGGGGCGGATAAAAGCTCTCAGGCCCTACCTCAAACAGCTTTTCGGCTTCGCAGAAATATTGCGTCATGATGCCAAGTCGGCCGTACTCGGAATCTCCCGTCCTGGCGCAAAGGCGCTCTACCACCTCACGCTGTAGCATGAACGTCATCTCGGAGATGACGCCCGCATGACTGAAAAGATGAAAGATCAAGGGCGTAGAAATGTTATACGGAAGATTGCCGACGACCCGGATCGGACCCTCTGTCCCCAGTGAACCAAAATCGAATTTCAGCGCATCACCCTCATTGAGGTGAAAACCCGCCTCATGCGCAAACCGCTGCCTTAACAGCGCAGCAAGGTCCCGGTCGATCTCAATCGCCTCGATTTGGGCGCCAGCTGCCAGGAAAAAGCGCGTCATCGCTCCCTCACCGGGTCCAATTTCGACCAGGCGCTCGCCCTCTTTAGGCCCCACAGACTGGACAATGCGATGCACCACAGCATCATCCCGCAGAAAGTTCTGACCAAAACGTTTCCGGGGCGTATGGCTCATGCGGAGTGATCCTCTCGATTGATTGGCTGTTGTGTTCGGACCAGATCCATCGCCGAAGCGATGGCCGCCATGAGACTTCCCGCATCTGCCTTTCCGGTTCCCGCAAGGTCAGCTGCTGTTCCGTGATCCACCGAAGTTCGGATAATCGGCAACCCCAGCGTGATATTGACCGCTCGCCCGAACCCCTGATACTTGAGGACCGGCAAACCCTGATCGTGATACATCGCGAGGACGGCATCGGCGGTTTCAAGGTGTTGCGGCAAAAAGAGCGTGTCCGCGGCCATCGGCCCGGTGAGGCGGAATCCCTCTCCTCGAAGCTTCTCGAGGACCGGCGTGATGACGTTGATTTCCTCTTTGCCGAGATGACCGGATTCCCCTGCATGGGGATTCAAGCCAGCGACGAGAATATGAGGATCGGAGAACCCAAACCGCTGAGTCAGGTCACCGCGAAGAATGCGAAGAATCTGCTCGAGCCCCTCAGGATGAATCGCCGAAGGCACTTCAGCCAGCGGAAGATGCGTCGTTGCAAGCGCCACCCTCAGTCCCGGCGTCGCCAAAAGCATGACAGGATGACCTCCCGTTAAGGCCGCGATGTATTCCGTGTGCCCCGAAAATGGTCTTCCAGCTTCATTGATCACTGCCTTGCTGATCGGAGCCGTGACCATGGCATCAAAGGCCCCTTCAAGACACCCCCGAACGGCAGCGTCTAGCGTCTGGAGGACGTAGCCGGCATTAGCTGGAGTGAGAAGCCCCGCAACGTGGGATGGGGCGCTCGCAACAGGCCACACCCTCAGAGCCCCTGGGGGAATCTCAGGCCAGGCTCTGCTATCGGACATTTCGATGATTTTGATCGGCACGCCAAGCCGTTGCGCGCGATCCTTGAGCAATTGGGGATCGCCTGCAACGGCAAGAACCTGCGCTTCAGGGCATC
Organism: Pseudomonadota bacterium; assembly: GCA_041178325.1. Classification (GTDB taxonomy): domain Bacteria; phylum Pseudomonadota; class Gammaproteobacteria; order Methylococcales; family Methylococcaceae; genus UBA6136. Next base: position 29,938 of record JBEGVN010000020.1, read on the forward strand.
CTGCGAGTGCAATGCAAAGATCGGGGCCGATCCCCCCGGGATCCCCCGAGGTTAGAACCAGCCGTCCAGCCATCCTTTCTCTTCCTGATCCTGACCTTGCGTTTTGGGCTTTTCACCCTGCGCCTTGTCGGCGTTGCCTGACGTATCGGCATCAGCAGCAGGAGTTTCATCCTTGGCTGGGGGCTTGGGCTTTAGCGCCGGCGGCGGCGTATAGCCCTCCGGGATATATTCAGGAACCCGAATCTCCACGTAGGCTTCATCGCGAATCTTTCTGAGCCACAGCTCGGTTTCCTCACCTACACGCCGCTCAAAGATCTCATCCTGGGCCTTTTTGCGGAGGACCTCATCACTGTCCTGGGACTCCTTTCGTTCCAAGACCTGAATCAAGTGCCAACCGAACTGGCTTTGGACCGGTTCACTGAGTTGATTGATTGCAAGGGCATTCATCGCATTCTCAAACTCAGGCACCAGCGCACCGGGGGTCACGAACCCGAGATCTCCGCCCTTAACGGCAGATCCTTTGTCATCCGAATTGCCGCGGGCGAGATCACCAAAATCATCCCCTCCCTTGAGACGATCGTGAATGGCCTCAAGCTTTTTTCTGGCATCCTGATTGGTGATCAGTTCATTGGGCTTGATCAGAATGTGGCGTACATGCGTTTTGGTGATGCGATCTATAGCACTGCCGCGCGTATCCAGTAGCTTGATGATATGAAATCCGCTGGGACTTCGAATTGGACCCTCTACATCCCCTTTCTTCATCCGCGGGACGATCTCTGCAAACAGCGTCGGCACAGCCGTGAGCTTACGCCAACCCAAATCGCCGCCCTTCAAGGCTTCAGACGAATCCGATGCCCCCATGGCGATCTGCCTGAAATCCTGTCCTGCCCGAAGATCCGCCAGAATCTTCTCGGCACGGGACTTGGCCGCATCTAACGCTGCGGCATTGGCTGTCTGAGCCACCGAAACCAGAATATGCCCAAGCAGAAACTCGCTATCCGGATCAGTCGTCGTGCCCCGTTTTTTCAGCCATTGTTCGACTTCGCGGTCACTGATCTTGATTTGGCTATTGACCTGACTGGCACGCAGTCGCTGCTGAGTGATCTCGCCGCGAATCTGCTCGAGAAATTCGTGATATTCGATACCCTCAGCCCGAAGCGATTCCCGTAACTCCTCGGGTGTCATGTTATTCCGTTCGGCAATCCCCAAAACGGCTTGACGGAGGGTCTCATCATCAATCTTGAGCCCACCCCGCTCCGCCATGGCAACCTGGACTTTCTCCGTAATCAGACGGTCAAGCACCTGCTTGACCAGGACCGAATCCGGAGGCATCGACGTTCCCCCTCGCAGCATGCCCTGCCGGATCGCATCGACGCGCTTCATCAGCTCACCTTCCAAGATGACCTCATCCTCGACAATCGCGACGATACGATCCACCTCGGCCGCTCGAGCAACCATGGGCATGAAGAGAACCACCCAAAGGCTCAGTATCATCAAAAATCGATCAGCTAAAGGCATCCGCACGAAGTTCACTGTCCTCGGTTGCATCAATAATCCTGGTAACGGTAACCCATAATCGTTCGCTGCAGGAACTTGTCGACATCCGCGTTGACGCTCGACAGCCCTTTCAGATCCATCTGAACATAGATTGCATCATTACTCTGCGCTGTCCCATTGGCATTGATCGAATTCAAATAACGCCGCGCAATAATGGCGAACTTGTAGCAACAGGTCTCTCGTTCAACCCCAAAGAAGGTTTCAAGGGTTGTGTTATTCAGCAGCGAATACTCCCAGCGACCCACCATCTGCCAGCCCGCCAGAAGCGGCAAGCGGAAGGAGACGTCCGTGAGGTTTAGACACTCGCTGAAAGTCGAAAGATAGCTATATGAAGTATTGGAACTTGTTGGGCAACCCGTATTGGTATTCTGATTCAAACGGTATCGGTAGATCATGTTGAGGATCTGGTTCTGCCGATTGTTGTAGGTCAAACCAATCTGACCACGCGAAATGACATTCTGGGAAACGTTGTACTGACCGGCGTTATAAATGCTCCAATCTTCATTGATCGCGGCATACACATCACCCACCAGATTGGAAAAGCTCTGACTGTAGGTCGAGGGCGTCGTCCCAAGAGTCGTGACCTGGCGATTATCCAGATAGGCAATATTTCCAATGGTCGCGCGCAAACGGTCATAGCCCTTTTCGCCATCGATGATCCTCGAGGTCACTGCCGCCGTCACCGAGTTGGTATCCCCAATACGGTCATACCCCGTATAGCGGTTTTCACGGAACAACTGATAGTAGGTAAAGTCATAAGGCGTGGTGTCAAAGACCGGGATGTTCGACTGTTCTGCATATGGGATGTAGACATAGAACAATCGCGGTTCAATCGTTTGCTGCCAGGTCTGCCCTCCAAGATCAAAATCCCGATCGAAATAGGTTCCGGCATCAACGGAGAGGATCGGCACCGTGAAATTTGGGTTTGAGGTTTGCTGGACTGCAACGCCATTGGCCTGCTGGAGCGCCTGCCACTGTCCCGTGTTTTGAAGCGAATACTGGTTGTAGGCCAGGGTCGCACTGGGTCTGAAAAAGCCCCAACTCGACTCCAGAGGAAGTTGGAGTTTCGGCCGCATAACAAAACGCTGGCCCGTGGTGAGATAAGAAGAATCAGCCTGAATGTCGGCCATTTGAATCGTGTTGGACAACGTCAAGCCGGTGTCCAAAATCTGTGTCCCCCAGTTATGCTCCAGCTTGGGGAGATAGAAGTAGGGATAAGCGTTTTTGGGAATGGCCGGATTGATGGTCTGGTAGTAATTCGCCATCAGGTTAACGTTCCCAAACTCACCGGCCGCATAATTCACCGTGGCACGGCTGGTGATGTTGTTTGTGTCGATCATCGACAGCGGGCTACCCAACTGGGTCAGGTAATTCGCATCTGAAACATAATTCAGATCGACCTGACTGCTGAGATCCTTCATCCAGACCGAAGTATCCTGAAAGCCGAACTGTCCTCGGGTCGTTTTGGTTTCCTTGTCATAGGGCACAATGTCCGCGATCAGCTTGCCGCGAGAGGTATCTGAAAGATAACGGAACTCGTTGAGACTCATGAAGCCTCGTTCACTCAGGTAACGCGCCTGAACGGTGGCATCCATGTTCGGGGCGATATCAAAGTAATAAGGGACAGCCAGGTTGAACCCGTTGATTTGGGTATATCCCATGACCGGACTCAACAAGCCGCTCATCCTTCGCCCATCAATGGGAAATGACATGACCGGACTCCAGAACACCGGGAGATCGTAGAAACTGAGCCAGGCGTTATGGGCTCGCGCAAAACCCGTGTCCTTGTTCATGATCACGTTGTCCGCATGCAGGGCCCAGTTCTGGTTGCCCGGCGGACAGGTGGTGTAGCTGAACGTCTCATAGCGGGACAGGATCGCGCTATCCAAGTAAGTCACCCGCGACGTGCCGCGGCCAGGCACCTGAGGCAGGATGAACTGACTGTTGCGGAACACCCCACGGCCATCACCCTTGAGATGGGCGCTGTCGCTCATCATGATTTGCGTCTTGTCCTTGTACACCACGTTCCCGTGGGTGTTGATCGCACTATTGGTCAGATTTCGGGTAATAAAGTCGGCCCAAAGCTCCTGATCCGCCTGGGTTAGATGAGCACTCCCCAGGAAGGTCGTGACCTCATTGTCGATGAGCTCAAAGAAATCCGAATCGATATCGGTGGGGGCAGTGTCCCGGGCCATCCGCTCCTCACGGGACATCATGAACTCGGTGAGAGCCGGCGGAAGACGTTTTCCGACCTTGACGGCACAGAGCCGGGTCCAGGGATTCGTCGGGAGCTTGCCCATTAGCGTCAGGAATCGCTCCTCATCTTCACGGGTGATTTCCCGCGACTCGGACCAGTTTTCATCATCCTCACCGGCTTCACTGACCACGTGGGCCATGCCTCGGGGGTCTCTTCCCGTTAGTGAACAGACCCAACTTCGGTCTTCACCCTCATCGGCGCTCGGCTGGCAGTTCCATCCGGCGACCTTGCTTTTGGGCGGCTCGCCTTTGGCCAAAGGTGAATTGAAAGGATCCTTTCCCTTCAGCATTTCGGGTCGGTCTTCGGGGCCTGTGGTCTCCCCTGACAGAGGATCAAGCTGGCGTCCCTGTGGCGGCTGCTGCGCCTGACCTTCCTCCCCTAACTCGACGTCTTTGCCATGGTGCTCACCTGCGTGATTGGAGCCACAGCTCCAGTGCCCGGTTTTAGGATCAGGAGCGCACTTCCAGTCCCCCTCGGCCGCAAAAACGCCCGGGGCGGACAAGGTCGACCCGATGAGGAGAAGTAAGAGAGGGCGAATGAACCCGGGCATCGCTCAGGAGATCAGGCGCCCTGATGCAGGCTGTATAAAGGCATTCTCGGGGGCCATAGCGTACGGAAAGGGCGGGAAAGTCGTCGGAAGCCCGCCGAGTGTGTTCAAATAGCGGCTTCCGACAGATCATTTTACCCGATCCCAGGCTTGGCTTGGGCAAGTTTTTTCTAGACAGCGCCGCCCTTCATGCAACGCCCAGATCCGCGCCGCGATGCCCTTCTTGACTGGCTGAGAAACGACCTCCACCTCGAGGTTGAATCCTTGGTCACCGCTTCGTCCGACGCCAGCTTCAGACGCTATTTCCGCTTTGAACTCGGCAACGAGTCTCGCATCGCCATGGATGCGCCGCCCCCTCAGGAGAACATTCTTCCCTTCCTGAAAACGGCCGAACTGCTTCGTGTTCGAGGCGTTCCAACCCCGACGATCTATGCCGCCAACCCGGAATTGGGCTTCATCGTCCTGAGCGATTTTGGCCGAACCGCCTATCTCGACATTCTCGATGACACCACGGTCGGCCCCCTTTATGGCAGCGCCCTGGATAGCTTGTTTCGGCTACAGACGTCCGATCAGCCCGAAACGAATCCTCCTGACCTTCCGATTTACGATGAGGCGCTTCTCCGGCGCGAATTGAACGTATTTCGCGAATGGTGCATTGATGGTTATCTTGGCCTTGTGCTTTCGGCGAGTGAAGAAGCGCTTCTAAGCGATGCATTCGATCGCCTGGTGGGATCCGCCCTTTCACAACCGACCGTGATCGTGCACCGGGACTATCACTCCCGAAACCTCATGCTGCTCCCGGATGGAACCCCCGGCGTCCTTGATTTTCAGGATGCCGTTCTGGGGCCCGTCACCTATGACCTCGCCTCACTTCTCAGGGATTGCTACATCGCATGGCCATTGCCTCAACTGAGTCTCTGGATCGAGCAGTATCGGCAACGCCTTGCCCAGGCCGGGGTCATTGAAGGCGTCAATACAGATCAGTTCAGGCGATGGTTCGACCTGATGGGGCTTCAGCGGCACCTCAAGGCTGCAGGGATTTTCTGTCGCCTGAAACTTCGGGATGGAAAACCAGGCTACATTGGGGATATACCGCGCACCCTCGGATACGCGCTCGATGTCGGCCGGGATCAGCCGGATCTTGCGGCCTTTGCCACCTTTATCGCAACCCGTATTTTACCCACTTTTCTGGAGCCCCACGCACCATGAGGGCCATGATTCTCGCGGCAGGTCGCGGCGAACGACTTCGTCCCTTAACCGACCACATCCCCAAACCGCTGATTGAGGCCGGCGACAAACCCCTCATCGTTCACCTCGTTGAAAACCTGGTCCGGGGCGGCATTGATGAAATCATCGTCAATACCGCACACCTTGGGGAAAAGATCCAGGATCGATTGGGCAATGGTCAGGCGTGGGGAGCAAGAATCCACTATTCCCCGGAACATGAAGCGCTTGAGACCGGTGGCGGGATTTATCGCGCGCTCCCCCTGTTGGGCCCGGATCCCTTCCTGGTCATCAATGGCGATATTGCGACGGACTTTCCCTTTGGAACCTTAAAAAACCGTGCAATAGATCTTGCCCATCTGGTGCTGGTCCCCAATCCTGAACATCACCCACAGGGCGACTTCGGTTTGGAGGGGGGATTAGCGCTCGACCAAGGGGCACCACGCTGGACCTTTGGGGGTATCGGAGTCTATCGTCCCGAACTTTTTTCTGCCTGCACGGCAGGTCGGTTCCCCCTGGCGCCGCTGCTCCGCTCCGCCATGCAGGCGTCTCAAGTCAGTGCCGAGCTTTGGCCAGGATTTTGGATGGATATCGGCACCATCGAACGACTGGAGACCTTCGACCGCAGGCTCCGCTCAGGCGCCTGATTCCGTCTCAATACGCTGGCGATCCAGCCAGTCCAGCCACTCGCTGACCACAATCAGCGCCCACAGCGCGCGCCCATGATCGGCTTCCCGACGCTGATGGGCATCGAAAACTTCCCGTACCGCCTCGGGGTGAATGCCAAGAACGGTGAGCAGAGGATTTGAAACCTTTGCTTGCGCCCAGGTTTTGAGGGGTCCACGAAGCCAGGAGGCCAGTGGAACGGAGAGGCCCCGCTTCTTTCGGTAGACAATCTCTTTGGGAAGATAGCGGGTCGCATATGATTTCAGAAAGACCTTGGTGTTGATGCCCTGAACCCGCTGCTTTTCGCTCAGGGTAGCAGCAAATTCCATGACCGAAACATCGAGGAAAGGGGCTCGAAGCTCAAGGGCCGAGTGCATGCTCGCGCGATCCGCTTTGGTTAATAGCCCCTCCGCAAGTGACCGCTCAAGATCGTATCGCTGGATTTCATCCAGCAAGCTCTCCCCCTGAAGACCGGACCATTCCGAAAGTCGGGGATGAATACCCAAGGGCGCCAAAATGGCCGGTGACAAGCTGGAATTCCAGAGAATATGGCGGGACAGCCCATCGAGCTCATCCCCTTGGACAAATCGCTTCAATAGGAAAGAGAGCGTGACTTTCTTATCGCTTGGGGGCCAACGTTCGACCTGGGTTCGAATGAATGCCCTCAGCCAGCCGGGCAATCCAGCATAGCGCTCGGCAATAGCCGCCCCAAAATAAGTCGGATACCCCCCAAAGAGTTCATCCGCCCCCTCCCCCGAAAGGGAGATTCGAATATCCTGAGCCGCCCTCTGGGACAGCATGGCCGTCGGTATCCAGGCCGGATCTGCAAGAGGCTCACCCGATGTGGCAATGACATCCCGCAACATATCGGGAATTCGCTCGGGCTCAGCCCAGACTGGGACATACTCCATCCGCAGATCTTTTGCGACGCCCGCAGCAAAATTTCCTTCATCGAAGGACTCTTCCCCAAAGCGAAGCCCATATGCCGTAATCGACTTGTCCGGATGCTGACTTCGCGCCACTGCGGCAATAAGGGACGAATCCACCCCGCCACTCAGGAAGAGCCCCACTGGAACATCCACCTCACTTTGCCGGTAGACCGCCGCCCTAAAGATTCGATCAAAGGTCTCCAGGGGATCCCCCCCGGCTTCGGCGTTTCGCTTTGGAAGCCGCCAGTAGGTGTGACGATCGGTGGACACAGCCGATAAAACGACCCATTCCCCAGGCCCCACTTTCTGAACGCCTTGAAGCGGGCTGTCTGGCGCGGGGAAGTAGCCCAATTGGAGGTAACGCGCAAGAACCTCGGCATCTGGAGTGGTCGGGCGGTGTCCGCCATCCACCATGCCTGAAAGCTGGGAGGCAAAGAACACCTGATCTTGCGAACGACTGAAGAACAGCGGCCGCTCACCCGCTCGGTCCCGAGCCAGAAGCAAGGTCTCACTGCGCGGGTCCCAAACGGCGATGGCAAAGGCCCCAACCAGTCGCTCAATGAACGTCTTACCCAGCTCGAGGTAAAGGCCGGGAAGCACAGCGACATCCGTATCGTCCGTAACCGGGCGTCCTCGCTCGGCAAGAAAGGTCCGAAGCTCGCCGTGATTGTCGATTTCACCGTTACAGACCACCATCACCCCGGTGGCCTCATCAACCAGCGGCTGCTGACCACTGGTCAGTCCCCGAATCGTCAATCGGGCCATTCCAAATACGGCGCTCTTATCGCCACGAATCCACTGTCCATCCGGCCCACGATGGAGGAGTCGCTGCAGCATTTTTTCGACGCCGCTTTGGTCATCCCCCTGACCGCCAAAACGCACCTCACCACAGATCCCACACATCTCAGCGCTCCCGACGTTCGAGAAGAACGCCAATGTAATCCCCCGGAAGGAAAACGATCTCGCGCCCGGAAGCCCATGCGGTGACTTCCTTAATACGCTCGGTTCGGGCCATGAGGAACACCGGATGGGGACGATCGGTGAGATAGGCCGGGTATCGATCCAACGGGACCAAACGCTCCGACCAAGGCTTACCGGTCTTGATGGAAAAAAGAACATAGTTGCTGGTCAGCTCTCGGCCATCCTCGGTAAAGACCGTCAGTTCACGACCGAGATAGAAAGGAAGACCATGCGGCATGCAGGCCAGGCAGGCGAACTCGGTGTCCTTTGGCAAATCGGAAGGCAATTGCTCAAAGATAGGCCGCGCCGACTTGATACCGGCATGGCGGGATACCGACTCAAAATTCAAAGTGAGAAACAGGAGTGGAAATACCAGAAAGCCAACGAAAGCCAAACGTGACGAGCGAAGCAGCCAGGCGCCAAGACTGACGAAAGCGGTCAGCCCAAAAGACAGAATGAAGCCAGGCAGGATTGGCGTGAAACGCTCAAGAACAGTTGCGGTCAGCCAGCGTGGATGAGGCAAAAATCCCGGCATCCAGAGCTCAACCAGAGGAGGAAGCGCCAAGAGAAGCGCAACGACACCCAAAAGGAACGCGGAGGTCCTTAAAACTCGGCAGGCAGTCTCTTCGTTGTACTCCAGCGCCTGAGCGATAACCCGGGCCACCAGTACACCCAAAGCGACAACGCCCGTCAGAATATAGCCTGGGAGCTTTGACTGGGAGAGCGAGAAAAAGGCCACCACGACCAATGCCCAGACGATGAAGAGCCGGTCGGCCTCGTGCAGTCGAAACGACTTTCTAAAACCTTCACGAATCGCCACAGGAAGAACCAGGCTAAAAGGAAAGAAGCAGCCGGCGATGATCAGGCCGTAATAATAAAAGGGTTGGGTCCTTCGAAATTCGGGGGTGGTGAAGCGTGCGATCGACTCTTTCATAATCCCGTAATAGGGAAAGTCCGGACAAGCGATGGAAAGCCCGACAAACCATGGAAGGACAATGGCCAGAAAGAGAAAAACGTGGGACCACCTGAAAAATGAGCCAATAATCGCCCGCCGTCCCGAAACCAGATGGTAGACACTCATGACCAAAAGCGGCACCAAAAAACCGACGGGGCCTTTGACCAGGGTTGCCAACCCCGCGGCCAGCGTAGCCCAGAGATACCACCAACGACGCTGAGTTCCTTCGACCTCGCCGGCGCGATAGGCTGCCAAAATAGCCAAGCTGACAAAAAGTCCCAGCATCATGTCAAAAATGACGATGCGGGCGAAGGCCTCAAAAAGAGGTGTCAAAGCAATCACGACCACAGCTAATCCTGCGGTCGTCGATCCATAGGCCCGACGACAAAAGGCAAACAGGACCGCTAACCAGAGCCAGGCCGAAACCGCCGATGGGAGACGCGCAGCCCATTCGCTATCACCAAAGGCATTGAGTGCAAGTGCCGAGGCCTTAAAGAAGAAGGCGGGCTTATCAAGGTAGGTCGCCCCATCGTAGGTCGGGACCAACCAGGCACCTGAGACCTTCATTTCGCGGGCCACCTCGGCATTACGGCCCTCGTCCGGGGACAGCAGGGCAAAATCCCCCAAATGGACGAAAGTGGCCCAGGTCGCAAGGAGCAGGGCAAAGAAGGGACCGACCCATGCCGGAATGGACGTATGACTTGGTTTGAATGACGACATCAGCAACCGTAAGACTCGTGGAATCAAATCGGGGCTTTTCCTCAGGGCGGCCCAAAGGGCTCAGGCCTCGAGGGCCCCCCCGCGAAAGAGCAGCTGACCGAGGCATGCCTCGCCCTGCGCCAAAAAATCAACCCTACAAATGCAAAGCGCTCTCACCCGGCGAGCTGCCCAAAAACTGGAGTCGAGGCTTGCAAGGTCACGTGGCCGACGCTCCCGACAAGGCTTCGCGAGCCCGAACAATAGCGGACCGAACCTGCGCCGGCGCAGTGCCACCCAGATGATCTCGTGCATTGAGCGAACCTTCCAGGGTCAGAACCGCAAAGACATCTTCGGTGATGACGCCCGAGAAGGCTGTGAGTTCATCAAGGCGCAGTGCTGAGAGATCCCGCCCTGTCTCGACACCCAAACGAACGGCCTTACCAACGATTTCATGTGCATCACGGAAAGGAATCCCCTTGCGAACCAGATAGTCTGCAAGATCTGTGGCCGTCGCATAGCCCTTGAGGGCCGCATCTCGCATCGCCTGATGATTGGGCGCCAGGTGAGGCACCATGTCGGCAAACGCACGCAAGGAGTGACGAACCGTATCGAGCGTGTCAAAAAGGGGCTCTTTGTCTTCCTGGTTGTCCTTGTTGTAGGCCAGTGGTTGCCCTTTCATGAGCGTCAAAAGCCCGACAAGGTGACCAAACACTCGGCCGGACTTTCCTCGCACCAACTCCGGTACATCCGGATTCTTTTTCTGGGGCATGATGGATGAGCCGGTACAAAAAGCATCCGGGAGATCAACAAAACCGAATTGAGCCGAGGTCCAGAGTATCAGCTCCTCTGAGAATCGAGACAGGTGCATCATGATCAAGCTGGCGCAGGCCGTGAACTCAATCGCAAAATCACGATCACTCACAGCATCCAGCGAATTCCGCGCGGGCCGATCGAATCCGAGAAGCGCTGCTGTAAAAGGGCGATCCAGCGGGAACGTTGTTCCGGCAAGAGCTGCGGCTCCCAGGGGCATGACATTGACCCGTTTGCGGCAATCGGCAAGTCGCTCGCGATCACGATCCAGCATTTCGTACCATGCCATGAGGTGATGACCAAAACTGACCGGCTGGGCGACCTGAAGATGCGTAAAGCCCGGGAGAATTGTTTCGACTTCCCGCTCGGCGAGATCCAAAAGCGCCGACTGCAACCTCAAGATCAGCGCGATGAGTTCATCCACTTCATCTCTCAGATAAAGACGAATGTCGGTGGCAACCTGGTCATTGCGGGAGCGCCCGGTATGGAGCTTCTTGCCCACCTCGCCTAAGCGTTGCGTGAGCCGCGCTTCGATATTCATGTGGACATCTTCAAGCTCGACGGACCAGACGAAGGTCCCCGCTTGAATCTCGGCCGCGATCTCATCCAGCCCGCCAAGAATGGCATCGCGCTCATCTGCGGTCAAAACACCAATCCGGGCCAGCATGGTGGCATGGGCTTTGGACCCCTGAATATCATGATGAGCCAGCCGTTTATCGAAGTCGACGGATGCCGTGAAGGCCTCCACGAATTTGTCGGTGGCCTCGCTGAATCGGCCGCCCCAAGGCTTGGCTTCGCTACTCATTGGTCTCTCGCGGAAATAGAACCTTCGATTATAGCGCGAAGCGAGCATCTCTAGCCGGGCGGATGGATCTCTTCTGTGACGCGGGGCTTGGGCCCTGGATTTGCCATCAGGATCCGAAATTCGGTTTCGACAAAGTCCTTCACAAGTTGTCGCTCGAGACGCTTACGCCGAGTCCTTGAACCATGACTGCCCGCTACCGGCGAATCTCTCTCGGGACTTGCCTGAAGCGGGAGTGCGTAGAAACTCCCCCGCTCCTCCCCGTGGTTCGTCGACCAGAAATCCTCATAGGCTGTTCCAGGATCACCTGGCCGAAGATGCAATGTAATCTGGTTTCTGGTTTTGATGGCGAAGAGCTTGGAGATCCCGAACGCCTCGGCAATGGCCTTCACGCCCAATAGGGCCATGGTGGCTGGATTGATCTGGCGATTGAAGAGTGAGGCCTCACGCCGGAGCTCCCGCCCCCCATAGGACTGGGATCCGCCGATAAAAAGCACTGACTCTTCCTCACCATCAAAAGGCTTTGCGGAAATCACCGAAATCGTCATCCGATGGAGGAGCTGCTCTTGAAACCAATATTCAAGGACCAGATCTCCTTCCCAGCATGGTGAGCCATCGACATGGGTTCTGACCGGCAAATCCAGTCTGAACTCACCCTTTTGGTCCGCCTCAGCCCGAGCAGCAAATGCGATTGCTCCCTGTCCCAGACGATGAAAGAGCGCTGGAGGAAAATGTAAATTGATAAAGCGGCAGTGGTGATCCAGCTGCAAAAGCCGGACAGACCCCGAGAAATCCCTTGAAAGATAAGGTGCGGTGAATTTTCGAAGATAAATATGAAGCAGTCCCGTCGTGGCAGCCGCCTCAGCATAGGGCGAACCCAAAAAAACCTTGCGATAAGCCCGGTAACGGGGCCAGTTGAGCAACAAAACCCCTGTGCGCCGGATTTTGGCCCACCACGTTCCTTTCTGAGAGTCTGAATTATTTTTCATGGACTGCAATCAACAACGCTCGCCACAACGAGCCGCCCTCGAATGGGGCCAAACAATTCTAGCAATCCCTAACTTGGTGCGTTTCCTTGGTTATGGGCTCCCAAAAAGGATCCGCCCCGCCATTTCAGGGGGCAAATTTCGTACAAAACGAAAGGTTTCTATGAACCCGGAGCTTTGGTAGGATCAGCGAAAAATAGCGACAGTCGAAAATGACACAACCAACCCAACTTCCGGCCTGGCGGGCACTTGAAAAGCACCGACAGGAAATGGCAGGGGTCCACATGCGGGATCTCTTCGCTGCCGACCCGCAGAGGTTCGAGCGGTTTTCGCTGAACTTCAACGATATTCTCTTCGACTTCTCGAAGAACCGGATTACCGAAAAAACCCAGAGCCTTCTCGAGCAGCTGGCCGAGGAGTCCAAGCTCTCCGCCAAAATTGAAGCGATGTTCCGGGGCGCCCGGATCAACGTGACGGAAAACCGTGCGGTCCTTCATATTGCCCTGCGCAATCGTTCCAACCGCCCCATCCTCCTGGATGGGGATGACGTAATGCCAGACGTCAATCGCGTGCTGGGCATGATGCGACGGTTCACCGAGGCCGTGCGCTCCGGTCGCTGGAAAGGGTGTACGGGACGCTCCATTACCGATGTCGTGAACATCGGGATCGGGGGATCTGATCTTGGCTCGCGAATGGTCGTCAAGGCACTGACCCCGTATGTCGACCCTGGCCTTCGCGTCCATTTTGTTTCTAATGTCGACGAAGCCGACCTCATCCAGACCTTGAGGGGTCTTGATCCCGAAACCACGCTTTTTTGCGTGGCATCCAAGACCTTCACCACACTTGAGACCATGGCCAATGCCAAGTCTGCCCGAGACTGGCTCCTCAATCAGGTCAAGGACACGAGTGCGGTTGCGCGGCACTTCATTGCAATTTCAACAAATACCGAGAAGGTCGCCGAATTCGGCATCGACACCGCCAATATGTTCGAATTTTGGGATTGGGTCGGGGGACGCTATTCCATCTGGTCTGCGATAGGACTGCCGATTGCGCTGGCCTTGGGTATGGATCGCTTTGAAGCCATGCTGGAAGGCGCCCATCGGATCGATGAACACTTTCGGACAGCACCCTTCCATCGGAATATTCCAGTCATCATGGGGCTTTTGGGCATTTGGTATGACAACTTTTTTGCCGCCGATGCCTATGCCATCCTGCCCTATGACCAATACCTTGAGTACCTTGCCGACTATCTTCAGCAAGGCGACATGGAAAGCAACGGCAAAACCGTCGACCTTGAAGGTCACCCGGTCAACTACAGCACAGGTCCGATTATCTTCGGCCAACCCGGAACCAACGGCCAGCATGCGTTCTACCAGCTGATGCACCAGGGCAGCGCACTGATCCCCTGCGACTTCATCGCGGCCGCCCAAAGCCATCACAACCTGGGCGACCATCACGAGCTGCTGATTTCGAACTATATTGCCCAAACCGAAGCCCTGATGCTCGGGAAGACCTTTGAAGAGGCAAAATCCGAACTCAAAACGGCGGGGGTCAACGGGGAAAGACTTCAGGAACTCGCAGCGGCTAAGACGTTCCGGGGCAACCGGCCTTCCAACTCTATCCTCTACAAGAAGCTCACCCCGGAGACCCTGGGAAGCCTGATTGCTCTTTATGAGCACAAAATCTTCGTTCAGGGCGCCATCTGGAACATCAACTCCTTTGACCAGATGGGCGTTGAACTTGGAAAGCAACTAGCCCGTGCCATCTTCACGGATCTCAGGGACAAGGAATCGGTGCACTCACACGACAGTTCCACCAACGGGCTTATCAACCGCTACAAATCACTTCGAGGCTAACCCCGATGCGCGAACTGGTCGTGACTCTCAGCCCCGATGACCTCGCTCGCGAGGCCGCCGGCCGACTCATTGAACTGGTGGCCGATGCCATTCATCACAGGGGGCGCGCGTCGATCGCCCTTTCAGGCGGCAGCACCCCCAAAAGGCTCTATCAGCTTTTGACCCAGCCACCCTATGCGCTCGCCATCGACTGGTCGAAAGTTCACCTCTTTTTTGCTGATGAGCGCTTCGTCCCCCACGATGACCCTGACAGCACCGTCCGACTGGTCCGCGAAACCTTGCTGGCTGGCATCAAGGTGCCCGAAGAGCACTTCCATACCATGCCCACCACGGGAGCAACCCCGGAGGCCTGCGCGGCAGCGTATGAAAGAACCCTTAAAGCCCATTTCGGCAGCGACGATACCGCTTTCGACCTGACCTTTCTGGGAATGGGTCCCGATGGCCATACAGCATCCCTGTTCCCTGGATTTCCGGTTGCAGAGGGCCTTGTCGCACCGGTTTACGATTCCCCAAAGCCGCCGCCGGTTCGACTCACCCTGACCTATGGGGCCCTTCAAAAATCTCGTGCCATCTGGTTTTTGGTCACCGGCGCCGACAAGGCCGAGCCTCTGAAAGCCGCTTTTGCATCCGATCCTCACGATGTTTACGCCCTTCCCGCTGCCCGGATCTTCAATCGCGAAGGCCACAGCCTCTGGATGACTGATCCCGATGCGGCACGTCAGGTTGCAGCAGCCCCCTAGATCGGCCCCAAAAATTTCAACACAACGCCCCTGACTTTCCCCCAAGGGGCGGTTTCCTTTATCCTTACCGGTTCAGAAAACTACAACGCCAAGGACACGAGCCATGAGCAAACCCAAGAAAGTCGCACTCCTTACTGCAGGCGGTCTCGCCCCCTGCCTGAGCTCCGCTGTCGGCGGGCTGATCGAGCGCTACACCGAAATCGATCCCAGCATCGAAATCATCGCCTATCGCGGTGGCTACAAGGGTCTTCTGCTGGGTGACTCCTACAAGATCACCCCGGAAATCCGTGAAAAAGCCCACATCCTTCACCGCTTTGGCGGTTCAGCCATTGGAAACAGCCGCGTCAAGCTGACCAACGTCAAGGACTGTATCAAGCGCGGCCTGGTCAAAGAAGGTCAGGATCCTCAGAAAGTTGCCGCCGACCAGCTGATCAAGGATGGCGTCGACGTTCTTCACACGATTGGCGGCGATGACACCAACACTGCAGCCGCTGATCTGGCCGCATTCCTCGCCACCAACAACTACGGCCTGACCGTGATTGGCCTGCCTAAGACGGTCGACAACGACGTCTTCCCGATCCGCCAGTCCCTTGGCGCCTGGACCGCTGCTGAAGAAGGCGCACGCTACTTCCGCAACGTCGTGGCTGAAACCGGAGCCAACCCCCGGATGCTGATCGTTCATGAAGTCATGGGGCGCAACTGTGGCTGGCTGACCGCTGCAACTGCTGAAGCCTACCGCAAGCTCCTCGACCGCGAGGAGTGGGTGTCAGGGATCGGCCTGTCGCGTGAAAGCTATGACGTCCACGCGATCTTCGTCCCCGAGATGGAAATCGACCTTAAGGCCGAAGCAACCCGTCTTCGTGCAGTGATGGACAAGCACGACGCCGTGAACCTCTTTATTTCTGAAGGTGCGGGCGTTGAAGCCATCGTTGCAGAAATGCAAGCCAAGGGACAGGAAGTACCCCGTGACGCGTTCGGCCACATCAAGCTGGATGCCGTTAACCCTGGCAAGTGGTTTGGCGAACAGTTCGCTGAAATGCTGGGCGCTGAAAAGGTTCTGGTTCAAAAGTCCGGCTACTTTGGTCGGGCGGCAGCGGCTAATGCCGATGACCTTCGCCTGATCAAGTCCTGTACTGATCTCGCGGTCGAGTGCGCTCTGCGCCGTGAATCGGGCGTCATCGGTCATGACGAAGATCAGAACAATGTCCTCAGGGCGATCGAGTTCCCCCGCATCAAGGGTGGCAAGCCCTTCAACATCGACACCCCTTGGTTCGTCGAGACCCTGAAGTCCATCGGCCAGCCGAAGGGCAAGAAGGTAGACGTCAGCCACTGATTGGCCAAACGTCCAAAACCTGACAAGGCCGGCCAGTCAAGCCGGCCTTTTCTTTTGCAAGACCGGGAAGCCGCCTGCGATAATCGCAGTTTATTCCAAAGCGCACGGATGACCCCACCCTTGGCGATACTCTCCGGACAAAAAATCCTTCTCGGCGTCACCGGGGGCATTGCGGCCTACAAGGCCTGTGAACTGGTGCGCGAACTGAAGTCCAGGGGCAGCGATGTTCGCGTGGTGATGACTCCGGCAGCCGGCGAATTCGTGACCCCATTGAGCTTTCAGGCGCTATCAGGTCATCCGGTCTCCCAAAACCTTCTTGATCCTGAAGAAGAATCGGCCATGAGCCATATTGCGCTTGCCCGCTGGGCCGACCAAATTGTTGTAGCACCCGCCTCTGCAGACTTCATGGCCCGCCTAGCAGCCGGCATGGCGGATGATCTTCTGAGCACCCTTTGCCTTGCCCGAACAGCTCCGCTGACCTTGGCACCGGCGATGAACCAGGCCATGTGGTGCAATGCGGCCACCGAGGCCAATGTCGCAACCCTCAGAGCGCGTGGTGTCCGATTCGTAGGGCCCGCAGAAGGGTCTCAGGCTTGTGGCGATACGGGACCTGGACGCTTGGTGGAACCCAAGGACATCGCAGATCACCTGGAAGGTCTGGATACTCCGGGCCCGTTGACGGGCATCCGGGTGCTGGTGACCGCAGGTCCAACCCGTGAAGCGATCGATCCCGTCCGCTATCTGACGAACCGCAGCTCCGGCAAAATGGGCTATGCCGTCGCAGAGGCGGCCATTGCAGCGGGGGCCCACGTCACCCTGATCTCAGGACCCACGGGGCTGACTGCGCCCAAGGGAGCACGCAGCATTGACGTCGAATCTGCAGCCGCCATGCATCAAGCCGTCATGCAGGAAGTCGACCAGATCGATCTTTTCATTGCAGCAGCAGCTGTTGCGGACTACGCCCCTGAAACCGCACCCCAAAAGCTCAAGAAATCGTCTTCGGCACTGTCCCTGAGCCTTTACCGGACCCCGGATATCCTCGCAGAGGTCGCAGCGCTTGGAGATCGCCCTTTCACCGTGGGATTTGCAGCCGAGACAGAGGATCTTGAGGCCCACGCGCGCGAGAAACTCATCGCAAAGAATCTGGACCTCATTGCCGCCAATCACGTCGGTGAGGGTCTCGGTTTTGATGTCGACGACAACGCGCTTCTGGTCCTCTGGGCCACCGGACAACAACAGCTCGAAAAAGCACCCAAGCAGCGCCTTGCCGAACGCCTGATTTCATTGATTGCCGATCATTACCATGCAAAACATCCAGCTTAAATTGCTTGACCCCCGTTTGGGTCATGAAATCCCCTTGCCTGAATACGCGACCGAAGGATCTGCAGGCCTTGACCTTCGTGCCTGCCTTCAGGCCCCGCTGACACTTCAGCCGGGGGAAACTCAATTGATTCCAACCGGCCTTGCCATCCATATCGGAGATCCGACGCTTGCGGCCGTTTTGCTCCCCCGCTCAGGTCTCGGCCACAAGCACGGCATCGTCCTTGGCAATCTGGTCGGACTGATCGACTCGGATTATCAGGGCCAGGTTTTTGTCTCCCTCTGGAATCGGAGCCAAACGGCCTTTGAGATCGCTGTTGGGGATCGCATCGCGCAGATGGTTTTCGTACCCGTGGCGCAGGTCCACTTTGATATCGTTGATGAATTCAGCGAAAGTCAGCGGGGTTCCGGCGGTTTTGGCCATACCGGACGCCAGTAAGCCTTTTCATTCAAATCCTTCCCTTTTGAAGACTGAGAACGTGCATACCCAACCGAATCTCGAGAACGAATCCGCCGCCCAGATCGCTCATGTCCTGATCGAGGCGCTCCCCTATATCAGACGCTTCAAGGGCAAAACTCTGGTGGTCAAATACGGCGGCAACGCCATGACCGATGACCACCTCAAGCACAGTTTTGCCCGAGACATCGTCCTTCTCAAGCTGGTCGGCATCAATCCGGTCATCGTGCACGGTGGCGGCCCCCAGATCGGTCAACTGCTCGAGCGACTCGGAAAAACCAGTCACTTTGTTCAGGGCATGCGCGTGACCGACAGCGAGACCATGGACGTCGTTGAAATGGTGCTGGGGGGACTGGTCAACAAGGAAATCGTCAACCTGATCAACCAGCATGGCGGCGCTGCCGTCGGCCTCACCGGCAAGGATGGGGATCTGGTGCGCGCCGAGAAGATCAACATGACCCAGCGTTCACCGGAAACCGATGAACCTGAAATCATTGATTTGGGACATGTCGGCAAGGTGCGGAGCATTGACCCAGCGATCGTTCATACGCTGGTCGCCAGCGATTTCATTCCTGTCATCGCGCCGATCGGTGTCGGGGAGGACGGGTTCTCCTACAACATTAACGCGGATCTTGTTGCAGGCAAGATCGCCGAGGTGCTGCAGGCTGAAAAGTTGCTGTTATTGACCAACACGCAAGGCATTCTCGACAAGAACGGATCGCTTCTGACCGGCCTCTCTCTTGCCGAGGTCGACGAACTGATTGCCGACGGGACCATCAGTGGGGGCATGATTCCGAAGGTTGGGTGCGCAACAGATGCCCTGAGAGGTGGCGTAAAGAGCGTCCACATCATCGATGGGCGCATCGAACATGCAGTCCTTCTGGAGCTTCTGACCGATCGAGGCATCGGAACACTGCTGATGCCTTCAAAGATCGGCTCGGTTTCCGCCTGGGTCTAGACCGGTCTAGGGGGCATCCCGATAAGCGCGGATAGCGGAGAGCTCCGCGCTTCGCCCGGTTTCCTCAAGGTAGGTCATGACATGACCAAGTCCCACAATAGAGGTCACGCGGAGATCAAACGCGTGGGCTACTTCCTCAACCGCCGTTCGCTCACCCTGACCTTTTTCCTCGCGATCCAGGGCAATCAGGACACCGCTGGGGCGTGCGCCGGCCGCGCGAATGATCTCGACTGATTCACGGACGGAGGTGCCGGCGGTAATGACGTCATCGAGAATCAGTACGTCGCCCTTGAGCGCGGTGCCGACGATCGTTCCACCCTCGCCATGGTCTTTGGCTTCCTTTCGATTGAAGGCAAAAGGGATGGGGGATCCCGTCATCCGGGAAAGGGCAATCGAGGTGGCACACGCGAGGGGAATTCCCTTATAGGCGGGCCCGTAAAGAATATCCGGTTTCTGCGCGGTAGCGATCAGAGCTTCTGCATAGAACTCACCGAGACGACCGAGCCGTTCTCCCGAATCAAAAAGCCCCGTATTGAAAAAATAAGGGCTCTTTCGACCCGATTTAAGGGTGAAGTCCCCAAAACGAAGGACACCACACGCGATGGCATAGTCAATGAATGCGCGTTGATAGGCTTGCATGCGAATTCTCCGTTGAAGGCCACTTAAGGCACGCCGACCCGGCGCAAAAGTTCAGTGATCACGTGATCGGCGTCAACCCCATCGGCTTCGGCCTCATAGCTCAGAATCAGTCGGTGCCTCAGGACATCCGGGGCAATGATCTGTATGTCCTCCGGCAAAACAAAGTCTCGACCATGAAGCCAGGCTCTGGCACGCGCACAGCGATCCAGAGCGATCGTTGCCCTGGGGCTTGCACCGAACTGGACCCAGCGGGCAAGCCTTGGATCGTAAGCTCCTGGATTTCGGGTCGCGAGAATGACCTGTAAAAGATATTCCTCAAGGGTTTCAGCCAAATAAAGATTCAATGCCTCCTGACGTGCCTCAAAGAGCATCGTCTGGGAGATCTTCTGAAACTCCGCCTTGGCTGGGGAGCGGATACCACGGGCCTCGTCACGCACCAGATTGAGGATCGTCCTCTCGTGCTGAGGCTCGGGATAACCGATCTTGATAAAGAGCATAAAGCGATCGAGCTGGGCTTCAGGCAAGGGATAGGTTCCCTCCTGTTCGATCGGATTCTGGGTCGCCATGACCAAAAAGAGTTCCGGCAGGGGGTAGGTGACCCGCCCCACAGTGACCTGCCGCTCCGCCATGGCTTCAAGCAAGGCCGACTGGACCTTGGCGGGTGACCTATTGATCTCATCAGCCAGCACCAGATTATGGAAAAGCGGCCCGCGCTGAAATTCGAAAGACCCTTCTTGGGGACGATAAATTTCGGTTCCCGTAAGATCCGCCGGCAAAAGGTCGGGAGTGAACTGAATACGATGAAAATCGCCTTCGATCCCCTGACTCAGCACATTAATCGCGCGGGTTTTGGCAAGACCTGGGGCCCCTTCAACCAGAATATGACCATCGGCCAGCAGCGCCACCAGCATCCTCTCGACCAGACGTTCCTGGCCAATCACCTGACTCGCGACATAATGGCTGAGACCCTGCAGGGCTTTTTGTGCCTGGGTCAGCCCCGTTTCAGAAGGGCTTGTTGATTCATTCATCGTTAATCTCGCGAGAAACCCGGTCCTTCAGGGCGGGGAGGGATAGCGAACTCTCCGATCCGGAGAGCGGTTGTTAGGGTGGTTAGCATAAGCTATAGTCCGTGTCGTGAATACGCGCA
>JBEGVN010000021.1:0-4989 GCA_041178325.1 Pseudomonadota bacterium
CCGAAGTGACTCAGGCAGTAGGAACCGCCTGAGCGCCGTAGGAATCCTCTTCCTTGAGAGCGGAGGGGGCGGATGTCAAAAATGAGGTTCTCCTGTCTTGAAACCATCCGGAATAGCAGGAGTCTTTGAAATGAAATTATGGAGATTGATGTATGAAAAAAGGGAAGCACCTCCCCAAGTTCCCGTCTCAAGACGGGGTGCATGATAGGGTGCTACACGATTCCCTTTTGAGAAAAATCAACATCTCCAACGGGTTTCCTATTTCCTGTTACGTTCAATCAACCGAAATGTCAGGGTATAGGTGTCATCGTCTGCAGGGTAGACATCGACACGCGAATCCGGGGTTACGCTCTCATCGACAACCTCCAGATCTTTTCCTGCGGAATTGGCAAATGCTCGGGCCTGCGCATTAACGCCCGATTTAAGGGACTTCAGGTCATAACCCCAACCCCCAAACTTTGTGATTTTGTAAACATCCCCATCAACCTTGGTAACACGAGAATCCGTTGCGCATCCAGTAAAAAAGAGCAGAGTTGCAAAGATATATGCAGAGGGCTGCAAGAATGGTGATAGGCGTATCGTAATCATGAGAACTCGTCAAATAATGAAGAAAAAATGGGGTGCGTTAAACGCACCCCCAAGGCCTTCTGGAATTGTCAAATCGGTTTAGTACATGAATGCAACACCGAGGTTGTACTGGCTGGGTAGGTTTTTGGCCTGTGAGTTGAAATTCTGGTAGTCGAATTTAATAGCCACGTTGTCGATGGGCTTGTAACTCAGGCCAGCTTGGTAAATCCAGCGATCATAAAGCCCGTCGTAATCATCAAAGCCAGTTGGGACTCCAGCTAAAGTGTTGTAGGACTCATATCGGAAGAATGGTGCCAGATATTGCTGGTTTTCAGGCCAGATAATCGGCATCACGTTATAGGCCATTTCGGTGTACCAACCGTAGTTCTGGCTACCGATAGTCTCACCCTTAGCGGCACTCAGCTGTGCAGCATTTCCTACAAAGCCATAGGCTCCAAGTGCACGCATTTCGAGTCCACGCCAGCGCCATTGCATATGCCCCTCATAGAGTTGGGTCAGAACACTCAATGACTGCGAGCCATAGGCCTTACTCGTAAATACCGTTCCCTGACCAGAGTTGCCCACCCAGGCCGAGGTGCCGACCAGAAGCCCTGGGACCAGGGGTACGTCGTAGTCCACTCGTCCGGTAAATGCAAAATCCTCTGCGATGGCGAATGTTCCTGATTGTCTGCCATCGCGAATACCACCGCTGGAGAATCCTTCGGCATTCAAACCGTTCAGGCCATAAAACCGATATTGAAGACCTGGCGCAATCTCACCCCAAAGTCCAGCACCCATTTCTCGCCATGTGGTAGGGATAATGACCCGCTCCACCTGGGGACGATAGTTGCCGTGAAAGGTTGGACCTTCATGGATTTCGTTGATGAAGCCCATTGGAACCAGCATCATGCCGGAGCGCACATTGGCGTAATCTTTCAACATGAAATCAAGATAGGCAAATTCGACCGATACCTCGCCCTTTTCCTCTGCCCCCTCCCCAGTTGAGGCGTGTTCAAACTCAAACTCAGTGTTCATCAGGATCCAGTCATTGAACTTGTATCCTGCGTAAAGAACTGCACGAGCATTATCAATGGTGGGCCTGAGTCCACTGCTGTAATCGCTGTACATCCATTCGCCGTAACCACCAATCGAAAGACCCCGATTGATCCGGTAGATAGCCGAGGCGGCAGGACCTAGACCATATTCCGTCTTGTACTCGCGTTTATCGGGGATGTAGAGCTGCGTTTTAATTTTCTCGACTTCAGAAGCAAGGATGTCCGTCTTTCGATCCGTTTCACTCTTTGAAACATTTTTCAGCTCGGTCTTGAGTGCTGGGGCAGTAGTCGAATCAGCGGCCTTCTTACCGCCCACTGATTCGACTGCATCGCTCTTCTCCTGAGTCGCAACTTTTTTAGTCAGTGATTCGATTTGTTTTTGCTGTTCCTGGATGATCTTCCACATCTCTTCGATGCGAGGATCCTTCTTTGAAGCGCTGGATTCCTTAGCATAAATGGGTCTGCAAGCTAGAAGCTCAATCAAGATCAGCAAGGCCAAAGTGGCTCTCGAGCGTGAAAGTTTCATCGTACTGTAAGAGGGTGTTTATCGGAATGAGATGCGGATGCTAATATCAAGCAATCTCAAATGCAAACAATTCTCATTTCCATGAATAAGATTGATCTCACCTTCCGACATGAACGACAAGGAACTTCTCGATGGGTCGCCATGTTCTGTTTGGCATCTCTTGCTCTATTGATGTCAGAGAACGTATTTGCGGTGTCTCGCAAGGTGACACTGGGGCAGAAATTGTTTGCTGATGCGGATCTTTCATCTCCCCCGGGACAGGCCTGCGCGTCGTGTCATAGTCCGGAGCATTTCTTTGTTGATCCGGATTCAAACGAGCCCACATCAGAGGGCGTGATAGAGGGGCGTTACGGTTCCCGGAATGCACCGACCTTGTTTTATGCATCGAGCTCTCCGCCATTTCACTTCAACAAAGAAGAGGGCCTTTTTATTGGTGGGCAATTTGATGATGGCCGGGCACTGAATCTTCAAGCTCAGGCAAAGCAACCTTTTCTTGAGGCTCTAGAAATGAATAACAAGAGTCCCGAAGAGGTTGTCGAAAAGGTGAGGGTCGCGAGCTACGCGCCACTTTTTCGGAGCGTCTACGGGGATAAATCGCTAGATGATCCAACGACTGCCTATCAGCGAATCGTCGATGCCATCAGTGCGTTTGAGAAGACAGCTGCCCTAAACCCATTCCGCTCAAAATATGACCGTTATATGAATGGAGCAGCCAAATTCACGCCATCAGAAAGGCGGGGGCGCGAAATTTTTGAGCGGAAAGACAAAGGGAACTGTGCGGCGTGCCATCCCAGTCGGCCTTCAGAAAATGGCAAGCAGAGGCCGCTTTTCACCGACCATTCCTATGACAATCTGGGTGTTCCTCGAAACCCTGAAAATCCTTTCTACTCGCAGGCCAAAGAATTTAATCCAAAAGGATACGAGTATGTGGACATTGGTTTGGGTGACCATATCCAGAGCGTCGATGAACGGGGAAAATTCAAGGTGCCGACACTCAGAAACATCGCCAAAACTGCCCCCTATATGCACAACGGATACTTTAAGACATTACGAGGAGTGATCAACTTCTACAACACGAGAGATATCAAGCCAACATGCCCGGATCGGTTCACCACAGAAGAGAAGGCCATGGCTATGGGTTGCTGGCCAGTTCCTGAGGTCCAATTGAATGAAAACCACGATGAGCTTGGAAGTCTGGGTTTGACTACGCAGGAAGAATTGGACCTTGAGGCCTTTTTGAACACATTGACGGATGATTTGTGATTTATCTAAGCAGCGTGGTTACTGTCAGATGAAGTCTGTGGTATCACTCTGGATAAAAGGCATTAGGTTGGCTGGAGATCTCCAGTGAAAGTTGGGCATCCCTGAGCAATGACACTGCATGAGTGCCCCCCATCATGTCTTTGATTAGTTTTCATTAAGTCAAACATCCACACAACTGGAGAACCTTCTATGAAAGGGCACCCTGAAGTTATTTCAGAACTGAATCGACTTTTGGCCGGAGAGCTAGCGGCCATGGATCAATATTTCATTCATTCCCGAATGTATGCGAATTGGGGCCTGACTAAACTTGCTGAACGTATTAGCCATGAGATGCAGGATGAAACATCGCATGCAGATCTTCTGATCCAGCGAATTCTGTTTCTCGATGGCACCCCGAATATGATGACTCGCGATCCACTGAGGGTAGGGCATGATGTGCCGTCCATGCTGGAAAATGATCTCGAAGTGGAGCTATCCGTCGTTGACGGATTGAAATCTGCCATTGAACTCTGTGAAGTGAATGGAGACTATCAGACGCGATCTATTCTTGAAGTCATGCTTAAGGATACAGAGGAAGATCATACGCACTGGCTAGAAAAACAGATCGGTCTAATCGGGAGGATTGGATTGCATAACTACCTTCAATCACAGATGTAAAGCTCCTCAGCTTGGTCGCAAGACTGGGAAGAAGGTGCAGTCCTACAAAACGCTAATCATTGTCTCGCCAGTCGCGTGGGGGGTTGTTCCGGATCAGAGGGGAAACTAGGACCGAGAGGAACATGATCCAACCTCACTAAGCGATGAGTCACTTTCGTGTTCTCGATCCACTGCAAAACACCCGAGGAAATGCAGTTCGTATCACACACGATTGATCGCAAATTGAAAAAATCGGACGCAATGATCCATGTATTTGTGGAACTGGGAAGAAATACAAGAAATGTTGCCTCCACTGACTGAGCGGCTGTTGGCCTTGTATCCTTGCCCCATCCCTCATTCGACTGGAGCCTGCTCAGCGTTTGGGTCCAGTGGTCGGGGCAACACGATTCGAACATGCGACCCTGGCTCCGACTATCCCCACATCTGACCCCGAGAGAAAGATGGGGATCCTGAGAATCGATTCAAGCATTCGCTATTTGCGAATGGCAAATCCTCTCATGGAAAGTTCACAATCCACTCCCCTGATTTGCCAGCATCCGGAGGATGTTGTTGTGGTTCTGTGGTTCTGTGGTTCTGTGGTTGTGCATGGAGGTCGGCACTCTCAAATCCATGCTTCCCTGGTAGATCACGTTGTGGGTGACACCCTCCCTCGGAGTTGCCAGTATTAAGCGTATGGTGCCCCTACATATGGCAAAAACAACAGCGATGAATAGCCTCAGGAACTGAAAAGTTACTTAGTGAGTCACCTCTGATGCTTGTGTTCTCAGGCAGCCCACACATCCGGTAATCGACAGCTTTACCGATGCCTAAACCGGCATTCAAGATTCTGGTAACCTACGGATATGAAAAGACAAATACAGTGTCTTATAATTAACCACATGAATATTAAAAGGCGCATTCTACAATCGCTCCGACCTCGCA
>JBEGVN010000022.1:0-3444 GCA_041178325.1 Pseudomonadota bacterium
CTGGAATCACTCCCAAAGCTCATGGCGCTTCCCCTCCAGATTATCCTGATCGGAACCGGGGATGCCCGTTATGAAAAAATCCTTCGCGACTGGCAGCATCTTTTTCCTGAAAGCCTTTCTGTGTTTCTCGGCTATGACGAAGCCCGGGCGCATCAGGCTGAAGCCGGCGCGGATCTTTTCCTGATGCCTTCGCGCTTTGAGCCCTGCGGCCTCAACCAGATGTACAGCCAACGCTATGGTGCCGTTCCCTTGGTGCGCCGCGCCGGCGGCCTCGCCGACACGGTGGTTGATGCCACGCCAAAAACCCTTGAGATCGGAACCGCAACCGGTATCGTCTTTGATGAGGCCACCCCCGAGGCCTTCTTTGAAGCCGTTGAACGGGCGCTTTCGCTCTACGCTCAAAAAGGGCTCTGGCAGAGCATCCAGAAAAACGGCATGCAAAAGGACTTTGCGTGGGAGACCAGCGCACGTCAGTACCTCGATCTTTATGACGCCGCACTCGGCGATCTTCGGAGTTCAAGATGAATGGCACCCCTTTGCCCCTCGAAGACTATGCACTCCTTGATGATGCAAACTGTGCGGACCGGATCCGTGCCGCAAAAATGGCGCTGGGCGATCGCTGCGTCATTCTCGGCCATCACTACCAGCGTGACGAGGTCTTTACCCACGCGGATCTGACCGGCGACTCCCTGAGGCTCTCGCGGGAGGCCTCGCAGTCCAAAGCCGAATACATTGTCTTTTGCGGCGTCCACTTCATGGCCGAAGTCGCGGATATCCTCTCAAGACCTGATCAGGTTGCGATCCTTCCGGACCTTGCCGCAGGCTGCTCGATGGCCGACATGGCCAACCGCGCCGCGGTGGAACGAGCGTGGGAAGAGCTCCAGACCGTCCTAGATCCCGATGCGGCCATCACCCCGGTCACCTACATCAACTCTGCAGCCGACCTTAAGGCCTTCTGCGGTCGGCATGGCGGTATTGTCTGCACCTCCAGTAATGCAAGGGACATCCTCGAATGGAGCTTCGCTCGCCGCGAAAAAGTGCTGTTTTTCCCGGATCAGCATCTGGGAAGAAATACCGGCTACCGGATGGGGATCCCTCTGGATGCCATGGTCACATGGGATTTTTCAAAACCCTTGGGGGGACTTGAACCCGAGGCGATTCGGGCCGCCCGCATGATCCTCTGGAAGGGTTTTTGCTCCGTCCACCAGGTGTTCCAGCCCGCTCACATTGACCGCTTCCTTGAGCGTCATCCCGAGACCCAAGTCATCGTCCATCCTGAGTGCGCCCTCGAAATCTGTGAGAAAGCCGATGTCATTGGCTCGACAGAATTTATCCTGAAGGCAGTGAGAGCCGCAGAACCCGGCACCCGCTGGCTGGTTGGCACCGAACTCAACATGGTCAACCGACTGGCCGATGAGATGCGTCCCAAGGGCGTCGACGTCCACTTCATGTCGCCGACCGTCTGCATGTGCTCGACCATGTTCCGGACCGATCCGCAGCATCTGGCCTGGATTCTTGAAAATCTGGTTCAAGGGCATGTCGTCAATCGGATCAGCGTGCCCGAATCGGTCGCAGAACCTGCACGGCTTTCACTCGAGCGCATGCTGGACGTCGCCTAAGGTAATCGGTTCCGAGGGAAAAAGCCCATGCAAATCCATCTGATGGCGGTCGGAAACCGCATGCCCGGATGGGTGGTCGAGGGCTTTGAGGAATACCGAAAACGCCTTCCCCGAGAGTGCGAACTGGTGCTTCGCGAGATCGCCCCGGGAAAGCGCGGCAAGAACGCGGATCTCGTTCGCATTCGGGAGGAGGAAGGCGAAAGGGTTATTTCCCTTTTGGAGTCGGATGATCGCGTCATCGCGCTGGAAGTGGGGGGGCGAAACTGGACCACTGAAAATCTGGCCCAGGAGCTTGGGGCCTGGATGCAGGAGGGCCGCCGGGTGGCGCTTTTGGTCGGAGGGCCTGAAGGGCATTCTGACGCGGTCCGGAAAAGGGCTCAGGTGCACTGGAGCCTCTCGGCCCTCACATTGCCGCACCCACTGGTTCGGGTCCTGATTGCAGAACAGATTTACCGTGCCCACAGCATTCTCAAAAACCACCCCTATCACCGCTGATTGATTAAGGCAGCTCACCCCATGAATACCCCCGATCTCATCCTCGCCTCCGCATCCCCGAGACGCCGGGAACTCCTGGATCAGATCGGCGTGCGCTTTAAGGTGATTCCATCTGAAATTCCTGAAAGCCCAGGACGCCTTGAACTTCCTGAAGACTATGTCCGCCGTATCGCCTATGAGAAAGCGCGAGCGGTTCAGGAGAGCCACCGCGCCTTGAATATGCCAATTCTGAGCGCCGATACCGAAGTCGTTCTCGATGGCGAAATTTTCGGTAAGCCGGGCGATGAAGACCATGCGCGGCAGATGCTGGAAAAGCTCTCAGGCCGAGAACACTTTGTCTTAAGCGCGGTATCCCTGGTCATGGGCTCGGAGCACTTTGAAGCCCTGAGCATGACGCAGGTCCGATTCAGGGAGCTCGACATCTCGGAAATCACTGCCTACTGGCGAACGGGTGAGCCTAAGGGGAAAGCAGGAGCCTATGCCATCCAGGGGCTGGGATCCCTGTTCATCGAACGGCTTTCGGGGAGTTTTTCCGGTGTCATGGGGCTTCCCCTACATGAAACCGCCCAACTCCTTCGAAAAGTCGGCATTGACCCTCTTTTAAGGCTGGATGCCGCCCAAAACGCATGAGCGATGAAATCCTTATCAATATCACGCCCCCGGAGACTCGGGTCGCGATTGTTGAAAACGGGGTCCTTCAGGAAATCCTGATTGAACGCACCCGGCGTCGGGGGCTGGTCGGCAATATTTATAAAGGCAAAATTTGCCGCATCCTTCCTGGAATGCAGGCTGCCTTTGTCGATATCGGCCTTGAACGGGCAGCGTTCCTCCATGTCTCCGACCTCTGCCCTTCAGTTCGGGAAAAAGCCATCGACGATCAGATCGAACTGGTCATCCGCGATGGTCAGGAGGTTCTGGTCCAGGTTGTGAAAGATCCTTTAGGAACCAAGGGCGCGCGGCTCACGACGGAGCTTGCCATTCCCTCGGTCTATCTCGTTTACATGCCACAGGCACGATCAGGCGGCGTCTCGCAGCGCATCGAGACCGAAGCCGAGCGCCAGAGGCTTCGGCAGATCGTCGATGCCTTTCAGAAGGAGCACGGAACAGGAGGCTTTATCGCCCGAACTGCCGCTGAAGGCATTGATGAAGCGGCGCTTCGCGCCGACATGCAGTTCCTGGTCAAGCTCTGGAACTCCATCAGCCAACGGCAACGGACGGCAAAGCCCAAAACCCTCCTGCATGAGGATCTCCCTCTCAGCATGCGGGTCCTTCGGGACATGCACTGCGAACGCGTCGAAAAAATTCGGGTGGATTCACGGGAAACCTACAA
>JBEGVN010000023.1:0-19080 GCA_041178325.1 Pseudomonadota bacterium
AAAGCTGGATCTTTTTCCTTAATTCGCTGGAGATTGCGGCTATGCCTGCTCAAAGAAAAACCCCACTTTTCCCAATACCGTCAACCGTATGGATGAGGGATCTGAACCATATCCTGCATCAGGCTCTGGCCACCCTTTTCGTCATAACGCTTCCCTTCCTTGTTGCAGGCTGCCAGACGCACGACGGTGTCCCGGAAAACATGTATTTCGAGGCTCCGCCGCCATCGACTGCCAAGATCTCCCACTACAAGATCGAACCCCACGATCAGCTGGACATCAAGTTTTTCTATAGCCCCGAACTCAATGAGGCCGTGACGGTTAGGCCGGACGGGAAGATTTCACTTCAGCTCATCGGAGACACGGAAGCCGCAGGCAATACCCCCCAGGAACTTCAGAGAAAGCTGGAGGAAAGCTATTCCAAGCATCTCAAGGCCCCGGAGGTTGCGGTCATCTTAAGAAGCTTCACCAATCAACAGGTCTTTGTCGATGGCGAAGTCAATACACCCGGCATGGTTGAGCTCTTACCCGGACTGTCTGCCTGGCAAGCCATCATTCGGGCGGGGGGATTTAAAGACACCGCAACTCGCGAGGATGTGCTGGTGATCCGAATGGACTCCCATAACAAGCCATCGAGCTACCTTGTTGATCTGGGATCCGAAAATCTGGATCAAAAAAACTCCCAAATGGGCCTTCAGCCGCATGACGTCGTCTTCGTCCCTAAAACAGCTATTGCAGAGGCGGACAAATTCACCAACCAATACATCGAAAAACTACTGATGTTTAAGGGCTGGTACTTCAACCTGAATCCCATTGGTCCTTTAGTTTCAACCAACAACAACTAGAACATCACTGAGGGGAGACTCATGGCGTGACCATGACTTCCGTGGCGCATTCATTCTGGAGAACGATGATGCCGATCAAACAATCTGAAAACCTCATGGATTTCCTGAATCCCTTCGCTCGCAATGACTCAGGCGAACAAGACCCGAGCCGGAGCAATGGGAAACGGTACCGCAAGTGTACGACATTACAGAACTGGCCTTCCCTTGAAATATCTGCCGAACAGATCAGGGAGCCCTTGAAAACAGTCAGGTCGTGGAACACCGCCACACCAAAATCCCGTAACAATCGTCCTGCCGATCTTGACTGGATTTCATCCATCGATCTATCGCGCTGCCTGAACGGCCAGTCTTACCTGAGGGCTAAACGAACGCTGGACCTCATTTTGGTCTTCGGATCGCTTCCCTTCTGGCTTCCGCTGTTACTTTTCTGCTATCTCCTTGTGAAGCTGGAGCAACCGGGCAGCCCGGCTGTGTTCGCTCAGAAAAGAACCGGTCAGGGCGGTCTTCTTTTCAGCATGTTCAAGTTTCGCACCATGGTCCCCAATGCAGCGGAACTTAAGCAGCAACTCATGCATTTGAACGAACTCCAGTATCCTGATTTCAAGATCAAGAACGATCCCAGAATCACCCAGGTCGGACGCATCCTGAGAAAGACCAGCCTGGATGAGCTGCCGCAACTCATAAATGTACTCAAGGGCGAGATGAGTCTGGTCGGACCCAGGCCGACCTCCTTTAGCCCTGACACCTATCAGCTCTGGCAAACGGAACGCTTGGACGTGATTCCCGGGTTAACCGGACTATGGCAAGTCTATGGCCGTGCACAAAGTGAATTTGATGATCGTCTGCGCCTCGACATTCTTTATATCCGGTCCCGGTGCATCGCGCTTGATTGCCGTCTGATTCTGAAGACCATCACGTCGATCCTCGAACAACGCGGGGCCTATTGATGGCCCGCGGCACACCGACCATCAAAATCAAGAAAGTCGCCTACATCATGTCGCGCTTCCCTCACCTTCCGGAAACCTTCATTCTCAGAGAGATGGATGCGATGGCCTCTCTTGGTTGGCCCATTTCGCTCTACCCGCTGATCCTTCAAAAAAGCGTTCTCATCCACCAGGAGGCAAGACCCTGGTTGTCGCGAGCTCAGCGTCTTTCGATCTTTTCACTGGATTCGGCACAGGCTCTTGCAGAGTTGATCCTTTCTCGCCCTCGCCTCTTTCTCAGCATCCTTCGGACTGTAATTGCAGGATACCGTAAGGACCTTAAAGTGCTGGTCAAAGCGTTGGCGATCATTCCGAAATCCGTTTTGGCGGCTCAAAGAATGCAGGATGAAGAGATCGAACACATCCATGCTCACTATGCCACCTATCCTGCCTTGGCAGCCTGGATCATCCACCGACTGACGAATATTCCCTACAGTGTCACCGTGCATGCGCATGACATCTTTGTTGATCGCTCCATGCTCAAGATCAAGCTGGAGGCGACTGCCTTCGTCGTTGCGATCTCCAAATTCAATCGGACTTTTCTGATCAAGCATCTTGGGACTGGAATTTCCAGGAAGATCCAGGTTATCCATTGTGGCATCACCCCTCAGGATTACAGCAATCTAAGGACAGAGCATCTCGGAAGAGATGAACCCTTCCGTATCCTGACGACCGGAAGTTTGCAGCCCTACAAGGGACAATCTCACCTGATCAAGGCTTGCGCCCTCCTGAAAGAACGCGGGGTCCCCTTCACCTGTCGGATCGTCGGCGGAGGACTGCTTTACAACCAATTAGAAAAGGAGATTCTAAATTGGCATCTCGAGGATCAGGTCACGCTTTTAGGAGCGAAGACCCAAGATGAGGTGGCTACCTTATTGGCCGCATCGGATTGCTACGTCCAGCCCAGTGTGATCATGCCCTCGGGAAAAATGGAGGGGATTCCGGTTTCGATCATGGAGGCTCTGGCCTCGGGTCTTCCGGTCATTGCCAGCGATATCTCCGGAATTTCGGAGCTGGTCAGACCCGATGAGACGGGATATCTCGTGCCCC
Source organism: Pseudomonadota bacterium (assembly GCA_041178325.1). Taxonomy (GTDB): domain Bacteria; phylum Pseudomonadota; class Gammaproteobacteria; order Methylococcales; family Methylococcaceae; genus UBA6136. The sequence goes on from JBEGVN010000023.1 coordinate 2,876, forward strand.
CGGAAGATCCCAAGTCTTTGGCCGATGGCCTTGAGTTCATCTATAGAAATCCTTCCCTTGCATTTCAGAGGGCCAGACAAGGACAGGAACTCATCAGGAAAGAATTCGAACTCAGCCGAAGTGCCCGAAAGTTGGCCCATGCGATTGGGTACTCGCACTAAGCTTCAGGCTTTTACGATCGATGTGGATTGCTCAGCATTTCATATAGATGAGCCAACGCTTCGACGGATTGATCCACGGAAAAGTGGGCAAGAACACGCTCCCTCGCGGCTTTTCCCAATTCCGATGTCATGTCATTGCTCTTAATCAACATTTGAAGGGCAGTTTCGAGTTCCTCAAGGTCGTCCGGAGCAATCAACAACCCATCCTGTCGATGGGTGATCACTTCAGGGGCACCCCCCACTGCCGTGACGATAGGTGCTAAGCCCGATGACATCGCCTCAAGCATAGAGACCGAAAGCCCCTCCGCCGCAGAAGGCAGCACAAAGATATCGCCTGCCTGCAGATAGAGCCTGACATTCGTGATGGCACCCAGAAATAGAACCCCTGGCGTCGCCATGGCACGCAATGAATGATCCTGATCACCCTCACCCAGAATCAGAAGCAGCGCCTTTGGATTTGTTTTCAGTACTCGCGGCCAAACCGCGAGAAGGTGATGCACCCTTTTTTCCTGCACCAACCGTCCACTGTAGATCACAATCGGAATCTTGTTGGGAAGCCCTATTGCCCTTCGCAAGGCTGACTTCTCAGCCTCAGCGAGGGGTTTAAAGCACTCGGTATCGACCCCATTACGAATATCGTGAAGACGTTCAATGGGAAAATCGGCCTGAATCAGTTCGTTCCCTATCTCTCGACTGATCACCACCAATGCGTCTGCACGATCTCTGATCTCTCTCAAGCGATACGCGCCCCCCGAACGGTTCTGAAGCCTTTGAACGTCACCCAAAGGCCCCGATCGGTGCGGTGTCACGACCATCGGTAACTTCAAGAAAGCATTTCCAAGGACTGCAGCCGTCGCAGGAGAAATAAATTCATGGGCATGAACCACATCGGGTTTGAGCTTTGACATCAAGCGGAGCGCCGAGAGCAGGAATGAGACCGAAGCCAGCGCTCTGGGCCTTGGTACCGGAAGGCGATACACCGAGACGCCGTCAATCTTCTCAAAAGCCGCCTCGCCAGCAACACCGCGCGTCAGAATATCCACCTCTATACCGCGTGCGCGGAGCTTGGAAGCCTGCACTCGCAAAAGGGCCTGCGCTCCTCCGACCCGAGGGTAATAGTCGTGGATCAACATGGCAACGCGCGTATTCAAAGCTGCTCCCCTTGTATCGCTCGAATTGCACAGGCCTCGCGACCGCGCCTTTGTCGGGTAAGAAAACCATCATCAGAAATGGCTCTGCCAGCGCTGAATTCCGCAAATGCATAACCTCCGCCGCCCCGTGCCTTTACCTGATACATCGCATCATCTGCGGCTTGGAGTAAGGGTTTAAGGTCCAGACCAAAATCTGATGACAAGGCAACCCCAATACTAAGGCTAACCCTAGGGAGGCCCTCTCGTGAGGCGCGGCTGAGCGAAGCCAAAAGGCGGTTCAGGATCACCATCACCTCGGCCCTTTTTCTGACATTCCAGAGCAATATCGCAAATTCGTCCCCCCCCAGGCGGGCGACAAAATCGACTTCGCGTAATTCACTTCGGATCACGCTCGCAGCATGCCGAAGTACGTCATCGCCTGCCGCGTGACCGAGGGCATCATTAATTAGTTTAAGCCGGTCCAGATCGACAAAGCAGAGCGCCAGCCCCTCTCTTGAGCGGGCAGCTAATGCCAATTCTTGCTGGCTACGATCAATGAAGAAATTGCGATTCGGGAGTCGCGTCAGGGGATCATGCAAGGCAAGGAATGTGAGTCGTTCAATCAAATCCTGACTGCCTTCAGAACGCCAGCCTTGCGCTACGAAGTGAGTGATGGTCCCAAAGGCATCCCTCAGGGGGCGGATGATCTTGGACTCCTGATAGATGCCACCATCACGTCGACGGTTCACGAACTCACATCGAACCACCCGGCCTGATTTCAGCATGGTCCATAGTTCGGCAAAGGTCTCCCTGGGCGTTAACCCTGCATTCAAAAGGGAGGCTGGGCAACCGATTGCCGACTCTTTGGAAAAACCGGTCAGAACCTCAAAGGCAGGATTCACATAAAGCATCATGCCCTCCCGATCCGTCACGGTCACCGCATCCGACTCATGTTCAGCAACCGCCTTAAGCGTTTCCAAATCGGAGGTCTCAAACGTCAGGATTTCGGCCGAACGAATCATCATCATGTTCGCCCCTCTCTGCGACTGATCTTCTGAAAATCAGAATTCCTATAGAACTGCGACTCAGCCCCGCACCCGAAAGGCACAGGGGTGATTCACTCTAAGCCTGAGGGGGAGATGCGGTAATCAGCGAGGCTACATACGTTCTTCAGCCTAGAGTGGGAAATCGTGATCAATCGAGCGTCTCTCTGATCAAGGCCCTGATCTGATCAATGTCCGCCGGTTTGACCAGATGATGATCAAATCCTGCGACCTTGGATTTCTCGATATCACTTGGCTGTCCGTAACCGCTCAACGCAATCAGAAGCGGACGCCTCAGATTCTTCATACGACGAATCTGCTCTGCAACCTTGTAACCATCAAGCCCCGGAAGACCGATATCCAGAAAAATGATATCCGGGGTAAAAGAGCACACCACTTCCAGTGCTGCAAGACCATCAAAGACAACTTCAGTCGTGAACCCTTCGAGCTGCAAAAGCAGTGCAAGGCTTTCTGCAGCATCCACATTGTCATCCACAACCAAAATGCGGCGCTGACTGTCTGAATGGCTCGTGAGTGCATGATAAGGCGCGACAACCGCCAATTTTGTCGAATCCGGCAAGGCAGGAATGCGAACCGTAAAGCAACTGCCCTTTCCAAGACCTTCACTGAAGGCATGAACCTGCCCGCCATGGAGCTCGACCAGCCTTCTGACCAGCGTTAAGCCAATTCCCAAGCCGCCTTGAGTCCGTGCCAATGATTTATCTGCCTGAACAAAAAGATCAAAGATGGAATCAATAAGAGTCGGATCGATACCGTTACCCGTATCTACTACGCTGAACATGGCTTGCGCTCCCTCGCGAACGAGGGCAACGCTGATGTTGCCGCCCTTGGGCGTGTACTTGATCGCGTTGGAGAGCAGATTGAGGACAATCTGACCTAGCCGCGCCCTGTCGCCTTCAACAATGACCGGAACCTGAGAAATGTTCTGGATCAACGTCTGATGATGACATTCAACCTCGGATTGAATGTCACTCAGGCTTTCCTGCGTGACCTCTGCAAAATCCACAATCTCTTTACGAAGAGAAATCGCACCCCGATTAATGCGGGAAAGATCCAGAAGTTCATCAATCAACCGAGCCTCTTGGGTGAGCTGCCGATCCATCGTCTCCTGGGCATTTCGGATATCCGCCTCACTCGCCGTGCCCATACGCCAGATTTCCAGCGCATTTCGGATCGGTGTCAAAGGATTTCGAAGCTCATGTGCCAACATGGCCATAAATTCATCCTTACGGCGATCCATCGAGCGAAGCTCCGCGATGGCGTCCTCATGTTCTGAGATATCCTCGATGGCCAGAAGAATCCGTGCCTCCTGACTCCAGCGAAGACTTTGAGCATTCAATCTGAGGGTCCGGGTTCCCAGCTTGGCAAACGTGACCTGAATCTCCTTGCCCTCGATACAGGTGTGTGAGGGCAAGATTTCCTCGAGCAAGATTCGCAGCTCCGGCAGGGCCCACTGGCACTGGCTCATTTCGAAAAAAGGAATATTTTCGGCCAATTCGGGCCGCGTCTGAAAAATACGATAGAACGCGCGATTGGCCCTTTGAATGGTGAGATTGCCATCCATGACCAGAAGCGGCTGATGGACCGTCTCTACAATGGCTTCAGCAAAATCGCGGGAATGCATGAGTTCCTCGTTGAGAAAATTCAGCTCGCGATTGCGGGACCTTAGCTCATCGTTACTGGACTGAAGTTCTTCCTGCGCTGTTTCGAGCTCCTCGTTGGTACTCTGAAATTCCTCATTGCTGGATAGCAATTCCTCTTCAGCAGCCTTAAGCTCCTCCATTGCCGCCTCATGAGCCTCCATGAGGTTGCGCACATATGAACGCGTAGCCTCAAGATCCTTTGCCAGACGCTGGATCTCATTGTTCTTTTCCTCATCCCCTTCTTGGTTCGGAAAAAGCCCCTTCAAGAAGGGCTGAAGAAACCCCTCCTTGGCAGCACCCTTGCGCTTTTTTTGGGGAGTTTCAGGAACAAAGAACACCCAAAACCAGGTCGCCTCATCGCTGCCAAGACTAAACGGCATGATCTCGGCTGAATAGGCTGGTGCTTCGTCTAGACCTTCAATCCGGAGACCCTGACAAAGAGTGATTTCTCGGTTGATCCTCGAGGCCTCAATCGCATTACAGAGATCAACCAGGAGCTCGGGCTTGATCAGTTTCTTAAGGTTATGACTTGGAGGACCTATCGGATTTCCCAGAAACGGCGTCGTGTCACCACGATATTCCAGGATATTGAAATCACTGTCGCAGAGAACTCCCGGGGGAACGAATCGCCTCATGGCAATTCTGTTGGCTTCCTGAAGGAGACGTTCTGATTCGGGTTGTTCCACGCTATGCATAATCTTTCGGGGAATGGGCACTTGGGGTAAACGATCCGGGTGATCGAGAATGCCCACGATATTCCTTCCGGGCAAAAGTTTTTTGGAGAAAATCCTAAGTCGTTTATCAATCGGGCTGAAAAGTTCTGAACTCGCACCGACCGTTTCTGAAGGCCCCAAAAGGAGATAGCCTCCCGGATTGAGCGCATAATGAAAAAGGGTCATCACCTTCTTCTGAAGAGCCGGATCGAGATAAATCAGGAGATTCCGGCAGCTGATGAGGTCGATCCTCGAAAAAGGTGGATCATCGACGACATTTTGTCTTGCAAAGACACAAAGATCACGAGTCGCTCGACCAATTCGATAGCCACCGTTCTTTCTTTCAAAGAATCGCCGTAAACGATCCTCGGAAACATGGCGGGAAATGGTCTCAGGGTAAATACCGGCCCGGGCAATCTCGATGGCGGATTCGCTAAGGTCGGTTCCAAAAAGCTGGACGCTCGGTTCTTTTCCGTCAGGGCCCAGATATTCCAGAGCCGTCATGGCCAAGGTGTACACCTCCTCGCCACTCGAACAACCCGGCACCCAGATCCGAACCGGGCGTCTTGAGGCTCGGTCCTGAAAGAGATGCGGCAAGACCAGATGCGTTAATCCCTCAAAAACGTCAGGGTCTCGAAAGAAGTCAGTCACCTGAATCAGGAGCTCTCTCGACAGAGTCTCCGACTCCTCCCGAGAGGACTTGAGAAGCATCAAGTAATCGCTAAGACCGCTGACGCCATTGACCGCGAGCCTTCTGGCCAAACGTCGCCGAATCGTTCCCCGCTTGTAGAGCGTGAAATCCACCCCGGTACGAACCTTAAGTTCGATCAGGATCTTACGGATGAGGCTCTCATGATCGGACTCAGGGTCAAGGTCCGGCGCTGTCGATGTGGCTGCTCGGGAAAAGTAGGGATGTTCCGCCAATCCCATGATTTCTGCTGCAATCTGAGAAGGCGGAAGCACACGATCGACCGCATCGAGCTCAATGGCGGCTTTTGGCATACCATAAAACTTGGCGGTTTCCTCGTCTTGAGCAAAGGTCAGGCCACCCGCACTCTTTATGGCCTTGAGGCCGAAAGCCCCATCACTACCTGTCCCAGACAAAATCACGCCCACTGCATTGTGACCCTCTTCCTCAGCGAGAGACTCAAATAGGCGGTCAATCGGCGTCGGCGGGGATGCAGCCACCAGCCGCGGAGAAATAACCAGATGGCCATCATCGACGGTCATCACGCTATTACAGGGGATCACATAGATGACTTTGGGGCTAATCAGGAGACCATCAGACGCTTCCTCGACGCGAAGGGGGGTCCTTGCACCCAGAAGCTCGGTCAGTGCGCTTTTATGATAGGGACTAAGGTGCTGGACAACGACGTAGGCGAGGCTTCGCTCGGGATTGAGTCCTTCAATAAAGGAAGTCAATGCTTCGAGACCGCCCGCTGATGCTCCGACACCGACGATGGGAAAGGGCATCATAAAAGCGGTCTCCGTGCTATGGATCTGAGCGGAAGGGAACTGTGTGGAGGGCCGGATGCGCGATCAAGCCATGCGGCTGTCAAAGGGGGCTGGATTACCCAGCCATTTCGCCCTGAGCGAACTTCATCTCCTTCCCGATACCAAGCTAGCACGATTGGCAAGGCCGCGGGGAGTTTGGCCTGACTTGCATGGCCTTTTGGCAAACCTCAGGTCGCCCCTCAGGAAGAAATCGATTCCAGGTCTTAGGTTCTATAGTCCCGTTATTGGCCACAATCCGGAACATGCCATCGCTTTGGATTTCTCCAATCAACGAGAGTTTCTTGAGATGGTGATTTGAACGAAACTGGACCCGCCCCTCGGGCGCTTCAAAGGGAACTCCCACCAGCGCATCCCTAACCTTATCAACCTCCGCGCTTTTCGCGGATTCGACACCCAATGCCCAAAGATGAACCATTGTGTAACCGGCTTCAGTCGGATCGCTGGTCACCCGCTTGTGTCCAAACCTGAACTTGAATGCCTTGGTAAAGCGCCGGGAGCTCGGCGAATCCAGCGTCTGGAAAAAACTCCAACTGGCATAACTTCCTTCCAAATATTCAGGCCCGATCTCGGACACTTCTTCTTCCGCGATGGAAAAACTCATCGTGAAATAGCCATTTGCAGGGGTCAGATAGGCCTTCTTCAGTGCCTTGAAGAATGCAACGTTACTGTCCCCATTCAAGGTATTGATGATGATGCCTCCCTGAGGGAGGGCCATTTGGATCGCCGAAATGATCGGGGCCACCGCCATGCTGCCTAATGGAATGTATTCCTCTCCTTTGACACTCCCACCTTTCTCCTGAAGGTGCCCCCTGACGATACGATGCGCCGTTCGGGGGAACACGTAGTCGGAACCCACCAAAAAGAAGGTCTTCCCCTTTTGAGCGATCAACCAGTCCAGCGCAGGCTCTATTTGTTGATTCGGCGTAGCCCCACCATAAAAAATGTTTGGCGAACACTCCTGTCCTTCGTATTGAATCGGATAAAAAAGGAGATGATTCCTTTCTTCGAACACGGGCAACATGGCCTTCCGGCTCGCGGACGTCCACCCGCCAAAAACCACATTAACGTGATCCGTATCAATCAGTTTGCGCGCTTTTTCGGCAAAGACTTTAGGATCGGACGCCCCATCCTCCTCGATGGGCACAATCCTCAGCCGCTTGCCGTCGAGATGGAGGCCGCCACGGTTATTGATTTCCTCAATTGCCAAGGCCTCACCCTCCGCCGCGGTGCCCTCAGAGAAGGCCATCGTCCCACTTCGCGAATGCAGGATACCCACTTTAATTTCACCCTGAAATATGGGTTTTTCGCTTGCAGACTGCTCGCGACTGCAGCCCACAACCGAGCAGAAGAACAGGGTCGCCAGAGAAATGCCACAGAAGGAAAAGCCTAAGGTGATAGTTCGCCTCATAGAGACCAGACACTCCAGACCAGAGCAGCAATCGCCATCAGCAAAATGAGCGTACAGATGAGTCCCATACGAAATCCATTCCATTTGATGGAAGGCGATGACTCAGGGTAGAGGTGATGTTCATGGGTGTAGAGCACGAAGACCGTCGCGATAAACGTGTAGATCAATACCAGGATATGAATCTTGTCGACCAAGGTGACGTATTCGACGGCACCGAGATCAGAAGAAGCGCTCTGCATACTGAGAACATCGGCAAATACCGAAGCCGCCAGAAGACCAAAACGCGTTTGAGCATCCAGGCGAATAAAAAAAGCAGGAAATACAAGCCCAGCCGCGACAAAGGCTGCAATGGTCAGTTTCCAGAAGGCGGCATAATTCGCTCGTTTGAGGCTCAGGGAGACATCCGCAGCGGCAAATGTCACCTCGGATGTCTTCTCAATCCTCGGATCACCGAAGCTCGACCGAAAGGTCATCTTGCTGGCATAAAGCGAGGCACCCAAGATGTCCCAACCTTGGAGCCGTAGATTAGAGTCCACAATGGACGTGATCCCATCATCGATAAAACGCAACCTGGAATAATCACGCCCTTTTGCGACCAATTGAATGCCCAGAGTCTGATCATCAAAGGGGAAATCACTCATGTTCCAGGCGTGCCTGAAAGTACCCCGAATCTTTCGTGTGATCCAGAAGCCCTTGGGGGTCTTCTCCTTATTAATCACGGACTCCTTGATTTCTATGGCGTTGGGGAAGTTAACATCCTCAATCGGGTTGCTCTCGGGGTTCGCCGTGAGTGTCCAGAGCCAGAAGGTTGCATCAAAGCTTTTACCCTGCCGGTCAAAATCCCCTACATCGGTAATGAGGGCACCCAAAGGCGCATACTCGATCGATTGATTTTTTTGACCCTCGCTTTGCGCTTGACAGGGGATACATAGACAGCAGAAAACTAAAATGTAAGCCCAAAATGCTTTGGCCATGTGTTCTCAATATTGGAGATTGAATCCGTTCAGCGCATTATTACCGATCTGCCCCCTCTCCTGCCAAATCTCGGGATACGTTAATCCTGAGCGAATCAAAGGGCTTCACGACTTAATCTGAAACACGGAGGTATTGGAGTGATGAGATATCGATGGCCACTCATTTGGATGACTGCCTATGTCATCAACTTTATGAGTCATAGCCTCTTTGACCTCAACACAAGCTCTAGTCTTGATCTCAAGTCCATCATTCTGGATACCTTGACCCGAGAGGAGATCACGAACCTCAGTAAAGCGCGGGAATACAGACTCCGGATCTACTGGGAAGCCAGTGTTCTTGGGTCTCTCGTCGCCTATCTGATCGCCTGCTTATGGGGAATCCGGACTTACCTTCAGTGCATCGGGATGACGCTCCGCCACCCGATCATCTTGATCGGTATTTTGACCATTGCCTCGGAGCTCCTCAGGATTGGTACATCCGGAGAAGCTTCTGCTGGCTTCAACACCATTTTCTGCACGACCTATGAGGCCTTGGAACACTCGCCCTACGTCACACCCGATTTCATGAGGCAGGTCACCTTTCTTATCAAGCTGATCAATGTTCTTGCCGTCAGTTCTCCAGGCATCCTGATGATGGGTATATGTGCAGCTTTGACGGTTCCCGACATCCATAAGCAACTCTCACTGAACTTCCTGATCGAAAGGGACAGTACCATCGATCAAAGCGTCATCATCGGTTCGTTCATGATGCTGATGGGTCTCGTTCATATGGGTTGCTGGATGGACTGGCCCGTGGGGATTTGGGCAAGTTCAGACCTCAAAACCACAGTCATGGCGTTAACCGCATCCGTTTATGAGTACTGGGGCATTTGCTTCAGTATCCTGCTGTTATTGGTCTACGGTGGGTCGAAATGGGTATGGAAGACCATCGTCATGGATGTCTTGTCCACCCATCACCCGGACATCGATCCCGAATCCTTTATCACAGATCACGACTTGGGATTCCGTATCAGGCGACACCTTCCCCACGCGATTGCCATCGTTCTTCCCGTTCTCTCAAGTCTCGGTGGATCCGGGTCTAGTATCTTCACCATGCACTGACGCTGGGCTCACTGCGAGAGGCCGTAACCCTTGAACAATGAAAATCAAGCCCGTATCCCGAAGGGCATTTGGATGCTGGGCTTCGTGAGCCTTTTGATGGATGTCTCCTCCGAGATGATTCATAGCCTTCTACCCCTTTTCATGGTCGAGACCCTCGGAACCAGCGCGTTTTTCGTAGGTATTGTTGAAGGCTTTGCGGAATCCACAGCCCTGATTGTCAAAATCTTTTCAGGCGTCTTGAGTGATTATCTTGGGAAAAGAAAGGGGCTCGCCGTCCTTGGCTATGGCCTTGGCGCGATGAGCAAACCCCTTTTTGCGTTGTCCCAAGGTATGGGGCTTGTCCTGACTGCACGATTGATCGACCGCGTCGGCAAAGGGATTCGAGGGGCGCCAAGAGATGCACTCATTGCCGATATAGCCCCACCCGCGATTCGGGGGGCCGCATTCGGACTGCGTCAATCTCTGGACACTGTGGGCGCTTTCCTCGGCCCTCTTATCGCGGTCGGTCTGATGCTGCTTTGGAATAACGATTTTCGGGCCGTTTTCTGGGTGGCTGTCATCCCGGGTTCATTAGCCGTCGGATTGCTCATCCTTGGGGTCAAGGAACCCAAACGTCATCTGGCTGAAAAACGCTCCAACCCCATCCGCCGCGAAAATCTTAACCGTCTGAGTGCTCAATACTGGTGGGTCGTCGTGATTGGGACGGTCTTCACACTCGCACGTTTCAGCGAGGCTTTCCTGGTCCTTCGAGCCGAACAATCGGGCATTCCTGTGGCGCTGGTGCCCCTGGTCATGGTCGCCATGAATTTCGTCTATGCTGCAACCGCTTACCCCTTTGGCAGACTTTCTGACCGAATCAGTCATCGCGCACTGCTGGCCCTGGGGCTAGCGGTATTAATTGCGGCTGACCTATTTCTTGCCACAAGCAACCATTGGATGAACCTCCTCATGGGCGTGGGTCTTTGGGGAATTCATATGGGGATCACTCAGGGTCTGCTTGCCACAATGATTGCCGATCAGGCGCCATCTGAACTTCGCGGAACAGCCTTCGGCCTGTTCAATTTGGTCACCGGTGTTGCCATGTTGATCGCCAGCATTCTGGCAGGCTTATTATGGGACGCGTGGGGTCCTGCCTTTCCCTTCCTCGCAGGCGCCGGATTTTCAATCCTGGCGCTCTTCGGACTCCTTAAAAGTCATAAGTCTCAAAGAAATTGAAGGTTGCAGTTCTAACTCTATCCTGTCTACCATGCGCCGGACAATCGCCATGACTAATAAGAACAACGCCTGTTTTACTGGGAGAAAACCATCGTGAACACTGATCAGTCGTTTATCAGAAAATTAAACCCCCTCTTCAAGGGCATCAGCTTGGGCGTCCTCTCATGCTTTGCGGTGATCGGAACTTCACCGCTTTTGGCTGACGAAACCTGTGCCTCCCCCTACATGAAGAAAATTACGGGGCAAGAAGATTTCGTCTATGTCTGGACCCTGGGCGTGGAGGGACTTGGCGATGGTCAAGACAAGCTGGTCACTGTGGATGTGAACCCGAAGTCCAAACAGTTTGGAAAAATCATTCAAACCCTTTCCGTTGGGGGCCGAAATGAAGCCCATCATTCCGACTTTACTGACGATCGGGCATTTCTCTGGGCGGGCGGCCTCGACACTTCGAAAATCTTCGTCTTTGATGTCAAAACGGACCCAGCGAAACCCAAGCTGGTTCGGACCATTGATGACTTTGTCGCCAAAAGTGGCGGTGTCGTCGGCCCCCACACCATTTATGCTCTTCCGGGACGCATGATTATTACCGGTCTTTCGAACAACAAGGATCACGGTGGGCGAACAGCGCTTGTGGAATACACCAATGAGGGGGAATACATTGCCACCTATTGGATCCCGACCGATGCGGACCTCCAGGGAGCGATCAAGACCGGACAGTTTGCAGATGGCTACAACTATGACGTCAGGGCCCTGCCGCGAAAGAACCTGCTGGTCACCTCAAGCTTCACCGGCTGGAACAACTACATGATGGACTTCGGCAAACTCCTGACCGATGCCGAAGCCATGAAGCATTTCGGAAATACTGTCGTCACCTGGGATCTTCACACCAAGGCTCCCAAGAAAATCTTCGATGTGCCCGGCGCACCTCTTGAAATACGCTGTGCCTGGGGCGAAGCCCACAACTACTGCTTTACAACGACCGCACTTACCTCCCAAATCTGGTTGATTCATGAGGATGACAAAGGCGAGTGGCAAGCAAAGTCGGTCGCCAATATTGGCGATCCGGCCAAGGTTCCTTTGCCTGTGGACATTTCTATTTCCAGTGATGATCAGCACCTTTGGGTAAACACCTTCTCGGATGGCAACACGCGTCTGTTTGACATCAGCAACCCCATGAAGCCTGTCCAGATCTATGAAAAGCATATCGGTGCGCAGGTCAACATGGTCTCTTCCAGCTGGGACGGCAAAAGGCTTTATTACAGCTCATCACTTTTAGCCAACTGGGACAAGAAAGGCGCTGATAATGAGCAGTTCCTGAAGCTTTTCGCCTGGGACGGTAAGGAACTCAAGCAAACGTTCGCTATCGACTTCACTGCTGCAAAGCTGGGGCGTCCCCATCAAATGCGTTTTGGGGCCCACGCGCTCTATACCAATGTAGCCGGAACAAGGAATGGCACTGCACTGGCGAAAAATCCTTAGGTCATGCTCAATTGGAGGTGCGCCACATCTGGCGCGCCTCCTCCTTCTGGCTACACTGACCACAGCAACCGATGCAGCAAACCCAACTCCTGATGCCCTTGAGCCTCTGGCCCCCGGCTATCAGCCTCTCAGCTTTCAACCGCCAGAACCTGGCAGCTTTGTGCTTCCCGATCTGGGACCTGCTGCTGACGGCTCACTGATCGAATCCACCGGCGCCAGGGTCAATCTTCATGACCTTTTGCGGGATAAAATCACCCTCATCAGCTTTATCTATGCAAGCTGCAGCGAGGTGAATGGTTGTCCCCTCGCAACCTCAGTGCTTCAACGAACGCAAACAGCCCTTAAAGGCTATCGCGACATCAAGGGGAAGGTTCGGCTCCTCACTATCAGTTTTGACCCACGTCATGACACAGCCAAAGTCATGGCGGACTATGCCCGGCCCTTTATCCATGAAGGATCGGACTGGCATTTTCTGACAGCGTCATCGGAATCAGCCGCAAAGTCACTTCTCAAGGCCTATCAGCAATCAATCACGCCGGAGACTGGGGCTCAAGGGCAGACCACAAGGTCTATCAGTCATGTCCTTCGCGTTATTCTGGTTGATCCGAAACTAAGAATAAGAAACATCTATACGCCTTCGGTGTTGCACCCTGACCTTCTGCTGGCCGACATCAGGACACTGAACCTCACCGACGATGTCCCGCCAATAGCCTCTCAGGGGCAAGTAGCGCCGATCAAGGGATCCAAATTCCGCTCGGGCGATGATAAGTCACACTATGACCGAAGGGACTATCAAACCCAAAGTGCCTCATTGGCCCAAAGAAACGGAACCTCACAGGATCTGATCCGACTCACGGCGACTTCCTCCTTGGGTCTGCCTCATGATCCTGCTGAACGAGAATCACCTTTGACCGAGACCAAAGTGGCATTGGGGCGAAAACTCTTTTATGACCGACGACTCTCTTTGAATGGGACATTCTCCTGTGCCATGTGCCATATCCCTGAGCAAGGCTTCACCAGCCAGGAACAGTCAACGGCCATTGGCATCGAGGGGCGAACGGTTCGTCGAAATGCGCCCACGATTCTCAATACGGGTCGGCTGCACCGCCTCTTCCATGATGGCCGGGAAAGTCGACTTGAAAATCAAGTCTGGGGTCCTTTCCTCGCACCTAATGAGATGGGAAACCCCTCGGTTGGAGAGGTCATTGATCGCATACAAAAGGCCCCTGATTATCAGGGCCTCTTTGAAGAGGCCTTTGGCAAGGGCCCCACGATGGACACGGTCGGGGAGGCCTTGGCCCAGTACGAAAGAACCCTGATCGCCGGAAACTCACCTTTCGATCAGTGGTATTTCGGGGGGCAAAAAAAGGCTTTGAACGATGATGCGCAAAAGGGTTATGCGCTTTTCACAGGAAAAGCGCATTGCAGCCAATGCCATACATTAGAAAAACACGATGCACTGTTAACTGATGAGTCCTTCCACAACACGGGAATCGGCTATCAGGACGCGATGGGCTCCCAGGGTAAAAAGACGCGTGTCCAGTTGGCCCCCGGTGTCTGGACAGAGCTTGATGCCGCAACAATCGAGCGCGTCAGCGAAAAAAAGCCATCGGATCTGGGACGCTATGAAGTGACGCAAAATCCGGCCGATCTCTGGAAATATAGGACTCCCGGGCTTCGCAACGTGGCTCTGACAGCCCCCTACATGCATGATGGTTCACTCAAGACGCTGGAGGAGGTCATCGCTTTCTACCAGAGAGGTGGCATTCCAAATCCAGAACTTGATGGCTTGATACACCCCATCCAACTGAGCTCTGGCGATGTCAAAGCCTTGCTGGCTTTTTTGAACAGCCTGACCGGTATTGGCGTGGAAAGACTCGTAGAAGATGCCTGGAGCGTCCCTATTGGCGATCCACAGACAGTCCAAACGTCAGATCATCACCAAAGCGACCAGAAGTAAAACTTTAAGCCATTTGGGCTGGTCATACAGATATGATCCACTGAACTCATCCCCAAAGGCTCCTGATGTTTCTTTCGCTTCCAGTGATATCCTCGACAAGAGGAGACCGAAATGTGCGGCTCCCCGCCATCGATCATCTTCGGGGACTGATCATGATCCTCATGGCCCTCGACCACACCCGGGATTACTTCAGCAATGCCCATTTCAATCCGCTAGACCTCGATCAAACTACCCCCGGACTTTTCCTGACCCGCTGGATCACGCATTTTTGCGCGCCTCTCTTTATCCTCCTTTCAGGAATCAGCACAGAGCTTTCGCTGTCTCAAAGGGGTAACAAGACATCCCAGGCTCGAATGCTCTTTCTGCGAGGAGCCCTCCTGATCCTTCTTGAACTTTTCTGGGTACGCATTTTCGGCTGGGATTTTGGTCTCGATCAGAGCTCGATCAGTGTCGGGGTGATCTGGGCGATCGGCTGGAGCATGATGACATTGTCAGCCCTGATTTTTCTTCCAAGGCGCTGGATCCTTGCCTTCAGCCTGACCCTGATCCTGGGGCACAATGCATTGGATACCCTGAGTCCTGAACGCTTTGGACACCTTGGCTGGATCTGGCAAATCCTCCATACCGGGGGCCACATTCCCCTCGGGGGCCAACGGACGTTTCATCCTTATTACCCTCTTATTCCGTGGCTAGGCGTGATGAGTCTGGGCTACGTCATGGGACCCTTATTTCATCAGGGGGACAAGGCGCGCCAACGCACCCTCATGATTCTCGGGGTTATTCTCACCGCCGGTTTCCTCATCCTTAGAGGGAGCCACGGCTACGGAGACCAACACGACTGGGTGGCACAAGGACCGCTGCTTCGCCAAGCACTCTCCTTTCTCGACTGCAGCAAGTACCCTCCATCACTCCACTATCTTTTAATGACGATCGGGCCGGGTCTCCTTTTTCTCGTCCTTCTGGATCGCACCCTGCCCCAGCGTCAATCGGTTCTGGCGACCTTCGGGGAAGTGCCTCTCATTTTTTATCTGCTCCATCTCCCCTTGATCCACGGTCTTGCAGTCCTTTGGGATCTCAGCATCTATGGAACGGCCCTCTGGCAATTCAATTGGCCCATCAATCCCGATCATCTCAAACCGCCATCGGACCATGGCGTCCCTCTCCCCGGGGTCTACCTTGTTACCAGTTGTGTCATCGCGCTGCTCTATCCTGTGTGTCGGTGCTACGCCCGCCTCAAGCAAAAAAGAGCGCTTCCCCTCTTAAGGTACCTGTGATGACAGCCATTGAAGTCGAGTCACTGGTCAAGGCATTTGGTAGCGTAAGGGCCGTCGACGGCCTGAGCTTTAAAGTTCCCAAGGGGGAGATTGTTGCGCTCCTCGGGGGCAACGGGGCCGGAAAGACCACCACCATCTCCATGCTGCTGGGGATTCTCCTTCCGACCTCCGGAATGATTCGTGTCCTAGGGACCGATATGGCGCGGAATCGCTATCACGTGCTGCACCGAATGAACTTCACCTCCCCCTATGTCGACATCCCGCAAAGACTCACGGTGATTCAAAACCTCAAGGTCTACGCAAAGCTTTATGGGGTCGATCACCCCGCCAAACGCATTGATGAAATCAGTACGCTCTTTGATCTTGGCCCCTTACTGAATCGCCGCTTTGGCTCGCTGTCTGCAGGACAGAAGACCCGTGTATCGCTGGCCAAAGCCCTGATTAACGAGCCGGAACTTCTCTTAATGGATGAACCGACCGCAGCCCTTGATCCGGATACAGCCGATCGGATGCGGGAAACACTCCTCGACTATCAGCGCGAGAAAAACGCCACGATCTTCATGTCCTC